>CAVSHC010000009.1:0-161119 GCA_963727795.1 uncultured Alphaproteobacteria bacterium
ATCGCTCCGTGAAGCAATTTATCTCAGCCGGGACGGCGGCCTTTCTTCTATCCAACGCGAGCGTAACTTCGCATTACGCTTTAGGCCTGCCTCAGGGAGTTCAGAGCTGACTCGCAAAGGCGTAAATGCGCTTCATTCAAACTGCCTTTCCTACCTGCATCAACAACGCTTTCGAGCATTAAACTCGCGACTTCGACACAGCCTCTCGTATGGGTGAGCGCCTTCTTCAGGTGTTCTACGACTTTTTCCTTTGCATCGAGCTCTCGCACCAATGGATCCCAGTAGGGCTTGCGGTAATGGTCCATGAGAACTTCGACAACGTTGTCGTGCTGAAGAAGATATTCGAAGTTAAAGTCCTTCTCACCGAAATTCCTCAAGCCTTCGATCTGTTGCAGCTCGCTATCTGAGACCCGCTTGAACCCCATGCTCCACTCGGAGTATTGACGGCGCTCGATGGTCCTCCGGTGCAGGAACTGGATGTTGGTATGGCGCGGATCCTTCTTAATCTTCTCCACAAGGTCGTCGACAGCCTTCTCGTCGCCCTCGAGCGCTTGCAAGAAGGTCTCGTTGCCATAGAGCAACATACCGGTCACGCTATTATTGACATTATTTTTCAAGCATTGCTGCAAAAGCGCGATCAGTTGTTCTGCCGACATCGGCTCCGTCGCATGGCTGATGTATGTGATCTAAATCATCGTCGTTCCTTTAGTCTAAGCTATCTCCGATGTAATTAATAACTTTTTGTAAATTATTGAATGTTGCCTGCGTACGAAATCAATATATGTGGCAGCTAACGTCCATGCCTCAAAGGGCTATAAAATCCTCAAGCACACATTCTGTGCTCCGTTTTGAGATTATGTTTCCTTTGTAACGAATATATTCCAAGGATGGATCAGAGCGATCGGCATTCAATTATCCGTTATATTCTATTTGAAGAATTCCGGTGGCCTCATAATGGTCGCCGCTGCGACAAGATTTAGACCATCTGGACCGTTCCGGCGCCGATCATGGCATTTCAATCTATGAGGGAGGCCCGATGCCTCGACGATGCGCATGCAAGTCTCGCGAAGCGTCAACGGCGATCGTAATTCCGGTCAATGCCGCACCGGTCAAGGCGGCGGGCATCCTTATTTGCGAGAGCTAATGAAACGCGTGCTCTGACCGCAAGCCTCCCGTCGCCCACTCTCGGAATAGCTGGAAGCGCCGGAACGGCTGCTCGCACGAGGCCATCAGCGCAAACGCCGGCATCGTATTTGGCCGAAAGCATTTGTCTTGTGCCGGCGTTTTTGGCATGAATTTGTGTATGGACGATCTTCTCCAGAGGATAGCTCGGGATCGCGACCCGCTGGCTTTCCAGGATCTCTTCCGGCTCTACGGGCCTCGCATTAAATCCATGATGATGCGGCAGGGAGCAGAATTCGGCTGCCGCTGAAGATATTGCACAGGAAACGCTCTTCGCCGTTTGGCGGAAAGCGCATCTTTTCGTCGCGCAGAAGGGTAGCATTGCGACCTGGATATACACCATTGCCCGAAATCTGCGGATCGACCGGCTCCGGCGGAATGCTGCATATCAGGATTTGCCTGAGGAGATCGAAAGCGTCCCAAGCGAAGAAGATTTGCCAGACGAATCATTGAACCGGGAGCAGCAGCGTGAACGTATAAGGGGCGCTATTGAAATGCTTCCGGCCGAGCAATACGAAGTTGTGCATCTCTCTTACATCGAGGGGCTTTCGCATAACGAGATTGCGGGGGTGATCGGGGCACCGCTAGGGACGGTGAAATCGCGCATGCGGCTTGCCTATGAAAAAATAAGGGAAACCCTGGGGGAGGAGATATGACAAGGCTCCCCCACCATCCGCATGACGAAACGCTGATGAGCTTCGCCTCCGGCACGCTCGACCCTGCGTTTTCGCTGGTTCTCGGCTGCCATCTACAATTTTGTAGTCAATGCCGCCGCCGCGTGCGGGTCATGGAGGATATTGGCGGCCTTTTGCTTGAGGGCTTGCCGCCCTGTGATGACGATGCCGATTTCTATCAGCGCACGATGGAGCGCTTTTCACATCAACTTCAATCGCGCGATGAGATAATACTTTCAGCACCCGATGCGGGAAATGAAGTCATCATGCCCGCGCCTCTTGCGCATGTGACGGGCCTCCGAAGGGAGACCATTCCGTGGAAGTCTGTGTCGCATGACCTTCGGCGCTTCGATCTTGCCAAGATCGCCGGTGCAAAAGCTTCGGCGCACATCATCAATATCGGCCAAGGCGCCTTTCTCCCCCCCGAAAGACATGGTGGGCAGCTCGTCGTGGTGCTTTGGGGCGCCTATGACTACGATGGCGCTCATTTCGAGCGCGGTGACCTCCACGACATCGGCTCGAATGACTATAGAGGCTTTAAGGCGGACAGCTCGGAAGGCGTGACCTATCTCACCGCTGTCGCTCCCGTGCCGCAATTCGAGATCCTCCGGACAGGGCATTAGGCGATGGCGGTCTATTCCTACTCTCCTCGCCCCAAAACATTTTACGGTCCATGAGCCAGTAGACGATCCCAAGCGCCAGAACGACGGCTCCGTCCCGATCAGCATCCCGGTCACGCCGCTCTCCGCATTATTTTCCCGGCATTCTTGCAAGAGCCCAAGCAGGTCTTGGGGCGGATGGCTCCGTTATGTGTGTAATTCCAGGACGATAGAAAATATCTGCAAAGTAACACGCTATCTGAAATCGCTCTGAGCGCCGAGTAGCTCAAGCTCAATCACGTTGAACTCAATCATATGTGACACAGCAGAAGCCATCTGCGCCAGCGAGTGCATCGTAATGAGGTTAGTTGAACTTCAGACAGGAGATGCCAGATGGCAAAGTTTGGTGTATTTACTCTCAGGGAATGGACTGCTTTCGCTTTGGCCACGGTCATAATGCTTGCTCCGTTGGCGCCATACGCATTCGCCGCCTAACACGCCGGAGACTCTGTCGCTTAGGCTGAAAAAGTGAAGTGCATATCCATAAGGCCGCAGAGGTGTGGTAACTCAGACCTCTGCGGCCTTCGGGAATTTATAGCGCGTAAAGCGGGACTGCGGAGGCATGGCCGCGATGAGGTAAAGGACCACTGGGCCATCTTTCCGGGCTTCGGCGAGCGAGAATCTGAACTCCTTAGCGCCCTGCGCCGCCTTCACGGTGACTGACTCAGACCAGCAAAGATATGGTCGCAGAGACATGGTTAACTTCGAGGTCTGAGCAAGTCCACTTGCTGATTTCGTTTTTCGGCGTAACGAGAAAAAAGTGTTTGCGCTTTTAGCTGAGTGGAAAGTCATGCCACCACAAACGAACATTGCCTTTCGAGATGAAGTGTCCCTTATTCGAGTTCCGGCCCTCGATGCAAAGCAGCCGGAACTCATGGCGTCGTATGAATGCGCGGCGAGGAGCAAGCAAGCCCTCCATGATATTGTGATCGTTGGCGGCGGCGCAGGAGGCCTTGAACTTGCGACGAGGCTCGGGAAGACGCTAGGCAAGCGCAAACTCGCTCGCATTACGCTGGTCGAAAAATCCCGCACGCATCTTTGGAAACCGCTTCTTCACGCCGTTGCTGCGGGAAGCCTGGACCCGAGCGAGGAAGAACTGAACTATCTTGCCCAAGCGCATTGGCGCCACTTCGATTATCAGTTCGGCGAAATGGTCGGCCTCAACCGCGCCGCAAAGGAAATCCGGCTCGCCGCCACCTACGACGAAGAGGGGCGTGAAATTACGCCGGTTCGAACGGTGCGTTACGACACCCTGGTCATGGCCGTCGGCAGCGTCACCAACGATTTCGGGACAAAAGGGGTTGCTCAGTATGCAATCAGCCTGGAAACGGCCGAGCATGCTGTCCGCTTCAACCGGCGCCTTGTGAATGCCTGTATCCGCGCCCAGACTCAAACGCATCCCATACGGCCCGGCCAGTTGCACGTCGCGATTATCGGGGCGGGAGCCACCGGGACAGAACTTGCCGCAGAGCTTCATCGCACCGCACGCGAAGTTGTCGCTCACGGACTGAACCGCATTGACCCTGACCGTGATATCAAGATCACACTGATAGAAGCCGCGCCCCGCATTCTTCCCGCGCTTCCAGAAGCCGTGTCAGATGCCGCGCACCAGCTTCTCAAAAAGATCGGGGTGGATGTGCACACGGGCGAGAGGGTTAGCGAGGTCTCAGCTCATGGAGTTCGCCTGGCGACCGGCAAGTTTATACCCGCGGAACTTGTTGTGTGGTCGGCGGGCGTTAAGGCGCCAGATTTCCTCAAGAACCTCGATAGTCTGGAAACCAATAAGATCAACCAACTGGTCGTAAATCAGACGCTCCAAACCACGTTCGACCCCAATATCTTCGCCATCGGCGACTGCGCGGCCTGTCCGCGCCCCGGATTTTCCAGCCTAGTGCCGCCGCGCGCCCAGGCCGCACATCAGGAAGCCTCCCATCTCGCCAGGCAGATCCGCCGCCATCTGAAGGACGAACCCTTGAGGCCCTTCCGGTATAAGGACTTTGGCGCCCTTGTATCTTTCGGCAAATATTCCACCTTCGGCAGTCTGATGGGCTTCCTCGTGGGCCGCAACCTTTTCGTCGAAGGCTATTTCGCGCGGATCATCTACCGCTCGCTGCATTTGATGCACGAGGTCGCACTATACGGATCGGGGCGTGCGTGGCTTCGAAGTCTCGCCCGGATTCTTTCTAAGCCTTCCGAGCCGACAGTTAAGCTGCACTGATGAATAAACCCGGCCCAGCGGTTGGGTATGGGCGGATGCACGAGCGTAAGGTCTCGAAAGGCTCACCTTCGATCAGATCGGAAAACGGTTGGTCCTGACCGAGGCCGGTCATGAGTTGCTCGGATAAGCTGCCTTGCCGAAATTGGCATGAAATGCCTGGAGTCCGAAGGAGGCTCGGCAGTTTTTTAGAAGACGGGTCACTGGGTCGACTTCAGCCTTCGCGAGAGCCACCAAGCCGTCACGCGGTCGTGCCAAGGTATTCGGCTGCCTTGGCCGTGGAAGCCCAGATGGCCACCGCCCGAGGTCAGCACCGCCTCGATCATCGGCAGGCGCGACCAGTCAATTGCGGTGTAGCAGTCTGCCGGAATCCATGGGTCATCCAGCGCGTGAAGGATCAGCGTCGGCCGCGCGATGCGGGTGATGAAATGCTTGGCGGCATTGCTTTCGTAATAGTCGCGGGCGCCCCGGTAGCCGAAGCGCGGCGCGATGAAGCGATCGTCGAATTCATAGACGGTCCGGACAGCGGCGACGGCGGCTCGCTCGGCGGCGCTGACTGCGGCGCCCGGCGCCAGCGCCTCGCGTTTCATCGCATTGAGCATGTAGCGCTGATAGACGAAGTTGCGGCGGGCGATCATCCGGGCGGAGGCCGCCGCCAGATCGATCGGGGCGGACACCGCGATGCCGGCCAACACCGGGAGCCCATGGCCGCCTTCGCCCATGAATTTCAGCACGAGATTGCCGCCCAGCGAATATCCGAGCAGGATGATCCCGTGCCGTGCGAGATCCGCCGGCAGGCCGCGCAGGGCCTCCGCCAGATCCCCGGTGCGCCCCGCATGGTAATGCCCTGCAGCGGTCGGGCGCGACGGGCCGGCGCCGCGCAGGTTTATGCGCAAGACCGGCCAGCCCAGGCCGACAAGATGCCGCGCCGTCGACACCGCATACGGGCTCGCCTCCGAGCCGGAGAGGCCATGCACCAGCACAACCAGCGGCTTGGCGATACAGCCGGCCGGCCGGTCGAACCGAGCCGCAAGCCGGTCGCCTTCGGGTACCGGCAGCGACAGCCGCTCACCGCCCGGCAGGTCCGGCGGGCCGCCGCGCACGACATTGCGCAAAGTCTGGAGGTCGGCCCCAAACCAGGGCGGCCGTTCCCGGAATGGCGGGACTGTCCCGGCCGGCAAGAAATCCGGCGCGTGGCCGGTCTGCGCCCCGTCTATCGGCATCGGCGCATGCCTTGCGCGCCCACGAGATCGGCGGTCGCCCATTCAAAGTATCGTGTGTTCAAAAGGATCACTTGGACCGCGGTCCGGCATTGCGATCAGGAGGGCTTGCGGGCGGAGGCTAACACATAGTCGAACGCGCTATAGACCGTGTTCGCGTCCAAGCGGAGCAGAAGGCGATAGGGAAGCCGCCCGACAGGGTGGAGCCGCCGGAGCAAAGCTCTATCTTGCGACAGCGAGCGATGCCAGCCGGGAAACACGTGATTGCGAATCAACTCGACGCGCACCTCTGCGAATCCTGCGGCTTCGAGCTTTTTGGCATAGGCGTCGCGACGGTCGGCGTTTTCGGCCGGGACCGCGAATTTCTTCGCGAAGGTGCGCCAAACGAAGTCTTGCGCCATGCGGCGCAGCGGTTGCGCCTCCGGCGAATTGCGGATGACGTCAGCCAGCACAAGGCGTCCACCTGGGCGAAGCACGCGGAATGCCTCGGCGAGGAAAAGCTCGCGGGTGTTGAAATGGAAGGCGCACTCGACGGCGGTCACGACATCGCATGAAGCACTCGGCAGCTGCATCGCGGTGGCTGAGCCCTCGCGCAGGTCAATACGATCCGCCATGCCAAGCGCGCGAACGCGCTCTCGCGCGGTGCGCACTTGCAAGGGCGTCACGTTCAGTCCGGTAATTCGGCGCGGGGCAAAGTGCTCCATCCAGAATACGTCCTGCGCCGCAAAGCCAAAACCGACGTCGACGATGTCGTCGCCGGGGCCCATCGCCGCCGTGCTGCCGACGAGTTCCGCTAAAGCCTGACACGCTTCGTCGATCGTGCGCGCATTCTTCCAATAGCCGACGTTTAGATAGAGCCCGCGCGTGGTGAAGGCGTTGGTCGACACCAACTCGTAAATATCCCTCGCAGTCATCGGTCGAAGCGGCGTAAAGGCCCACAGGAAATATTCGATCGCCTCGCGCGCCCAGCCGCGCGAAGCTCCTGCGGCTTCTCCTGCCTCGATCATGGAAAGCCTCCAGCTTACTCCGACTATCAGGTTGATACGCCTTTCATCCACAACGGGTTCACCGGCATCATCCTCCTGTCGATAGTTTAACATGCGGCGGAACCTGGGGGCCGAAACCTCCCGATGGGGTGAATTGCCTATGGCCGCGAGCGAGGGCAGCATCGACAGTCTCGACGCGACGCAGAGCGGTCAGCTTCTCGCATGGGATGGAAGCACGATTGCACCGTGAACGGCCGATTGGGATGCGCTTGCCAGAATGTTGACCCGTCGCACTTCAGCTCTCAGGAGAACTGTGTGCTCTCGGATCAAATCATCAGAGTTGACTGTTTTTGATCAGGGGCTGCCAATGGCAAATTTTATAATTTATTGCAATAGCTTAAGAAGCGGACCATTGCTTTCTGAACTCCGCTCAGATTGCACAAACATGCTCTCAGCGTTACGCTACCGATCGTAGAACAAAGCGGATCGGCTGTCGGTGGTAAGTTGTTCCACGCGAACTGGCCAGAACACATGGGCAACTGCTTTAGGCAGCGGCTCGCAAAAATCGCAAGTTGAGATGGTTGCACGCGCTCGCAGCCGATCTGGCCAGGGCGATCCAGACGCCTGCAATCGTCGCATTCACATCCAGCGGCACTACGGCTTCGCGCATCGCCCGGAAACGCCCGAATGTTCCAATTCTTGCGCGTCGCGCGTCTAATGAGCCTACTCTGGGGTGCACAGAGCGTTCTTTCTGTCGCATTTAATGTGAAAGATCTACTGCCAGGCGCCGAGCCTTTTTGTTTCGTCTTGCAACACCGCAGGCACAAAAAGTGGCGAAACTAAGCAGATTTGCGTGGCTGTCCCAAGGGATGCGCTGGCCGGGCATTCATTTGGGAAGTGGGGCACTTCACATCGCCATACGAACAGAAAACGCAGCACGCACCCCTTTTCGGCTTCATCACTAGGCCGCACCCTCCACACTTATAAAAGCATTGGACTGCGTCCTCGTGCATAATCTCGCTGTGCCTATGCCCGCAGGCCGGACACGCGATCGTCGATCTCATCTCAGCCATTAAGTTACTCCGCCCCGCAGGGCTGCCGCTCCCGATTTCGCGAATTTTCATGGCGGCAAAAGAAGCGCTGAGCCAGGGTTAGCCGCGCTCTTAGTTGGCGGTGCTGCACCTGCGTCAACGCGGGGAAAACAAGCGAAAGCCTGACTTGTTCCAATTGAACACGCCCCGCAGCGCTCTCCCGCCGCCACGGTTCTCTAATGGCAGTCTCTTCAAGACGATGTTCACGGGCCAGCCGGCCTTCGTGAGAAAACGCCCATAAAGCAACGGAGCGATTGCGCTGGTTCCGGTACTTGCGGTTGTTTTCCGCCGTTTAAGGCTGCTCGGTCGAGCATGTGTCGTGAAGCCCGATAACGGCGACTAATGGGCAATCGAATACCAGTGGTGAGTACCCGGTGAGTATTTCAGCGATATGACACTGACAATTTTTGGGCTAACTCGTTGAAATTATTGGTAGCGGAGGAGGGACTCGAACCCCCGACACGCGGATTATGATTCCGCTGCTCTAACCAGCTGAGCTACTCCGCCAATTTCCGTCAAGGACGCAGGCCAACATCTCGCGCCTAAAGGTATAAGAAGGTCCTGCCATGCCGTCAAGCAAGCCTGTGAAACAGCCTTATACCACTTTCTCGAGGCGCAGAAGGGTAAAAAGACCGAGCGGCGGAAGGTCGACCGCCTCGACGAGACGGAAGCCCGGCGCTCCCGTGACTGTCTTCAGAGGAAAAACCGGATGCCAGCCCAAGCCGCCGCGAAAACCGCGCCAGGCCTTGCTCCGCCGCCGCGCGCAACCCGCGCTCGCGGCTGAAATGATTGACCACGATCGCCGCCCCGCCGGGACGCAGCACGCGCCACATCTCCGCCATGACCGCCCGAGGATCGGGCACGACCGTCATCACATACATGACAGCCGCGGCATCGAAGCTTTCATCCGCAAATGCGAGACGGCCTGCATCCATCACGAGCAGCGTCTTGCGGGCAAGGCCGAGCTTCTCTACGCGTTCGTGAGCTTTATCCAGCATTTCAGGAGAAAGATCGATGCCGGTGACGTCGAGATCCGCCTTGTAGCCGGGCAGGGAAAGTCCGGTGCCGACGCCAACCTCGAGCACATGCCCTTGCGCTTGATTCAACTTTTGGACCGCGAGCCGGCGGCCCGGGCCGGCGACAAGGCCGAAGCTGTAATCGTAAATAGGGGCCCACCACCGGTACGCGTCGCGGACAGCGTTCTCGTCAAGGGATGGATGTTGCAGTTTCTGTTCCATTCTAAGCCGTCATCCCATCAATGAAGCCGCCGCCCAGCACCCGCGCCGGACCGCCTTCGTTTTCGTAAAAGACGCAAGCCTGGCCAGCGGCCACGCCATACTCGCCGCCCGGCAGCGCCACGCAAACGGCGCCATCCTGGCTCGAAAAGCTGTGCGGGCCGGACGGCCTGTGTCGAGCGCACTTTGACATGAATCGGCCGGCGCTCCGCGAGAGCGTCTTCCAGCGTTCCCCCGCCGATCCAATTGACTTCGCGCAGCCGAAGCGCCGACGCGCGCAGCATGCTGCGAGGCCCGACGATCACGCGCCGCGAAGAGGTCTCGATGCGTAGCACGAACAGCGGCTCTCCCGTTGCGATGCCCAGTCCCTTGCGCTGCCCAACCGTGAAATGAATGATCCCGCGGTGAGTCCCCAGAACCCGGCCGTCAACGTGAACGATCTCGCCAGGTTCATCGCTTTCCGGCTTGAGCTTGCGGATGACCGAGGCGTAATCGCCGGATGGCGCGAAGCATATGTCCTGACTATCGGGCTTTGAAGCGACGGGCAAGCCCAGGCGTGCGGCCAATGCGCGCGTTTCGCTCTTCTTTATGGCGCCGAGCGGGAAGCGCAAGAAACCGAGCTGCTCGCGGGTGGTCGCAAAAAGAAAATAGCTTTGATCGCGCTCCGCGTCGGCCGCTTGCAGCAACTCCCAGCCATCGCGCCCCAAACGGCTTTGCACATAGTGGCCGGTGGCCAGGGCCGACGCGCCAAGCTCCCGCGCCGCCGTTAACAGATCGGAGAACTTCACTGTCTGGTTGCAACGAATGCACGGCACGGGGGTTTCGCCCGACATGTAGCTCGCGACGAAATCGTCGATGACCGACTGGCGGAAACGATCCTCGTAATCCAGCACATAATGCGGAATGCCGAGACCAGCCGCCACGCGGCGCGCATCGGCGATGTCGAGCCCGGCGCAGCAGGCTCCCTTTCGCGCCGTGGCGGCGCCATGATCGTAGAGCTGCAGCGTGATGCCGATCGTCTCGTAGCCCGCCCGCGCGATCAGGGCCGCTGTCAGCGACGAATCGACGCCTCCGGACATCGCGACAACGATCCGGTGGGCGTTCGCAGGCCCCTCCAATGCGAGAGAGGGGGGATCGAGGCAGGGTTCGTCCGCAGGACGAAGCGAATTGTCCGCCGTATCGTTCGGTCTCGACATGAGAGGACGCTTACTCCGGCAATTTGAGCCGTTCTCATATGGCACGGCCAAGCATAGAAATCGATAAGATACATCTCATGCGAGCATGAAAATATAAAGCAATCAAAAGTAGAAATTCGGGCGCATTTTTTATAACGGTGGGATTAAGCACGTTTTAAGCGACGAGGAATAAAGTGCATCCCAGGTCTTGATCGTGTGTGAGAGTACTATGACCGAATTGTTCCGTCCCCGTCTGCGTTACGTCCTCGGCCCCGATGGCAGCCCATTAACGATAGCCGACCTTCCTCCTCCAAACACAAAACGCTGGGTCATCCGCCGGAAAGCGGAGGTTGTGGCGGCCGTGCGCGGGGGGCTTTTGAGCCTCGACGACGCCTGCAAACGCTACAAGCTGACGATTGACGAATTTCTGAGCTGGCAGCGCCTTATCGAGCGGCACGGCCTGCCGGGCTTGAGAGCGACGAGAGTCCAGGACTACAGGAATTAGAGTGCGTCCGGAAAAGCGCGAAGCGGTTTTCCGATAAGACGCACGATAAAACAAAAACTTAGAGCCCGCTTTTGATTCCATCAAAAGCGGATAGACTCTAGTAGTCCAACTCCGGCATTTGCATCCGCCCGCTGCACGCTTGAGAGCAAATGGCGGAATGAAAAGGACTGATTCTCGTGTGGCTTATGTCTCGCGATTGCTACACTCCTTGCAAGGAGTTCAGTGCGCTTGTGTCCGATGGCGTGCGAGCGTAGCTTTTTAATTTGACATGCGAGAGCAAACTCGCCGGCCAAGCGGGCCTCGAATGTCGAACTCGCTCCACGAGAAGCGTGCTATTGCCCCTTGCTCTGCTCTTCGGGATTGTCGAGGAAGAGCAGCCCCTCCTCGAGAGAAACGGTCTCCGGGCCGTCGAACTCGTAATCTTCACCATCCGGCAGACGAATAACGCAGCTTTTTTCACAAAGCTCCAGTTTTTCGCCCGCCTTGATGGTCCGCTCGCTTTGCCTGTCGCCCTCGATTATGATAAGCGCTTGGTCGGAGGCGTCCCGGTTCGTCAGCGTAATGCCGGAAGCGGCAGCGGACCAGAGCGCAAGAGGCGCCAAAACCAAAGCCCCGAAAGCATGCCGCATAAATAACCTCATTCTCGCTTGAAGCGGTGACGTGCCAGCCATGCTTACAGGAGCAGCAGGAAAAAGGGGAAGAATATGTCTTCCTCCTTGTTCCATATGCGAGCCTTACTTCTTGCCTTTCTTGGCCCCTGGCTTTTCGCCGGATTTCTCTTTTGGTTTAGGGGCTTCCTTCGGCTTGGCTTCAGGTTTCTTCGCCATATTTCTCTCACCTCTGAAAGACGCGCCAGATCAAATTGACGCAGCCTTAAGTTTGAGAGCAACGCGGGTCTAGCGCAACGAAAATCTACTGCGATTCTAAGGGAATCTGTGAACGGATGGAGAAAGTAGAAGCGATGCGCCGCCTTCGGCGTCTGGCATTCGCAGGTTTATGCACTTTCGCTTTTCTTAGCGGAAGCGCGTGCACAAGTGCGGCCGAAAATCAGACAGGATGCTGGTCCCTTGAGGAATTGGCCGGACGGCCCGAAGAAAAGGAGATTCGCCACGTTCCCTACGATCCTTCGATCGAGCCGAAGGGCGAGGCCGTCATCCTTCCCTCCCTTCCGGAGAGCATGCGCGGATCGATACGCGGCGTTAAGTTGCCCCAGGGAGAGAAGCTCGTCGCCCTGACTTTCGATCTCTGCGAAAATCCGGATGAAATCTCGGGCTACGATGCGGAGATCGTGGATGCGCTTCGGCGGGCCAACGTGAAAGCGACCTTCTTTCCGAGCGGCAAATGGCTCCTCGATCATCGCGAGCGCGCCGAACAGCTTCTGGCCGATCCCCTGTTCCAAGTGGGCGCCCATAGCTGGACGCATCGCAATTTCAGGCTCCTGCAAGAAGACGACGTGAAAGCCGATCTGGCGCTCGATCTCAAGGCGGACGACAGCACGCGGCAGAGCGTCCGCGCCAAGGAGTGCTATAAGCCGGTTTCTTCGGACATGAGGCGCCTCCGCGCGCCTCACCTTGTTCCGCTTTCCGTTCGGGACATGCAGCGCCGAAAGCCTGAAAGCTGTCAACGACGTTGGCCTGCTCGCCATTCAATGGGATGTGCCTTCCGGCGATCCTGCACGCGCCCAGAGCGCGGAAGCGATTCGCAAGGGCGTCGCCGCGAGCGCCAAGCCCGGCTCGATCATCGTCATGCACGCCAACGGCCGGGGTTGGCACACGGCCGAAGCCTTGCCTCTCCTGATCGAAGATCTCCGCAAACGCGGCTTCGAGTTCGCAACCGTCGGCGAGATGCTTGCCAAAGGGCGAACCCATCATCGTCGACAGCTGCTACGAGCTGAAGCCAGGCGACAATGCCCGGTACGACAAGCTTTTTCCGGTGGAGAAGCCTGTGAAGGCGCAAGCGCCCGCGCCCGCCGGAATCGTAACCGGAGCCAAGCCGCCCGAATAGGGCCTGCGCGGAGATCCACGGTCATTCGAGGGAACGATGGCGAAGCGTGTTTTTGTGGCGACTTCCGGCTCGCGCGGCGACGTCGAACCTTTCCTCGCGCTGAGCAAGGCGCTCAAGATGGCTGGCTACGATGTGCTGCTCTCGGCGCCTCCGGACTTCGCCGGCTGGATCGCTTCGCATGCCGTGGCGCACCACCCGGCGGGCGAACCGGCGCGGGACACGGTTTACGCCTTCGCCGAAGCCATCGAGAATGACAGGTTTTTCCGCGCGCTTGCGCGAGCCGGCTTCGAGGAGCGGTTCTTTGCGCTTTTCAAAAGCGTCGCCGAGGCGAGCCTGGGGACCGACCTCTTCATCTACTCGCCTGTGATGATGAGCGTGGCGTTTCTCGCCGAAATGCGCAGGATCCCCGCGATCGCCGTTCATCTGGCGCCCGCTTTCCCCACGGGGGACTTCGCCGTGCCCTACCAGAAGCGCTTCAGCTATGGCCGCGTTCTCAACCGCCTGTCGCACAGGGCTCTCGACCTGATGCTTTGGAACATGTTCAGGCCCACATTGAACGCCTTGCGCAGCACGATGCCCGGCCTGAAGCCCTTGGGCCGCTTTCACGATATCCATAAAATTGACGGCGAAGCCGTCCCGCAGATCTTCGCAGTCAGCGAAACGCTCGTACCCCGCCCGCGCGATTGGCCGGAGCACGCCATCATGGCGGGCAGCTTCTTTCTCGATGGCGAAGAGGACTGGAAAATCCCTTCGGATCTTGCTGCTTTTCTCGATGCCGGGCCGCCTCCAATCTACGCCGGCTTTGGAAGCATGCCGCTCGGGCTTTCCAAGACCAAGGCGCCGGTTTTGCTGGAGGCGCTGCGCCTCTCCGGCCAGCGGGCTGTGATTGCGCGAGGGTGGGGCGGATGGAGCGATGAATTCTTGCCGTCGCCCGGTTCGTGCATCCATGTCATCGACGGCGCGCCGCACCGCCAGCTTTTCCCGCTCATGGCCGGCGCCCTCCACCACGGAGGCGCAGGCACGACCGCCGCGGCGCTTCTTGCGGGACTACCCTCCCTGGTCACTCCGCTGATGATGGATCAGTTCTTCTTCGGCAGTCTGGTGGCGAGGCATGGCGCCGGACCGGAGCCTATGCCAGTGAAACACTGGCGCGCGGATGTGCTTGCCGAGCGCATTGCCGCACTCACGCGGGCGCCGGACTACGCACGCCGCGCAAGGGACATCGCCGCGCGAATGGCGCAGGAGAACGGGCTTGCTCGCGCCCTGGAGGCCGTTCGAAGAGTGATCGGATCGCCTTGACCGTCATCTCCAATCGAACACGAAGCCGCTTGGCGCCCGGCTAAATGCGGGCGCGAGATGTTCTCGGTTACGCTCTGGCCGAAGCCGTTGTCGCGGTGCAACGTAGCCTTTGTTTTTTGCGGCGGCGCAGAGCTCAAGAGCAAATCTCAAGACATTCTTGAGAATTTGATCGTTATTACTTGTTCATCCAAAACCAGGGGGTCACCATGGGTTCTTCACATAGTCTTAACGGCGCCAATGGCTGCGCCGCATTAACGAGCGTCGTGAACGGTTTTATCCAGCAGCAAGGCGGTGTGCGGGGCGTGATCAGCCTGTTCGAAAAGCAGGGTCTTGGCCCGGCCGCCCAATCATGGGCAGGGAAGGGCGAAAGCCACCCGATTTCGAGCTCTCAGATATTCCGCGCCTTGGGTTATGGGACGTTGCAGCAGCTTGGCGCGCAAGCCGGCTTGTCCCCGGATGAAATAGCGGCGAAGCTTGCGACGGTTCTTCCCCAAGCCATCAAAAACGCGACGGCCCCGGCGGCCTCGTCAAGCCGTACACCAGCATCGGTTCGGCCAATGTGGTTGTCCTTCAAATCGAGATAGGCTCTCAGCGGCGGCGGCGCGCATGGGTCGCCGCCAAGTTCGGAACAGGGATATTGCGCCGAGGCGTCGGGAGAGCCGGGAAACCTTGCTCAGCCTGGAACGCTGTCGGCGCTGCTGACCGTGCCGCCGGACTCAGCCATGGCGGCGATCCTGACGGCGATATCGTCCACGACCTCCCAAGGGGTATACTCGATACAGGTCCTTGGATCGGTCGGCCCTCCGGTCAAATACATGATGAAGCGAATGAGCTGACGGTCCCGCCAGGTGTAGCGCTTGTAGTCAAGCACGCCGGGAATGGCCCTGGCGAAAACTGGAGCCAATTTGTACTTGGCGATCGCTTTGCGAATATAGGCGCTGCCTTCGGGCGTTTCCTTGCCCGGTTTTCTGGATGTCAGATTGACAACCAGAAACACCAGCTTCGGCTGGTTCTGAAGTTTCTCGTAGACCGCGAGAAACTCAAGCGCCTCCGGCAAAATCTTCCCATAGCGGATCGCGGCCACGAGAACCACGAGCCCTGCGCCTTCAAGCCGTGACTGTGACGGCTGGCTGGCGGCCAAATCCTGGGGGCGGGTTTCGCTCCCGCGCTCTGCAAGGCCAGCCGCGATCCGGTGCGCGATCTTTCGCGACTGTCCGTCGCGGGTGGCGTAGAAGATTTGCATGATTGGACCTCCATCGGCGCCGCCGGCGCATCCATGGAAATGAGCGCGCCGCTATCGCATTGTTCGGTTTAGCCATTGACGAGGCCGCAGCCGAAGTCAAGCATCAGCAAAACTAAAGAGAATGTCCCGGCCATGAACGCCTTCGCACTCACAACCCACGATCTCGGCGCGGTCACGCTGCGCCCGTTGACGGCCGGGAGCGCCGGGAGGCTTGGCTCGGAGCTGGCCGCCATAAGCCCCTGGTCCGTCATCGGATATCCGGCAGACCGGCTGACGCGAGCCCTGCAAAGCCAGCAGCCATCGATGAAGCGCTTCGAGGTTCTGGCAGGCGGCGGGCTCGCCGGAGTCATCACCATTCAGGATCCGTTCCTGCATGGGCCCTATTTGCAGCTTCTGGCTATCCTGCCCGTGTTTCAGGGGCAAAGACTGGGTCTTCGGCTTCTGCAATGGATGGAGTCGGAGGCGCGCCGCGCGGAATCGCGCCAGCTTTGGCTCTGCGTCTCCACTTTCAACACACGCGCCCGCGTCTTCTACGAGCAATTCGGCTTCGAAGCCGTGGCGGTTTTGGATAAGCTCTCCACCGACGCCTCGGACGAGTTGTTCATGCGCAAGCGCCTGACCGGCGCGAGCGCGCCGGCCTGATCCTTATTCAACTTCAAGCACAATGCGGCCGCGGACCTTGCCCTCCATAATCTGATGGGCAAGGGGCTCGGCATCTTTCCAGGAATGCGTTTGGGTCATCGAGGCAAGCTTGCCTCGGTCGAGGTCCGTCGCGAGCCGCGACCACGCCTCAAGGCGCTTCGCCTTGGGAGCCATGACGGACTCGATGCCAGCCAAAGTCACGCCGCGCAGGATGAACGGCGCAACGGTCGTTGGCAGGTCCATGCCTTGCGCCAGCCCGCAAGCCGCAACCGCGCCGCCATACCGGGTCTGGGCGAGCACATTCGCCAGCGTGTAACTGCCGGCGGCGTCGATCCCGCCCGCCCAGCGCTCGCGGCCGAGCGGCTTGCCCGGCGCTGACAGTTCCTGCCGCGCGATCAGTTCAGAAGCTCCGAGGGAGCGCAGATAAGGCTCCTCTTCCGGCCGTCCCGTCGAAGCGATCGCCGAAAACCCAAGCTTCGAAAGCAGAGCGAGGGCCACGCTGCCCACGCCGCCGGCCGCCCCGGTGACGACGACGGGCCCGCGCGACGGCGTCACGCCATGCGCTTCAAGGGCGAGGACGGCCAGCATCGCCGTATATCCAGCCGTTCCAATCGCCATGGACTCCGCGCGCGTAAGCCCTTGCGGCAACGGAACGAGCCAATCGCCCTTGACGCGCGCATATTGAGAATAGCCGCCGAGATGCGTCTCGCCCAGGCCCCAGCCATTCAGCACGGCCTCGTCGCCGGGCTTGAAGTCCGGGTGAGCGGAGGTCTCGACAACGCCGGCGAAGTCGATGCCAGGCACCATCGGCCATCGCCTCACCACCGGCGCCTTGCCCGTGACGGCCAGGCCATCCTTGTAGTTGACCGTGGAGTGGGTCACCCTCACGGTGACATCCCCCTCCATGAGATCGGCTTCGGAGAGACGCGTCCAGGCGGCTTTCTGGCCGCTTTCCGCCCTGGTCAAGACAAAAGCTTCGAATGGAGCAGGCATCGCTGAACCTCTTCGGCAGGACCGTTGAAAAATAAAAATGGGGCATCGCCCAAACATAGGCAAACGGAAAGAAACTTCTCATTGCATCGCCAGAGCTGGGATTGTCCGCCATGACGCCGCTAGAAAGCAGAAAGCAATTCTTGGCGCAGGCAGTCTTTGCTGCGTTGCACAACCGAAAACATTTGCACTTGTTAATGAAACACACGACTATTGGAGAAACGTCAGAGGATGCGGAGCCATGTCTATTCCATACGAGCTCAGCAGGGTCGCTACCTTCCTTGTGTTCGGCTTTCTTACCGCGGTTATTCTTGGAATCCTCTAAGTCTCTGACTTTAGCTGGCACAACCCAGGCTCACTGAGATCGCCCGCGAGAATCTCGGCGATGTGGCGGACTTCGAGCGCGTAGCCTTCGCGCGCAGCCTTCCCCGCAATATTCATCAGGCAGCCGAGGTCGGCTCCCGTGAGCACCTCCGCCTTGGTCTCCTTGGCCCGCTCCACCTTCTGTGTGACGATGGCGTTTGAGATGCCGGGATACTTGATCGAAAACGCGCCGCCGAAACCGCAACAGACATCGCGATCGCTCATTTCGGCGAGCGTGAGCCCATCGAGGCTTTGCAGAAGCTTCCGCGGCTGGGACGCGACGCCCATCTCGCGGATGCAGGAACACGAGTCGTGATAGGTCACGCGCCTGGGATATGCCCGACCGGAAAAATCGACGCCGAGATCGTCGGCAAGGAAGGACGTCAGCTCCCTCACTCGGCTCGCAAGGCCCATCGCCCTTGCATGCCACGATGGCTCGGTCTCCGCATCGAAAAGTCCCGGATAGTGCCTGGCGAGCATGCCCGCGCAGGAGCCGGACGGCACGACGACATACGTGTAGGTTTCGAAAGCCGCTATGACCTGCTTGGCGATCTCTTTCGCCGTCTCGCGGTCGCCGGAATTGTACGCGGGCTGTCCGCAGCAGGTTTGCGAAGGCGGAACATCGACGCTGCATCCCGCCTCTTCCAGGAGCTTCACGGTTGCGAACCCCGCGGAGGGCCGGAACGCGTCGATGAGGCAGGTTACGAACAAGGCGACCTGAACATTATGCCGATCCCTGCCTGCATCGGGAGTCGCTTCCATGCCTGCCTTCTCCTGGCCGTTAAATGCCGTCGCGCCGGTCAAGCGTCAGCCGTCAGCTCCTCGGTCTGCAATGAGGCCTTCTTTTGCCGCGCCGCTCCGTTCAAGTCCAGGCCTTCGTCCCAGTAGGGATTGGGGCCGTAGAGGGACGCGAGGAAATCGACAAACACGCGAAGCCTGGCCGGCACATACTGCTTGTCCGGATAGACGGCATAGACGGCGACGCCCGGCGCTTCGCGATAGTTCGGGAGAATGTGCACAAGCTTCTTCGACAGAAGCTCCTCGCGGACTTGCCACGTTCCGCAAAGCGATATTCCGCATCCGGCCAGAAGCGCCTGGTGCACGATATCGCCGCTGTTGGTCTTGATCTCGCCGGAAAGCTTGAGCGACGTGACGCCGTCGGGTCCCTGGATGCGCCATGCCGTGTTGTTCTC
Source organism: uncultured Alphaproteobacteria bacterium (assembly GCA_963727795.1). Lineage (GTDB taxonomy): Bacteria > Pseudomonadota > Alphaproteobacteria > Rhizobiales > Rhodomicrobiaceae > Rhodomicrobium. Next base: position 18,677 of record CAVSHC010000009.1, read on the forward strand.
AACGAGAATCTTGTGCATCGAAAGTTCGGCAAGCGTCTTCGGCGAGCCATACTCTTTCAGATATTCGGGCGTCGCGCAAAAGAGGCGGCGGCAGGGCGCGAGCTTCTTGGCCACCAGGCTTAAATCGTCTAGCTCTGAGAGTCTGATGGCCACATCGATGCCCTCACGAACGATATCGAGGATAAGATCTGTGGCTATAATCTCGATGCTGAGATCGGGATATTGTTTTAGAAACTTCCCGAGATAGGGGGCAATATGCATGCGGCTGAAGCCGGTAGGCGCGGTGACTTTGAGCGTTCCGCCGGCGCGCTCATGGCCGGATGAAACGAATGCTTCCGCCTCCTGAACTGTCGCCAGGATGTGCACGACGCGCTCATAGAAGCCTCGCCCTGTCTCAGTCAATTGAAGCTGCCGAGTCGTGCGGTGAAAAAGCCGTGTCCCGAGCCTGGTTTCGAGATGACTGATACGCTTGCTTACAACCGCTGGAGAAAGGTCGAGTTCGCGGCCTGCTGCAGACATACTGCCTGCGGTGACCACCCTTGCAAAAATCTCAAGGTCTGCAATCGAAGTCACAACCCCTCCTTAACTGTGCCAAAATTGTATACAATTCAAGGGTCCAAGATACGCAACTCTACTTATAAGAGCCGAGCGTGATCCCATGTCAAGCGCTCTCGATAGCTATCCAACGAAGATAATGTTCCCGTATCTATATAATCAGCGTTGCTCGCATGCAAACACTAGAGACGAAGCCGGCCGCCGAAAGAGGTAAAAATTTATGACGTCGATACAAATGGCACAACCCGACCCCCTCGTTCTCAGCCGGCGCGAGCAGAATTCTGAGCGGGCTCTCCCGTGCGATTCGATCCAACGCAGTGATCGGCGACGAAGCGGGCCTGCGTGTATTTGAAACGGATGCTCTCACGGCATACCGGTCGATGCCGCTGGCGGCAGCGTTGCCGCGAACAACGGCGGAAGTTAGCCGTGTTCTCAGGTTTTGCAGCGAGAACAAAGTCAAGGTGGTGGCGCGCGGAGCGGGCACTTCCGTGTCGGGCGGCGCTCTTCCTTCGAGCGACGCGGTCGTGATCGGCCTGTCACGAATGAACAGGATTCTCGACGTGAACTTCCTCGACCGGACCGCCACTGTCGAAGCCGGTATTACGAATCTCGGCATCTCGAAAGCGGCAGCGCATGGCGGCTTTTTTTATGCGCCCGATCCATCGAGCCAGATTGCATGCACAATCGGGGGCAATATCGCCATGAATGCCGGCGGCGCGCATTGCCTGAAATATGGCGTCACCGCGAACAACGTCCTCAAGGTCAAGATGGTCCTGATGAACGGCGAGATTGTGGAACTCGGGGGAGATTATCTCGACGGCCAAGGTTACGATCTGCTTGGGCTGGCGATCGGCTCGGAGGGACAATTCGGGATCGTGACCGAGGCGACGGTGCGCATCCTGCATCAGCCGGAAGGCGCACGGCCGATGCTGATCGGCTTCCCATCTGTCGAGGCCGCCGGGGCCTGCGTCGCCGCGATCATTGCGGATGGGCTGATCCCCGTGGCCATCGAATTCATGGACAAGACCTCTATCCAGGTTTGTGAGAATTTCGCGAAGGCCGGATATCCAATGGACGCCGAAGCCATGCTTATCGTGGAAGTGGAGGGATCGGAGAGCGAAATCGCCGGCCAGATCGCGCGCGTCACGGAAATTGCGGGCCGCTTCGAACGGGGCACGCTGCGGGTGAGCCAGAGCGAAGAGCAGGCGGCCGCCATTTGGAAGGGCCGCAAATCGGCCTTCGGCGCCATGGGGCGCATATCGGACTACTATTGCATGGATGGCGTCATCCCGCTCGGCAAGCTGGCGGAGGTGTTGAAAGAGGTCGAAGCGATTGGGCGGAAACACAAGCTGAGGATCGCCAACTTCTTCCACGCAGGCGACGGCAATTTGCATCCCATCATCCTTTACAACGCCAACGATGAATACCAAAAAGCCGCTGCGGAAGAGTGCGGCGCCGATATTCTCAAGCTATGTGTTGATGCCGGCGGGTGCCTGACGGGCGAGCACGGCGTCGGAATCGAAAAGCGGGAGCTCATGCGCTACCAGTATTCGGATGCAGACCTTATTCAGCAGGCGCGCGTCAAGGCGGCCTTCGACCCGCAATGGCTTTTGAATTACGGGAAAGTCTTCCCGCTCGATCTTCAAACCCGCTTCATGGCCGAGGCCAGCGAAAACCATGGCTGACATCTACATGCCGAGCGATGAGGCTGAGCTTGCCGGCTTCGTGGCGAGCGCCAACGCCGGCAAATATCCGCTCGAAGTTTGCGGATTCCGCTCGAAGCGGGAGGCGGGCCGTCCGCTCACCCCGGCGGCGGTTGTATCCACCGCAAAGCTCTCCGGGATCACCCTTTACGAACCCAGCGAACTTGTCATCTCCGCGAAGGCGGGAACGCCGCTCCACGAAATCGAAGCGGCGCTGGCGAGAAAGAACCAGGAGCTTCCCTTCGAGCCCGCCGACTTCAGCCGCCTCTATGGAGACGATCCCCTCGCCGCGAGCCTCGGCTCGATCGCCGCCCTGAACATATCGGGTCCGCGCCGTATCTTGCGGGGCGCCGCGCGCGATTATCTCCTCGGCGTTCGCGCAATTAACGGCGAGGGAGCCGCCATAAAGTTGGGCGGGCGCGTGATGAAAAACGTCACGGGCGTCGATCTGGTCAAGGGATTGTGCGGCTCCTGGGGAACGCTTGCCGTGTTGACCGAACTCACGTTCAAGGTGCTGCCCCGGGCGCCAGAAAGCCGAACGGTCATCTTCCTTGGCCTTGCGGACGAAGCGGCCGTCGGCGTCATGAGCGCGGCCATGGGGACGCCTTACGAGATTTCCGGCACGATCCATCTGCATAGAACGCTCGCGGCGAGGCTGAGCGACACCGATATCGCGCCGGAGAACACGGCCGTTACGGCGCTGCGCCTCGAAGGCGTCGCGCAAAGTCTCGCCTATCGCGTCGAGAAGATCCGGCGGAAACTCGCGCCCTTTGGCGATGCATACGAACTCGATCATCAGCGCTCGCGGGCTTTCTGGTCCGAAATCCGCTCGCTCGCCTTCCTCTCAGCCGATTTCGAGCGTCCCCTGTGGCGTATCGCGGTGGCGCCGTCGGCTGCCCCGCTCATCGTGCGCGCGCTGTCGGCGTTTTTCACCGTCAACGCCGCCTATGAGTGGTCCGGAGGGCTGCTCTGGCTGGAACTGCCCCCATCGTCCGATGCAAGCGTCACTGAGGTTCGCCGCGTGCTCGCCGAGTTCGAGGCGGATTCGATGCTCATGCGCGCGCCCCGCCCGGTCCGGTCCAGCATCGAGGTTTTTCATCCCCTCCCGCTGACGAAGATGAATCTGGTGCGGGCGCTCAAGAAGGCCTTCGATCCCGCAGGCGTCCTCAATCCGGGACGCATGTACGCAGGAGTCTGAGACAGACATGGAAACAAGCTTCACTCTCGAACAGCTGCGGGACCCCCGGCTGAAAGAGGCCGATGACATTCTTAGGCGCTGCGTTCACTGCGGCTTATGCCTGCCTGCGTGCCCGACATACCTGCTTTCGGGCGATGAACGCGAAAGCCCGCGAGGGCAAATCTATCTCATCAAGGCGATGCTTGAGGGGAAGGCGGCGCCGAAACAGGTCCGGCCGCATCTGGATCGCTGCCTGTCCTGTTACTCCTGCATGACCGCCTGCCCAAGCGGCGTAGACTACAGGCGCCTGTCGGATTATGCGCGCCAGGTCATCGAAAAGACCTCCATGCGCGCGCCGCACGACAAGTCGAGGCGGAAACTGCTTCGCAACATTCTGCCTTATCCGAAGCGGTTCCGGCTTGCGCTTCTTGGCGTGCTTGCGGCGCGGCCCTTCAGGAGGATGCTCAGCCGCTCGCGCTCGAAGCTCTTGAGCACGATCCTGGACCTCGCCCCGAAAATCCCGGTCAGGCACGAGACCTATGTGCTGCCCCAAACGGTAAAGACGAAGAAGACGAGGCGGGGCCGGGTCGTGCTCTTGCGGGGGTGCGTCCAGCGCGTTCTAAATCCGCAGATCAACAATTCCACGATCGGCTTTCTCAACCATCTCGGCTACGACGTCACTCTTTCGGAAGGCGAAGGCTGTTGCGGGGCTCTCAGCCTCCACATGGGGAAGGAGGCCGGCGCAAAGGCGTTCGCGAAGCGAAACATCGACGCCTGGCACGCGCAACGCGAGAAAGGGCCGCTGGACGCGATCGTCGTCACCACGTCCGGCTGCGGCGTCGCCGTGAAGGATTATGCGCACCTTTTCGCGGGCGACCCCGCCTATGCCGAAAAGGCCAAGTACGTCTCGTCGCTGGCCAAGGACATCGCCGAGTTCGCCGCGCAGCAGAGGATGGACGCGCCGATCGGCTGGAGCGACATCCGCGTCGCCTACCACTCGGCCTGCTCCATGGAGCATGGCCAGAAGGTTGTTGAAGAGCCGCGCCAGCTCTTGGCCCATGCCGGGTTCACGGTTCTCGAAATCCCCGACGGCCACCTCTGTTGCGGCTCGTCGGGAACGTACAACATCCTTCAACCGGACCTGGCGAAGCAGCTGAAAGAGCGCAAGATTCGCGCGATAGAAAGCGTCAAGCCCGATTGCGTCGCGACCGCAAACATCGGCTGCATGACCCAATTGTCGGGACTGAGCGTGCCGATCGTGCACACGGTCGAGCTACTGGAATGGGCTTATGGCGGCGGTCCGTGCCCCGAGCGGCTCAAGCATCTCGAAGCGCGCGTCCGGCCGCTTCCGAAAGAGGGCGAAACAGTCGAAGAGGACTACGAGCTGGCTTAGATTTGCGGCCTCCGCGCATACAAAAGACCCCGCCGTAAAGCGGGGCCGTGTTGGGACTGGACGGGATTCGGAAGCTGTCGGCTTCGATGCGCCGCGATCGAGCGCCGGTCGCGGCTACTTGGGCAGGCTGATTGCGGGCTTGCCCTTGCCCCCCTCCCAATAAGCGGGAAACCACGTCGTGTGGTTCAGGAGGAAAGCATGCACGAGCAGCGCGATCGCTGTGACGGCGCCTAGGAGCAGAGGAAGACCGATCTTGGGGGGGACGACCAGCCAGATCCCATGTTGTCCGTCTGTTTCAGCCATGTTCAGTTCTCCTGGTGGTAAACCTATGTGTAAACTCGGAAGAACGGACTCCGTTGCATGTGTCATCCGCACTCAGAATCTGAAGCCCGCCGCTTGAAGACGCCCGTGGTTCAAGAAGAACTCAATTGACTCCCGAGGTTCAGTGCGACATAGCACGAGCACAGCAGCCGGGAGTTATGCGCATGTTTGGGTTCAAAATTTCCAAGAACTTGGGCTTCTTGTCGATCGCCGCGCTGGCAGTCGTCGCGGTGCTATCCCTCGCGCCCCGGCGCCCGCCGAAGCTTGTCCCGCCCGGTCATGCAACGCTGCCCGACACCGCCGAGGAGAAGGCCAAGAACGCGCAATGCGTTAAGGACGTTTGCTCCATCCTGCTTACAAAGGAGGCGAACGGTCCGGATGTGACCTGCGATCTTGCGCACCGCTGGCAGTCGAAGGAAATCCAGGGGCTGGCCGAGGCGAAGGACGTGTCGTGGTCGATGGGGCCGGCGCGATGCACGCTCAAGGCCGGCGCCAAGCGCGCGGACATCCTCGCCGCGGTCACGCAGCCCGACTATACGTTGAAGCTTAATGGGAAATCGGTCGCTTGCGAGGTCGGAGAGGAAGAATACGACGTCAGCGCGGATATAACGGTGGATCTCGCTTTCAAAAACGGGGCTGTGACAGCCATTTCGCTCGGCGGAAGTGATTATGAAGGTCCCATATGGATTGCAAGAACCCTTTTCTCTGCCTGGGGTATGGAAAAAAGATACGGGGCTTTTCAGGCCGACATGCTCCGGGAAGCCAACCGCTTTATCAAGAAGGAGTGCCCGAAGGTCCTCGCCGCCTCCAAGTAGCGGCGCGGGCGGGTTTCTCACGGCGTGAGGCGAGCGAATGCCACGGGGCGTAATTCTGAAGGCTGCGGCCCATTTGGCGATGGCGCTGCTATGCCTGATCCTTGGCGGTCAGGCGGGCATTCGAGCCGCCGCCGCAGAGGAGAGCGCAGCGCAAGCCGCCGATTATGCAGGCTCGGCGGTCTGCGCGACGTGTCACGAAGCTGAAGCGAAGGCCTGGAAGGCGTCGCAGCACGCCCATGCGATGCAAGACGCGACGGAAGCGACGGTGCTCGGCGATTTCAACAACGCCCAAGCCTCCCACTTCAGCTCGAAGGCGCGATTCTATCGCAAGGATGGCCGCTTCTTCGCAGCAACCGAAGGCAAGGACGGGAAGGAAACCGAGTTCGCCGTCAAATATACCTTCGGGATCGATCCTCTCCAGCAATACCTCGTCGAGTTTCCCGACGGCCGGCTGCAGGTCTTGCCCTACGCCTGGGATACGCGTCCCAAAGCCGCGGGCGGCCAAAGGTGGTTCCATCTCTATCAGTCCGAAGACATCACGCCCTCGGATCCTCTCCACTGGACCGGGCCGCAGCAGAACTGGAACTACATGTGCGCGGAGTGCCACTCCACAAATGTGCGCAAGAACTACGATGCGGCGAAGGACATCTTCAAGACAACCTTCTCCGAGGTGAGCATCGGATGCGAGGCCTGTCATGGCGCGGGCTCCGGCCATGTCCGCTGGGCCGGGAGCGGCCGTCCGGCGCATGTTCCTCATAGCGGGTTTTCATCCGCGCCTGCCCCTCGAAAGCCAGTGAACTGGCTGCCGGATGCGGCGACGGGCAGCCCTTCGGCATCCTCTCGCCTCGACGCAGGAAACGTGAACGAAACCTGCGACCGGTGCCATTCCCGGCGCGGTCAGTTCTCGGAAAGCTGGCGGCCGGGCAGGCCCCTGGCCGATACGCACCTTCCCGCGTTTCTCACGAGCGATCTGTTCGAAGATGACGGGCAGATGAAAGACGAGGTCTTCAACACCTCCTCGTTCCAGCAGAGCAAGATGTTCGCCAAAGGCGTCGTCTGCACCGATTGCCACGACCCTCACAGCGGGACGCTGAAAGCGGCCGGAAGCGAAGTCTGCTCGCAGTGCCACGATCCCGCGAAGTTCGCGGCCCCGGCGCATACAGGCCACCCGCAAAGCGCCTCGTCGCCCGATTGCGTCGCCTGCCACATGCCGGTCCGGACCTACATGGTCGTCGACCCGCGGCACGATCATTCCTTCCGCACGCCAAGGCCCGATCTCACGGCGAAAATCGGCGCGCCGAACACGTGTGCGTCCTGCCACAAGGACCGCGACGCCGCCTGGGCGGCCGCAGCCGTTGAGCGGCAGCATGGACCCGTGCGCAAGGGCTTTCAGACCTATGCCGAAGCCTTCCACGCGGCGCGGCTCGATCGGCCCGAGGCGCGAGAGCTTCTCTTGAAGGTCGCGCAAGACCCGGCGAACCCGGCCATTGCCCGGGCGACGGCGCTTGCAGAGCTTCGAAGCAGGCCATCCGCCGCCGTGGAGGCCGAAATCGAACGCGGACTGAGCGACCCCGACCCGATGGTGCGTATCGGCGCGCTCAGGGCCTTGGAGCTTCTACCTCTCGACGTGAGGTGGACGAAGGGAAAGGCCGCCTTGTCCGATCCCGTCCGGTCCGTGCGGATGGAGGCCGCCAGCCTGCTCGCCGATATGCCTGCGCCAAGCATGACCGGCTCGGAACTAGCCGCCCTGACCAAAGCTTCGCAAGACTACATCGCGGCGAAACGCTCCAACGACGACCGCGCCGAGGAGCGTTCCAATCTCGCCCGGTTTTATGTGAAGCAGGGCAAGGCCGACCTTGCCGAGCGGGAATACCTGACCGCACTGAAGCTTGCGCCGCGGCAGGTTCCGCCGCGCGTCGATCTCGCGGACCTGTACAGGGCCTCCGGACGGGAGGCGCAGGCGGAAACGCTGCTTCGGCAGACGGTTTCCGAAATTCCGGATGCCGCCGCGGCCCATCACGCCCTCGGTCTTGCCCTGATCCGGCAGAAGCGATATGCCGAAGCGATCCAGAGCCTGAAGCGCGCGGCGGAGCTGGAGCCGTCTCAGCCCCGATATGCCTATGTTTATGCGGTGGCGCTGCAATCGGCCGGGCAGACGGCTGAGGCGCGTCAAACCTTAAGCGCCGCGCTCTCCGGCAGTCCGTCGAACGTGGATATTCTCGTCGCCCTGCTTCAGGATGCGCTCAAGTCGCGCGACCTTAACGCCGCCCTCTCTTACGCCGAGCGCCTCCGCGTGCTGCGCCCCGAGGATGAAGGCCTGCCGAGGCTGGTCGAGCAATTGCAAGCCGCGGCCAAACGGTAAAGGCGCCAGAGCTTCCGCCGCTAGAGTGCGCCCGGAAAAGCGCAGGCCGGTCCACTTCCGGAAGGCGCGGATGAAATTGCCCGGCTCGGTGTAGCCCAGTTCGCCCAACTTGCAGCGCCCTTGTAAGGCAATTCGGAGACAAAGGGACACTAGCAAACCAATGGGATAGTGTGGCTTACGTCTCGCAATTGCCTATGAGAGCCCGCCGCAAAGGGTGTGGGCAATTGCCAGACGCCACACTCGTTCCCGCACAAGTGATCGAACCGAAAAAACTAAACGATCCTCTGACCTGAAATGATAACCGCGTTGCAACGCCGCATGTTTTAATGCATACACCTTTGGCGTGGCAACTAATTTTCTGGTTTTTGCAATGCGAACAAGAAAGTGGATGAGTACCCTCGCCGCGAGCGCTTTGGCCTCGTGTGCGATCCTGCTGCCGCCGGCCGCTAGCGCCCAACAGATCACGGGAACGCCGGGCGCGCCGAACGCGACAACGACAATCGACGGCCATGTCCTGCCGCCGGCGCCGCAACCTTTCAGAGGGCAGATCGACCTGAACGCGGCGCAGTCCAAGCCTTACTGGCCGGCTCGCGTCGTGCCGCCCAAGGGCGCGCCAAACATCCTGCTTATCATGACGGACGATGTGGGCTTCGCCGCGCCGTCCACCTTTGGCGGCGTCATTCCGACGCCGGCGCTGGACCGCATCGCCAATGCGGGGCTGCGCTACACCAACTTCCATTCCACGGCATTGTGCTCGCCGACGCGGGCCGCGCTGATCACGGGCCGCAACCATCACTCGGTTGGCTTCGGCGTGGTCTCCGAGCAGTCCACCGGCTTCCCCGGATATAACAGCATCATCCCGAAGGACAGCGCAACTATAGGCCGGATCCTGCGGGAGAACGGCTATCGGACATCTTGGTTCGGCAAGGACCACAACACGCCGACCCATCAGGCGAGCCAAGCCGGGCCTTTCGATCAATGGCCGTCCGGCATGGGCTTCGAATATTTCTACGGCTTCGTGGGCGGCGACACAAGCCAATGGCAGCCTAACCTCTTCCGCAATACCACAGCTATCTACCCCTATATCGGAAACCCTGGCTGGAACCTGACGACGGCCATGGCGGACGATGCGATCCATTGGATGAACCAGCTCAACAACATCGACCCCTCAATGCCTTTCTTCGTCTATTACGTTCCGGGCGGCACGCACGCGCCGCATCACGCGACGCCGGAATGGATCAAGAAAATCAGCGATATGCATCTCTTCGACAAGGGATGGAACGCCCTGCGCGAGCAGATCTTCGAGAACCAGAAAAAGCTCGGCGTGATCCCCCAGGACGCAAAGCTGACGCCCTGGCCCAAGGACATATTGAAGGAGTGGGATCAGACCACTGAGGAAGAGCGAAAGCTTTTCCTGCGTCAGGTCGATGTCTACGCCGCTTATCTTGCCTATACCGACAACGAAATCGGCCGCGTCATCGACGCCGTCGAAAAGATGGGCAAGCTCGACAACACGATCATCATCTATATCAGCGGCGACAATGGCGCGAGCGCGGAAGGTTCGCCCGTGGGCACCCCAAGCGAATTCCTCGCGTTCAACGGCATTACTCTGCCGGTTCAGGAGCAGATGAAATTCTACGACGTCTGGGGCTCGCAATTTACTTACAACCACATGGCCGTGCCGTGGGCTTGGGCCTTCGACACGCCGTTCAAATGGACAAAGCAAATCCCGTCGTTCTTTGGCGGCGTTCGCCAGGGCATGGCGATCTCATGGCCGGGTCACATCACCGACCAGGGAGGCATCCGCAATCAGTTCCACCATATGATCGATGTCGCGCCGACGCTGCTTGAAGTCACCGGTGTCCCCGCGCCCAACATGGTGGATGGCATTGCCCAGAAGCCGATCGAGGGCGTCAGCATGGCCTACACTTTCGACAAGGCCAACGCGGAGGCTCCCTCGACCCACAAGACCCAGTATTTCGAGATGTTCGGCGTGCAGGGTCTCTACAATGATGGCTGGATGCTGAGCGCCGTGCCGAGGCGAGCGCCGTGGGACGTGCTCGGCAAGGTGATGGAAAACCCGGCGACGGCCTTCAACTTCGAACTTTACGACGTACGAAAGGATTGGACGCAGAATACCGATGTTTCCGCTCAATACCCCGACAAGGTGCGGGAGATGACGGATTTCATGTTCGGCGAGTTCGCAAAATATAACGTCCTGCCGCTCGACGCTTCGGTTGCAACCCGGCTGGTGTCGCCGCGCCCGAACCTTTCGGCGGGCCGCAAGGTCTTCACCTATTCGGGGAACCCCGTTACCGGCATCCCGGACAATGCGGCGCCCAACGTGCTCAACACGTCCTACACGATCACGGCTGACATCGACGTGCCGGCGGACGCGGAGGGCGCAATTGTCAGCGAGGGCGGCCGTTTTGGCGGCTATGGGCTTTACCTGCTGAAGGGCAAGCCAGTCTTCACCTGGAACCTGCTCGACCTGAAGCGCGTGAGGTGGGAGGGGCCTGAAGCGCTCTCGCCCGGCAAGCACACGCTGGAGTTCGACTTCAAGTATGACGGACTCGGCTTCGCGACGCTGGCCTTCAACAACCTCAGCGGCTTGGGCCGCCCCGGCGCCGGAACCTTCAAGGTGGACGGAAAGGTCGTCTCCACGCAGACGCTGGAAAAGACGATCCCGCTGTTGCTGCCGATCGACGAGACGTTCGATATCGGGTCGAAAACGGGCACGCCGGTTGACGATAAAGACTATCAGGTTCCGTTCGCCTTCACCGGCAAGATCGACAAGCTGACAATCTCCGTTGCCCCGCCCGTGCTGACGGACGCGGACAAGAAGAAGCTGACGGAGGCCTTTATCGCCGCCCAGGACGCGAAGTAGGGCAATCCGGCGGAACTCCACTCGCTAAAGCGCAGGCGGCGTGAACTGCCTGTGCTGCTTTCTCCAAAGAATAACAAAGGAGTAGCCTCGATGAGGAGGTTCGGTTTGGTGCTCGGCATTACGCTGAGCGTTGCGGCCGCGCCAGCGTTCGCTCAGGACGGGCAATATTACGGCGGCTATGGTCAATATTACGATGGCTGGGATGCGCCGCTCGGGCAAGCCTGGGACGTCGCCCGCGCCTGCGCCCGCGACATAGGCCGGCTCTGCGGCGTGGTTGTCCCTGGCGAAGGCCGGATCAGGGCCTGCATTCGAACGAACTTCGATCAGCTTTCGCCCCTGTGCCACGATGCTCTCGCCACCGTTATTCCAGGGGAGGCGTTGGAGCAGGCGCCCGCCCAGGAGCCATCGGAGCCAGCGCCCGCTCAAAAGCCATCCGAGGAGGCATCCGTCCAGAGAAGCGCGCCAACGGGAGCCAAGTATAAATTCACGACCCCGATCCCGCGGGGCATCGCCATTCCCGACACGCTGGAGACGCGCTTCGGCGCGCTGAACTTCTTCGGCGGCTTCCCGGATAAGGCGAGCGTGGACAAGCTCTACGACAATCTCGACTTCCAGCGGGCCGTGCAGGCCTACCTGCTTGCGTTGCCTGTGGTCAGCCAGGCCGCCAACCGCGATGCGATTTTGAAACTTGGCCCGGCGAACTACACGGTGCCCATCTGGGAGACGCTGGTCGACTCGCGGACCATCGAACTCACCGCCAACAACAACACGCCCTACACCTGGTTTTGGGTCGATTTGCGCGACGGTCCCATCGTGGTCGAAGCGCCGGCGAAGGTTCTCGGGCTCGTCGACGACATGTGGTATAATTGGGTTGGCGATATCGGCCTGACCGGTCCCGACAAGGGCAAGGGCGGGAATTATGTTCTCTTGCCGCCGGGCTATAAGGGCGAGATCCCCAAGGGCTATTTCGCTTTGCGTCCGGGCTCCTATTCCGCCTGGGTGGCTTGGCGCAGTTTCCTCGTCAATGGCGACCCGAAGCCGGGCGTCGAGGCGATCAAGAAGACCATGAAGATTCATGGGCTCGGTAAGCCCGCCCGGCCGCCGCTCACCTTCATCGACATGTCCGGCAAACCGTTCAACATGGTCGCGCCCGCGGATTTTCGCTTCTGGGAGATGCTCCACAACGTCGTGCAGGCGGAACCCACCAACACCGTCGACGCGACCACGCTCGGCTTCTGGGCCTCGGTCGGCATCCAGAAGGGGCAGCCCTTCGCGCCCGATGAGCGCATGAAGAAGATTTTGACCGAAGCGGCGGCCGTCGGCGACGCCACGGCGCGCGCCATCATGTACCGCTGGCGGGGCTCTGACGGCTATTGGTACCCCGACACGAAGAGCAATTGGCGGCTGGGTTTCGTCGGCGGCTACAAGTTCGAGGATGCCGGCGCACGGCTTTTGAACGCTTATTCCGGCTTCTTCTTCTATGCCACCGGCGTCACCCCGGCGATGGATACGCGCGTCGTAGGCGAGGGTTCCCAATATATGGCCGCCTTCGTCGACTCCAAAGGCGATGTTTTTGACGGGGGCAAAAACTACAAGCTGCATTTGCCGCCGAACGTGCCCGTGAAGAACTTCTGGTCGGTCATCGTCTACGACAACCAGACGCGCTCCATGCTCCAGACGGATCAGCAATTCCCGAGCGTGAGCAGCCAGGTCGAGGGGCTGAAGAAGAATGACGACGGCTCGGTTGACGTCTACTTCGGCCCGACCGCGCCCGCGGGCTTCGAAAAGAACTGGGCTCAGACCGTTCCCGGCGCGAGCTGGAACATACTGCTGCGCCTTTACGGGCCGGAGAAAGCCTTCTTCGACAAAACCTGGCGGCCGGGGGAAATCGAGCTTCAACCCTGATTGAGGCTCTCACAAAGCCGTCCGGCCATCACCGGCCGGACCGGCTCCCCAACAGCGGGAGACTGTCGAACCCTACCAATTACCGCCTCCTCATCCCTCGACAGGCGCGGAATGACGACGTAGGGTGCGCCCGCCCTCACGGCTAGGCTTGCGCTTTCGTCATGGCAGATATTCTAACGTGGACGTGACTGTGCGCGGCGGGCGCCTTGCTGATAGGGAGGGCTAACTCAGTGTTAATAGGGATATCACTCAATGTTGGGAATTGGCGATAAGCTGCCGTCTTTCGAGGTTGTTGGCGTTAAGCCGGGTTTTAATGCTCATGAGGAAAAAGGCCAAAGCGCTTTCGAGACGCTGACCGAGGCGAGCTTTCCCGGCAAGTGGAAGGTCATTTTCTTTTATCCGAAAGACTTCACCTTTGTATGCCCGACGGAGATCGTCGAATTCGCAAGGCTGTCGCGGGAATTTCAGGACCGTGACGCGGTGGTGCTCGGCGGATCGACCGACAACGAGTTCTGCAAGCTTGCCTGGCGCCGCGACCATAAGGACCTGAACAAGCTCAGCATTTGGCAGTTTGCCGATACGAAGGGCTCTCTCGTCGACGGCCTTGGCGTTCGTTCTCCGGCCGGCGTCGCCTATCGCTACACCTTCGTCGTCGATCCAAACAACGTCATCCAGCACGTCTATGCGACGAACCTCAATGTCGGCCGCAACCCCGCCGACACGCTTCGCGTTCTCGATGCGCTGCAGACCCAGGAACTGTGCGGGTGCAACCGGGCCGTCGGGGGCGCCACGCTAAAGGCCGCGTAGCTAAAGTTATCCGGGATGCCGGATTTTCCGGCATCCCCGATTTCCGCCAATGGAAGCGCCAGAAGGGAAGTTGCGAGGGGAACTCCCTCTCCCACGGGGTGGGGGCGGTGCTTTAGGCCGGTATTCGCGTCGGCGCAATGCAGGGGAAGCCGCAAATCGTGAGCGTTTCTCCCCTCATCCTGTCCTTCTCCCCCTGGGAGAAGGGACGCCGTCTCCGCGGTTCAATACGTCACCGGGCCTGATCGATAAGCTCGCAAAACCGCGCGTCCTCAACTGAACCAGCCGAGGTAGACGCCGCCCACCAGAATCGCGCCGATGACCGCGCGATAGACCACGAACGGCCAAGCCGAGAAGTTCTCGAGAATGCGCAACAGGCCCCAGATCGCCGCGAAGGCGGAGATACTGGCGACGATGAGGCCGACCGCAAGAACGCTCCAGCCGTGCGCGTCGAGGCCGGCTTTGTGCAGTTCGAGAAGTTCTTTCAGCCCCGCTCCGGTGATGGCGGGCAGACCGAGCAGGAACGAGAAGCGCGCGGCGTCGGCGCGGTTGAAGCCGAGAAACAGCGCCGCCGTCAGCGTCGAGCCGGATCGCGAGACGCCGGGAATGAGCGCGCCAGCCTGGCAGGCTCCGACGATGACCGCATCGTAAAAGTCCCATTGTTTCATCTTCCGCCTGTGACTGGCGGTCAGTTCCGACAGCGCGAGCAGAAGCGACATCCCAAGGCAGGCCCAGCCGATGACAATGATGCTGCGGAGCGGCGAGTTGCAGGCATTGAGAACCGGCGCAAGCAGAAGGCCCAGGAAGGTGACCGGGATGGTCGCCAAGACGATGGCCAGGGCGAATTGCAGGTTGCGGTCGCGAAAGTCGAGCCGGACAGCGGCGGAAATCGAGCCGAAGACAATGCCACGCACATCGCTCCAGAAATAGCTAACCACGGCGAAAAGCGCCGCAAGCTGCATGGCCGCCGAAAACGCGGACCCAGGGTCCTGCCAGCCCAGCGCCCAGGGCACGAGCCGCATATGCGCGGTCGAGGAAATCGGCATCAACTCGGTGATGCCCTGCACCACGCCCAAAAACGCAACCTTCATATAGCCAAGGCTTACGAAGCCCGTGTCGAAGCCATTCGTGCACGCAGCGGCCATTGTCCCTCGCCTAGAAAAGCTGGTGGTCGAACCTTAAGCAGAAATCCTAAAACACGAACGCCCGCCCTAGCCCGGCTGAGCCAGCGGGCCGCGCGGTTGCGCCTGTTCACTGTCGCTAACGCATGCGCCTGCCGGATGGGCATTTCGAATGCATGCGCCAGAGGAGGCCTGCTTAGCAGCGCCACCGCGCGTGGGCAAGCCTGCGAAGGCTTTGCCAACAATTCCGATGCGCCGCCGGCTGGGCTTGCACGAATCGAGCCCTCGCTTTTCCCTCGCGCATTGCCCTTCGTAACGCGAAAGGGCATAGGAGTGCCTTCGATGCCAACGAGGGGGCGCCATGACGAGCCGCGTTAAGCCATGGACGGTTAGGGGAACACGCTATCTGATCAGGGAGCGCTGGCTGACGGCGCGGGTGGACGATTGCGTAACCCCGTCAGGCATTCCGGCGGATTACTACGTGCTGGAATATCCGGACTGGGCGAACGTCGTCGCGCTCGACGGCGAGGACCACATCATTCTTGTCCGTCAGTACCGTCATGCGTTTGGGGATGTTTCTCTTGAGCTGCCTTGCGGCGTTATAGAGCCAGGCGAAACCCCGATTGAGGGCGCCGCCCGCGAACTCCTGGAAGAGACAGGCTATGGCGATGCATCCCGCCTGACGCTCGTGGCGAGCCTGTCCCCGAATACGGCGACGCACACAAATCTCTCGCACGCGGTGCTCGCGGAAGGCGTTTCCCTGATCGGCGCCCCGGCGGACGATGGCGTGGAGGTGCTCGATGTCGAGCGCGTTCCTTACCGGAAGGCGCTGGAACTGGCCACGAGCGGCGCGATCATGCAGGCCGCGCACGTCGCGGCGCTCATTCTGGGGTTGCGGGCGGCGGGCAAGATCGAGCTGTGAGCGGCCCGGTTCGGTCCGCCACGATTACGCCAAGCGCTGGCGAAGCCTTGCCCTTTGTGCAGCCGGCCGGGAACAGTTTGTGCGGTGCGCGCTTGTTGGGAGAAGCAGACCTCCCACAAGGTGATTATGCCCATGAAACTCTCTCCGAAATCGCCGCAGAAGACCATTGTCCGCGCTGTCGAGGCGCAGCCCCATCTCGACCTCGACAAAGGACAGGAAACCCAGCCCTGGGGAACTCTGACCGATCTTCCCATTTCGCTCAGCGAAGAGGTAAGGGTGCAGAGCATCGAAGCTCTCAATCAGCTCCTTGCGGACACGATCTCCCTTCGCGACATGTACAAGAAGCACCATTGGCAGGTCAGCGGGCCGACATTCTATCAGCTTCACCTTCTTTTCGACGCTCATTATGAAGAGCAGGCGGAATTGGTGGACACCATCGCCGAGCGCATCATGTCGCTGGGCGGCGTTTCCGTGGCCATGTCCCACGATGTCGCCGAGATGACCATGATCCGCCGTCCCCCCAAGGGACGGGAGACGCCCGCCATGCAACTCACGCGGCTCGTGGAGGCGCACCGCCATATTCTGGCCGAATCCCGGCAGGGAGCTAAGGATGCGGCGGAAGCGGGCGACGACGGCACGAACGACCTTCTCGTCAGCGACGTCATCAGGCTGAACGAGAAGCAGGTCTGGTTCCTCGCGGAGCACCTTGTCGCGGCCAGGCTTGGATGAAGTACGGCCGCTTCGCGGCCGTCACAAGGCAGGACCGCGCCAAGGCATCTGCTTGTCCGACGAACTGAGGCTGTTCTGCCATTTTGTGACGGGCTGTAGGGGCAGCGGGTCGCTCTTGCCAAGTCTTTGCACAGGCGGCGCGGAAACCGGACGGCCGGGCGCTGTGTCGGCGCGACCTTCCTCGGCGGTGTCTTGCTGCGCAAGCCAGGCTTGCAGCGTTTCCGCGCCGCTTCTGAACCTTGCGAGGAGCGCCGTCATGGTGACGCGCATGTCCTCGCACACTTGCGGGTTGCGCTGGCAGAACCCTCGCATGTCGGCCACCGCTTGCCCGGCAGATGACATCAATCTTCGGCTGTCTTCGTGAGAAGCCGGAAGTAACAAACAGATCAACGTTACCCAGAACGCCAGACGAAGCAAAAGGAACATAACGCAACACTCTAAAACGCACCTAGGTTGTGTATCCTAGTACCAAGGAACGAAATAAAGGAGAAACCGGCTATTGCAATTTTAGGCTTCTTTGCGCAACTCGCTCGGAAAAGAACTGGCATTGGTTTCGCAAATAAAGGAACCAAAATCCCTTAATATTGATAATCGCTTTCCGTGCAAGAACGATCTTTCTTTAAATGGCGCTTTGTGCGATTATCTCCGCATGTCCCGTCTTCACGCCCGCCTGACGCTCGCCGCCATAACGGCGATCTTTCTTGCGACAGCGAGCAACGCGCTGTTCCTGCAAGATCGCGGGCGCTTGTTTCACGCGAACGGGCTTCCCACGACCTCGGTTTCAGTCACGCAATTCCCGTCGGACAAACAGGCGTCGAATGCGAGGGCGCCGGCTTCGGCAGCCTTGCAGGACCAGGAAATCAGAGGGCCTCGCCTCCATGTCGCGATTTATCGCGAGCTTGCACGGCGCGGCTACCAAGAACAGCTTCGAGCCGGGCAGAATGGCCTTCGGCTGGCCGTTCTCGCCTATGAATTCGATAATGGGCTGCCGTTGACGGGCGAACCCACCGAGGCGTTCTTGAAACGCGTGCTTTTCGATATCAACCAAGGCCCCCGCGGTTCTTTCGTCGACCGTGCGGAACTGAACACGAAGCTTGTGATCGAAACCCAAAGGGTGCTTCTCGGCCTTGGCTTTTTCCGCGGCACGTTCTCGGGCCGCATGGATGTATGGACCTCGAACGCGATCAGGGATTTCGAGCGCCATCGCGGCATTTCGATCAGCGGACGCCTGACGGTTCAAACGCTCCTTGAGCTGATCACCTATTCAGGCCAGCCCATCCAGCTCTCCTCCTCCGGCTAGATGCTGGTGCCAAATAGCCACGCCCTCCAGCTAAGACCGGACAGGCTGCAAAACGTTACATATTTGTGCTGGTCTTTACGGTGGAGAGCCCCTTAACAGTCTCAATTTGAAGCGTTCATGATGGCGGCGATTCCCTTCTGTCTTGGTCGGGAAAGCCTGACCAGAACTCATTCAAATTGGGCGGGCATGCGAAGCGCGATCGCGCCAGACGAGGGAAAAAGGGTGGTGGAGCTGCGCTGGCCCCTCGCGGGGCTGGCGGCGGCTTGCATGCTCGCCGGCTGCACGATCCTCGATCCGCACGTCCCCACGCCGGACATCGAGGTTCCGGACGCCTATATCGGCAAGAGCGCAGATCCGGCGAGACCCGCGGCCTCGCCCTACGATTTCGCCGTTTTCAAATCGCGGAAACTCACCGAACTTGTCGCTCTTGGCCGGGGGTTCAATTTCGACATCGGCGCGGCCATCGCGCGCATTCAGGAAGCCGAGGCTCAGGTCCGGATTGCAACCCAGCCTTTGATCCCTCTTATCCAGGCCAACGGCTCCGCAAGCCAAAGTCTAGTGAACGGTGTAAAGACAACGTCGGTCATCGCCCAGTTGAACGCCAGCTACACTCTCGATTTCTGGGGCCAAAACCGCTCGCTCTACTACGCCGCCATTGCGAACCAGTACAACCAGAGCTTCGCCGCCGCCACCGTCGCTATCTCAACCGACGCAAGCGTCGCCAATACCTATTTCGAGGCGATCAGCACGCAGGAGCAGATCGAGATATCGAAGAGAAACCTTGCGGCGGCCAATACAATCCTGAAGGCCATCCGCGACCGCTTCGCAGCGGGGACGGCGAGCGGTCTCGACGTCGCGCAGCAGGAAACGCTCGTCGCGAACGTTGCTGTCACGATCCCGCCGCTCGAGCGCCAGCTCGAGCAGTTCAAGCATGCCCTGGCCGTGCTCGTCGGGACGGCGCCGGAATTCTTCCACTATAAAGGCGACAAGCTTTTCTCGGTCGCGGTGCCTCGCATCCCGCCGGGATTGCCGTCCGAGCTTTTATGCCGGCGGCCGGATATCGCGAGCGCCGAAGCCCAGCTCTCCGCGCAGAAATTCGATGTTTCATCGGCGCGGGCGGCCATGTTCCCCAGCATCCAGCTCACGGGCGCGGGCGGGTTCCAGAGCGTGGCGCTGGCCTCATTGTTTCAGCCCCAGAGCCTGTTCTACAACGCTGCGGTCAGCGTCACCCAGCCCATTACGAACGAGTATCAGCTCAAGGCCCAGCTGGACCTTCAGCGCGCGACATTTGGCGAGCTTTTGCAGGATTACCAGAAGGCTATCGTTTCCGCATTCCAGAACGCCGAAGACGCCTTGATCGCCTACAGCAAGGATGCGGAACAGGAACGCCTTCAGCACGAAGCGGTCCTCTCCGCAAGGCGCGCCTTCCAGCTCGCCGAGCAGCAGTTGAGGGGCGGCGTGATCGACGTGACAACTCTTACGCAAATCCAGCAAACCTTGTTCACGGCGGAAATTGCGTATGCGCAGATCAGGCAGGCTCGTCTTCAAGCCGCGGTTTCCCTATATCAAGCCCTGGGCGGAGGGTGGTATAAGCCGGGCGATGCGGCCATCGCGGAAGTTGCATCAGTCATCGAAGTGAAAGCAAGGATGCCATGAAGAGGCTTCTGCCCTACCTCGTGTTTGTTTTGATTACAGGCGGCCTTCTTGTTTTCGTCTACAAAGGCCGCCTCTTTCCCCCCGACCAGACGGCGGGCGGGGGTCCGCCGCAAGGCGTCACCGGAGCCCCCGGCCGTATGCCTGGGGGAAGCGGATTTAGGCGCGGCGATCAAGTGGTTCCAGTGCTTGCGGAGAAAGCCCGCGCGGCCAATGTTCCGGTCTATCTCAGCGGCGTCGGCACGGTTCAGGCCTTCAACACGGCGATCGTGCGCACCCAGGTCAGCGGCCGCTTGATCGACGTTCCCTATACCGAAGGCCAGGACGTGAAAGAAGGCGATGTCCTCGCCGTGGTCGATCCCGCGCTGTACCAGGCGCTATACGATCAGGCCGTCGCCCAGAAAGCGAAGGATGAAGCGCAGCTCGCCAATGCGCGCCTCGACGAAACAAGATATGCGAACCTCGTCAAGACGAACGCCGCGACGCAGCAGCAGGCCGACACGGCAAAATGGACGGTTCTGCAAGACCAGGCCCAGGTCAAAACCGATCAGGCCTTGATCGATAACGCCAAGACGAACCTGCAATGGACGACGATCCGCGCGCCGATTTCCGGCAGGACGGGCATCAGGCTTGTCGACAAGGGCAACCTCGTCAGCGCAACCGACGCCACCGGCATTGTCGTCATCACGCAGCTTCGGCCCATCGCGGTCGTGTTCACGCTGCCTGAAACGTCCGTGTCCGAAATTCTCGCCGCGCAGGAAAGAGGCGCCGTTCCCTTGCAGGCCGTGACCGGCGCAGGCGTTCTCGGCGAAGGAAAGCTTCACGTCCTCGACAACCAGATCGATCAATCGACGGGTACTGTGAAGATCAAGGGCCTTTTCCCAAATGACACAAACAGGCTTTGGCCGGGCCAGTTCGTTAATGTGAAGCTGAAGCTCAAGACGCTCGAAAACGCGATCGTGGTTCCGTCCGTCGCCCTTCAGCAAGGCGCCAACGGGACGTATGTCTATCTTGTTACGCCCGAGAACACCGCGAAGCTCACCTACGTGAAGGTCGTTCAGGAGGGTGAAAAGCAGGCCGTGATCGGGGAGGGAGTTGCCGTCGGCGATACGGTCATCACAAGCGGTTTTGCGAACCTCCAGGACGGGTCGAAGATCAAGCTCGATGCCGCTCCCGCCAATGGCGGCGGCCCGTCCGCAAGCGCAGCCCCGGCCTCAGGCGCAGCTTCCGCCTCAGAGGGCGAGGCGAAGCCCAAGGCGGAAAGCGCAGAAGAACCGAAGCGTGAACGCAAGCGGCGCCGCGGCGAGGCTGCTGCCGGAGAGGCCCCCGTAGGCGATCAGAACCGGGGGGACCGGAAACGGACGAAACCCGCCGCCGGGCAGGCCGAGGCGGCGGTGGATGAAGGCTCCCGCCGGCCATGAGCATCTCTGCGCCCTTTATCGCGCGCCCTATCGCTACCTCGCTGCTCGCCGTCGCGGTGTTGTTGAGCAGCGTGCTGGCCTACTCGTTCCTGCCGATATCCTCGCTGCCGCAGGTCGACTTTCCCGTCATTCAGGTGACGACGCAGCTTCCGGGCGCCAACGCGGACACCATGGCGCGGCTTGTCACGGCGCCGCTTGAGCGGCAACTCGGGCAAATCCCGTCGCTCGAAGGCATGAGTTCCACGAGTTCCCAGGGTGTGAGCCAGATCACGCTGCAATTCACCCTCGACCGCGACATCAACGCCGCGGGCCAGGACGTGCAGTCGGCGATCAGCGCCGCGGGCGGCACGCTGCCGCAAAACCTGCCTTACCCGCCGGTTTACGCAAAGGTCAATCCCTCCGATCCGCCCATTCTCACCATCGCGCTGACATCGCAGAGCCTTTCGATGGAAAGGTTGAGCGATCTTGCCGACACGCTTCTGGGGCCGCGGCTCAGCCAGGTTTCCGGCGTGGGCCGCGTCACGATTCAGGGCAACATCCGGCCCGCCATCCGCATCCAGGCCAACCCGCTTCAGCTCTCCTCCTATGGGCTTGCGCTGGAGACCATGCGTGCGGCGATCGCCAACGCCAACGTCACGGGATCGAAGGGCGTGCTCAGCGGATCGGACAAGTCCTACCTCATCGGCGCGAACGACCAGCTCGAAACCGCAAAAGCCTATGAAGACATCGTGGTGGCTTACACCAACGGCGCGCCCGTATTGCTGCGCGATGTCGCGAAGGTCATCGCGGGGCTGGAGAACAACAAAGTGGCTGCGCGCTATAATGGCGTGCCTGCCGTTGTGATCGACATCCAGCGCCAGCCGGGCGCGAACATCGTCGGCACCGTCGATCGCATCAAGAAAGTCCTGCCAAAGCTCGCCGCCGCTCTTCCGGCTGGCGTCAATGCGGCCATTGTCGCCGACCGCACCGGCACGATCCGCGCGTCCGTGCGCGATGTGCAGTTCACGCTCGTTCTCAGCGTCGTGCTCGTGGTCATGGTCGTTCTCCTCTTTTTGCGCACGCTGAGCGCAACCATTGTCGCGGGCGTGACGCTGCCGCTGTCGCTGATCGCCTCTTTCGGCATCATGTATTTCGCAGGCTTCAGCCTGGACAACCTCTCGCTCATGGCGCTGACCATCGCGACGGGCTTCGTGGTCGACGACGCCATCGTGATGATCGAAAACATCATGCGGTACATCGAGAGGGGCGAGACGCCGATGGCCGCCGCCTACAAGGGCGCGGGCGAGATCGGCTTCACCATCGTATCGCTGACCGTTTCGCTTATTGCGGTCTTCATCCCGCTTCTCTTCATGACGGGCATTGTCGGCAAGCTTTTCCGCGAGTTCGCGCTGACGCTCACCATCGCAGTGCTCACGTCCATGGTGATTTCGCTGACGCTGACGCCAATGATGTGTGGCAGGCTTCTGCGCGCCCCGCGCCACGGAGAGGCTGCGCCCTGGTATGCGAGGCTCGCCGAAGCGCCTATCGAGGCGCTCTATGCCTTCTACCGGGCCAGCCTCGACATTGTGCTGCGGTTCCGGAAGCTCACGCTCGTTGCAGCCGCGCTGACGCTGGTGTTGACGATCACAATGTATCTGGCGATCCCGAAAGGCTTCCTGCCCGATCAGGATACGGGCTTCTTGACAGCCGAGACCGAGACCGCTTCAGACGTCTCGTTCGACCGCATGATCGAGCTTCAGGCCGGCGTGGAGCGAATCATCCTTAAGGACCCGGATGTTCTCGGCGTTGTATCCGTGGTCGGCGTCGGAACGACGAATGCGACGCCGAACGTCGCGCATTTTGCGCTGACCTTGAAGCCCAAGGGCGATCGCGCCGCCAGCGCATCGGAGATCATGCGGCGGCTGACAGCGGCGACGAGCGGCATCCCCGGCATCGACTCGACCTTCCAGATTGTGCAGGACATCCAGATCGGGACGGCGCGCAGCAGCACGCAATATCAATATGTCGTGGTTGGCCTCGACCGCAACGGATTCTCAGCCTGGGCCAAGAAACTCGAAGCCGAGCTGAAGGGCGACCGGCGATTGATACACGTCTCGTCCGATGTTCAAGAGGACGGCAACGCGGTGATGATCAATACCGACCGCGTTATCGCAGGCAGGCTTGGCGTCACCATGCAGGCGCTCAACGATACGCTCTACGATGCCTTCGGGCAGCGCCAGATTTCGACCATCTATGGGCAGTCGAACCAATATCGCGTCATCCTTGAGGTCGATCCCAAGTTCCAGACGGACCTTGCGGCGTTAGGGTCGATCTATGTCCCCGGCAACGCCATCAGCAACACGACGACTGGCAATTCGGTTACGGGACTTTCCAGCGGGAGTTCCGGACCGACGGGTTCGTCCATCACAGCGGTGCCGGCTATCGGGCAGGGAAGCGGCGCGCAGGTTCTGCTTTCATCATTTGCGACGATCGACAGAACGATTTCGCCGCTCTCCGTCAACCACGTCCAGCAATATCCCGCCGCGACCATCAGCTTCGATGTCGCGCCCGGCGTCTCGCTCGACGCCGCCGTGCAGGCTGTCGCCGACGCGACCGCGCGCATCGGCATGCCAAGCTCGATTGTCGGCAGCTATACGGGAGCCGCAGCCGAGTTCAACGCCTCGCTGAAGAGCACGCCTTTTCTCATCCTTGCTGCGGTTGTGACCATCTACATCATTCTGGGCGTGCTGTATGAGAGCTTCATTCACCCCTTCACCATTCTGACGACGCTTCCCTCCGCCGGCATCGGCGCGCTGCTGGCGCTCGAATTTTTCGGGATGGAATTCTCCTTCATCGCGCTCATCGGCATCATCCTTCTGATGGGCATCGTGAAAAAGAACGCGATCATCATGATCGACTTCGCGCTCGATGCAGAGCGTCACCGCGGCATGCCGCCGGCCGAGGCGATCCGGGAGGCCTGCCTTCTTCGCTTCCGCCCGATCATGATGACGACGGTCGCCGCGCTCCTGGGCGCGCTTCCCCTGGTGCTCGGCAGCGGCCCCGGCTCGGAGTTGCGCACGCCGCTTGGCGTCACCATCATTGGCGGCCTGCTGCTGAGCCAATTCCTCACCCTCTACACGACGCCTGTGATCTACCTCGCGATGGACGCCCTGAAGCGCCGCATCGAGCGACTCCTGGGCATGGCGGAGCCGAGCGCCGCGCCGCCGCCGCCAAGCGACGCTGCCGGAGGACCGCCGCCTGCTGGAGCGCCGGCTGCGCCTGAAACACGGGGCTAGAATCCACCATGTACAATGGGCATCCCCCCTCATCCTGTCCTTCTCCCGGCGAACTCCCCTCTGCGAGTTCGCAACTCAACGTTACCGCGTCCGCAAGCGGATGCGGTTGGGGAGAAGGGACGCCGGCTCAGCGGGCACGCCCGGCTCCCTCTCCCCTCGCGGGAGATGGGTGGGGTGAGTGGGATTGCGGTTCGCGGATAACTGATTTGGGGTACTGAGCATCATGAACCCGTCAGCACTCTTCATCAGGAGGCCGATTGGGACCATCCTGCTTTCAGCCGGCATCTTTCTGGCGGGCCTCGTCGCCTATTTCAAATTGCCGGTCGCCAGCCTCCCTGCCGTCGATATGCCCGCCGTGCGGGTCAGCGCGGGCTTGCCGGGGGCCGATCCCGAGACCGTCGCCGCCACAATCGCCGCGCCCTTGGAGCGGCACATCGGAGAGATTGCCGGCGTCAACGAGCTGACCTCCACGAGCCAGCTCGGCTCGACGAGCATCCAGGTCCAGTTCGACCTTTCGCGGAACGGAGACGACGCCGCCCGCGATGTGCAGGCCGCCATCAACGCTGCGCAGGCCGATCTGCCAACAACTTTGACGCGGCGGCCGACAATCCGGAAGTCGAATACAGCCGGTGCGCCGGTCATGATCCTAGCCATGACCTCCCCAACCCGGCGGCCTACCGACCTTTACGATCTCGGCGACCTCGTTGTGTCGACGCGCATCAGCCAGGTCAGCGGCGTTGCGGAGGTGCTCATCGGCGGCGCGCAGACCCCCGCCGTGCGCGTCGTCGCCGATCCGGGCGCGCTGACATCGCGCAGTCTCGGCTTCGAGGATGTACGAACCGCCATTACGCAGGCGAATTCCCTGGTCCCGATCGGGACGCTGGAGGGGCCGGAAAAGTCTACGATCGTCACCACGAACGGGCAGATCAGCAATCCGGCTGACTACGCCTCGCTGGTCGTGAAAGTGAAGAACGGCGATGTCGTGCGAATCGGCGATTTCTCCCAGGTTTCGACGGGAACGAGCAACAGGCTGGCGGCTGGATACTTCAACAAGGACAACGCGGTCATCTTCATCATCTTCAAGACGCCGGATGCGAACGTCGTCAACACCGTCGATCAAATCTATGCCCTGTTCCCGGAGTTGAACCGGCTTCTCCCGGCGGATGTGAAACTCGAAGTCCTCAACGACCGGACCAAGTCCATCCGGGCCAGCATAGCGGATATCCAGAAAACGCTTCTCGCAAGCATTGCGCTTGTGATGATGGTGGTGTTCATCTTCCTTCGCCGCAGCATTCCTACATTGGCTGCGGGCGTCGCGGTGCCGCTTTCGCTTGCGGGCACGGTTGGGCTCATGTGGCTCTCCGGCTACAGCCTCGATAACTTCTCACTGCTCGCGCTGACGATTTCGGTCGGCTTTGTGGTTGACGACGCGATTGTCGTCATCGAGAACTGCTACCGAAACATGGAGGCCGGGCTGAAGCCGCTCGACGCCGCGCTGCAAGGGTCGCGGCAGATCGGCTTTACCATCATCTCCATCAGCCTTTCGCTCGTGGCCGCTTTCATCCCACTTCTCTTCATGGGTGGCCCGATCGGAAAGCTTTTCGGGGAATTCGCCTGGACCCTGACTTACGCGATCCTCATTTCCGCCGTTGTCTCACTCACCCTCACACCGATGATTTGCGGGCGCTTCATCCGCCGCCTGCCACGCGCGCGCGAAACCTGGCTCGACCGCAGGATTGAACCTTTCTTTGAGTGGCTTATACGGGGTTACGAGCGAACGCTCGGCTACGCGCTCCGCCACAGATGGCTGATGCTGATGGTCACGCTGACCACCTTGGCGCTGACGATCAACCTCTACATCGTGCTGCCTAAAGGGCTCATTCCATCCGGGGACACAGGCCTCGTGATCGGGTATGCCCAAGCTTCTCCCGATGTCTCTTTCAACTCTCTCGAAGACATTCAAAAAAGGGTTACGGAGATCCTGAATTCCGACCCTGACGTCGATGGCGTTGCGGTCTCGATCGGCGGCACATCCGGCTTCGGGGTAAGCAATCAGGCGCGTTTTTACATGGCGCTGAAGCCAAGCGAGGTGCGAAAATCCTCCGCTATGGAGGTGATCGGTCGCCTTCGGAAGAAGCTGGCCCAGGTAAAAGGCATCGAGGTGACGATGTTTCCGGGCCAGGAGATCCAGTTCGGCGGACGTCAATCCCGCGCGCAATATCAGGTCACGCTCTGGGGCCCGGACTTGAAAGAGATCGCCGAATGGCTTCCGAAGCTGCAGGCGCGCGTCAAGCGGGTGCCCGGCGTCGTCGATGTCAACAACGACCGTCAGGCGGGCGGCCCGCAGGCCCTGGTCACCATAGACCGTGTGAAGGCAGGAAAGTTCGGCATAGCCGTCAAGGACATCGACGCCGCGCTGAACGATGCGTTCTCGCAGCGCGCCGTGTCGACCATCTACTCGTACCGCAATCAATATAATGTCGTTCTGGAAGCGAACCTTGACGTGCAGCGCAGCTTGGCCGGGCTCGACGCCATCTACGTGAAGGGCAGCAAGGGACAGGCGGTGCCGCTGAGCGCCGTTTCGCAGATCAGCGTGTCGTCCATGCCGCTCGTGGTGAACCATACGGGGCAGTTCCCAGCGGCGACGATCAGTTTCAACACCGCTCCGAATGTCACGCTCGGACAGGTTCTGCCGCAGATCCTGCAAATTTCAAGAGATGTTCAGCTGCCCGAACTCGCTGCACTTCGAGCTTGCAGGGGAAACGCTGGCCCTTCAACAGGAGCAGACATCCGAGTTGCTGCTGATCGTCTCGGCGCTTATCGCGGTCTACCTTGTGCTCGGCATCCTCTACGAAGATCTCGTCCATCCCCTGACGATTCTCTCGACGCTGCCGTCGGCGGGCTTCGGGGCGCTGCTTACCATGCAGGCGACAGGACAGACGCTTTCGATCATATCCCTCATCGGAATCATCCTGCTCATCGGCATTGTGAAGAAGAACGGCATCATGCTCGTGGATTTCGCGCTGGACGCCGAGCGGAACCGAGGCATGTCGAGCGAGGACGCCATACGTCAGGCCTGCCTTGAGCGCTTCCGCCCGATCCTCATGACGACGCTCGCGGCGATGTTCGGCGCCATGCCCTTGGTGCTTGCTGCCGGCCCGGGGTCGGAACTCAGGACGCCGCTCGGCTACACCATCGTCGGCGGCCTCGCCGTATCGCAACTCCTGACCATCTACACAACGCCGGTGATCTACCTATGGCTGGATCGCCTGCGCAAGCGGGGCAGGAAAGCGGCGCCCGCGGCGGAAGCGATTGCGCCGTTGTCTTCCTAAATTCCGGCGCTCGACATCTAACCTTTTATTTTATCGAGCGTGCTCCAGCGGCGGCGTTTCGTTTAATCGTCGGGAGCGCCCCGTTTCCGGGGCGGCTTCACAGCCGGCTTCGCCTTTTCCTTTTCGACAGCCTGGCGTGTCGCGACGAGACCCCCCATGCGGTCGAGCCGCTCCAATTCGGCCAAACGAAACCTGACCTCGGCTTGGAAGCGGCGAATGCGCTCGGCGTTGCGTCCCAGATCGTGCTGGCCGAAGCGCGACGAGGATCGGATATCGACTTTCGCTGACTTTGTGGAGCCCGTGACGCGGATGGAAATGTCGTCGGTGAACCCGAATAACAAGGTGCGGTCAACAGCTTCGATGTGGCCGCTTCTGGTCGCTTCCGGGGCTTGCTCGTCGATGATTTTCCATTTCATCGACCGGACGACGTCGCGCACAGACGCATAGACATCGACCAAGGATCGCTGCGCCAGAAGCGGTTTGATATCGGGATAGGCAGCGGCTTGGAGCGCGCCGAAGGACGTCTCGTAATAGGCGGGGTTCGCCTGGTGGCCCTGACGGATTTTAGCCACCCGGTCGAAAGCCGGCGGAGCCCCCGTGTCGGTCGTAACCTCGTAGAGCCGCGGCAGCATGAAGAGCTTCGGAAGCGCCCACAAAGGAACGGCAAGCACGAGGGCGCTCAGAAACACCGCAACGGATGCGCGGCCAGCGCCCCGATGTCCCTCGTTCCAGATCGAGACGAGCGCCGCCCCCGCCAAGACCAGGCTGATGACGGCCACCAGCATTGCGCCGCCGAGCACTCTTAGCGCAAGCGGCGTCGG
The DNA here is from genome assembly GCA_963727795.1 of uncultured Alphaproteobacteria bacterium. Lineage (GTDB taxonomy): Bacteria > Pseudomonadota > Alphaproteobacteria > Rhizobiales > Rhodomicrobiaceae > Rhodomicrobium. Next base: position 47,173 of record CAVSHC010000009.1, read on the forward strand.
CAAGCCGAAGAACCGGTGCCAGACGAAGGCCGTTGCGAAAACCAGAACAGAGAGGATCGCGATTTTGTAGGCCCAGCTGGCTTTTTGGGAGACGTGTTCGTAGTACCTCAAAGAGTCCTCTCAGCCGGTAGAAGCTAAACCGCCGCTCGCATTTCTCTTGCGGTTTTTTGAAATGTAATCAAAAATTCGCTTGCACTGTCGTAATTGAGCCGCCGAATCACTCGACGCTTTAGGGCAGTCGCCTCGACCATAAAAGGTTGGCGGCGGTTAGTAAATGATGGAGTGCGACCGTGAGCGAAGACAATCAATGGCGGCAGCTCGGCTCAGTTGTAAACTCGGTGCTGGTTGAAACCCGGACAAAAGCAATGCGCAAGGGAATGATGGCAAAGGTTCCGCCGCGCCAGGCGGCTCCGAACGCGCAGCAGGCCGCGGGCGGGATTGCCCCACGCAAACTCGGCAACGGCTTTCTGAGCGACGACAGCGCCCCTGTCGCGAGCCCGGCGCAACTGGAGCTTCCCTTCGGCATCTCGACGGCGCCTCAGGCTAGGATCGATGCCGTCCGGGCGCCGAAGAGCGCACGTTTGATGTAAGGATACAAAGGTGGGGGCGCTGACGCCCTGCGGGTCAGCGCTGACCGTCAAACCCCATCGAAACAGGCGGCTGGCCATTTCCCGCATCAGCGCTGGAGGAAGAAGACGAAGCGCTCCACTTCCCACCCTTGCCTGAGCGATCAGGCTTTTGCAGCATGTCTGGATCGGTGGAACTCACCGGCGCGTTGCTCTGTGCGGCTGGCGCCTGTGCGGGAGCAGCGGCCGCCCCCGTCTGGGAGAACTGATAGTTGACGGGCTGGAACGAGGCCCCGCTTGCGACGCGCACGGGCGCGGCGAACGACTGATCGACCGGCGCCTTTGTCGCACTTGAATACACGGGGGCCGCCGGCGCTTTTACGGGTTGGAATCCCGCAACCTGAACGGCGCCTGCAACTTGACCCGCAGCCGGCCGGGTGATGACCGGCGATGCGGAGGTGTCAGCCAATAGCGCAGCCGAAGCCTGCGTTCTCGGTTGAGCCGCCGGTTGCTGCATGGAAGCCATAGCAACAGGGGCTGAAGCCTGCGCCGGCTGCGCTGGAGCTTCGCCCTTGCTGAGACTGGCGAGAACGGTGGCCGGAACTCCGTCTACCCCCGGCATCTGCAGAGGATTGATTTTCGAATAGAGGGGGCACGGCTCGCTGGGCCCGGGTTCTCCGCCCGAAAACGCAACGTTGACGAGGTATTGCTTCCCGCAAACCTTGACGACCGGAGGCTTCCCCGTCATCTCGAACGAGTCGTAGCCTTCTTTCAGCCTTATCCAGAACGGGAACCAGCGATTGTCGCGATGCCTCGCCATGTTCGCGGCAGTCATGCGGAACGGCAACGCCTGAACATGAAACCTGGTCTGGCCCGCGTTGAAGGCTTCACGCGCAAGGATGTAGATCTCTTCGATATAGGCGTCGGTCATGGCGTAGCAGCCGGCTGATTTGCAATTGCCGTGCACCATGAGCGCGGAGCCCGAGTGGCCATTGACCTGATCGTATGTATTTGGAAAACCGATGTTGAACGCCAGGTGATAGAGGCTATGCGGGTTCATTTGGCCACGGCTCACCGTGTAGAAGCCCTCCGGCGCCTGCCGGTCGCCCTGCTGCACCTTGGGACCGAGTTCCCCCGACCACGCGCAGATCGGATAGGTGCGGAAATGCTGGAAGCGACCGTCTTTGAACTTCCAGACCTCAAATTCCGACTCTTCCTTGAAGATGCGGACGAAGATCGGGGATTCCTGCTTCATCCCCTTGATCGCCAGAAGCGCCTGCGTGGAAGCAGGAAGCTGGCGCTCGGCTGGCGCCACCGAATCCTCGGTTCCGCCAAATCCCAGGAAGTTGAGGCATCCGGTGAGGCCGATTAACAAAGGAGCAACCAACGCGAAACGCAACACAGCCTTCATCGATCTCACCCTCCACACGACAACACCGTGGGCGGAGAATCGGCCGTTTGCGTTAAAATTCCGTTCCAATTCGGGGGTGAATCTTAGAGGTCGCATCCTGAGATTGTAAGCTCCTGATTCGCTTCCAGTAATTGCGCAACTTCAGAGTTCAATAGGGCTAAATTGCGACCATCCCTCCGGCGCGGGGCGATCTATCGCCCAGGAGCGAGTGATTTTCCAATTGCGAGAAACTTTTCCTGCCGCTGTTGCCGAATGTCCGCTCCGTCCACGCCTTCGAAATCGGCCAATGCAAGCTCGAGGGTGTCGCTGACCTTCTTTATGGCTGCGTCCGAGTCGCGGTGAGCGCCGCCTATTGGCTCGGCGATAATTCCGTCGATGACGCCGAGTTGCAGCAAATCCTGCGCCGTGATTTTCATGTTCGTCGCCGCATCCCGCGCCTTGGCGCTGTCGCGCCAGAGGATCGAGGCCGCGCCTTCAGGCGAAATAACGCTATAGATGGCGTGCTCCATCATGAGCACGCGGTTCGCCGAGGCGATGGCGATGGCGCCGCCCGAGCCGCCCTCGCCGATAATGATCGCAATCATGGGGACGGAGAGCGAAAGGCAGCAATCGGTCGAGCGGGCGATGGCCTCCGCCTGCCCGCGTTCTTCCGCTTCGATGCCCGGATAAGCTCCCGCCGTGTCCACAAGGCTCACGACCGGCAAGCCGAATCTGTCCGCCATCTGCATCAGCCGCACAGCCTTGCGATATCCTTCCGGCTTCGCCATCCCGAAATTGTGCCGCAGGCGCCCTTGCGTGTCCGCGCCTTTCTCGTGGCCGAGAATCATGATGGTGCGGCCGTGGAATTGGCCGAGCCCGCCGATGATGGCGAGATCCTCGCCGTAATACCGGTCTCCTCCCAAGGGGACGAAATCCACGATCAACTCGCGGATGTAATCGCAGGTATGCGGTCTCTGTGGATGCCTCGCCACCTGCGTTTTCTGCCAGGGATCGAGGTTCGTATAGGTTTCTTCAAGCGCGGATTGCGCCTTCTCCCTGAGCCTTGCGATTTCCTCTTTGATCGAAACAGCGCTGTCGCCCTCACCAAGGGCGCTCAACTCCTCGATCTTGCTTTCGAGTTCGGCAATAGGTTTTTCAAAGTCGAGATAGGTGCGCATGGTGGAAAGGAAGGGTGGAGGCCAAGGTTGGGACGGGGATTTACGCCTAGCATGGTCCAAGGTCCAGGGCTAGTGTGGCATCTTACGGCGCTGAGCCTGCTTTTTGCGGTTCATGGTGAAGAGGAACCCCGTCCCTTAACCCACAATCTCGACATCGCCCTTCAAGGCGAGGTCCAGGAGCGCCGCGGGATGCCGCGCCGTGAGGCCCAAGCCGTCATGGATTTGCTTGCGGCAGGAGTAGGCGGTGGCGGCCACCAGCGCGTCGCGGCCAGCCTTGCGGATGGCGGGAAACAGCGCTGTTTCCGCCATGGCGAGCGAGGCTTCGAGCGTATCGGGCGTCATGCCCGTCACGCCGTTCAGGCCGCAGCATGACGGGGGCGACGCCGTGACGCGAAGCTCCGGGATAAGCTTTAGCACGCCGCTCGCGGCGTTCTGGAGCCCAAGCGCCCGCTCGTGGCAGTGGGAGTGCAGCACCAGGTCAGCCTCGATTGGCTTCAGCGGCAGGGCCGCGCAGGCCTTCACGACGCGATCGGCCACAAACTCCTCGAACAGGAAAATTCCCGGGGTTTTCGGGACAGGCAAGCCGAGAGAGGCATATTCGTCGCGCATCATCAGAACGCAGGCGGGTTCGAGGCCCACCACCGGAATACCCTTTTCCTTGAAAGCGGCCACGGCGCTCGCCATTCGCTCCGCCTCGCGGCGCGCCTCCGGGATGTAGCCCGCGTCGTAATAGGTGCGTCCGCAGCAGAGCGGCCTTTCTCCCCCGTCCGCGAAGGCGACGACGCCGTAACCGGCCGCGCTGAGGACGCTCGCCGCGGCGCGCAAATTCGAGGGCTCGAACGAGCGGTTGAACGTGTCGGCGAAGATCGCAACGACGCCGTTCGGTCCCGGTTCCGCCTTCTCCGGAGCCCTGAAGCGACGGCCCGCCCATCGCGGCCAGGGCCGGTCCGCCGCCAGCCCGAAAAAGCGCTCGGTCTGGCGCGGCAGCCCCGGCAGAAGATCGCGCATATTGACGAGCCAGCGCCAGCGAGCCGCCCTATCGGCGTACTCCGGCAGCCGCGCGAACAGATCCGCCGCGCGCGCGCCGCGCCCGTCCGCTCTGGCAGCGGCGAGAACCTCCACCTTCAATTTCGGAATGTCGATGCCGAAGGGGCACGCCACGCCGCAAGCCTTGCACGACACACAAAGGCGCATCGCTTCGAGCATGGGCTCCGATCCAAGCGCGCCTTCGCCCATCTGGCCCGAAAGCGCGAGCCGCGCCACGTTGGCGCGTCCCCTGGGGCTTTCGCGCTCGTCATGCGTAAGCGCGAAGGATGGGCAGGTGAAGTTCGTTTCCGCCGAGCGGCAGAGGCCGAGTCCCGAGCAGCGGCGCGCGGCCCCCAGCGCGTGCGCAGAACCTCCGGGCCAGGAAAGGGCAGGGGCGGGGGGAGCGGCCTTGCTTTCCAGCGGCGCCCGCAGAAAGGCTTCGTCGTCGAACCGCGGCGCACGCAGGATCTTTCCGGGGTTGAGCAGGAAGCCGGGATCGAGCTGCGCCTTCAAGTCCTTGAAAAGAGCGAGCGCCTGCGGCGGGAGAACGCGCTCCAGCGCCTCGCTTCGCGCAAGGCCGAGACCGTGCCCCGAGGTCAGCACACCCTCGTGCGCGCGAAGGCTGTCCGCCATCGCTTCGGCGAGCGCCCTCATATGCTTGCGGTCGTGACCGTGGCGGAGATCGAGAATGGGGCGAACCTGAAGACAGCCCCGGCCAGCCTGGCCGTAGATCGCGGCGCGCGCGCCGTGCCCGGCAAGAAGCGCTTCAAGCTCCTCGCCATACGAGGCCAGCCGGTGCAGCGGAACCGCGCCGTCCTCCAGAAATGACACAGGCTGCGCCCCGGACTTCAACGTCCACGCGCGGGTCAGCGCTTCGCGGCGCAAACGCCAAAGGGCGGCCCTTGCGTTTTCGCCGAGTATTTCGATGACCGCGAACCTGCTCCTGTCCGCTTCCGCAACGTGTCCGGCGAGCGCCTTCAAAAGCCTGGTGTTGTCCACCGGGTTGTCTTCGTCGAACTCGACGATCAGCAAAGCCTCCGGCTCGCCCTTGAGAAGCCGGGCGGCCTGCCCATCGGCCTGCCCCTGCGAAGCCAGAAACCCAAGCATCGTCTTGTCGAGAAGTTCGACAGCGGCCGGATTGAGATGCGCGATCCTGGGGACAAGGCGAAGCGCGGCCTCCAGCCGGGAGAACCGGCACGCCCCGAGAGCGCGGTTCGCCGGCCGCTTTGCGAGCTTCAGTTCGATCCCGGTCGCGATGGCGAGCGTGCCCTCCGCGCCAGCGAGAAGCCGGGCCGGATTTTGATTCTCCGAGTACCGGAGGAGCGTGCGCAGGTCGTAGGCCGCCGGCTCTGGGGCGCCCGCCGCGCGCAGCGGCCAAAGGGCGGCGATGGCCTTCTCATGCTGCTCGCCGAACTGAAGAAGGTCGAGAAGCCGCTCGCGGCCGGGAAAGGACTGTGTCTCCGCATCGCTTACGGGGTGAAAGAGAACGCGCTGGCCATCGGCGAGCAACGCATCGGCGGTGAGCACGTTATCGCGCATCGAGCCGTAGCGCATCGCGCGCAAGCCGCTGGAATTGTTGCCGAGCATCCCGCCGATGGTGGCTTGACCGGCCGATGCGATATCGACCGGACAAGCGAGATCGTGCGGTTCAAGCGCAGCATTCAACGCGGCCGGCGAGCATCCCGGCTCGACGAGGCAGCGGCGGTTTTCCGCATCGATCCCGACGATCTTCGTCAGATGCTTCGAGAAGTCGATGACGATTCCCTCGCCGAGAGCCTGGCCCGCCGTGGATGCGCCGCCTCCACGCGCGATGACCGGCAACCCTTCCTCGCGCGCCATTTCTATGATGATGGCGACATCGTTCGCGCTCTTTGGGCAGGCGGCGCCGGCGGGGAAGCACTGATACATCGAGGCGTCCGAGGCGTAGCGCGCCCTCGTGAAGAGGTCGCTCGCAGCCTCGCCCTCGATCTCATGCGCAAGCCTGTCCCAGAACGCCCGCCCGGTTCTTCGGATAGCCATTTTCCCCCAATGCGGACGGAAACCCGCCCGTCACCCCCTCGCGGCGCTCGTGTCCCGTCTCCGGATTGCCGCCCGGCTTGCAGCACGTCCGCACGGCAATTGCGAGATATAAGCAGCACCGGACCGCCACGCCAAGCCGGGAACCATGGCTTAAAGTCTCCGTTCGCGCAATGGGCGCGGGCTGACGCGCGCTGTCCGGGCCGGGGCTATACCGTGGATCTTGATTGTCACACGGCTTCAGCGCGGCATTGTTTCCCGGACGCGCCAACGGATGTGTCATCGTCATCCCGGAAAGGCGCAGCCTTATCCCGGATTGATCCTAAGGTATTGAAATACAAGCCTTTTCACGATTCACGGTACGCGCTTTGATGATGAAGAGCGAAGCGTGCGGCTTCTGGGCGAAGTTTGCTTAGCCCTTCGCTTTTCCGAACATTATCCTATGGAACGTGGCGCACCATGTTAGAATGCGCCTCGCCCTCGGCAATGCCGGTCTGATAGAAGGCGATTATTGTCAGGTGGGTGTGATGACGAGTTCTTCGGTTACCTATCTAACGCGCCAGTTCGACGCGTTCCTGTTCGCGCGCATTGACGACGGGAGCGATGCGACGCCGCTCAGCGTTCTTTCGATGCTGGCGCGCCTCGATATAGACCCCTGGGAGGAGGCCGCCAAGCTTGCTCGATTGCCGCGCGCAGCGGCGGCCGGGAGGCTTGTCGAGTTCATTGCAGCGACACCGGGGCGCCCTCCGCCTATCTGAACGCCAAAGCGGTTTCAGACCGGCTGCTCGATCTTTTGCCGTCGCCCGGTCTGCCCAGGCAGGAACAGGCGGTGCATGTGCTAAAGCAGTTCTGGACGCCAGTCCTTGTCTTTCTTGTTCTGGCGATCTCGCTGATCGTGATAAGCCTGTAAGGGACCTTGCAGGAGGGCGAAATCGCGCTTCTTCCGCCTTGATGCCGCCCAAAGCGGACCCCGGTCTTTAATAGCCGTAGCGGCGACATAAAATGAAAAAGCCGCTCATCAGAGCGGCTCCTCGGTCTTATACGATCGCGACGCGATGGTCATCGACGCTTTCTTAGTCGGCCCGCAGATTGGTCGCCGCTACTTTGCCGGTGCGGCGGTCTTGCTCGGTATCGAACGACACCTTCTGGCCTTCCACAAGATTGCGGATGCCTGCGCGCTCAAGCGCGGTTGCATGCACAAACACGTCTTTGCCGCCGTCCTCAGGTTGAATGAACCCAAAGCCTTTTTGGCCGTTGTAGAATTTTACTGTGCCCGTAGTCATGGACATTCCTTTGTGTAAATGGGTGCTGGTGAGCATGGCTGCGCGGCGCGTGGCCATCACTCGCTTCGTCGATTTTTGGGAGAGATCTCAGAGTGCGCCCGGCTACGCCAAGGTTCAGCAGCCTAGTTGTCTGGCCAAATTCGATAAGGGTATGTAGTCGTGCACTGTGTCGATTACAAGGCAATAATGAGAAATGCGAACGCTGTTCAGCCTGAGATCATGTGACTTCTTCGGTCCAAACTCGAAAGCCGGCAAGGGCGCCGGGGCCGAAAATTTGAGTCAAGGGCACGTCGGCGGCGTCGCGGCCTTGCGCGATGAGAATGCGCCCAAACCGGACAGCATTGTTGCGCGGATCGAACGTGTACCAGCGTCCCCCGAGATAGACCTCCATCCAGGCCGCAAAGTCCATCGGCGCGTACGGGGGAGGCAGCCCGATATCGCTCACATAGCCGGTGCAATAACGCGCCGGTATGTTGAGGCACCGGCAGAACGTGATCGCGAGGTGGGCGAAGTCCCTGCAAACACCGTGCCCCTCGGCGTAAGCCTGCGCCGCCGTGCGGGTGGGGCGGGCGTGCTCGTAGCCGAATACGAGATGGTTATGCACGAAGTCGCAAATGCCTTGAACGCGCCCCCAGCCCAACGGCAAATGCTTGAAAAGCCGCCAGGCTTCTTCCGAAAGGACATCGGTCTCGCAATAGCGGCTGCCTTGCAGAAACTGAAACGTGTCCGCGGGCAAATGCTGGACCTCATGCTGCAAGGCGTTCCAATCCACGGGGTCGGATGCGCCGCTATCCCGGATGACGCCATCGGTTCCCAACGTGAAACGGCCGGTGGGAGCGACCAGCCGGCTGCACCAATTGCCGAAACCATCGCGGTAGCCCTCGATGGGCACGGCCGGGTTCGTCACCAGATGATCTGGCCTTTCAAGGTCCGAAAAGCGCGAGAAATGAACATTGAGGCAAGCAATCATCGGCGTTGACTGCGGAAAGTCGAATGTCAACTCACAGCCAACGTGAATGCGCATGATCGATCCTTCCGCAAATTGAGGCGCCGGCGGCAAATCTGCTTCGGCCACATCTTAAGATAAGAGGCGGGCGGCCCGCTCGCCAGTCTCCGGACGAGCTACACCCTCGGCGGCACAAGAACTGCATCGATAACGTGAATGACGCCATTTAACGCGCCGATATCGGTCGTGTTGAGGTGAGCCGTATTCACCTTGATATCGGTGCGTCCGTCAATCGTCAGTTCGACGCCAGCGAGGGATTTCCGGGAGAAACGCTTGCCCCTGATCACATCCGAGAACAACTCTCCGGAAACGATGTGGTTCTTCAAAACGTGGATGAGTTCGGCGCGGTGCTCAGGCTTAAGCAGGCGCTCAAACGTTCCAGCGGGAAGGCGTTCGAAGGCTTGATCGGACGGGGCGAAAACCGTGAAGGGACCCGCCTTCCTGAGTATGGCGGCGAGGGCTGCAAATTCTACCGCGGTTATAAATCTTCCGAGAGATCCGGCGAATTTTGCGGTTTGCAAAATGTCTGACGGATTACTCTGTGTACGTTTAACATCTGCAACCATGGCAAAAAGCCTTTCTTTTCCCAGAAAAGCACATATTGAGATCTTCTCATCTCTCGAAAATACAGGCTGATCTAGTTTTCACAAGAGCGAACCGCCTATCGGTCCGCCCGATCTATCGCCCGCCGCTACAAATCGGAGCTTCTTCTGCGCATCGAATCCTCCAGGCGCCGCCGCACCGTGCGGAAGGCGTCGCGGACGGCTAACTCCATGGCGTCATGGCGTCTTCCCGCGCCTGGATCGTGACTGACGTTGATGTCGGGACCGCCTTTGACCGTAAGGTTGACCCGGAGCCGGCACGGGTCCCCGGAAAAATGCTTCGCGCGCGGTTGAGCGACGACAACCCTGGAAGACGTTATAGGCGCGGCGATATCGTTTAGATTCTCCCACTCTTGGCGGATGCACCCTTCAATCGCATCTGAGCGCAGGACGCCTTCAAAGGTGATTTCGATCGGAGCGTGCATGCTGGAGCGCCTCTTGTTAGCGCCGTCAAGGTATGACAGCGCGGTGGTGAACGATTGAATTGTCCAGAGAACCGCGATCTGCTTGATCGCCGTAAATTTAGTCAAGCTAACAGTGGCGGCTTCCGCGTTTTCGCCCTTCGGCATTGAGGCGGTAAAGCCGGAAACCTGTAATGTTTCTCGATGGATCTTCGGAAATGACCTGTTCCTGGATCAGCTCCTCTAGAGACCTGAGCGGCACCTTGAGGTGACTGGCTGCGCCCGCCAGTACTTCGAATCACCACTTGCAACCCGTCAGGTTCGCGCATGGTGATGTAGTCGTTTGTCCTCGTGTGCCGATCCCACTCCCACTCGATGTAGCGGCCGTCTACGCTTAGAAGCTCTTTGAGGATGTCCTCGGAAATGAGCTGCACATGATCTCGCTTTCTTCCAGCGGTTCCAAGCGGACATGGGGTACCCGCGCCAAATTAAAACAGATTAATAGGCACAAAGGGTCGTATGTTTTGTCACGGCTGAATTCGTCTAATCTCACCCATGCGAAGCTATTCGCAAAACGAAGAAGGCCATATTGAGAGGAATTGCAACCGTTTTAACGAGCACAGTACGAAATTTTTATACCCAAAAGACATCGGAAGACTTGCAAAGGAGCATTCCGTCAACGATTTTATAAGTTGTGCGCCGGGCAACCGATCTTTCCTGCGCGGTTTGGCCAATCAGCCGTCGTGTCTGCGAGTTATTTCGCAGGGGGTGTGGGGAGTTGGCTGACAGTCCCCAAAAATCATGAGAAGTTATTTGGCAAGCGCCGCACGAAGGGAGTCCTGAAAAATGGCCATGGCCCGATCGAAAGCCGAGGATCGCTTCGCCCAAATTCGAAAGCGCGAGCAGGCCCTGAATCAGGAGATCGATTCCGCAGCGCGCGAGCGGGCGGACAAGACAGCAAGGCTGCGCCAGTTGCGACTGGCGAAAGAGGCCGAAGATGCGGCGGAGAAGCAGGCTGCGAAGGATATAAAAGCCGCCGGCAAAAGCGCGTTTAACAAGCCGCGTTCAATCGCGAAGTGACGCTTCAAAGACGAAGCTTTTACTGCTCGCTTTCGGAAGCGGAACCGGCGCTTCTCAATTGTCCCGCCACGATCTGAGCCTGCCAATCTGGGTCAAGCGCGCTCCGGAGACATCCCGGCGTCAGGTGATCGCGATAAACACTGCTCCATCACTTCTCTGGCCGGCTCGCTTGGCGGTTCCGGAAAGACACGGTCCAACGTCTCCGTCCTCGGCAGAGCCTTTCAGGTTCGCGGTCTTCTTAATATTTCGGGACACGATCTCAGGACACAGCTACACTCACTTCTCATCAACACAGCCCCGGGGAGGGGACGCCATGGCCGATAGCCCATTCGAAATTCCGCAAACTCTGCGGGATCTCTCCGAACAGACCCTGAAGCAGGCCCATGCTTCCTATGAGCAGATCTGCGATTTCACCAACAAAGCCATGGATGCCTGGATCGGCGCGATTCCCGCAAATCCCATGACCGCCGGCTTCAAGAATGTGCAAGGGCGCGCCATGGAAATCGCGATGGAGAATGCCGAGTCGGCTTTTTCGTTCGCCGGCAAGATCTGCAATGCGCCGACCCCCCAAGATATTGTGTCGCTTCAGACGCAGTTCGCTCAAGAGCGGGCGCAAGCCTTTGTCACGCAGACGCAGCAACTTTTCAGCCTGACGGGAGAAGCTCTCCAGAAGTCAGAAACCGGCGCCAGCTGGACGGCCGCGATTCCATCAAATCCGATGCCCATAAATTCGATGGTCACGGGCTTCAATGGTGTGCAGGAAAGCGCCGTGGCAATGGCTAAGAAGAATGCCGAGTCAGCGGTCGCATTGGTCGAAAAGATCGCCAAGGCGCGAAATTTTCAGGAGCTTTTGACGCTTCAGGTCAATTTCGCCAAAGAGCACATGCAAACTCACACGACGCAAATGCTGGAGCTTCAAAAGCTAATCGAAGAAGCTCTTCAGAAGCCAGGCCACGCCTGATCGCCGGCATATCCCCTTCTGCAGCAGCAATTCCGGTCCCAAATCCGGTGAGCGGCCCATCGAAGCTTGATGGCGTGCGGCGGTCTACTTCCAGGCGATCTGGATGAGTCCGGCTTTGACATCGGCCGCTGCTCCAGCGCCCTCAAAAGCGGCCCCGACGCTCCTATCGCCGAGGAGCTCCCGGACGAAAAAGGCCGTGAGATACCGAACCGAGTAGCCAAGGACCGTGGACGGGTTTGCCGTTCCCTTCGCGCACACACTGCAAAAGTTGCAGTTCGCGGGGTCTTGAAACATCGTGTGGCTTGCCTCGAGCGCCGTGATGGCCACGGCTGGAGAAGCCGCCGCATCGTAAAGCGCCCGGTAGTTGAACCAGGCGGGAGCGCAGGAAAGCCTGTCCGCCGTCTCCCCGATAAACGCCACGGGGACGCCGATATTGGCAAGCCTTGCGCCCGCTTTGGGGACGCCGAACGCCATATCGACGGGATCGAGCCCGAACACTCCCTTGATGCGGCCCGGCAAGCCTTCGGCGGCCAGCAAGGCGATCTGGGCGCCGCGGGAATGGCCAGCCAGCCCGATCCGCGACGCGTCGACTAGGCCGTGGAGGGGGCTCTTCGCATCGGCGTTGATGGCTGCCAGCCACGCCGTGGCCTGGTGGGAGACGGCTTGGACGCCGATCTCTGCGATCGTCGGATTGTAATCCGGGGGCGCCTCATCCGGGAACCTCGCCTTCGCGGGGGGGTCGAGCGTGGCATCGTCCTGGAGGAACGCGATAATGCCCCAGCTGGCGAGACGCCTTGCATAGGGGGCATAAGCGATGCCCCTCTGCATAAACCCTGATGAAAAGATGACAACCGGATGCGGCCGAGGGGCCTTTGGGATGTAGGCCGTGGTCGTAAAGGCTCCGTTCGGCGACGCCACGGTGAGCACGGCGGTTGTGACAGCGTAAGGCCCATCTGCATTGTAGCGTCCAGGGCCGTTGACCTCGGCTCGCGCGCCGCTGACGAAGACCAGAACGATGAAACTGAAAGAAACAAGGTGACCAAGCACGGCGAAGCTTCCTAGTCCGCAATGGGGACAAGCAGCACAGTTCACCTCTCTCTGTCCACGCCGCATTCGCATCCGCGGTGCTTAGAGTGCGTCCGGAAAAGCGCCAAGCGGTTTTCCGATAAATATTGGGCGCTCAGGCTTGGGTCTTCATGCCTTCATAGGCGGCGAGCGCGCGCTGTCGCGCCTCGGCATGGGCGACGATGGGGTGGGGATAGGTCGCGCCAAGCTTCACGCCAAGGCTTTCGAGCAGCCCGTCTCCCCCCTCCCAGGGCTTATGGACGATGGAGGCGGGAAGCTTCGAAAGTTCTGGGCAGAAGGCGCGGACATAATCGCCTTGCGGATCGAATTTCTCACCCTGCAGCACGGGGTTGAAGATGCGGAAGTAAGGGGCGGCGTCCGCGCCTGAGCCCGCGACCCACTGCCAGCTCGCCGCGTTGTTTGCGAGGTCCGCGTCGACGAGCGTATCCCAGAACCACGCTTCTCCTGCTTGCCAGGGCTGGAGCAGGTGCTTGATCAGGAACGAGGCGACGATCATGCGCACGCGATTATGCATCCAGCCGGTCCGCCAGAGCTGACGCATCCCAGCGTCCACGATGGGGTATCCGGTCAGCCCCTTTCGCCACGCTGTGAGCTTCCCCTTGTCTTCCTTGAAAGGGAAGTTCTCGAACGCGGGCTTGAAGGCTTTCTCCGGCAAATCGGGGAAATGGAACAAGAGGTGATAGGAAAACTCCCGCCACGCAATCTCACGGAGATAGGCCTCGCCCATGCTGGACTGTCCCGCGGCCTCGGCGGCGGTGAGCACGGCATGCCAAATCTGGCGCGGACCGACTTCGCCGAAAGCGAGGTAGGGGGAAAGGCGCGAGGTTGAATCGGCTCCGGGCGTGTTGCGGGCGTCGCGGTACCGGCTCACTGACCGGTCGACGAAGAGCCGCAGCCTGGCGTACGCCGCGATCTCGCCTGGCTTCCAGGCCTCTCTCAGCCCGTCCGCCCAGTCAGGCTTGGCCGGTTCGAGGCTCCAGCTTTCGAGATCCTCCGAATGCGGCCATAACCGGGGGCCGGGAATGGCCGCAGGCGCCAAAAGCGGCTCCCCTGGGGCTTCGCCCTGAGCCAAGGCGCGGTAGAATGGCGAATAGACGCGGAAGGGCTCTCCTGCCGCGTTTTTGATTTTTTCGGGCTCCAGCAGGATTTGTCCCCCGAACCGGCGGTGCTGCGCGCCGAGACGTTGAAGCTCTCCCTTAAGCTCATCTTCGAGCTTCCGCTGAAAGGGCTCATATCCGCGCGTGAAATAGACCGCGCCAGCCCCGGTTTCCTTAATAAGATCGGAAAGAACGCGCACCGCCTGTCCGCGTCTCAGGACGAGCCGCGAGCCGGCCCTCTCGAGGCTTGCCGCCAGCGCTCGCAGCGATTGAGCCAGCCACCAGCGGCTCGCTCCTCCGATGCGCCATTTGCCGGGCGTTTCGTCGTCGAGGATATAGACCGGGATGAGCAGTGCGCTCGAACTCGACCGCCGCCATGAGCGCGGGGTGATCCGCAAGCCGCAGATCGCGCCGGAACCAGACCAGCGCGACAGGGGCCGACGAGCTGCTCAGGCGGCGCTTGATCCGGTCGAATGGCACTATTGAGGCCTGGCTCATGTTGGAGAGAATCCCTTATTATCTTTCGGGTTTTGTGCGCAGGCGCGTCCGCTTTCGCAATTCGTACAACGTGAGTGCTTCGACAGCAGATCGCAATTGCGCGAAGGCGCAGTTTTTGAGACATTAACGGAAATCATCGGATCCGGGCCAAACGGCCTTCGCGATAGTCCATGTCCCAAGAAGAAGCTCAATGCATCGCGGCGGAACTCGATCCGCCGTTTTCGATCATCGGCGCGCAAAACCAGCGCGTTCCAATCGTTTTCAATTCGCCTCACAGCGGACGGATCTATCCCTCGCTTTTTATCGAGTCTTCCAGGCTTTCCGCTCAAGCGCTGCGAAAATCGGAGGACGCCTATGTCGATGAGCTTTTGTGGAGCGCGCCGGCACAGGGCGCCGCGCTCATGCAGGCGCATTTCCCACGCGCGTATATCGACATCAATCGCGAACCCTACGAACTCGATCCCCTCCTTTTCAACGGAAGGCTGCCGGACTTCGTCAACAGCCAGTCGCTCCGCGCCATTGGGGGCTTGGGGACCATCGCGCGCATCGTGAACGAGAAGGAGGAGATCTATCACGGCCCGATTGCGCTTGAAACCGCGTTCCTCCGCATCGAACGCCTGTACAAACCCTATCATGCGGCGCTCAGCGAACTGACGCAGACGACGCGGGCGAAGTTCGGGACGGCCATTCTGCTCGATTGCCACTCCATGCCTTCGCAGCAGAGCGATCGTGGCGGCTGGCCTGACTTTGTGCTGGGCGACCGCTTCGGCGCATCCTGCGCGCCCGAGATTACGAAGCTGGTCCAGGCCTTGCTCAAAAGCCTGGGCTATCGCGTCGCTCTGAATAAGCCTTATGCCGGGGGTTACATAACCGAACATTATGGAAAGCCCGCCCAGGGCATTCACGCTCTTCAGATCGAGGTCGACCGCAGCCTGTACATGAACGAGGACACTTTTGAGAAATCGTCAGGCTTCTCCGGTCTGCAATCGGATATGGAGCGGCTGGTCGGCATGCTCGTCCAGGAATTGTCTCACTGGACCGGCGGGTACAAGATGGCGGCGGAATAGCGGAACGCGAGACAAAAAAAGAGGCCATTCAAAATGAACGGCCCCAAGTCTAGGGAGGAAACGCCCAAGGAGGGCAGCGACACGCGTCGGAGACGCATATCGCACCGCAGTAATATCGCATCGCAGCGCACAAAATACAAGCCGTTGAGTGGGATTCTTAAGTTGCAGTGGCGTTTTATCCTCTTTGTGAAACAAACGAATGAATCCGCTGCGTAATTTGTAATTATTGCGAATTTTTCGTTGCATCTGTGCCTTTTAAGAACGGATCGGGGGAATGCGGTGATGGCTGTCTCTTTTGAAAAACTGCTGGACATGGCTCACCGGCTGGCCAATGCAGCCAGCGAGGTCACCCTGCGCTATTTTCGGACCTCCGCCCCGGCGGACCACAAGGGCGGCGAGATGTTCGATCCGGTGACCGCTGCGGACAAGGGGGCGGAGGCCGCGATCCGCAATATCCTTGCGCGCGAATTTCCCGGTCACGGCATCTTCGGAGAGGAATTCGGCGCCGTGAATGCAGGCGCGGATTACGTCTGGACGGTGGACCCCATCGACGGAACCCGCGCTTTCATTCTCGGCCTGCCGCTTTGGGGAACGCTCATCGGTTTGCAGCATGAAGGCCAGCCGGTGCTGGGCCTGATGGATCAGCCGTTTATCGGCGAACGGTTCTGGAACGACGACCGCGCAGCCTGGTATCGCGGGCCAAGAGGAGGGCTTCAGCGCTGCTTAACGCGCCGGTGCGGCGGGCTCGGCGGCGCTCTGCTTACGGCGACGACGCCTGACATGTTCGCGGGGGAGGACGAGGTTCGCTTCAACCGGCTCGCCAAGGCCGTCCGCATGCGCCGGTTTGGCGGGGATTGCTACGCTTATTGCATGCTTGCCCTGGGTCAGGCCGACATCGTCGCCGAAGCCAAGCTCAAGCGTTTCGATATCGTGCCGCTGATCCCCATCGTGGAAAAAGCCGGCGGCGTTGTCCGCAATTGGGATGGCGGACCGGCCTACGAGGCTGGCCGATGCATCGCCTGCGGCGACCCAACCCTGCTCGAGCCGGCGCTTGCCCTTCTGAAAGGCTGAGCGGCGGGCGAGGCGTCAGCCTTTGACGTTGACGTGCACCGTCTGCGCTTTGCCGGAGGTTCCGCCGCTGTCGTCGGCCACGACCACGTCGAAACTGGCGGTGGCGCTGCTTCCTCCGTCATGCACGAAAAGCACGCGGCCCGCCTCGATATCGGCCTGGGTGAAATTGACGACCGGCGAGCCAGCCTGGCCCGCAAGCGCGACGAAGCCGTTGTTCGAGTTGGACACGGTGTATGTCAGGTGATCGGGCGTATCGTCGGGATCGACGGCGGTGATGTCTTCGGTCGTGATGACCACCGACCTGCCCCGCCTGACCGTAATGTCGAGATCGCCCGACAGCCTCGGCGGCACGTTGCGCAACTCCGCGCTCAAGTCGGCTCCCATCTCCATGGCGAGTTGGCCATAGCGAACGTTGCCGTTCACCGACCCCGAACTGCGGATGCTGATCAGGTTCTTGACAAAAATCTCGCCTTGGACGGAGCCGGCGACGTCGGCCTGATCGCTCTTGAGCGTGCCGAAGAATGTGCCGCCCTGATGGATCATCACGGATTCAGCGGCAAGCTCGCCCTCGACATAGCCATGAATTTCCATCTGGCGGCAATTGCGGATCTTGCCCTTGATGATCGTGTCTTCCTGGATGATTGCTTCGCGTGCCACTGGGTTCGCCCCACTCTTGAGAACCATGTTTCGCGGTGTCGAAGGCTCAAGGCCGCCCGCCCGGTTGCGCGCACCATAGGCGGGGCGGGCCAAAGGCTGCAATCGAAATCCGGCGCGTGCTGAAAATGAGCGTTGTATTGTTGCAGACGGCAGGAACCCAGCCGTCACGCGGAAGACATCACGAAGTTCCCCGCAGGCGCGCCAGCACCTTGAGCCCCGCATAGCCATCGGCGGGCTGCATGCCGGCCTTAGTCTGGAAATCCCGGACAGCCTTCATGGTGTCCTTGCCGACGCGGCCGTCCGTTCCATCGGTGTCGAAGCCAAGCGCCGTTAGGCGGCGCTGGATTTCCTGCACCTCCGCCAGCGTGGGCGCGCGCTCGGCGCCGGGGAACTGCTGCACGAACGCCCCTTCGCCGCGAAGCCGGTCGCCCAAATGGCACACCGCCAGCGCATAGGTGTTGGCGGGATTGTACGATTTCACCGCATCGAAATTGTGGGTCAGCAGGAAGACGGGGCCGCCTGGAACGGGCTGCCAGAGGCGCGCCATTTCGTTGGGCCGCGGGAACGGCTTCCCGTTGGCCCGCCGCACGCCGCGCCCTTGCCAGCTTGCGATGGCGCGCATTCCGCCTGCGCGTCCCGGCATGCCGCCCGGCAGCAGAACCTCATAGCCCCAACCCTCGCCGCTGCGGTATTTTCCGCGCTTCTGCAGATATTGCGCGGTTCCCGCAAGCGCATCATCGGGCTTGCCGAAGGGCGAGATGCGCCCGTCGCCATCGAAATCCACGCCCATATTGAGCCAGACTTCCGGCATCCACTGCGTGTGGCCCATGGCGCCTGCCCAGGAACCGATCATGTCCTTCGGATCGGCCCATCCGCGCTCGACGATCACCATCGCGTTGAGAAGCTCCTGCTCCCAATAATGGCGGCGGCGAGGCTCGCCCCAGGCAAGCGCCGCCAGCGCCGGAAGAATGGGCCGCATATGCTTGGGATTGGTCACAAGGTCGCCGAACGCGGTTTCCATGCCCCAAAGGCCGAGCATGATATAGGGATCGACGCCGTAAACCTGCTCGACCCGCTTGAGGAGCGGCATGGCCGATTGCGCCCGCTCTTTCCCTTGCGAGACGCGCCAGTCCGAGACGCGGCGGTTCAGATATTGCCAGATCTCCTCGTGGAACTCCGGCTGATCCTTGTCCAGCGCATAAACGGACGCATCCGGCTTGAGCTGGCCCATAACGCGGTCATAGGTCGCGTCCGAAACGCCGTGCGCGCGGGCGCGCGAGCGAAACGACGCGACCCACTGGGGGAAGGGCATACGCGCGGATTGCCCGAAAGCGCCGCCGCCGCAGGCGCTCGAGGCGAAAGTCACAAGGGCCGCCGAAAGCACGGCCCGGCGTGAAAACATGGTCGTCATCGCGCGCAGTTAGCCGAGAAGAACAGCAAAATTGTGGTGTGTACGCCACAGCGCCGGAAAAATTCGGAATCAGCGGAGAAAGCGCCGCCCGGCGCTATCCGGCGGAACCGTGCTATGGCGACAAGCCTCGCGAACCGCCGTCTTGGGCGCTATTCCTCCAGATATCCGACGTCGTAGATGCCGATCACATTGTTGGCGGAGTCGCGGATCGGCTCATACATCATGCCAAGCATTGGCGGAAGGCGGCGGATGGAACTCTTGAGTTAACGGTAAGCGAGGCGTGGCCGAGAATTACAATTGCGCCGGAACGGCTGAAATCAGCACGATGGCTTGGGCGAGCGGGTCGTCGTCGGTAATGGTGAGATGGATGTGCGCCACGTGGTTTGCCGGCGTGAGGCGCTTAAGCCTCTCGGCCGCTCCGCCGGTCAGCTGCATCGTCGGCTGTCCGCCCGGCAGATTGACGACGCCCATATCGCGCCAGAACACGCCCCGGCTGAGCCCGGTGCCGAGAGCCTTGGCGCAGGCCTCCTTGGCGGCGAAGCGTTTGGCGTAGGACGCGGCGCGGGCGGCGCGCCGATCGGATTTCTGGCGTTCCGTATCGGTGAAGATGCGGTCGAGAAAACGCTCGCCATAGCGTTCGATGGTCTTTTCTATGCGGCGGATATCGATCATGTCGCTGCCGATGCCGATGATCATCGCGCCTCGCCGGCTTATTGCTGCTGTTGCTGCTGCGCCTGCGCGGAATCTCGGGCTGCGACGCCCCTCGCGATGGAGTTGCGCATCCTCGAAATCGCTTCCTTGAGCCCGATGAAGACGGCTTCTCCGATGATGACGTGACCGATATTCAATTCGCGGATCTGAGGGAGGGCGGCAAGATGCGCGGCTGTCTCGTAGTCAAGCCCATGTCCGGCATGCACCTCAAGACCGGCCCCGGCGGCAAGCTCCGCGGCCCGCGCAAGCCGCTGCAATTCAGTGCTGGCCGCCTGCATGTCGCCTTCGAGCCAAGCCTCGCAATATTGACCGGTGTGAAGCTCGATCACCGGCGCTGAGAGCCGCACCGCTCCATCGATCTGCCGCGGATCGGGGTCGACGAATAGCGAAACGCGGATGCCGCGATCCGTCAGCCGCTGAACGATGGGATCGAGCGAGGCGAGGCTTCCCGCCACGTCGAGGCCGCCTTCCGTCGTGATTTCTTCGCGCCGCTCGGGCACGATGCAGCAGGCATGCGGCCCCGTTTTCACGGCGATGGCCGTCATCTCTGCGGTCGCCGCCATCTCCAGATTGAGAGGAGCCTCGATCTCGGCCATGATCCGCCTGATGTCGTCATCGCGGATGTGACGCCGGTCTTCGCGAAGATGGGCGGTAATCCCGTCCGCGCCCGCCTCGATCGCCAGCCGGGCCGCGCGAATAGGGTCAGGGCGCGCGCCGCCCCGTGCGTTCCTGAGAGTGGCGACGTGATCGATATTCAAACCAAGGCGAACGGCGGTCATGGTCCTCATCTGGCCGCTGAAGCGGTCGCCGCGTGGGTGGACCTATGGGCGCGCCTGTCATGCTGGGCTTGCAGCAGCCGGCGCACGATCACGTAGATGAGCGCCGCCGTGAGCCCTCCCAGCGGAAGCGCTCCGAGAGCCATAGGCTTCAGAACCGGCCAGAGCCCCTCAAACGCCGAGGCGACGCCATCCGGCGAAGCTGCGGTCAGGCTTTGGCCGAGCGCCTGGGCGCCTGTCGAAAGCTTGCTGATTTCGGCGTTTGCGGCATCGCCGAGAAACAGGTTTCCAACGGCGAAAGTCGAGCCCCAGATAATGGGATAGGTGAGCGGGTTGCCGGCGCAGGTTCCCACAGCCGAAGCGAAGACGTTGCCGCGGAAGACAAGAGCAAGCAATGCCGCCAGCATCATTTGGCAGCCGAGGAAGGGCGTGAAGATGGCGAACACCCCCGCCGCGCAGCCAAGCGCGATGCTGTGAGGCGTAGCCTTTATCCGCCACAGCCGCGCGATCATGTAGCGGAAGGATCGTTCGAAACTGCGAGCCGGCCAAACCGCATTTCGTAATCGTCTGGCCAGGGAAAGCTGTTTTCGGCGTTTAAAAAGCATATGACCCAGCCCTGCAGGGGTTTCTGAACGCTAAGGCGCAGGCCCCCCTTACGGTTCCCGAAAGTGATCTTCCGCCCTCAAACCTTCAAGCCTCGGCTCCCGGGCTTGATGGGCGGAACGCCCACTAAGGAAGCAGGAAGTTGATCGGGCGGGAAATGAGGAATGTCAAGCCGAATGAGGGGAATAAACGGGACGGACAGGCTGGCGCGACCGCCAGAGCGGTCAACGAGCGCCGCGGCTGCGACAATTTCGCCGCCAAGAGCGCGCGCTGCGTCCATGCATTCGTGCGAGGATAAGCCTGTCGTTACAACGTCTTCCACGAGCAGGCAACGCTGGCCGGGGGCGATGGCGAAGCCGCGCCGCAGCTCGAAGACGCCCTCGACGCGCTCGAAGAAAATTGCCGGGATGCCGAGCTGGCGGCCCATTTCATATCCCACGATGACCCCGCCCATTGCCGGAGAAACGACGAGATCTGCGGCGATCCCGGCCGCTTTGATTTTTCCGGCAAGGGATTCGCAGAGCCTTTCGGCGCGCGCGCGGGTCCATGAGCAGCCGCGCGCATTGCAGATAGGCGTTCGAGTGGAAACCCGAGGAGAGGATGAAATGCCCTTCGAGGAGAGCGCCAGCTTCGCGCAGTTCTTTCAAGATGGCGTCGTCGGTCAGCATCGCTCTGCCCTCAGGAAATATGGAGGAACGAAGGGCCACGCCTGGCGGCCAGTGACATTTCAGCTTCATCCTTCAATGCGTCAACACCTTATGGTGAGCTTGCCGAACCGTAAGAGACATCGCCTTTTCAGCGGCCAGCTAAGTCAGCACCCGGCTCGCAGCGCTGACCACGCTCAGATTCTTCACGCCATTGAGCATGTCTGTCAAATGCTTCAAATCGAGAACTTCGACGTCGATCAGCATTTGCGTATAGTCGCGCTCCCGGGCCACCATCTGCAGCTTGTCGATATTAGCGCCCGCCGCCCCGATCACGCTTGCGATCCTGCCGAGGCTCCCCGGCTCGTTCACGGCCGTGACGAGAATGCGCGCGGGGAAAAGCTCGGTGGCTCCCTCCTTGATATCCCAGGTGACATCGATCCAGCGGTCGAGCTGGTCCTCGTAGGCGCGCAAAAGAGGAGAATGGATCGGGATAGATCGTTATTCCTTGTCCGGGATCGAGAATGCCCACGATGCGCTCGCCCGGAACCGCGCCGCCTTCGCCGAAGTGGATGATCGAGGTGCCGTTCACGCCGCGGATCGGAATGCCCCCGGCGCTGTCCTCCTCGTCGGCGCCGGCGAGAATTCCAGGCCAGCGGAACTTGAAGCTCGTGACGCGGCGCAGGTTGAACCAGCCTTCGTCATTGCGCGTGATGGTGCGCCGCTTGGGCGCGCCTTCCTGGACGAGGTTGGGATCGACCGCTTTCAGCACCTCGTCGGCGGCCGTTTCTCCGCGGCCGACAGCCGTGAGGAGATCGTCCACGTTTCTATGGCCGAGGCGCGGCAGCACGGAGGTCAAATCGGCATCCCCCGATTTGCCGGCGCGCTCCAGAGCCGCCTTGATGATGTCGCGGCCGAGCGCAAGATATTGCTTGCGAACGGCTTCCTTCGTCGCGCGCCGTATGGCGGAGCGCGCCTTGCCGGTTATGACGGCGGCTTCCCAGGCTGCGGGGGGCGTCTGGGCGTCCGAGAGGATGATTTCGACCTCGTCGCCGTTTTTCAGCTCGGTCATCAGCGGCAGGTGCCGGCCGTTGATCTTCGTGCCCACGCAGTGGTTGCCGACATCGGTGTGAACGGCATAAGCGAAATCGATGGCGTTTGCGCCCCTGGGAAGCGCGATCAGGCGGCCTTTCGGCGTGAAGCAAAAGACCTGGTCGAGAAAAAGCTCAAGCTTTGTGTGCTCGAGAAATTCCTCGGGGTTGTCGCCTTCCAGAAGATTGTCGACGAGCTTGCGAAGCCACTGATAGGCGGTGCTTTCGCTCGGCGCCGGTCCCGCCACGGCGGTCGTGTCTCCGTTCAGCCTGGCGAGCGCCGCCAGCTTGTAGCCGGAGTGCGCGGCGACGCCATACTCGGCGATCTGATGCATTTCCGCGGTGCGGACCTGCAGTTCCACGCGCTGGTGGCGCGGGCCGACGATGGTGGTGTGGATCGACTGATATTCATTATGCTTCGGGGTCGAGATGTAGTCCTTGAAGCGGCCAGGCACCACGCGCCAGGTTGTATGCACCACTCCGAGCGCGGCGTAGCAGTCCTGGACGGTTGGCACGATCACACGGAAGCCGTAGACGTCGGACAGCTGCTCGAGGCCGATCTGCTTGTTCTGCATTTTCAGCCAGATCGAATAAGGCTTCTTCTCGCGGCTGTAGACTTCGGCGCGAATTGAGCGCGCTTCGAGCTTGGCTTTCAGCTCGGTCGCGATCTCCGCGGTCAGGCCGCGGTTCTGGTCGCGCAGGACATTGAGCCGCGACATGAGCGTTTCGTAGGCCGCCTGATGGAGCCACCGGAAGGACAGCTCCTCCAGTTCGTCGCGGATCTCCTGGATGCCCATGCGGCCCGCCAGCGGGGCATAGATATCCATGGTCTCCTGCGCGATGAGCCGCCTCTTGTCGGGCCGCATATGCTCAAGCGTGCGCATGTTATGGAGCCGGTCGGCCAGCTTGACGAGCAGCACGCGCACATCGCTCGAAATCGCGATCAGAAGCTTGCGGAAGTTCTCGGCCTGCTGCGTCTTCTTCGAGACGAGGTTGAGCTTTTCGATCTTGGTGAGGCCATCCACAAGCGAGGCGATGTTCGGGCCGAACAGCCGCTCGATCTCGTCCTTGGTGGTCTGCGTGTCCTCGATCGTGTCGTGAAGAAGGGCCGTCGCAATCGTTTCATCGTCGAGCTTGAGGCTCGTGAGGATGCCGGCGACGGCGAGAGGATGAGAAAAATAGGGGTCGCCCGAGGCTCGCTTCTGCTGGCCATGCGCCTTCATGGCGTAAACATAGGCGCGATTGAGGAGAGCCTCGTTCGCCCTGGGGTTGTAGCTCAGGACCTTTTCAACGAGATCGTATTGCCGCATGATTGGCTGCGATCTCGTCTGGTTTTCAAGCTGCACGGACTCGCCAGCCCTTATGTCTCAAATTTGGATTAAATCAATCTCCATCGCGGACGAAGGTCAAGCAGCAACTTCCCAACAGGTTTCTAGCCCTTTGCACGTCCGCCGCTCGCGGCTTCCGCCGGGATGCTTCGCGCCAGGCCCTGCAAGAAGTTCTTCTTCCGTAATGCGGTCGATCATGGCGTCTGAATACTGATCGTCGGGGCCAAGCACATTGACAGGCCGCGCGCTTGGAAGAGCGGGAGCCGCCTCGGGCTCGGGTTCGTCGACTTCAACGTGCGCTTGCAGGGAATGAATCAGATCTTCCTTGAGATCTTCCGGCGATATCGTCTCATCCGCAATTTCACGAAGCGCCACGACGGGGTTCTTGTCGTTATCCCGGTCGACGGTGATCGGCGCGCCCGACGAAACCGCCCGCGCCCTGTGAGCGGCCAGGAGAACCAGTTCAAAACGGTTCGTTACCTTATCTACGCAATCTTCGACGGTGACGCGAGCCATGAAAACCTCAAATGTTGGGATGGGCACAAAATAGGCCCGGAATATGGCGTTTGCAAGCCGATGTTGACTTGCGAACGCATTCCGCTCCCGCCCATGAGTTTGCGCCGCGGCAAAGGATCAAGCCGGAAGCGCGAGGACGGGGCAGGGCGCTCGATGCAGAACCTGTTCCGTGGTGCTGCCGCGCAAAGCATCGAGAAATCCATGGTGGCCTGCTGTTGGCATGACGATGAGATCGGCCAGGAATGTGTTGGCCGCCAAAAGAATGGCTTCGACGACAGGGCCTTGCAGGATGCCGACCTTCAGAGGCTCGCCTCCCGGCCCGGCCAATTCGAAAGGCGTCTCGCCGGCATGCACAAATCGTTGTGCGACATCGAGCTTTCCAAAGAGATGGTCCAGGAAGAGCAGCGCGCGCTTGGGGGAGGGGTGGCTTCCGACCGGAAAGAGCGCGTTTTTCAAGTGAAGGCGGCCCGTTTTCGCATCGACGAAAGGCCGCGCGTTCGGCCCGAAGAACATCGCGGGAACATGCGTGCGCTGGGCGATCTCCTCCGCGACGGAGTCCGAGAGAAGCCGTCTCAGCCCCTGAGCTCCATGCGTCGCCATGACAATGAGATCGGGCCGGTGCGAGATGAGGAATTCGGAGACCCCTTGAAGCAGGTCCGGGTGCTTGATCTCGACCTTGCGGACGCGGACGCCGAGCTTCTCTTCGACCTTGGCGCTGGCGGCGCCGGTCTCAAGCAGCCCCCAGCGCGCAAGCGTCTCATGCACATTCGGGAAGGACGCCCATTCGGCGTGGGCCGAGGTCCTCACATGGAGCAGGTCGAGCCGGCAGCGGAATTCGAGCGCAAGCCGCAAGGCATGCGCGAAGGCTTCGGCGCTCGCTTCTGAAAAATCGGTCGGATGAGCGATGGCTTCGATCTTGGCCTGATGCATCGTCGCCTCCTTCCCGGCTGAAGCCGTGCGAATGCAGCCGCGCTTGCCCTTAGGGCTGCCTACTTTTTTAGCACGCCAGCCCGTTCCCGCAACCGTGGGCTGCAAAGCGTACACAACTTAAATCGAATAATGCTGGCGGCAGAGGGCCGCCCCGCCGCCATTTAGTCTCAGCCGCGCGCGGGCGCTTGTCTCAAACCCGCGCGCATCTTAATGATTTCGCATGCAGGACGCGAAGCCCGCGAGCCGGGACGACAGGAACAACATGGACGCGCTGGCGGACAATGTCCGCGAGGGCGCCCGCGTCTCGATTGCGCGCGCCATCACGCTCATTGAAAGCAAGAAGCCCGAGCATCGCGCGCAGGCGCGGCGGCTTCTGACGCTTCTGAACGATGCGGCGGGGCGCTCGCATCGCATCGGCATCACAGGCGTGCCGGGCGTGGGCAAGTCGACGCTCATCGACGCGTTCGGGAGCCTGCTGACAGGGCAGGGCAAGCGCGTCGCGGTGCTCGCCGTCGATCCCTCCTCCAGCCGGTCGGGCGGCGCGATCCTCGGCGACAAGACGCGCATGGCCCTGCTCGCCGCCGATCCCAACGCCTTCATCCGCCCCTCGCCCTCGTCCGGCACGCTCGGCGGCGTCGCCCGCACGACCCGCGAGACCATTCTTCTGTGCGAAGCGGCGGGCTTCGATGTGGTCCTTGTCGAGACCGTTGGTGTTGGTCAGTCCGAGGTCGCCGTCGCCGGCATGACCGACTTTTTTCTTCTGCTTATGCTGGCGGGCGGCGGCGACGAGTTGCAGGGCATCAAGAAAGGCGTGATGGAACTCGCCGACATGATCGCGATTACCAAGGCGGACAGCGGCAACGAAATGGCCGCGCGCCGCGCCGCGATGGATTATCGCTCCGCGCTTCATATCCTGACGCCCGCGAGCGCCGCGTGGAAGCCGCCCGTCATCACCGTGTCCGCGCGCGACGGGGCCGGGCTTGGCGAGCTCTGGGGAAACATCTGGCGCCATCGCGCGACGCTCGAAGCGGCGGGAGAGTTCCAGGCGAAGCGCCGCGAGCAGGATGTGCGCTGGATGCATGCCATGATCGAGGATCACATCCGCACGGCGGTCTTGTCGAACGAGGCGACCGCGGCCAGAATTGAGGAGTTGGAGCGGCAGGTCCGGAGCGGCGCGAAGCCCCCGTCCGTCGCAGCCGACGAGGCCGCAGCACTGATCTTCGGGCGTCCATGAAGCGGGGTTTCACTCAGCCGGTCCGCCTGCTTGTTACGGGGTTCGGCCCCTTCCCCGGCATGCCCTATAATGCGTCCGCCTCGCTGGTCCTCGGTCTGGCGAACGTGCCGGGCGTCGAAATCGCAACGGCGATCATTCCGGTGGCTTGGGCGAGCGCAAGGAACGCCGCCCGCGAGGCCACCGCCGGCTTCGCCCCGCACGCGATCCTGCATTTCGGGGTGTCCAAGCGCGCGCTCAACTTCGAGGTGGAGACGCGCGCCGTCAACAGGAGCGGGGTGAAGGAGGACCACGCCGGCGTGGTGCGCACGGCGCGGCCTCTCGTCCAGGCGGGGCGGCCGGTTCTGCGATCCACGCTTCCGCCAGCCGATCTTGCCCGCGCCTTGAGAAGGAGCGGCTACCCGGCGACGCTTTCGAGAGACGCCGGACGCTATCTTTGCAACGCGCTTTTTTATTGGAGCCTCGCTGACGGCGCAGCGGAGAGACGCCTCGTGAGCTTCATCCATATGCCGGCGTTCGGCGTCGAGACGGAGGTGAAGCCGCGCATGACGATGGAGGACGCTGTCGAGGGAGCGCGGATTCTCCTTCGCGCCAGCGCCGAAGCTGTGCTACGCGCGAGAGAGGGCGGAGGAGGCGTGTTTCATGGATCGCAGGCGCTTTATCGGAATAGGCGGAGCGGCGGCCGCTTTGGCTGGCGCGCTGACCGTTGAGGAGGCGAATGCGGCCCAGGCCGTGTCCGGCAGGAGCGTCGTGGACTTCGGGGTCGAGCCGAATGCGGAGCGCGATCAGTCCGCTGTCCTGCAGCGCGCCATCGACGAGCTGACCGCCGCCGGGCAGCCCATCATCGTTCCCGCCGGGACTTATCGCGCCGCGAAGCTGCGGCTTTCGTCCAGGGCGTCCGTTCTCGGCGCGCCCGGCCTGACCGTTCTCGCCGCGCCGGGCGGCTTGCCCGTCTTCGACTTCCAGAACGCGATCGATGTGGGGCTTCGCGGCGTCTCCTTCGTCGGCACGGGGCTTGTCGCGAAGGAGTGCCATAACCTCACCATCGCCGATTGCCGCGTGATTTCGAGCGGCGGCGACGGCCTCGTCTGCTCCGGCTCTGGCCTGCTCGTGACCGGCAACCGGGCCACAGCCTGCGCCCGCGCCGCCATCTGGGTCGAGGGAGACGCCATGGTTACGGGCAACGTGATCGGCGGCGAGGGCCAGTTCGGGCTTCGTCTCGGCAGCGCCTGGCGGCTCGGGACGATGACCGTGGTCAACAACATGATCGACGGCCCGGAGGTTGGCATCGCGGCTTCCGCCTCGGATGCGGGCTACGCTTTCATCGCGATGAACATGATCACGGGCGCGAAGAACGGCGGCATCCGCGCGCTGAACGGCAACGAGCTGATCGGCAAGGACCTCACGCGCGGCGGCTCCGAGGCGTTCCGCAACCTCGCCATCGCTGCGAACGTTTCGCTTTGACGCAATCGGCGCCCCGGAAAGCGCCCCGCCCCTCTCGTCACCCCGGAAAGCGCCCTTGCGCTTATCCGGGGTCTTTGAAAACGCCGACCGAGTTTGAAATGATCTATCGTGTGTGCGCAGCGTCATTTCATGCCGCGGCGCGCACGGGATGACGTCGGAGCGGCGCTTCCGGGGTGACGAACTGAGCGTCAGCTCTTGCCCTTGCGCGCGGTCACCTTGTCGATGATGGCGTCCGCGGCCTTCTGCGCCGCATTCTTCACCACCTTGCCGCCGAGCGAATGCCGGGCGGCATGATGCGCGCCGCTATGGGCGGCATGCGCAATCGCCTTCTTCGCCGCGAACTTCCCCGCTGCCTTTATTAGCAATAAAGGTAATAGATGCACCGCCATCGCGCCTCCCGTAGGTATATACGGAGTTGGACGCGGCGACTTTGTCTTTATTTTGCTCAAAATCCGGCGACGGCGACGCTGACGTGCTCCACCAGCGGCGGCGAGGCGAAGTGCGGCCCGGCGAGCCGCCGCCACTCCTGGAAATTCTCCGAGCCGCGGAACGTCACCAGATGGTCGTCCAGCGTCTCCCACTTGACCAAGAGGCGGTATTTCGACGGCTTCTCGATGGTGCGCGTGAGTTCCACGCCCAGGCAGCCCTTCGAGCGGCGGAACACCGGAATCGCTTGCGCCACCGCAGCCTCGAAGGCGGCTTCCTCGCCCGGCTTGACCTCGATTTCCACGATCTCGGTTATCATCGCAGTCCCTCCTGCTTGCTCGTCGCAAGCCGCATCTCACGAGGCTTAAGCTACGTCAATCCAGTATTTCGAGCCGATGGGTGCGCCCGCCTGGGATCCAACGCCGCGCTGGAACCATCGCCGGCTTGATCCATTGCCCCCTAAAGCATTGGAGTTTCAGGATGTCAGGGTGGTTCAACAAGACAAGGGGAACAACTGCAGCGCAGGCGGAACAAAGCCGGATGGCCGAGGCGCATCGCATGCAGGCTCAGCCCACAGGAGGACAGCGCTGATGGCGAGCAAGAAGAGGAAGAAGACAGACGAGCTTGAGAGCGGGCCGAGCGGGCGCGGCGAGACCAGCGGGCAAAGCGACGTGGACACGGGCGCGGCGCTCGGGTCCAACAAGATGCGCAAGGACGATAAGGGTAAGCTCGCCTCCGATCCGGAAAAAATCCAGAGAGATCTCGACCGGTATCGCGACGAACTGGCGGAAGACGCGCCTGCGTCCAACTCGCCTGAAGACAACCCCTAAGCGAGATTATACCGCCGCCATTTCCTTTGCCTTTCGACAGCCTCACTTTTCGCAGCCAGGGTACTGCTGTTAAAATCGCTGGAATGAGCGAAATATGCCTATCAGAAGCCGCCGAGAAGATCGCGCGCCGTCATCTTGAGGCCGCGCTGCCCCAGCGCTGGCGGCATGTCGACGGCGTCGCGCGCAAGGCGGCGCTGCTGGCGGCGGCGCTGTTCGAAGGTGCGGACGCCGAGGTTCTCATGTCGGCGGCGTGGCTCCACGATGTCGGCTACGCGCCGGACATTTGCGATACAGGCTTTCATCCTCTCGATGGCGCGATCTGGCTTCGCAAGGCCGGGTTCTACGACCGCGTCACGGCTCTCGTCGCCTATCACACCTGCGCCGACATCGAGGCGGAGGAACGCGGTTTCGCCAACAGGCTCCAAATCTTCCCGCGCGAGATTTCGCTCGTCGCCGATGCGCTTCTATATGCGGACATGACAGCGGGGCCGGGCGGACAGGACTTCACTGTGAGCGGCCGGCTCGATGAGATCGTTTCCCGTTACGGCGAAGGCCACGGCGTTGCGCGCTTCATCCGGCGGGCGCGGCCCGTTATCCTCGAAGCGGCGGGGCGCGTCGAGGCTCAGCTGGCTTTGCGCTGACCGCGCGTCCTTATCTTTCGTCTCGCCGAGATCATATAAGACGCGAAGTGAGAGCAGCGCACGGAGGAAGCGCCGGCATGGATGCGATCGACCTCCGCTCGGATACCGTCACGAAGCCATCCCAGGCGATGCGCGCAGCGATGGCGCGCGCCGAAGTCGGCGACGACCAGTATGGCGAAGACCCCTCCGTCAATCTGCTGCAGGACCGCATCGCTGCTCTGCTCGGCAAGGAGGCGGCTCTCTTCGTCCCGAGCGGCACGATGGCCAACCAGATCGCGCTCAGGCTTCTGACACGCCCAGGCGACGAGGTTGTCGCCGGGGCGGAGGCGCACATCGTCTGGCACGAAGCTGGCGCGTCCTCCGCCAACGCGGGCGTGCAGTTCATGGTCGCCGGGCAGGGCGGAACATTAACGGCGGAGGACTTCAGGACGGCCTACAAGCCGCCAGGGCATTTCGTGTTTCCGCCCACGACGCTGGTCGCCATCGAGAATACGCATAATCGCGGCGGCGGCGTGGTTTTCCCGCAAGACGATATCGCCGCGGTCTGCGCGGCGGCGCGCGCGCTCGGCGTCGGCGACCTATCTGGACGGGGCGCGGCTCTTCAATGCGGCAGTGGCAAGCGGACGGACGCTCGCCGAGTTGGCGGCGCCTTTCGACGCGGTCTCCGTCGCGCTGTCGAAGGGGCTGGGCTGTCCGGCCGGCAGCCTCATCGCAGGGACGGCCGCGGCGATGCGGAGCGCCGTCCGCACGCGGCGGATGCTCGGCGGCGCGATGCGCCAATCCGGCATTCTTGCGGCGGCCGGCCTTTATGCGCTGGACCAGGGCCTGTCTCATCTCGCCGAAGACCACGCGAACGCGCGCACGATCGCGGAGCTTATCGCCCAGACGGAGGCCGGAGATCGATATGGCGACCGTGCAGACGAACATCGTGATCTTCCGGCTGCCTGCGCATCTGCCGGACGCGGAAACGGTGGTGCGGCGCGCGCGAGAGCAGGGCGTTCTGGTGCTTGCGTTTGCGCCGCGGATGGTGCGCGCGACCACCCATCTCGATGTCAGCGCGGCGCAGTGCCGGCGCGCGGGCGAGATTCTCGCCGCTGCTCGATTCGGCGGCCATCGGCAATGAAAGTCGAGGGATGCCAGATCCCCAGCCGACGATTAAATAAAAAATGGCGGGAAACCGGCAGCGCGGGAGGAGCCGGCGCATGGACGAGCGTAAGCTGTTGCGAGAGATGTTCGATGCGGCCGTGGCCGCCGCCGATCCGGACAAGGCTGTTCCGCCGAATCTGCCTCCTCTGCCGAAGGGCCGGACAATCGTCGTGGGGGCGGGGAAAGCCGCCGCCTCGATGGCGCGTGCGGTCGATGCCCATTGGCCTGCCGGCAAGCCTCTCGCTGGCCTCGTGGTCACGCGCTACGGCTATGGCGTCGGGCCTTTGAAGCGCATCGAGGTTGTCGAGGCGAGCCATCCCGTTCCCGATGCGGCGGGCCAGGCGGCGGCGGCCCGAATGCTCGGCCTCGTGCGCGGTCTCGGCCCGGACGATCTCGTGCTTTGCCTGATATCGGGCGGCGGCTCCGCGCTGCTTTCGCTTCCCGCTCCCGGAATTACGCTTGGCGGACAAGCAGGCGCTGAACAAGGCTCTGCTTTCGAGCGGCGCCAACATCCACGACATGAATTGCGTCCGCAAGCATCTCTCCGCGATCAAGGCCGGCCGGCTTGCCGCCGCCGCCGCGCCCGCGCAGGTCGTTTCGCTCATCATTTCGGACGTTCCCGGCGACGATCCGTCCGTCATCGCGTCCGGTCCGACGGTGCCAGACGCCACGACGCTCGAAGACGCCAAGGCCGTGCTGCGCCGCTATGGGATTGCGGTACCCGCCTCGGTGCAGGCGGTGCTCGACGACCCGAAGTCCGAGACGCCGAAGCCTGGCGACGCCGCCTTCGCCCGCAACGCGGTGCGGATCGTCGCCGCGCCGCAAGCCTCTCTGGAGGCGGCCGCGGCGGTCGCGGAGAAGGCCGGGTTCCGGCCGCTCATCCTGGGCGATTCGATCGAGGGCGAGGCGTCCGAGGTTGGCCTCGTCATGGCGGGCATCGCCCGTCAGGTCGTCCTTCACGGCCAGCCCGCGCCCGCTCCTTGCGTCCTGATTTCCGGCGGAGAAACGACGGTGACGGTGCGCGGCAAGGGCAGGGGAGGCCGGAACGTCGAATTTCTTCTTTCGCTGGCCGTTGCGCTGAACGGGCTTGCCCCGCGTGTTCGCAATAGCAGGCGACACCGACGGCGTGGACGGCGCAGAGGAAATCGCCGGCGCAATCGTTACGCCCGATACGCTCACGCGCGCGGAAAAGCTTGGGCTCAATGCGAAAGCCGCGCTGGCCGATAATGACGGCTCACGGCTTTTTCGGCAAGCTCGGCGATCAGGTGATCACCGGGCCGACGCTGACGAACGTCAACGACTTCCGCGCCATTCTCATCAACGCCTGATGATTGGAGGCAGCCTGACGAGCGAACTGGCTAGTGTTGACGAAGTGTTCAACGGGATACGAGCGTAACTTTCTGATAGCTTGGGTTATTTAGCAGACGAACGCAGCTTTGGCCGAATAAATAAATAAAAAATAGAAAAGTGGGGAGAGAAACGACATGTTTCAGCAATTGCTGACTCCGGTCGGCGATAGCCTGGGCTTGTCCTTCGTTGTGGCGACGCTGCCGGTCGTGGTCGTCTTGTTCATGCTGGGCGTCTTCCGCCGTCCGGGCTGGCAAGCCGCCTTGGCCGGGCTGATCGTCGGCCTCGCTATCGCGATCACTGTCTGGCAGATGCCGCCCGCGCTGGCGTTGAACTCGGTCGCGAACGGCGCTGTTTTCGCGCTCTGGCCGGTGATGTGGATCGTTCTCAACGCGCTTCTGCTTTACAACGTCACTGTGCGGTCCGGGCGCTTCGACGCCTTTCGCAACTGGGTGGCCAGCTACCTGCCAAACGACCGGCGCGTCGTTCTTGTCGTCGTCGGATTTTGCTTCGGCGCCTTGCTGGAGGGCGTCGCGGGCTTCGGCACGCCGGTCGCAATCACAAGCTCGCTTCTGATCCTGGTCGGCTTTCCGCCGCTGCGAAGCGCTCGTGTTCGTGTCTCATCTTCAACACCGCGCCGGTCGCCTTCGGCGCGCTCGGCGTGCCGGTGACGGTGCTCGGCGCGGTGACGGGGCTCCCGTCCGCGACGCTCGGCGCCATGATCGGGCGGCAATTGCCGGTGATCGCCCTCATGCTGCCTTTCTATGTCATGGCCCTCTATGGCGGCTGGCGATCCGTCCGCGCTCTTTGGCCCGTGCTGCTCGTCTCGGGCGGCAAGCTTCGCCCTTTCGCAGTTCGTGGCCTCGAACTTTATCGACTACACCCTCACCGACGTCCTCTCCTCGCTGGGCTCGCTCATCTGCACCGTTCTCTTCCTCCAGATCTGGCATCCCGCCGACGATCCGGAGTTCTGGGTCGCGAGCACAATGGAGGGACGCCGCTCGCAGACCGTCGTGCCCGACTGGCAGGGCTGGCTGCCCTGGATCATCGTCTCGGTGACGGTGATCGCGTGGACCTCGTTTCAGCTCGCTGCCGTCGGGCAGAATAAGGTCGCGTGGCCGGGCCTGCATAAGGCGATTTCGATCACGCTGTATAACGGCAAGCCCTATGACGCGATCTGGACGTTCCAGCCCTTGGGGACCGGCACGGCCATCCTGCTCGCCGCCATCATAACGGCGGCTGCTGTCCGGCTGTCTCTTCCGGGCCTTCCTCGGCTGCGTCGCCGACACGCTCGGCCAGGTCTGGCTGGCGACGTCATCACGGTGATGGCGATTATCGGTCTCGCCTATCTGATGAACTATTCCGGCCTTGGCCTACACGCTCGGCAAGGGCGTCGCCTCGACGGGACAGCTGTTCGTCCTGCTCTCGCCCTTCCTTGGCTGGGTCGCCGTCATGCTCTCGGGCAGCGACACATCGGGCAATGCGCTGTTCGGCAATCTCCAGGTCGTCGCCGCCCGCCAGCTCGGCCTGGACCCGATCCTGTTCGCCGCCACGAACTCGTCGGGCGGCGTCATGGGCAAGATGATCTCGCCGCAGAACATCGCGACGGGCGTCGCCGTCACCAAGCTGAAGGGCCATGAGGGCGAGGTCTTCTCCCGGACATTCCTGCACAGCATCGTCCTGACTCTGCTGCTCGGCCTGCTTGTCGCCGCGCAGCAATATCTCGTCCCGTGGATGATCCCGGCAGTAGGCGGGCGCGCAATGATCAAGATGCCAGAACCCAACCGGGCGGTTCTTGCCCGCCGAGCCGAGATTGTCGAGGCGCTGAGGCGCATCGTCCCCGGCGAGGGCGTGATCGACAGCGAGAACGAGCGCCGCGCCTATGAATGCGACGGCCTGACAGCTTATCGCCAGCTGCCCATGGTTGTCGTGCTGCCGGAGACCACGGCGCAGGTCGCCGAGGTCCTGCGCTACTGTTCGGCGAACAAGATCAACGTGGTGCCTCGCGGCGCGGGCACGTCTCTGTCCGGAGGGGCTTTGCCCCTCCAGGATGGCGTGCTTCTCGCCATGGGGAAATTCAACAAGATCCTGGAGATCGACGTACCCAATCGCTGCGCCGTCGTCCAGCCCGGCGTCACGAATCTTGGCATCACCCAAGCCGTGCAAGGCGCATGGCCTCTATTATGCGCCAGACCCGTCGAGCCAGATCGCCTGCACCATCGGCGGCAACGTGGCCGAGAATTCCGGCGGCGTGCATTGCCTGAAATACGGGCTGACGACCAACAACGTCATCGGCGTCGAACTGGTGACGATCGCGGGCGAGATCGTGCGCATCGGCGGCAAGCATTTCGACATGCCGGGCTACGACCTGTTGGGCGTCATCGTCGGCTCCGAGGGCATGCTCGGGGTCGTCACCGAGGTCACCGTCCGCATCTTGCCGAAGCCGCCTTACGCGCGGGCATTGCTCATCGGCTTTTCGAGCGTCGAGGGCGCGGGCGATTGCGTGGCGGCGGTGATCGGCGCGGGCATCATACCGGGCGGCATGGAGATGATGGACCGTCTCATGGTGGAGGCGGCGGAAGCCTTCGTGCATGCGGGCTATCCGCTCGACGCCGAGGCCTTGCTGATTGTCGAACTCGACGGCGTGGAGGCCGAGGTCAATCACCTCATCGCCGAAGTCCAGGCAATCGCGCAAGCGCATGGCGCGACGAGTTGCCGGGCGAGCCAATCGGAGGAGGAGCGCCTTCTTTTCTGGGCGGGACGCAAAGCCGCTTTTCCGGCCGCCGGCCGCTTGTCCCCCGACTACTACTGCATGGATGGCACCATCCCTCGCAAGGAGATCGGCGCCGTGCTCAAGCGCCTGGTGCAGATGGAAGGGAAATATGGATTGCGCGTCGGCAATGTCTTTCACGCCGGCGACGGCAATCTGCACCCGCTCATCCTGTACGACGCCAATAAGCCCGGCGAGCTGGAGAAGGCCGAGGAATTCGGCAACGACATTCTGCGGCTTTGCGTCGAGGTTGGCGGCGTGCTGACGGGCGAGCATGGGGTCGGCGTCGAGAAACGCGACCTGATGCCCACGATGTTCAACGAGCAGGACCTGAACCAGCAGCAGCGGCTGAAATGCGCCTTCGATCCCGACAGCCTGCTGAACCCTGGCAAGGTGTTTCCGCAGCTTTGCCGCTGCGCGGAACTCGGCCGCATGCACGTTCATGGCGGCAAGCTCCGCTTTCCCGACATCCCCCGATTCTAGCGAGACGCCGCGATGCCGATCATGAAACCGTCGGACATACAGGAAGCCGCCGAGCATCATCGGCTGGGCCGCCGCCGAAAGGCAGACGCTCGAAATCGTCGCGGGCGGCACGAAACGCGCGCTGGGACGCGCCACAAAGACCGATCACGTCCTCGATGTCTCCAGTCTCGCTGGAATCGCGGACTACGATCCGCCCGAATTGATCCTGACGGCGCGTCCGGGCACGCCGCTGGCCGAGATCGAGAAGGAACTCGCCGCCAAGGGGCAGATGCTGGCCTTCGAACCGGCGCGATTGGCGCGGCCTGCTTGGCGGGCAGGGCGAGCAGACTTTGGGCGGCGTCATCGCCTGCAATCTGAGCGGCCCTCGCCGCGTCCGCTCGGGCTCGGCGCGCGACTATGTGCTGGGCTTCTCCGCGATCAATGGCTTCGGCGAGATTTGGAAGGCGGGCGGCAAGGTCGTCAAGAATGTCACCGGCTATGACATGAGCAAGCTGCAGGCCGGGGCCTACGGAACGCTGTCGCTGCTCACCGAAATGACCGTCAAGGTCATGCCGAGGCCCGAGACGGCCTGCACCATTCTCCTGCATGGCCTGGCGGATGAAGTAGCGATACCCGCTTTGGCCCAGGCGCTGAACACGCCTTTCGAGGTCTCCGCCGCCGCTCATCTGCCGGCTGCCGTGGCGCGGCGCTCCAAGGTCGGCGCGGTTGCGGCGGGGCTTGGAGCTGTCACGGCCTTGCGCCTGGAAGGCCCTCGCCCTTCCGTGGTAGCGCGGGCGGAAGCCATCGAGGCGCTGCTCGGCCAGGGCGCGCGCGTCGATGAGAAGGAAACCGGGGAGTTCTGGAAGGAAATCGGCTCGGTTCACCCGCTTCTGCATGCTGGCCCGCGCATCGTCTGGCGCATCTGCCCGACGCCGAGCCGCGCGCCGGATGTTCTGAAGTCCGTCGCTGAAGAGCACGGATCGGCCGAAGCCTATTTCGACTGGGGCGGCGGCCAGATCTGGCTCAGCCTCGATGCGGAAGAGGCGGGTCCGCGACGCGGGCGCAGCCGCCGTCCGCGCCGCGGCGAAACAGGCCGGCGGATACGCCACGCTGGTCGTCGCCCCGGAAGCGATCCGCGCCTGGGTCCCTGTGTTCGAGCCGCAAAACGGCGCTCTCGCCCTGCTTTCGGCGCGCGTCAAGAGCGCGTTCGACCCGCATGGCATCCTCAATCCAGGACGCATGCAGGAAGGGCGATAGGACCCGCATTGTTGAAGAATGACTCATGCGTCGACCTGCGATTCCCCCTCATCCTGTCCCTCTCCCGCCAGGGGAGAAGGAACGGCGCTGCGATCGACGCGACCTGCTCCCTCTCCCCTTGCGGGAGAGGGTTGGGGTGAGGGGGGCCGACGTCTCGCGGCTCAACATTTCCGGATAATAGCGACCAATGCAGACCAACTTCACGCTCGCCCAACTGGCCGACCCCGGCGTCAATGCGTCCGAGAAGATGCTTGCGCGCCTGCGTGCATTGCGGCTTCTGCACGGCGACCTGCCCGACCTACGTCCTGCTTGGCGATGAGCTGGATAGCCCGAGAGGGCGGATTTATCTCATCAAGGACATGCTGGAAAACGAGCCGCCCGGCGACGTCCGAGGTCGTGAAGCACATCGACCGCTGCCTGTCCTGCCTGTCCTGCATGCCGACCTGCCCGTCGGGCGTCCATTACATGCACCTCGTCGATCATGCCCGGCATCACATCGAAAAAACCTACAAGCGGCCCTGGTTCGACAGGCTGGAGCGGTGGGCTCTCGGCGTACTGTTGCCGCGGCCTCATCTGTTCCGCCTTGCCCTGCAGGCGTCCGGTTTGGCAAGGCCGTTCGCCCGGTTCCTCCCCGCGCGGATCAAGGCCACGCTCGCGTTAGCGCCGGCAAAGCTGCCGCCCCGTCGATTCCTGGACCGCCCGCAGGTCTTCAAAAGCCAGAAACAGCGCGATGCGCCGCGTCGCCCTTCTGCCCGGCTGCGCCCAGCAGGTTCTCGCGCCCGAGATCAACGAGGCGACGATCCGCCTTCTGACCCGCCACGGAT
Organism: uncultured Alphaproteobacteria bacterium; assembly: GCA_963727795.1. GTDB lineage: Bacteria > Pseudomonadota > Alphaproteobacteria > Rhizobiales > Rhodomicrobiaceae > Rhodomicrobium. Next base: position 84,566 of record CAVSHC010000009.1, read on the forward strand.
GCGAGGTTGTCATCGCCGATGGCGCCGGCTGCTGCGGGGCGCTCAATCATCACGCGCGGACAGGATTCGCGCGAGCTTGTGCGCCGCAACGTCCTGGCCTGGAGCCGGGAAATCGCCAACGGCGGCCTCGACGCCATCGTCATCAACACGTCCGGCTGCGGCACGACCGTCAAGGACTACGGCTTCATGCGCCGCGACGATCCTGAAGCTCGCGGAGCCTGCGCGCATCGTTTCCTCGCTTGCGAAAGACATCACCGAAGTGATGGCGGACATCGGGCTGCTCGCCGCCGGTCAATCCGAGCCCGCCGCCGCGTCGCCTATCACAGCGCCTGCTCCTTGCAGCATGCGCAAAGGGTGAACGCGCAGCCGAAGAAGCTTCTCATGGACGCGGGGTTCGTCGTGCTCGATCCGCCCGAGGGCCATCTCTGCTGCGGCTCGGCGGGCACCTACAATCTGTTGCAGCCGGAGATCGCCACCAAGCTCCGCGACCGGAAAATCGCGAACATCGAAAGCATCTCGCCCGATCTGATCGCGGCGGGGAACATCGGCTGCATCACCCAGATCGCTGCGGGCACGGCCTTGCCCGTCGTTCACACGGTCGAACTTCTGGATTGGGCGACGGGCGGGCCGAGGCCCGGCGCCGTGCCCGCGTGACAACCGACGTTGACCGGAAGCTATTCCTTGCGGCGCTTGCCGGATCGTGACAACCATCTATATTGACTCGCCGTCCGTCGGGAGGGGGAGATGCGCTTCTCGGTTCGTCACGAAACACAGTACCGCTATTCCTCGCCCGTGGTGCTTGCCCCGCATGTGCTGAGGCTCACGCCGCGCGGCGGCAACGCCGTCCTCTTGACGCATCGCTTGACTATCGATCCCGAGCCGAGCGTCCGGCAGGACTTGACAGACCGCTATGGCAATCGCCTGACCCGGTTGGAGTTCGAAGGCTCGACCCATCATCTGTGCATCGAGAGCCAGTTCGATCTGAAGATCAGCGCGCCCCGTCGCGCCGGCTCCTGCCGCGCTGCCGCCTCTGCCCTGGCCTTCCGGCGCGGGCGGCGAGATGGCGGACTATTTGCCGCCGGAAGACCATGACGAAAGCGTCAGGGCCTTCGCCGCGGGACTGGCGTACCAAAGCGGATTGGAACGCCGCGGCCTTTCTCGAACGCCTTAACGAGACGCTGTTCGCACGGACGGACCGCCATATCCGCCCCCAGGGCGCCGCCCAGTCTGCTGGCCAAACACTTGCGACAGCGAAGGGGCGCCTGCCGCGATCTTGCGGTGCTGTTCATGGCGGCGTGCCGTAGCCTCGGCATCCCAGCCCGGTTCGTGAGCGGGTATCAGGCGCACGCCGACACGCCGGACGGGCGCCGTCACCTGCATGCCTGGGCGGACGCCTTCCTGCCGGGCGCCGGATGGCTCGGCTTCGATCCGATGCACGGGCTTCCTGTCAAGGATGGGCATGTGGCGCTCTGCGCGGCGCCGGACCAGGCTGGCGCCATGCCTTTGGAAGGCGGATTTTACGGCGACGGCGTGACCTCCACGCTCGCCTACGACGTGCGGATCGCGACCCGGCCCTGAAAAGCTCTACCCCGCGTCGCCGGCGATCACGCCGACGAAAGGAAGCTCGCGAAAAGAGTGAGCGGCGTCCATGCCATAGCCCACGACGAAAAGGTCGGGGCATGAGAATCCTACGAACTCCGCTTCGATATCGGTCCGGCGGCGTCCGCGTTTGTCGAGCAGCACGGCGATGGAGACGCTTCTTGCGCCCCGGCTCAGAACAAGATCGCGCGTGCGTTTCAGCGTGTTCCCGGATTCGAGGATATCGTCGATGAGGAGCACGTCCCGGCCCTCGACGGAAGCATCGATATCCCTCAGGACTCTCACCGGGCCGCCTTCCGTTCCCGCGCCATAGCTCGAGATGAGGATGAACTCCACCTCCGGCGCGAGGCCCGCTTCATGCATGCACCGGATGAGATCGGCCGCGAAGATGAACGAGCCTTTCAGGACCGAGATGACGAGAAGGCCGCGGAAATCCCGCGCGGCGATTTCCTTCGCCAGCTCGAGATTGCGGCGCGCGATCATTTCCGCCGAAAAAAGCACTTCGATGGTCTTGCCCCGGACTTTTGGCATCGCTCAAGCTCCCGTTGGGCCGCGAGCGCTCTTTGTAAAGCAGGCATCGGCCGTGTTGCTCCAGTCCTCTGCAATAAAAGTCGCAGGACCGGGATGCAACTGCAGCCTTTTCCGGTGTGAGGGTATAATCCAGCGAACGGTTTAAAGGACGAAGGGATCGGACAATGCGCTTGCTCGTCGTGGGAGCTGGTTCAACCGGTGGATATTTCGGAGGACGGCTCGCCGAGGCGGGGCGCGACGTGACCTTTCTCGTGCGCCAGGCCCGTGCGGAACAGCTCACGGCGAAGGGACTGCAGATTGTAAGCCCTCATGGCGACGTCACGCTCGCGCCGAAGGTCGTCACCGCAGACATGATCGCCGAGCCGTTCGATGCGATCCTGCTTGCGGTCAAGGCTTACTCTCTCGACGCCGCCCTGAAAGATATCGCTCCCGCCGTGGGTCCAGAGACGACGATCGTGCCGCTCCTGAACGGTCTGAGACACCTCGACAGCATCGCCGCGGCCTTCGGCCGGGACCCTTGGCCGGCGGCCTCTGCAAGATCGCAGCCGAAGTCGACGGCGAGGGGCGCATCGTTCATCTCTCCCCGTTTCATGACATCGTCTACGGCGAGATGAACGGGCTTCGCTCGGACCGCATGGAACGGCTGGACGGCGTGATGCAAGGGGCGATCTTCAACGCGCGGCTGTCGTCCGCCATCGAGCAGGACATGTGGGAGAAGTGGACGTTCCTGGCCACGCTCGCCGGCGTCACCTGTCTGATGCGCGGCAGCATAGGCGAGGTCGTTGCTGCGCCCGGCGGCGCCGGTTTCGTCGACCGGCTTTTCGGCGAGGTTGTCGCGGTGGCGGCGGCGTACGGTCATGCCCCTGGCGAGGCTTTCCTGGAAGGAACTCGGGCGCTTTTGACGGCGCAGGGCTCGCCGCTCACCTCCTCCATGCACAGGGACATCAAGAAGAACGGCCCGATCGAGGCCGATCACATCATCGGCGATCTGGTTGCGCGGGCGAGGCAAGCCGAGGTCTCCACGCCTTTGCTCGCCGCGGCTTATACGCATCTCGCGGTCTACCAGCGCCAGCATTAACCGGCGGGAATGCCAGTCATGGCATTGTTCGTTGCGGGGCCGGTGCAAATATCTATTTCGATAACGCAGGCGCGGTTTGCATATGCGAACCAGAATTCAAGCGAGGAGAAACCGATGCTCGACTTCAATCTCGACCAGACGGCCGGCATTCTTGCCTTGGAGCCCAAGGGGCCGCTTACAGCAGACGACTTCAAAGCGCTTACCGCAGAGGTTGACGGCTACCTCGCCGCTCATGACAACTTAACCGGCATTCTGCTTACAGTCGGGCATGTCCCGGGCTGGAAGAATTTCGAAGCGCTTGTCCAGCACATGCGGTTTGCGCGCGATCACCACAAGCGCGTTGCTCGTGTCGCCGTTCTTACGGACAATTCGCTCTTGAAAATTGCGCCGCATGTCGCGGCGCATTTCGCCCATCCCGAATTTCGCGTCTTCGCGAGCGGCGATCGCGCCGGCGCGATCAATTGGCTAAAGAGCTCGCAGGCATAGCAGCGGTCGCGGTAGTTCGGGCCGCCTTGTCTGAAAGCGCGGGATAATCGGTATAGCCCTTCGGTCCGCTCCCATAAAAGGTGGCGAAGTCGGGCGCGTTGAAGGCGGCCCCTTTCGCGATGCGAGCCGGCAGATCGGGGTTGGCGATGAACAACTTGCCGAAGGCGACGGCGTCGGCCACGCCGTCGCTCACGATTTGAGCCGCCGTCTCGGGCGTGAAGTTTTCGTTCGCGATCCAGGCGCCGCCGAATTCCTTCCTCAGGTCCGGGCTGAGCCAGCCGGCGCTCTCATATTCGCGGGTGCAGAGGAAGGCGAGCTTGCGCTTGCCAAGCTCCCGCGCGACGTAGCTGAAAACGGCTTTCGGATCGCTGTCACCCATCGAGTGGGCGTCCCCGCGCGGCGCCAGATGCATGCCGACACGGCCAGGCCCCCAGACCCCGGCGCAGGCGTCGGCGACCTCAAGCATCAGCCGCGCGCGGTTCTCAATCGAGCCGCCATAAGCGTCGGCGCGCTTGTTCGTGCTGTCCTGGAGAAACTGGTCCAGCAGATAGCCGTTCGCGCCGTGGATCTCGACGCCGTCGAACCCGGCCGCCTTGGCGTTCTCGGCCCCCTTGCGATAAGCTTCGACGATCGCCGGGATCTCGCTGAGTTCAAGCGCGCGTGGCGTGGGGTAATCCTGCTTCGGGCGCAGGAGCGCGACATGGCCTTCGGCGGCGACCGCGCTGGGCGCGACCGGAAGCGCGCCGTTCAGGTAGAACGGGTGAGAAATGCGGCCCACATGCCAAAGCTGCAGGACTATGCGGCCGCCGGCGTGGTGAACGGCGTTGGTGATGGACCGCCAGCCTTCGGTCTGCTCATCGGACCAGATGCCCGGCGTGTCTGGATAGCCGAGGCTCATCGGATCCACCGCCGTCGCCTCTGTAATGATCAGCCCCGCGGAGGCGCGCTGCACGTAATACTCCTTCATCAGCGCGTTGGGCACGCGGGTCTCGCCAGCGCGGCAGCGCGTCAGCGGCGCCATGACGACGCGGTTGGGGATTTTGAGATCGCCAAGCTTCAGGGGCGTGAACAGGTCGGGCATGATTTCCCTCTTTCAAAATGAACCGCGATATCTGGAAAGCCACAGCACGAATGGCATAGCTTACGCAAGAGCGTTCGATGCTGGCGGGGATTTCGCCCAGGGCGGCCACGACGCAGAAGGCCAGGTCTCCCTTCAAGATGTTCAGCTTGCGCTCTCGGGAAAGCTCGCGCAATCTCCCATCGACGTGGCAGGGGTTCCGATGCTTTCGCTGGCGCACTTCCGGTCGCAGCGGCGCCTGCTGCGGTCTCTGATTTACCTGTTCTGGATCTATAGTTTCGCCACCAACGCGGTGAACGTCTTTTCGCAGATCTATCTCTACCAGCTGTTCGATAGCGTCAGCCTCAATATCGTCGCCGCGATCGTCAATTTCACTGGCATCATGGTTGGCTTTTGCATCTGCGGCGCCGTCGCGGCGCGGTACCGGCTGAATGTCAAGCATGGGTTTGCGCTGAGCTTCCTCTTCACCGGATTGGGCCTCGTTCTTCTCCTGTTTGTCCGCGATGTCCCGGAGGCTTACGGCGCCGTAGCCATCAGAGGGGTTGGCTCTGGGCTTTTCTGGCTCACGATCCATACCTACGAACTCATGGAAACGAGCGATATCGAGCGCGACGTTTATTCGACGTTCTTGTCGGCCGGAAACCAGATCCTCAGCCTGGCGAGTTCCGCTTTTGCGACGCTTCTCATATGGTTTTCGCATCGCATGGGCTTTGGCGATTTCACCTTTCTGTTTCTGGCGCTGCCGGTTCTCCTGCTCCTCGGGCTTCCGTCCCTTGGCGCGCTGAAAGACTACCGCCCGGCTCCGATCGGGGCGCGCGATCTCAAGCATTTCTTCGCGGACCGGCGCAATCAGGCGGCCCAGGTCTATCTTATGGGCGGCGCCGCCTCGCACATCCTCGGCCAAACGGTGGTTCCGCTGGCGGCCTTCACCGTGCTCGGCGCCGCGCTGAACGTCGGCGGTTTCAACACGGTCTTCGCCATCGCCGGAGCGCTCGCGCTTTTGGCGGTGGGCGCGCGCCGCCGCCCGGAAAACCGCCTCCTCATCTTCGGACTGAGTTCGCTGGTCCTGGTCGCGCTCAATCTCATGCTCGGCCTTTCGCTGACGATCGCCGCGCTCGTCGTTTACACGGTCGGGACAAGCATCGTTCAGCCCATCATGCGCGTCTCCCAGCACGTCATCGACCTCAAGACCATGGACGGCATGAGCCACCACGCAAGCGACTTTTACGCCTCCATGATCCTGCGCGATGTCGCCTTGTGGGTCTGGCGTACCGCCGCCGCGCTCATCCTGCTCGCTTTCGCAGGCGATGGCAGGACAGGGGAGGAAGCGATTTCAATGGGCATGGTTTTGATCGCCGGCGCAATCGTCATCAATTATCTGGGCGCGCGGATACCTTCTCACATGGAAGCGCTGACTGGCAGACTTCGACAGCTTGACCAAGGGTTCACCCCCCCACCCCAGCCCTCTCCCGCCAGGGCAGAGGGAGTTCGCTCGCCCTTGCAACATCGTTCCTTCTCCCCTTGCGGGAGAAGGACAGCATGAGGGGTTGCGCCGATCAGAACCGGGGAAGCTTGCTTAGTTGTGCTACTTGTGCCCGGAGGAGAGCTTCGTCATCGCCCGTGACACTCGCTTTGCGACCATGCTCGCGGTCGTCGCCGAATATTTCTTGAAGTAATCCGCTTCCCGATGCGCCTTGAACGCGGCTTCGTCGCGGTAAACCTCATAGAGGAACAGGTGGTTCGGGTCGTCCCTCAGCATGAGCACATCGAACTGGAGGCAGCCGGGCTCCTTGATCGTCTGAGCGGCGTCTTCCGCGATCGCTTCAAGGAACTTGTCCCGTTCCGAAGGCACGATGTCGAGCTCGACGGCGTTGACATAGGCGGGACCTTCCTGCGCCCTGGCGTGCTCGCCTGGGGATGCGGCGGCGGCCGTAGCCAGAAATAAGAGCTTCCGCAGAGCCTTGTTCACCTTGTTTCCCTCCTTGCCAGCTTGCCCTGAGCGTACCTCAGATCACACCCCAGAAGATGAGGAAGCGCGCCGCTGGACGCAACGCAGGGAAACGGCCGGCGCGGTGTTCAAGAGGCAAGACCGAAATCCAGTGTTTGGCGTGAGGGGCGCCGCCGAGCCACGGAAGTTCGAGATGCGATCTTCGGAGGTATCATGCTCAGCGTACTTGTTATATTCATGATGGCGTTGCCGGTTTTGGCGGCGGCCGCGCCTGCCAGTTCGACCGATCGGGAAATCGAGACAATGCTCAAGCGGTGCGCCGATGAGAGGGAGAAGTGTCTGGAGAAGGGCATCTGAAGCGCAAGCGCCTGCCGCCGCGTGCGGCGCTACCGGCTTAGGGCGGCAGGTATGAAGCGCGTTCCTGGAGATTTCCGCCGGCTCTGGAGCGCCGCGGCCCTGGCGTTCAGGCTGACGGCTGCGGCGCTGCTCGCCATGTGGCTCGCCCAGCGTCTCAATGTCGGGTTGCCGCTCTGGTCTGTGCTGACCGCGCTGGCTGTGACGCAAATAAGCCTGGGGCGCTCGTTCAAGGTCACCCTCGACTATTTCGCGGCGACGCTCGGGGGCGCGCTATGGGGCGGATTCATCGCCGTTTTCGTGCCCCACTCCGGCGAGGCCACGCTCTATTTCGTGCTGCTGCTTGCGCTCGCGCCGCTTGCCTTCGCCGCGGCGCTTTATCCCCGGCTCAGCGTCGGCCCGATCACGGCCGCCATCGTGGTTCTCGTCCCGCAGATGTTGCACACGACGCCGGTCCAATCCGCAATCGAAAGGATGAGCGAAGTCCTGCTCGGCGGCGTCTCGGGGCTGTTCGTGTCGTTCGTCCTTCTGCCGCTGAGCGCCTTCCAGCATACCCGCGAGGTGGCCGCGCAGTCGCTCGAGCGCATGGCGAAAGCCGCTCCGGGCTGATCGCGGGGTTCGAGCGCGGGCTCGACGCGGCGGAAGCTCATCGACTCCAGGATGGCATCGGCCGCCAGTCGGGTGAACTCTTTCGATCGCTGCCGAGGCCGAGCGCGAGCGCCCCCTGCGGCTGGCGGCCGCCGATCCGCTTACGGGGCCGTTGTTCCGCACCTTGCTCAGATTACGCCACGACTGGTGATCATCGGGCGGGCGGCGCATTCGCCAATGCCGGATGCGGCCAAGGGGCAGCTGCTGGAGCCGCTTGCAAAATATCGCAAAAGAAGCGAGAGGGGGCCACTTCAGGCCTGTGCCGCCGCGCTTCTATGCCAAGCAAAAGGCACCGGCGCACGGTGCGCTGGACGTTGCGCTCGCCGCCTATGCAGCCGAAATGGAAATCTTGCGGCGGGCGGGCGCTTGCGGCAGCTTTCGGGCGAGGCCGTTGAGAGGCTGTACGCCATCGGCTTCGCGCTGGAGCAGGCGCGCTTCAATCTCATCGATCTCGATCGCTGCGTCGATGAGTGGGCGTCTCTCCAGCGATGACGATTTGTCATTTGCTTGTTTCATAGACGGCCGATGATCGCGACGGGGCCGGCGTTTTCAATCCGCCCGGCCCGCGCCGGCCATCTATCGGAAGGAGCTCGTGGGGTGTATTGAGAGGCGGCATTCAGGATGCCGGGACACGGAGGCGATAATGGCAAGCGTGCTATCGGACAAGGAACGGGCATTGATCGACGCTTACTGGCGGGCTGCCAATTATTTGTCGGTCGGTCAAATCTATCTCTACGATAACCCGTTGCTCAAAGAGCCCCTGTCCAAGGAGCACATCAAACCCCGGCTTCTTGGCCATTGGGGGACGACGCCAGGCTTGAACTTCATCTATGCTCCACCTGAACCGGATCATAAAGAAACATGATCTGAACATGATCTATGTCACTGGTCCGGGCCATGGCGGACCGGCCATGGTTGCCAACGCCTATCTCGAAGGAACCTACAGCGAGGTATATCCGGATATCTCGCCGGAACGAGGCAGGCATGAAGCGCCTGTTCAAGCAGTTCTCGTTTCCCGGCGGCATTCCGAGCCACGTGGCGCCCGAGACGCCCGGCTCGATCCATGAGGGCGGAGAGCTGGGGTATTCGCTCTAGCCACGCCTATGGCGCGGCATTCGACAACCCCGATCTGATCGTGGCCTGCATCGTCGGCGACGGCGAGGCGGAGACGGGGCCGCTGGCGACGAGCTGGCATTCGAACAAGTTTCTGAACCCCGCCGGCGACGGCGCGGTGCTGCCGATCCTGCACCTGAACGGCTACAAAATCGCCAATCCCACGGTTCTCGGCGCGGATCAGCCATGAGGAGCTTGATCAGCTCTTCCGCGGATATGGCTATACGCCGTATTACGTCGAGGGAAGCGATCCGGAAGATATGCACGAGCAGATGGCGGCGGTGTTGGAAACCGCGATCGGGGACATCCAGACGCATCAAGATGGACGCGCGCAATGGCGTCCGCACGCGTCCGCGCTGGCCGATGATCGTCCTGCGCTCCCCAAAAGGCTGGACCTGCCCGAAAGAAATCGACGGCAAGCGGACCGAGGACTACTGGCGCTCGCATCAGGTGCCCGATGAGCGAGGTGCGGGACAATCCGGAGCATCGTGCGCATCCTCGAAGAGTGGATGAAGAGCTACCGGCCCGAGGACTTGTTCGACGGCGACGGGCGGCTTCGGCCGGAACTGGCCGGAGCTGCCGCCTTCGCGGCGACGCGCCGGATGAGCGCGAACCCGCACACGAATGGCGGGCGTGCTCCTGCGCGAGCTTCGGCTTCCCGATTTTCGCGACTACGCCGTGGACGTTCCCGCGCCGGGCGCCGCCACCGCGGAGGCGACCCGCGTCATGGGCAGGTTCCTGCGCGACGTCATGAAACTGAATCTCGAGTCGCGCGAACTTCCGGCTGTTCAGTCCCGACGAGAACAATTCGAACCGCTGGCAGGATGTGCTTGAGGTTACCAACCGCGCCTGGGATCGCAGACATCCTACCCTTGGGACGACCATCTCGCTCCCGACGGGCGCGTCATGGAAATGCTCAGCGAGCATCAGTGCCAGGGGTGGCTCGAGGGCTATCTCCTGACCGGCCGGCACGGCTTCTTCTCGTGCTACGAAGCGTTCATTCACATCGTCGATTCGATGTTCAACCAGCACGCCAAGTGGTTGAAGGTAAGCAATCATATCGGCTGGCGGCGGCCGATCGCCTCGCTTAACTATCTGTTGTCCAGCCACGTCTGGCGGCAGGATCACAACGGGTTCAGCCACCAGGATCCCGGCTTCATCGACCACGTCGTCAACAAGAAGGCCGAGATCATCCGTGTTTATCTGCCGCCGGACGCCAACACTCTGCTCTGCGTCACCGACCACTGCCTGCACAGCCGCAATCTCGTCAATGTCGTCGTCGCCGGCAAGCAGCCCGCGCCGCAATGGCTGACCGATGGACGAGGCGATCAAGCATTGCGAGGCCGGTCTCGGGATTTGGGAATGGGCCAGCAACGACCGGGGCTATGAGCCGGACGTGGTGATGGCATGCTGCGGCGACGTGCCGGCGCTGGAGACGCTCGCCGCCGTGGACCTGCTCCGCCGCCATGCTCCCGAGCTGAAGGTGCGCGTCGTCAACGTCGTCAATCTGATGAAGCTGCAGCCGCAGAGCGAGCACCCGAACGGCCTTCCGGACCGCGAGTTCGATGCGCTGTTCACCGCCGACAAGCCCATCATCTTCGCCTTCCACGGCTATCCCTGGCTCATTCACCGGCTGACCTATCGCCGGAACGGCCACAAGAACCTTCACGTGCGCGGCTACAAGGAGGAGGGCACCACAAGCACGCCCTTCGACATGTGCGTGAGGAACGATCTCGACCGCTTCCATCTGGTGAACGACGTGATCGACCGGGTGCCGAAGCTCTCCGTTCGCGCCGCCTACGCCAAGCAGGCGATCCGCGACAAGCTCATCGAGCACAAGGAATACATCGCCCGCTATGGCGACGACATGCCCGAAATCGCTGGCTGGACCTGGGGCAGGGAAGCCGCCTCGGCAGGGGTCCGGTCGACCGAGTGGGACAATTTTTGAATGGATTTGCGGCGCAGCTTCATAACAATAAAAAGGGAGCACCCATGACGATCGTTCTTCAGTCGAGCGCCTTGAGCGTTGAAATCGCGCCGCTCGGCGCTGAATTGCAGAGCATCCGCGACGCCCAAGGCCGCGATTACCTCCACGATGGCGTCGCGTTCTGGGGAGGCCGCGCGCCGCTCCTCTTTCCCATCGTTGGCTCGATCAAGGACGACCGCCATTCGGCCGATGGCGCAGTCTATACTTTGCCAAGGCACGGCTTTGCGCGCAATTCGCTGTTCGAGCCGGTCCAGACATCGCAAGATCGCGCCTTGTTACGCCTCACCGACAATGAGAAGACGCGCGCCGCATATCCCTATAGCTTCGAACTCGACGCCCTCTTTTCGCTGAACGGGGCAAAGCTCACCACCGCCATCAGCGTCACGAACGCCGGCGCGCGCGCCATGCCGGCCGCTTTCGGTTTTCATCCCGCGTTCAAATGGCCTTTGCCGGGCGCTGGAGCGAGGAAGGATCACGTCATCGATTTCGCCGCCGATGAGCCGGATCCGATCGCGCGGCTCGACGCGGACGGCCTCATCGCACGGCAAGAGCCGAGCCCTGTCAAAGGCCGGAGGCTTCTGCTCAAGGATGAGCTGTTCGAGGACGATGCGCTCATTTTCCTGACCTTGAAGAGCAGAGCCCTTCGATACGGCCCGGCCAGCGGCGGCTCCCCCGCCCTGGAAATCGGGTTCGCCGGCATGCCGCAGCTTGGCGTCTGGACGAAGCCCGGCGCGCCGTTCCTTTGCATCGAGCCCTGGTTCGGCTACGCGAGCCCCAGCGATTTTTCGGGGCCGTTATCGGAAAAGCCGGGATCGATCAATCTGGCGCCCGGCGAAACGAAGACGTTCGCGATGAGCGTTGAGATCGTTTAGCGGCCGGTCAGACCATAAACCAGGATTGCGTGCTGACGGCGTTTTCGCGGCGTCCCGTATGCATTTGCGTCGTGGGGCATGGGACGTCGCCGTGCGAGCAGAAGACGCAGCAATCGCCTTTTATCGGCTTCAGCACGCGGCCGCATCCCTTGCACTTATAGAAGTATTGGATCGCGTCTTCGTGCATCGTCTCGGTTTCGCGATGCCCGCAGGCGGGACATACTATCGTGGATGCCAGCTCAAACATCGTTCACCCTGTTCGATCAACGCCCGGAAATTGATAAATATCAACTCGATGGTCAGAAAAACGAGCGGCGTTGCCGCAACTTCAGCTTTTAATTTAAGCTAGTCTTCCCGCTAAGCGTCCAATCACAAGAGCGAGAGCATGGTTTTACCGGCGGGAGAAATCTGGCTCACATGGCAAGACATTTCAGCCCGCCCATCATGGCCCCCACAATGCCGCAGCGCAGGGCGTCGGAGCCGGTCAGATAAAGGCCCTCGATGGGTGTCGTGCAGCGAGCGAAGGGCCAGTCGGAGCGCTCGGGCACGGTTCCACTGGCTTCGGCCTAAAGCCAGCGGCGAGCCCGCTGCTTGTAGGCTGCGTATTCGGGGCCAAACTTCTGAGCGAGGACGCGCTCTTCGGGGATGATCTGGAATCGCGTGATGAAGAGGACGAAGGCGAGAGGGCCAGCGAGCGTCCAAGGGACCGCCAAGTACACGGCATAGGCTAGAAGCACACAAAGAAGGCCCAAATACATCGGGTTGCGCGTGTAACGATAGACGCCGCTCGTCACGAGCGCCGACACGGCTTCGAGATGGTGAGGATTGATCGTCGTCTTCGCCCGGTTGAAGGCGGAAATCCCTGAAATGGCTGACAACACGCCCACGATCGCGAAGGCGGCGGCGAGCGCGAGACGCCAGGTCGGATCGACTTCCATCGCGGGCGCGGTGCGGGCTATCGCCCACATCATCGCGCGCTGCTGCGAAGGCGATCACCGGCGGGGGAAGTTTCTTTTCGAGCGCGTTCATGATCTGAAGCTCCTGGCGGACTTCAAAACCGCATCTGGCGGCGGACGCAAATATCAATGCGCTCCATTAGTGATTCGAAGTTAATGGCGCTTACATTTGCATAAAGATATTTCGGGCGTCCGGCAAGACCTCGCGCTAAGTCACCCCTCCCGACGAGGCTTTTTACGGCCCCGATGACCGCTAACGGCTCGAACAATAACGCAGGCGCGGACGCTAATGAAGAACGGCAGTGGCAGGGCAAGCGTAGAGCAGAGGCGTCTCACGAGCGCCGGTCACGTCCTGGAAAATCTCGCGAGCAGAGTCGGCAAAGCCGTCGCAGGACGATTCGATTCCATCGTCACCGATCCCGGCACGCACATGTGAAAGAGCAGCGACAGAAAGCATCATGTCGCGCAGTTCCTCTGCGGAGGGAACGACCTTATTGACCTCACAGTAGCGCCGTATGACACGCATGATTTCGTCGACAAGGTCAGGGTCGGCGGTCCCTGCCACAACGACATTCTCTTCATTTGCCATAACACTGAACCAAAGGATGAGACGCATAGCGTATATTAACTCCTGAGCTCTAGCAAGGTTCCGAAAATTTCTCACGTGTGGACAATATTTGCTGCAGTGCACTAAAACTTCTCAAAATAGTCCAATTCAGCGGGGAGGGCTGGCTCCAACGGGCTATAAATCCGCTTTGGAAAAATCTCAGAGCGACGTTAAGGATCCTCCTGATTGGCCACGCTTCTGATAAGCTGTGCAGGCTTGCCGGAAGGCGGCACTTTCGCCTGACGGCGCTACGCAGGAACCGATCGCATGCCCAGACAAAAGCAACGCGTCGAAGATTTAGAGCGCGAAAACGAACGGCTCAAGAATCAGCTGCTTTCCGCGAATGAGCAGATTGCGCAGCTCAAGATCTTGAACGAGAGCTATGCCCTTCAGGTCCGCCAGCTCAAGGAGCCGAAAAAGCCTCCTCAGCGGTGTTAGGGGCGGCGAATTCGCCGGATGCTCAGCCCCCCGCAGGCTAAGGCCGCGCTGTGCGCTGGCTTGCGCTTGGCCCGCGGTGACGCTTGAGAAAGCCGGCGATGGCGGGCTGGACATGGCTTCGGCATAGGCCGCCATGAAATAGCGAGAAGTGGCCGGCGCCCGGGATGGCGACAGAGCGATGCAAGCCCCCGGGAAGCGACCGGCAAAGCGAATGCGCGGCGCTGGTTTGGCCCGGCGCCGCGATATCGTCCTTCTCGCCCTCGATGGTCAAAAGGGCGGTCGTTCCGATAGCCCTCAGATCGATGCGCTGTCCGTCATAAAGCAACAGCCCTTGCGGAAGCAGGCCGTCCTGGAACACGGCTTTCGTGTTCTCCAGGAAGAACTTTGCGTCCAAATCCATGATCGATGAGAAGAGGTCGAGGAAGGGGAACCTGCCCGGATCCGCGCCGTCGTCGGACAGCGCCTTCCTTGCGATCTCGCCCGCGCCGGCAAAACGTTTTGCGAAATAAAGCCAAAGCGGAATGAGATGCAGATGCGCCGGATAGACGCGGCGCCCGGCTCCGGCGTAGCCTTTCGGCACGGCTCTGATCAGGTTCTCTTCAAACCAGGACAGACGCCGCGAGCGAAGGAGGCGGACGACCTCGGTCGGGTTCGCCAGCGGATCGATGGGGCTTGCGATCAGAGTGAGGGTCGCAGGCGTTCGCTCGTCCCGGCCGCTGGCGAGGACCGCGGCGGCTGCAAGCGCCGGAACGCCGCCCTGACAGAGCGCAACGACGTTCAGGCCCGGCGGCAGCATCCTTATGGCGCCCACGACGCAGGAAATGTTGTCTTCGAGCCCGAACGGGCCCTCATCGGCGGGCACATGCCGGACGTTGAGCCAGTCGGTGACGTAAACCCTGAAAGAGGGAAGCAGAGCGAGAACGAGATCGCGCAAGCAGGACAGGGAAATGGCCCGATAGCGGAGCGACGAGCAGCAAGCCCGATTGAAGCGGGATATCGGTGCGCGAAAGCTCGATCAGAGTGCAGAAGGGCGTCGCCGCCAGATCGGCCGTGCGAATCTGGAACGGCGGCATCCCCGATGGCGATTTCCGATATGCCTAAGCTGCGGCGCGCGGGCTGGTTCGGCCCCGCAAAGAGAAAGCTTTGCGGCGCTCGAACCCACCTCACACCTGGCCTTGCCTCGATGGCGGCGGCGCGGGCTTCACCAACTCCGCAAGATCGGGTTCGCCGCATCCCGAAAGCACGGCTTTGCGCGCCTCGTCTCGCAATCGAAGCAGCGATGCGAAGTCCTTTCCGGCAGGCATGATCGGGTTCTCGATGGTGACGGAGACAGGGGTCCTTCGCGGGAACCACTGGCCGCCCCTCAAGAGCGTCCGCGTTCCGCGCAGAACGCCGGGGACAACAGGAAGGCCGCTTTCCGCGGCGACCTTGAACGCGCCGAGATAGAACTCCGACAGCCCGGCCCGCCGCGTGAACGAGCCTTCCGGGAAGAAGACGAGGGTGCGTCCGTGCTTCGCCGCAGCGATAGCGGCCTCGGTGTCGGCAAGGCTTGCGCCGGTGTCGAAACGCTCGACGAACAGAGTTCCGAGCCGCCGCATGAAAGGCCCAATGAAAAAGTGCGATGCGAACTCGCGCTTGGCCAGGAAGGCCGGTTCTCCGGGCAGAACCGACGAGAGAACGAGGACATCCATGTAGCTTGAATGATTGAAGACGGCGACGGCGTCCGCCCTTCGGAAGAAGCGATATGCCCTTCGACGGAAACCGGAACCCCCATGCCCGCGAGCACCGCGCGCGCCAACCCGCGAAGCGCGCTCCATCGCCAGCTGAGACGAGGCAGCAGCATGACCGCGAACCACGCGGCGGTATAGCCCAGCGCCGCCACAAGCCACCACCAGCCCGCGTAAACCGTCCGGCCCAGAAGCGACGCGGCCCTCGCCAGCTGTGGACCCACGCCAGCAAGCGACAGGCGAAGAAGCTGCCGCCATGGCGCGCTCTGCGGCTCTCCGAGGCGGCCGGTTTCGTAAAGCTCTCTCGTGGCGGTACGGCGGATCTTGCCGCTTGAGGTTTTCGGTATGCTCCGCGGCGGCGCAAGCACCACCTCGTCGGGCGGCGCGCCTGCGATGCCGCTCACGGCTTGACGCGCGCTCTCCTTGAGAGCCGCGCAGGCGGCTGGGGCGGTCTCGTGCGTCTCGGCCACGACGACCAGCCGTTCCGTGCCGGATGCCTGGTCCGTCACGCCGAACACCGCAACGCATCCCTTCCGGATCCCCTTGATTTCGCCGACCGCCTGTTCGGCCTCCTGAGGATAAAGATTGCGCCCGGCTCGAATGATGATGTCCTTGATGCGGCCAGTTATGTAGATCTCGCCGCCCGCCATGTAGGCGCGGTCACCGCTGTCGTGCCAGCCGCCATGTATCAGCTCGCGCGTTTTCGCTTCATTGCGAAAATAGCCGGACGTGGCCTGCGTCCCGCGAAACTCCAGCCGCCCCTCGCGCCGGTCGCCAAGCTCGACGCCCAGCTCATCGGCAATGCGGACCTCGTTACCCGCTATCGGAAGGCCGCAGCTCGGGATCTCCAGGGGGCGCTGATCGTCCGGCTTTGCAGGCTCCGCAGTCCCGCGCCTCGTCAGGGCCTCCCGATCCACCCGGTCGATCGGCGGCAGGCGTCCTGGCGGCGGAAAGGCGAGGCCGACCGAATTCTCCGCGAGCCCGTAAACCGGCGCCATCGCATCGGCGCGGAACCCATAGCCGGTGAACCGTTCGGTGAAGCGGCGGAGCGTCGACACGCTGACCGGCTCCGCGCCGTTCAAGGTCATGCGCAGGCAGGAGAGGTCGAGCCCTTTGAGGCGCTCCTCGGCTATCTTGTTGCAGCACAGCTCGTAAGCGAAGTTCGGCGCGACCGAGAGCGAGGCGCGAAAGCGGTGGATGGCCCACAGCCAGCTTTCCGGCCGCACCAGGAAGCTCAAGGGCGACATGACATAGAGCGGCACGGCGCAATAAAGGCAGCCGAGCCAAGCCCCGATCAAGCCCATGTCGTGATAGAGCGGCAGCCAGCTGACGAACGTGTCGGCGGAGGTCGCCTCCATGGCCTGAACCATGGCGCGGATATTCGCGAGCAGGTTGGCATGGGTGAGGACGACGCCTTTCGGATCGCCGGTGCTTCCGGATGTGTACTGGATGAGCGCGGTCGATGCCGCTTTGGGAACGGGCAGCGCCGGCGCCGCGCGCGGCGAAAGACCGGCCACGGTCTCGACCGCGCTCAGGCTTTCGGCCTTGGACCGCAACAGCGCGGCTGCGCCCCGTGCTTCGGGAACCGTGATCAGCATGCGCGCGCCGGCGTTGCGCAGGATGACGGCCTGGCGGCGCAGATGCTCCTCAAGCTGGGAAAGGCGCATGGGCGGGTAGATCGGAACCGGGACCGCCCCGGCGTAAAGGATGGCGAAAAACGCGATGAAGAAATCGCCGCCGGTCGGCAGCATGAGCGCGACCCGGTCGCCGGGCATGACATCGCGCTCGATCAGGGCTTGAGCAGCCTTGCGCGCAGCGTCTGCAAGCGCGCCATAGGTGAAAGCGGCGACCGGGGCGGCTTCGTCGTCGAGCACGGTGACGTGAAGCCGGTCCGGATGCGCGGCGGCATGCTGCTCCAGGGCTTCGACCAGAGTCGCCGCCTGGGTGGCGGCCTGCGCAAGAGGCAGAGGGGCGATCGCCGCGGCTTCGGCGGCGGGGGCGGCGCGCTCAGGGTTCGCCCTTTCCAGCACGCGGAGGAGATCGCCGACGGTTTCAGCCTCGCCCGCCGCCATGCCTTCAAGCCGCACATTGAAGGTCTTTTCAACCCTGAGGATGAGTTCCGTCCGCCCAAGGCTGTCGATGCCGAGATCCCTTTCGAGGCGGCTTGACTGGGTTACGTCCGTGGTCTGGGCGCGCTGCGGATGAAGCTCCTGGAGGAGGTCCTGAATGACGGCGATAAGCTCGCGCTCGCGCGAGTGTTCCTTCCCCGAAGCCAAGACCGTGTCTTGCATTGCAGTGGACTCCTTACTGCCATGCTCAAGCATTTTGCGCGCCGCTGCTATAATACACCGCAATCGAAGGCTTGTAGTAGGCGCCCGTCTTTGCGGCCTTGTGGCGCAAGCCCACGCCATCGGAAGCGCCCGCTCCAGGGGTGCTCAAGCGACGCGGCTTCGGGGTGCAGCTTAAGGAAGTGGCGCAGCACAGTGGAGGAAGGTCATGACATGCTCCCGGCCGCCGCTTGCTTGCGCTTCCCGGATGTCGTCGACAATCACATCCCGGACCTTTTCGGCGCCGTGCTCCTTCTGCAGAAGGTAGCTGCCGAGAACCGCCGCCGCGATTTTGGGGATATGCTCGTGTTCGGCGGCGGCGAGCACCTCCTCCTGCGTCGGGCCGCAAAGCCCGATGCAATCTTCCAGCGTAATCATGAACGCCAGGCCCATGCGTAAATCGTGGCATCCTGCGGCGCTGCGCCGGATGACGGATGTCAAAATCCGCCGGAGAAATGATGCGGCCTTGCAGGACGCCGCCAGGGTGATATATCCGGTTCGGTCCAATCCAAACCGGTTCTCAGAATTTCGAGCAGACAGATGACAGACGCCGATCTCTTACAGAAGGGACCCGCCGCAGAGACGCATACGTTTCAAGCGGAGGTCGCCGAATTGCTTCGGCTGATGGTGCATTCCGTCTACACCGAAACCGATATTTTCCTGCGCGAACTGATCTCCAACGCGTCGGACGCCTGCGACCGGCTGCGCTACGAGGCGATCGCAAGCCCGGAGCTGACGGCGGACGGCGCTCCGTTCGCGATCCGCATCACGCCGGACAAAGACAAGAACACGCTCACGATCTCCGACAATGGCGTCGGCATGGGCCGGCAGGACCTCATCGACAATCTCGGCACCGTCGCCCGCTCCGGCACCCGCGCCTTTATGGAGAAGCTTGCCGAGGCGAAGGATGGCGGAGGGCTCATCGGCCAGTTCGGGGTGGGTTTCTATTCGGCTTTCATGGTGGCGGACCGCATCGAGGTCGTGAGCCGGCACGCGGGCGCGAAGGAGGCCTGGGCCTGGACCTCCGAAGGCGGCGGCGGCTTCGAGATCGCCCCTGCGAACGAAGCGCAGGCGGCAGCCGTGCCGCGCGGCACGGAGATCGTTCTCCATCTGAAGGAGGACGCGAAGAAATATCTCGAACCGCACGAGATCCGGCGCGTCGTCTCGACTTACTCGGATCACATCCTGTTCCCGATCGATCTTGTCGATGCCGAGGGCAAGTCCGAGCAGATCAATTCCGCGAGCGCCATTTGGCAGCGGCCGAAATCCGAGCTGAAGCCGGAGGAATACGCCGAGGCCTACCGCGGCATCGCGCACGCCTTCGACGAGCCGGCGATGACGCTGCATTACCGGGCGGAGGGCCGGCAATCCTATGCCGTGCTTTTGTTCGCCCCTTCGAGCCGCCCGTTCGATCTGTTCGATCCCGCGCGGCGGTCGCATGTGAAGCTTTACGTTCGCCGCGTGTTCATCACGGAAAGCGCGGAGCTTTTGCCGTCCTATCTGCGCTTCATCTGCGGCGTGGTCGACAGCGAGGACCTGCCGCTCAACATCTCGCGGGAGATGCTGCAGAACAATCCGCAAGTCGCGCAGATCCGCAAGGCGCTGACGGGCCGCGTCATTTCAGAGTTCGAGCACCTCGCCGCCAAGGATGCGGAAGCCTTCGGGAAAATCTGGGACGCGTTCGGCTCGGTCATCAAGGAGGGCCTGTACGAGGATCGCGAGAGACGCGATGCGCTGCTCAAGCTTGCACGGTTCACCACGACCGTGGGCGAAGGCCGGACGCTCGACCAGTATGCCGCCGATCTCAAGCTCAATCAGACCGAAATATATTACCTCATCGGCGAAAGCGCGGAGCGCCTCAAGTCCAATCCCAAGCTCGAAGCCGCGCGAAAACGCGGCATCGAGGTGCTGCTGTTGAGCGATCCCATCGATTCGTTCTGGACCGCCATGCCGGTCGATTTCGGCGGCAAGCCCTTTAAGTCGCTCAGCAAGGGCGATGTCGATTTCGGCCTCGTGCCGCTCCTTGAGGAGCCTGCAAAAGACGAGACGACACTCGATGAGCCGGATACGGAGGCCGTCATCGCCGCCGTCAAGTCGGCGCTGGGCGAACACGTTTCGGACGTGCGGTCCTCCCAGCGCCTCGCGGACAGCTCCGCCTGCCTCGTCGCGGCCAAGCATGGGCCAGACCTCGAGTTCGAGCGGCTGCTGGCGAGGCAGGGGCGCGGCATGGGCGCGAAGCCGATCCTGGAGATCAATCTGCATCACGCGCTGGTCAAGGCCATCGCGAGGGCGGTGAAGGCGTCCCGGCAGGACGATGCGGACGATCTCTCCGCGCTGCTCTTCGAACAGGCGCAAATCCTGGATGGCGAGACGCCGGAGGATCCTGCGGCTTTCGTGGCAAGATTGAACCGGCTCGTCATGCGAGGGTTTGCGGCGCCGATCGGGTGACCGAAGCTATCCGCTTAACGAGCAGCGCGGATGAAAGCGCTGCTTACTTCGCCACACAATGCGCCAGGGCCACCAAGGTTGGGCTGGGCAGGCAGCTCTCTTCCTGCTTGGGAGACGCCTCGGCTGGGGCCTTCGCAGGCTGGAGGGTCATTTCAGGCTGCTGCGAGGCCTGCTGAGCCGTGCAGGCGGGCAACAGGATCGAAACCAGGAGCAGAAAGCGCATCCGAGGCGAAGCCCCCCTCGCAGAAGCATAGAGATTGGCTAATCCCATATTCGAGGGAGAATTATGTCCACTCTTGCTTAATTCCCCTTTAAGGGCGCTGCTTTCGCTTGCCATTGCGTCGAGCTGTGTCATCGTAAACAGTGCCGGACCTGTGGCTATTGACCTAGCCTCTTTATCGTTAAAGTACGCCCCATGCGCCACGTGGCTTTACCCCTCATCCTGTCCTTCTCCCGCAACGGGAGAAGGAACGCCGTGACGAGCGGCGCGGCCTGCTCCCTCTCCCCTTGCGGGAGAGGGCTGGGGTGAGGGGTTTTGACGTTTCGCGGATCAATGATTCCGGGTGATAGCATGACCGCCGACCCCATTCACTATATCGCTCCCGTCTATCGCCCTCCAAGCGAGGCGGAGTCGCTGATCCTGCCCGTGACAAACGGCTGTTCCTGGAACCGCTGCACCTTCTGCGAAATGTATACCGCCCCGCAGAAGGGGTTCCGGCCGCGCGACGAGGCGGAGGTGCTGGAGAGCATACGGCGATGCGGGGAGGTGTTCGGCGGGGAGATCAGGCGCGTTTTCCTCGCCGATGGCGACGCCATGACGCTGTCCACGCGCCGCCTTCTGACTGTGCTCGAGGCCATCCGGCGGGAACTGCCCGGCGTGCGGCGGATCTCGAGCTATTGCCTTCCGCGCAACCTGCGCAAGAAATCGGTCGAGGAACTCAAGGCGCTGGCGGCGCTTGGCCTTTCGTTTGTCTATGTCGGGGCCGAGTCCGGCGACGACGAAGTTCTGACGCGGGTGAACAAGGGAGAGACCTTCGCGACAACGCGCGAAGCGCTCGAAAAGCTCGGCGAGGCGGGGATCAAGCGCTCGGTCATGATCCTGAACGGGCTCGGCGGGAGCGCGCTGTCGCGGCAGCACGCGCTCAATTCCGCAGCGCTGATGAACGCCGCGCAACCCGAGTATCTCGCCACGCTGGTGGTGAGCTTTCCCCAAGGAGAGGATCGGCTGCGCGCTCAGTTTCCCGGTTGGGAGCCGCTCAGCGTGGTGGGCCTTATGGAGGAGATGGAGGCGTTCATGTCCGCGTTGGAGTTGAAACGAACCGTCTTCAGGAGCGATCACGCTTCGAACTGGCTTATCCTCAAAGGCACGCTCGGCGCTGACAAGCCGCGGCTGCTGGCCGAGCTTCGCGCCGCCATCGCCGCGCCGGAGGCGGCGCCGCTCAGGCCCGCGTGGGCACGGGGCCTTTGAAAATGTTCCTCATTTTTCAGCGTGAGGCGCGACTTCTTCAATGGCTCTTAACTTTGTCTGGCTCCGCTTGGAACCATTTTCGGGGACGCGGCTTCTAGTGGTTTACGACAGTCAGAAAGCCGAGGCCAAGATGAGATTTTCGAGCCTAGCGGCCATGTTTTGCGTGGCGTGTTTCACAGCGGTTGGGGCGGAAGGCGTTTCCATCGCGAATGCGAGGCAGTCCCAAGGCGAGAGCGCCCCTCAACCCCGTGCCTCTGGGGCGCCCCTCCTGGCCATCATAGCGCTGGCGCAGCAGCGGATCTCGATTTACAGCGGCTCGGGAAAACTCATGGAGGGGTCCGTTTCGACAGGCGCGACGGGCCACGAAACCCCGGCTGGGATTTACAGCATCCTGGAGAAAGAGGAGGACCACCACTCCAATCTTTATGACGACGCCTCCATGCCGTTCATGCAGCGCCTGACCTGGACAGGCATCTCCATGCATGCAGGCGCCTTGCCGGGTTATCCGGCCTCTCATGGCTGCACGCGCCTGTCTTACGGCTTTGCGGAGAAGCTCTACGAGATGACCAAACCCGGTATGCGCGTCGTCGTCGTTCGCGAGGACATCGCTCCCGCCGAAATCGAGCAACCCCGACTGTTTGATCGTCCTTTCGCGGCGAACGGCACGCCACTCGGGATCAATGCATCGAGTTCCGCCAAGCGAAGCCGAGATTCGCGCGCGCCTCGGGGCCATCAAGGAATTGAAGCTGGCGGCGGCGGAGGACGCGAAGAAGCGCGAGTTGGAAGCGCGGTCCGTCGCCGCAAGGAGAGCCGCCGAGGCAGCGTCGGCGACTTGCTTGGCCGAGGCGGCTGAGGCCAATCTTTCCCGCATGGAGGCGGCGTTGGACGAAGTCCACCCGGAAAGCGACAAGGCCGTTAGGAGCCGGGCGGCCGCCAAGGTTCAGTCGGCGAGGTTGCAGCTTGAGAGGGCGAAGGCGGAAGCGCAGGCAAAGAGGGACGCAGCGGCGCAGTCCGAAGAGGGGGCGAAGGCCGCCAGGGCTGCGTCGGACGAAGCCGCCGAGGCGGCGGAAACAGCAAGACAGAACTCCTGGCCGGTTTCCATCTTCATCAGCCGCCAGACACAGCGTCTCTATATCCGGAGAGGCAGAGAACCGGTGTTCGAAGGTCCGGTGACGATCCGCAACCCCGATGAACCGATCGGCGACTTTGTTTTCACCGCCCTCGGTTACACGGGGACGCCTGGACGGATGCGCTGGAATGTCGTGTCCATGTATAAGAATGCGACCGCCATCGAGCCTTATTCCGAGTCGAAGCGCGACTCGAAGAAGCACCGTGAGCCGAAACCGGCCGATGTCGCCGGGGCCCGGAACGCGCTGCAAAGGCTTATCATCCCGCAGGAAGCGCTCGACCAGGTTTCCGGCGCGCTGCTCCCCGGCTCCTCGCTGATCATTTCCGATGAAGGACCAAGCAGCGAAACAGGCAAGGACACCGATTTTGTCGTGTTCATGAGCGGCGATCCGAAAGGCGGCGCAACGTTCCGGATTCCTGTCACGGCCGGTGATACGGCCGGCGAAAAGAGGCGGTCGCACGGGCAGGAAAGAAGAGCCAGCGTCTCCCGGTCGAGACACCGTACTTCGGAGGCGGGTTGGCGCCGGCGTGAAGGGTCTTCGTTCTCGTTCTTTGGCTTTTGAACCCAAAGCTAGTCCTGCGTCGCAGGCATCTGCGCCGCCGCCGCTTCGTCCGCAAGGACGAGGGCCGCATCCTGGCGCACTCGCCCAGCCGGAATCGTAGGATCGCCGCGGCGCAGGCGGGCGAGCATCGCCGCCTTCCCGCCGCCCGTCACCAGCCAGAGAATGCGCCGCGAACGGTTGAGGATCGGATAGGTCAGGGTCATGCGGCGATGGCCCTGATAGACCCCGGTCGCGGCCACATCGGCATTGGCGACTTCAAGGGCGGCGTCACCGGGCACAAGCGACGCGGTGTGTCCGTCCGGCCCGAGGCCGAGGTGAACGAGGTCGAGCACAGGCGGCGACCCGGCGATGCGTTGCAGGGTAAACGCGTATCGAAGAGCCGCGGCTTCGAGATCGCTGTCCTCTACCGGCATGGCGTGGACATGATCGGGAGGCACGGGCGCATGATCGAGCAGGCTATCGCGCAAATGGGTCAGGTTTCGGCCGGGATCGCCTGCGGGCGCGACCCGCTCGTCCACCTGGACGATGTGAACGCCGTCCCAGGGGAGGTCTTCGCTTGCGAGCGCGCGCAGCATCAGCCAGGGGGTCTCGCCTCCGCTGAAAGCCGCTACAAACCGGCCGCGCTCCGCGACAGCCTTTCGCGCCTCGGCGGCGACGATTTGAGCGGCCGCTCGCGCCGCGGCCTCGGGGTTGGGGAACACTTCGATCTTCATGACAGCCTCATGGGGCTTTTTAAATGCTAGCCAAAAATTTCCCAGCTTCTGCGTTGGTTCGCACCCCTCACCCGGCGCCCGGCAAGCCGACCGCCACCCTCTCCCGCAAGGGGAGAGGGTCATTCTGTGCGTCCCCGTCCCCTCTCCCCTTGCGGGAGAGGGACAGGGTGAGGGGTTACGCCGTTGGTCTAACCGGCGAAGTCCGCTTTAGTGCCGGATTTGTCCAAATGTTTCCGCGTCAACCCGCAATTCCGCTCCGCGCCTTGCGTGTCCGGCCGATCAGGTTATTGGTCGAACTGTCATGGGAAAGGGGGGCGTTCCCGTCCTCGATCTCCGAGACGATGCGCTGAGCGAGCACCTTGCCGAGTTCGACGCCCCACTGGTCGAAGGAGTTGATGTCCCAAATGACGCCTTGCGTATAGACGCTGTGCTCGTAGAGAGCCACCAGCTTGCCGAGCGCCGCTGGCGTCAGCCGGTCCATGAGGATCATGTTGGATGGCCGGTTGCCTTCGAAGGTCCTATGCGGAACGAGCCAGTCCGGCGCGCCGTCGGCCTTGACCTCGTCGCGCGTCTTCCCG
This sequence comes from uncultured Alphaproteobacteria bacterium, assembly GCA_963727795.1. GTDB lineage: Bacteria > Pseudomonadota > Alphaproteobacteria > Rhizobiales > Rhodomicrobiaceae > Rhodomicrobium. The sequence continues at coordinate 109,213 of CAVSHC010000009.1, forward strand.
AAAGCGAGCGCCTCGGCCTGCGCGAAGGCATTCGCCAGCAACAGATCGTGATGGCGTCCCAGCGGATTGAGGGACCGCTCGAAAGCGATGAAATCGCAGGGGATGAGCTGCGTGCCCTGGTGGATCAACTGGTAGAACGAATGCTGCCCGTTGGTGCCGGGTTCGCCCCAGTAGATCGGTCCCGTCCGGTAAGTCACCTCTTCGCCATCGAGCGTCACATGCTTGCCGTTGCTCTCCATCGTGAGTTGCTGGAGATAGGCCGGAAAGCGTTTCAGGTATTGCTCGTAAGGCAGGACCGCGATGGTCTCTACGCCGAAGAAGTTCACGTACCAGACCGTCAGCAGCGCCATCAGCACGGGCAGGTTCCGCTCGAACGGCGCGGTGCGGAAGTGCTCGTCCATCTCGTGGAAGCCGTCGAGCATGGACCGGAAGTTCTCCGGTCCGATGGCGAGCATGATGGAAAGGCCGATGGCGGAATCCATGGAATAGCGCCCGCCGACCCAATCCCAGAATTCGAACATGTTGGCCGTGTCTATGCCGAACGCGGACACTTTCGACGCGTTCGTCGAGACGGCGGCGAAATGCCTGGAGACGGCCTTCTCGTCGCCGCCGAACCCTGCGATCAGCCAGTCGCGGGCGCTGTTCGCGTTCGTCATCGTCTCCTGCGTCGTGAAGGTCTTCGAGGCGACGATGAACAGCGTTTCCTCAGGATCGAGATCGCGCGTCGCCTCGACACAATCGGTGCTGTCCACGTTGGAGATGAAGCGGAACGTCAAGGAGCGGTCGCTGTAATGCTTCAGGGCCTCGTAGGCCATGACCGGCCCGAGGTCGGAGCCGCCGATGCCAATGTTGACGATGGTCCTGATGGGCTTGCCGGTGTAGCCTTTCCAGTGGCCGTCGCGGACGCGCCTTGAGAAATCGGCCATCTTGGCGAGCACGGCGTGAACCTCAGGCACGACGTTCTTGCCGTCCACGACGATCGACGCCCCTTCGGGCGCTCGAAGCGCGACATGCAAGGCGGCCCGGTTTTCGGTAACATTGATCTTTTCGCCGCTGAACATCGCGTCGATACGGGCGCGCAAGTCCGATTGTTCCGCCAAATCGACAAGGAGCTTTATTGTTTCATCGCCGATGCGATTTTTCGAATAGTCGAGGAAGACGCCGGCCGCTTCCGCTATCAGCCGCAAGCCGCGGCCCGGATCGTTCGCGAAGAGGTCTCGCAGGCGAACCTCGCGCATCGTCTTCACATGATCTTCAAGGGCGCGCCACGCTGCGTTTTTCCCTGCCGGTTGCATAGACGGGCTCTCCTCCATAACTGGCATCCAAGCGTCCTATCTCTCATTTTGCCTGCAGAACCGCCTGCCATTATCGCCAAAGCGGCGGTTCGATGGCAGCCCCTTCTTGCTGACGCTGCCCCCAGGATGACGGTGACCGAGAGGATAGCCGGGATCAACAGCTCTGCGCCAGCTGCGACATCAGGGCTACATAGCGCTCATTTGCGCTTCTCTTCGCATAGTCGTCATCGAGGATAATATCTTTCAGCCGCCAAGCTTAGGCGGCGGAGAGGGACCCATCGATCCGGCTCCGCTTCACAAAGTTGCTAACGGTCTTCATAACAGCAGGCCTCATCCCGAGCTGGGGAATGAGGCTGCGGCGGAACCGATCACGGCCTTTGCTGTTTGCTGCTAAGAGAGGTTGCCGGAGGCGCCAACGGATGTGACACCGTCATCTCGGAAGGAGAAGCCTTATCCGGGATCGTAACGAGTTGAAGTGTATGCGTTTTTTTGATCCAGGCTCGCGCTTCACTTGGCCAGGACGACGAAGCGTGCGGCTTCTTGGCGGAGTTTGGTTAGCCCATCAGAAATTGAAAGAAGGTTCGGAATGGCTTCACTCCCTCCTGTCATTGAACTCATAGAATGCCCTGAACGGAGAGAGGCCGTTCCGCCCGGACCCTGCGCGATGGTGGTCTTCGGCGCGAGCGGAGACTTGACCTCGCGCCTTCTGGTTCCGGCGCTTTACAACCTCTCGCGCACCCGGTTGCTGCCCGAGAACTTCGCTCTGATCGGCGTCGCCAGATCGGACGCGACCTCTGAAAGCTGGCGCGATCACCTGTACGAGAAGCTTAAGAGGTACGCAGGCGGCGCCAAGGCGGGAGGCAGGGTCGATGAAGAGGCCTGGAGCCGTCTCGCAGACAAAATTTCCTATGTGCAGGGAGATTTGAACGACGCCGCTTGCTATGAAAAACTTCGCGCCGCGCTGGACCGGGCGGAGAAGGAGCAAGGCACGAGAGGCAATGTCATCTTCTACCTGGCGGTCGCGGAGCAGTTTTTCTGTCCAGCGATCGAGCATCTGCACAAGGCGGGCCTGACGCGGCAGGAGGATGGCGGGGACGGGGAACGCCGCTGGCGGCGCGTGGTGTTCGAGAAACCCTTCGGCCACAGCCTCGACTCCGCCCGCGCGCTGAACGCCCGCGTGCACCGCATTCTCGATGAAGATCAGGTCTTCCGGATCGACCATTTCCTCGGCAAGGAGACGGTCCAGAACATCATGGCTCTGCGCTTCGCCAACGGCATGTTCGAACCGATCTGGAACCGCGACCGGGTGGACCATGTGCAAATCACGGTCGCGGAAACGGTCGGCGTGGAGGGCCGTGGAAGCTTCTACGAGGCGACGGGGGCGCTGCGCGATATGGTTCCCAATCACGTTCTGGCGCTCGTCGCCATGGTGGCGATGGAGCCCCCCGGCGGCTTCGACGCCGCCTCGATCAATGCGAAAAAGGCGGAAGTCTTCGCAGCGATGCGCCCCGCGAGGGTGGACCGGGCCGTGCGAGCCCAGTATGATGCAGGGTTCGTGCTAGGCAAGCCCGTTCAAGCTTATCGAGAAGAACCGGATGTGGCGCCTGATTCGAAGGTCGAGACCTTTGTCGCCATGCAGCTCGAGATCGACAACTGGCGCTGGGCCGGCGTGCCGTTCTACATCCGCACCGGCAAGCATCTGACGAGCCGCAAGACGGAAGTCGCGATCCGCTTCAAGCAGGCTCCTTACACGCCCTTCCGTCACACGCCCGTCTCGTGCCTTCCCAATAACTGGCTGATCATTTCCATCGCGCCGGACGAGGGGATTTCGCTGCAGTTCGCCGTCAAGCGGCCGGGACCGGTGGTCGATCTCGCGGCGGTCAGGATGGATTTCCGCGACAACGATTGGTTTTCGGCCGAGCCCAATGTCGGATACGAGACGCTGATCTACGACGTAATGATGGGCGATCATACGCTGTTCATGCGCGCGGACATGGTCGAGGAGGCCTGGCGCGTCGTGCAGCCCGTCGTCGACGCCTGGGCCGGCAGTCCGGCCGGTCTATCCACCTATGTGTCGGGGAGCGAGGGGCCGCTTGAGGCGGAAGGTCTCCTCGCGCGCGACGGGAGCCGGGCCTGGCGGCAGCTTGGCTCGCCAGCGGCGTCAGGGGCGTGAGCAGAAGCAGGCGGCGGGCAGACGATTACTCCCGCCAATCGCCCTCTTCGGTCCAAATCCCGTAGCGGGTGTAATCGAGGACGCCGGAACCGACGGGATCGAGGCGGCGCAGATGGGCGTGCAGCTGATCTGAAACTGTCCAGAACCTCGGGTTCGTTTTCAGGATCGCCCAGCGTCTTATGAACACCTGGGCAGACGGCGGGCTATCGACGGCCTTCAACTCCCGGAGGAAATCGGGCAGCCGTTCCTCCGGGACCTCGAAAAAGAGATTGGGATAGCTCGTTGCAAAGCCATCCACGACCCCGAGGCGATCCTCCTCCGGCAGCCGGGCGGTAGACTCAGAATGAGCCTCCCGAGAGCGCTGTGCGCGCGGTCGCGGATGATCGTGACGACCTTCTTGATCTGGCCGCCACCCTCGATGAGAAGCAAGGAGGAATCGGGAAACAGCTTCACAAAGGGAGCGGAGCGAGCCGGCTTTTCAGCCATCGCTTCCAGTGGCGGATACTCCGAATGAGGCGTACCGTCGTAAGGGCCGCGCACCGCCGCGGCCAGATAATCCGCCCCGATTTTCTGGATGAGTTCCCTGTCGGCGCCGGCCGAATTTAAATAGGCGATCTGGGTTGGAAACTGCTCGTCGTTGGGATCGAGGAACAGCTTCTGCCAGATTTTCGCGAGCTCGGTTTGATACCATTGCCCTCTCAGACGCGCCCGCTCCGGCGGCGGAAGAAACAACAGAAAATTGTCTTCAGCCTCTCTTCTCAGCATTTCCATGTAAAGCCGCGTATGAAGCTGATGGCTGACATTGCCGAACACGTCGTATCCCACGACCAGATTGTAGACCAGTCGCTCAAGCAAACCGTAATCCAGGACGAAATAGCTGGTGGCGGCGCCGCCCCGGAGGCCGGTCAGGACATAGGAATGATCGAAGTGCCTGAATACGGTCAAAACAGCGTTCGGATTGGCGCCATCGCCGTTCCAGAGATCGTCGAGACGGTATCCGTTCTTGAATGCGGCCCGGCGATGTTTCAGCTTCAGCTCGATGTAAGCATTTCTTGCAGCGACATACTTGTCGGCAACGGGGGTCTTGTGCAGGAGTGAGTCCCAAATCTCATCGAAGGAAGGAGCTTCGATGAAAGGCGCGTCGCTCCCGTCCATGTAAGGCAGGATCAGAAGGTCTTCGCTTTGTTTGGCGAAGGCGGGATCCTTCACCATGAGTTCGGACTCCGGCTTCATGAAGAAGACGAAGAAATGCTCGTCGATGGAGCTTACCGCGCCGCTGCCATAGCAGACGGGCCCCTTGATGAAAGTGGCGATATGATAGTGCGAGTCCTGCAGGAGGAAGCGGTAACGGATTTTAACCGGGATGTCCTGATAGACGGCGAACGGATTCGTCGAGTCCGATGACGCGTAGTCCGGCCAGCGGGCGACTTTCCAAGGCTCGCGCGGATCGAAAAAAAGACCCGACACCTGGTCCAGCTTGGCTCGATCCAGGAGGTAGGGGAGGTGGGTCTTCTCGACGATGGTTTCCCGATAAAGCTGAAAGCAATAGTGGAAGGCCCCGTTCGGATCGTCCGACGGACGCCGCGTCGCGATTTCGTCCAGGGGCTCGCTGCAAGCCGTGCGGCTGCGGACGATGCGGTAGAACTGCGTCGAGTTCCGCGCTGAAATGCAGGCTGGCGAGAAACAGGTGCTCATATAGATATCGGGCGACCAGCTTGTGTTCGAGATCCGGCTCGTTGAGGAAGCCCTCCCATTTGCTTTTCGCCAGCGTCTCTAGGGGAGGCAGCTCTTCCGCCGCTTGCGCAGCCGGGGGCTTGCGGCCGCCCTCGATCCAGCCAACAAGCACATTCCGTTCCGGCTCGGTCAGAGGGGGCAGCCCGTAGGGCATCAGCTTGTCCGGGTGAGCGGATTTCAGCGCTTTCGCCTCGCCGACGTTCGCCGGGCAAAGATGCGAGTTGGCAGGCGTGTCTGACGGCGCGCGCGCGGGGCCGTGGTTGATCATCGGGAGGAGTAGATCGGTCTTTTCGCCGGCGACAGAGAAAAATCCCTTCTTGCGCCATTCGCCGGTTGAACGGGCGTCGATCCCGAGCCGCGCCGGGGCAATGCTCTCAAGGCGGGTTGGATCGATCGCCCTCGTTTTGCTCGCGCCTCTCTCCAAGCCATCGTGGGAGGTCAGCTTCAGCTGGCAAGGGGCGTTGTTGCAGCTGTGGCAGGCGACGCAGCGCGCGTTGAAGATTTTCTGCGCCGCTTCGTAGGAGGCCTTCGCGGGGGAGGCCACAAGCCGCGCGGACTGCATGGGTTCCGATCCGGCGGGGTTGGGGCCGTCAGGGACTTCCAGCGCGCTGTAAACCGCCACCGTCAGGGCGAGCAAAGCGCCAATCCAGATCGCAGACTTGTTCATTCCCGCCGCCCGTCTTCATTGGTCTTTTCGGGCAGGGTTATGCGCCATCGGGTGACGGCTTGCAAATGTCGCGATGTGAGGCGGCGCCGGAAAGTCGATAGCGGCTTGAGTGTCAACCTTGGGTTTGCCGGAAGGCTTTACGCCGCGGGAGGTCGAGCCGAACCGGAACCGCAGCTCCGTTGACTGCAAGCAATAAAAAAAAGCGGAGCGCCGCGCGCTCCGCTGCTCGTATTCATGAAAAGTCCTAGCGGATGCCTCTCAGCCTCTCAAGAACTTCGTAAGACGGTTCGCCGTCATCGCGCATTCCGGCGCGCCGCTCCCAGGAGATCAGCGCATCGCGCGACTCAGCTCCGAATTGGCCATCCTCCAGGACCCTGTAGCCGGCCCGGTTCAGCAGGTGCTGCAGTTCAATGACCTCATGATGGGTGAGCTCCCTGCGATCCACCATCGGCGGCGGCCCGTCGAAGCGATCGGGGCGGCGGGGTTCCTCCACGCGGCGCGGCGAATCTTCGACGCGGCGCGGCAGATCTTCCGCGCCGCCATTGCGATCGTCGACAGATGCGAGGCGCTTCACAGCTTCCTTGTCCTCTTCCGACATGTCGGATGCGCAAGGAAACGCCGAGATCGTGCAACGGCTGAACCCGCTGACAGAGCCGCTCCCGCATCGCTCCTCGTAGCAGGCCGCGACGGTGACATCCTGGAAGCGCTCGCCAAATTGAGAAATCACTTCCCGCTTCCAAGCGGCGATGGCCTTCTCTCTATCCGCGCCTTTGCGGTAGGCCAGCGCCCCGGAAGCCTCGATCCTTTTTCCGTGGCAGCCCTTGGGCAGCGGCGGCAAGAATTTCGCGACAGCTGGCGGCGGCGCTTCGCAAAGCCGATCCGCATGTGCAGCGGAAATTCCGAATGCCGCAGTCATTGCGACTGCTGGAAGCAGCCGAAACCAAATGTTCATTCACCCCTCCGTACGTTTCGCAAACAATACTTCTTCCGAAGCGCGAACCAACCGGAGACGGCTTCGGCTAACGATGCTCTATTCGCGATCCTCTGCGGGCACAAGCTGGCACGGTTTGTCCGCGCCTAGATCTTCACAGGCGAGCATACAAGCTGACAGCGATTTGCCCGTCAAGATTGCCGTTAACCATGTTGGCAGCCTGGGGATTGTGAGGCGGGAAGACTCTGGAACCCTCTGAATTCCTTGAAAGAAGGCGCAAGCTCCTTGCCCCCCGCAAAATATCGTGACTTGCGCGGCAAAGCGGGACTCGAGAAGATCGGAGGCGTATTCCCGTAAGACGCCTTGCCCGTGTACCCGAAAACTGGCCTCGCTCCGCGGAAGGGCGAGGCCTTCTGCTTGCTACCGCAGCGCCGTTTCGTCGGAACGGCCGCCAAGCCGGAGCGCCGCCGTTGTCATCCTGGTTGTGGTTCTGACGTTCCTGCGTTCGCGAAATGGGCTTGCCGCATCGGCGAGCGCTTCGTTCTGCTGATACCAGGCATCCGCGCAAGCCACACAGCAGAACTTGCGGCCGGCGCGGACGATGTATTCGAATTCGATAGTTTCACTGGAGCAAAACGCGTTATCGCATTGCGCCATGTCGTCTCTCCCGTTTGAAGTGGGGCGCGGACGCAAAACAGAGACTGGACAGGCTCGCGCTCTATATCGCGAATCAAAAAGAATACTACAGCAAATCGTTTACCATTTTTTGGAAGCAAGTGTAAATACGGCAGCAGGCGCAACTCTTTACGTAAACTGGCAAGACCGGACGCGAGAAAGTCGAGGTGAGACTTTCACAGGGCGCGCGGCGCGCCATCAATAGAAGACCACAGTTTGGGGTAGTGAAGTATCGTCCTGCTGCGCCGCAGCTCAGTCCAAAAACGCGGCTTCGGCCGTCGCCGTTCGCGCGGTGAGATCGAGCCCGCCGCCGTCCGGTTCCTTTGTGCGCCGGTTTAAGCCGCGCTTTCGTCCGGCGCCTTGTTCAGCCATTTCAAGTAAAGCGGGCCGAAATGCTGGTTCTGCCGCAGTTCGAGATAGCCTTCGCGGGCAAGTTCGAGCGTCGCGCCGAAGCTCGATGCGGTGACGGTGCGTCCAAGAACAGGCGAGGGCTTGTATTCGTCTAGGAACTTGTCGAGGAAGGTCCAATCCGGCTCGCCGCCCAGAAGCGACGTCAGCCGGTCGCGCGCCTGCTTGATCGACCAGACGACGCGGCCGCCCCATTTCACCTCGGTGACGGCGTTGCGCTGGCGCTGCTCCGCATAGGCCTTCAGGAGATCGAAGATGCTCGCCTGATACACGTTCGACCGCACGATGCGGATGCCTTCGGGCATGCCGCGCCCGAAGAGATCGACGCCGAGGCGCTTGCGGCCCATCAGGCTTGCGAGCGCCTCCCGCATCGCTTCCAGGCGTTTGAGGCGGAAGGCGAGTTGCGCGGCAAGCTCCTGCCCCGACGGCCCATCCTGCGCCTGTTCCTGTTCCGGGAGCAGCAGTTTCGACTTGAGGAAGGCGAGCCAGGCCGCCATCACGAGATAGTCGGCGGCGATTTCAAGCCGCAGTTCGCGGGCGGCGTCGATATAGGCGAGATATTGCTCGGCAAGGTGGAGGATCGAAATCTTGGTGAGGTCGACCTTCTGGTTTCTCGCCAGCACAAGCAGAAGATCGAGCGGACCTTCGAAGCCCTCAAGTTCGAGATTAAAAATATCGGATTCGTCTTCGGGCATAATCCGCTCGGGCGTCTCGCCCCAGGCCGGTTCGGGCGAAGCCGCGGCTTCCTGCTGGCTGCTTTCGTCACCGTTGCTCACGGCCGATTCTCCGCTTGACAGTCTTTGCGGCACTTTGAGCGATTCACGCGATGGCCGCCAGCAATTCCAAGCGCGCCTGCTCGGCCGCGTCGCGGTCGAAGGCTTGCGGCGCCTTCACTTGCGCGAGCGCCGCCTCGAAACGGCGAAGCGCCGCTCCTTCAAGAGAGGGAGAGGCGGCGGCGACGGCCATCATCTCATCCATGTGGCCGTTGCAGTGAAGCGCCAGATCGCAGCCCGCTTCGAAGGCGCCACGCGCGCGGTCCTCGAACGTGCCGGACAGCGCGCGCATGCTCAGATCGTCGGACATCAGCAGACCATCGAAGCCGATGAAGCCGCGGATCGCCTCCGCGATGGCCCTCTCCGAGACGGTGACGGGCGCTGCGGGATCGATGGCGGAAAAGACGACATGCGCCGTCATCGCCATGGGAATATGTCGGAGCGCGCGGAACGGCGCGAAATCGTGCGCTTCCAGCTCGGGCAACGGCGTATCGACGACCGGCAGCGCAAGGTGGCTGTCCGCCATGGCGCGGCCGTGGCCGGGGATGTGCTTCATGACCGGCAAAATCCCGCCCGCGAGCAGCCCTTCCGCGACGGCGCCGCCAAGCGCGATCACCGTGTCTATATCTTCGCCATAGGCCCTGTCGCCGATGATGTTGTCCGCGCCGGGAACTGGAACGTCGAGCACGGGCGCGCAGGTTGTGTTGAACCCGAGCTCATGGAGATCGGCGGCCATCATCCGCGCGCAGGATGAGGCGGCCCGCTTCGCCTTATCCATGCCGTCGCCGCACAGACGCCCGAAGCATCGCGCGGCCGGGTAGCGCGGCCAATGCGGCGCGGCGAGCCGCTGGACGCGCCCGCCCTCCTGATCGACCATGACCAGCATGCGGCCGTCGCCGCCCGCGGCGGCCTTGGCATCGGCGATGAGGCGGCGCACCTGATCCGGGCTGTCAATATTGCGAGCGAAAAGGATCAGACCGGCGGGGCGCATCTCGCAGAGAAAGCGCTGCTCCCCGGCGCTGAGCGAGAGCCCTGCCAAACCGCAAATGAACGCGCGCCGTTGCAAAATATCCTCCGCGATGCCGCTTGCATCGCCGCCATCCTACGCGGCTTTGCCTTGCGGAACAACGCATGGTTGGGCGCTGCCGATGTGCTGAGGCTGGCAAGGCTCGCCCTGCGGAGCTTTCCAGTAAATCACGCGGCGCGCCGAGACGCCGTCCGAACAACGCAGAATGCTCCGCGGCTGCGGCGCTTCAGATGGTGAGGCGCTCATTCTGCTTTTCTTCCTTTGAAGACCAACATTGACCCGCCGCTTAAGCGCCTCGGGCGCGGTCGGGATTTCTCCGGTCATAATTTTGGCCAAGGTCGGAATCTCCTTGCCCAAATAAAAGTCGACGAGCCATCCTTGCTCGGCAAGCAGCAGATATATGGCGACTTCCTGCTTTAAATAAAGAACCGAGAGAGCCTTAGCTTCCATCTCATCAATCTTCAAAGCACTATTTAGTTTCTGTCGGTCAACGTACGAAAAAGCATCCTTTATGATTGCTTCCCGGAAAATATTATCGCTTGTAAAAAAGGATTCGATCCGGCCGAAGGCGTTGTGGAATGCGGTGGTTGCGATCAATTCAGTCGTTTTTAATAATCTAACGCCTTCTATGCAGGCTATTTTTTCGAAACTATCAATGAGTTGTTTGCCGGCTTCAATCGCTTTGTGTTCTGCCTCCGCTCCCTTGAGACCCTCTAATACAGCGAGTGTAATCTTGTAAAGCCCATCTCCAATTAATATAGCGTCAATTGGGTATTGCTTTTCCTCCTTTGCCCAGACATAGGCTCCGACTACGTCGTTCAATGATCGATTGGCGCCCACGCTTACAGAGTAAACAAAGTTACCATAATTACTTAAGTCTATGTTCTTGGGTGTAGTGTTCTTCTTAAAACCGCGACCTTCGCATGGATCGTTGCCCGTACCCATGAGTTGTTCCTCTGTTTAGTTGATAACGTTGGTTGTTATTTCCCACCACGTGCGGGTATCTTCCCGATCCAGGAATACGCCGAACGACGAAACATCGACATCGTCATGTGCGCCTAATATTCCGACGAGATTGCGAGAGGCGAGATCATGTCCGCCATGCGATCTCAATTCATACAGCCAGGCGTTGTCGAACTGAGAAAAACGCTTCTGACTTAGAAGCTTTTCCTTGAGCGCCGACCAACTCTCCACCTGAACAATCTGCCCCAGGGAAAAATCGTATACGAGGGCTCGACATATTTTGTTTTCTATCGATTTCGGGATTTTGGTAAATCTAATCTGACGTTTGACGTCCTCAATTTGAGATTGGCTGCGGCTGTAAAGCGGAAGCTGTTCATAAAAGCTATCGGCAATTTCGATTTCTGTGAGCGAAGTGCTGCGTGGGACGAGGATCGTGAGTTGCGGGCGGTAAGGGTTAAGCAGGATGCTATGCCAATCGAAGTCTGGGGCGTCCTCAAGAAACTTCTCCGCATTGTTGACATAGGCGCGGACCTCCACCATGCGGTCAGCATTAAGCTGTTCCCATGCCTTGAAGTTGAAACGATTGATGTGCGGAGTGAGGAGCGAAAGCCCGCTTGAAGCGATGTCGAGGAGATCCTCAACCATGGGGGAAAGTCTGAGACGGGAAATTGCCGGCTCCGCCTTGCCTTTAGGGGCGGCGGCAGTCGGCTTTAATTGGGAAAGTTGCTGGAGGCTTGCTTCCAGAATCTCCAAGCCTCGCTGACTATCCAGGCTATCGCTGATCTGAAATGTTCGGATTGTCGCAATCGTCCATTCGAGAAACGGCTTGAATGCAAGCGCCCCAGTTTGGGAAAGCATTCCCTCCGTTCTAAGCTGCACTTCTCGAAAATCGTAAAATCTCGAGTTTTTTTCGCGGCAATCGAGATGGCTGACCAGTGCAAGCAGCGCGCTTGCCGGGACGAAAGCGAGGCCAAGCGCGGCTAGGCCCGCGACCGATTTTGCGGGAAGCGCGTTGGTTCCTGCTTCGATGGCCGCCAAGTATGCTGGGGAGACGTCCAAAGCCGGAGCAATCTGATCAAGTTGCTTGTTGGATCGCTCGCGCAGGCGCTTCAACAACATGCCAACAACGATGTTGACCGGACTCTTCACGGAGCCACCCGTTGCGCGCCGCGCCATGAGTCTTCTTTCTCTTGTGCCCTTGTCGGACTTGGCCGCTTGCGCATCTTCGAAAACAAGCCGCCGCCTCGAAGGGCAGGCCAAAATCAGCCTCAGAAATTAACTTGATAGCATATGCGCTTACCACCGTTCGATGCGGAGCCAAGCCCCTTTTGTCTACCAGAAAAATCTGGGAAAGCGAGCAGAAAATTCTTTTCAGACTGTTTTGACCTACTTTATCGGCCGCCCTGATGCAGGTCCGCAACTGCCTGGAGAGGGAGGGTAGACGTTGTCACAAAGTTGCAGTCAGATTGGCATGAAAATTCATTTTGCTTGAAACTGGCATGTTTTCAAATTTGCAAGACCAGCCCTTGAAGTTTTCTTGACAATCAAAAAGCCGCATATGAAACTTTAAGTGGAAAGGAGGTGTGCCTATGACGCGAATGCAAAACACAAAGAGCGGCTGGCTCGCCCTGCAAAGCTAAAGCCAAACCGCTCCGTGAAGTCTCAGCGCTTTAACAGAGAACCTGCTGGTTCCTACAAACGCCAATTCAGTATTATCTACCCAAATCCTTGGAAAAATCAAGGACTGTATCGACAAAAGAATCAGCAGGCCTTGCAAAGGAAAAAGGCAATGCTTGCTCCCGAATGTGCGGGCGCGCTTGTCGGCTGCCTGCATGACTTTTGGGTGTTCTTCGAAAGCAAAGAAGGACGCGCAGTTGTTGTAGCGTTTTCGGTAATCCACTTCATAGTCATTTGGCTGTGGCGTACCGGGCGCCGGAAGCACTTGAAGTGTGCGTCGTCATGACGCTTCTCTTTGGGTTTGTCTCGTTTGCGGTCATGCAGCAGTCGGCCGTTTTCGACCGGCCAGTCATGACGAAATGCCTCCCCTCCGAGGAACCCATGGTCGCAAAAGCGAGCAAGAGGGGCGTGGTGAGGAGTTAAATACGCTACCGGAGCGATCGATCCCGATTGCTCCGTTCTGATTCTAAGACAGCTCCGAAGTCTCCCGCCAAGCCGAAGTCACGTAATTCACGATCAGCGACTTCCGCACCGCGCCGTGAAGCGGCCGCCTGCCAACGGCGTGCCAGGTGTTTTTGCCGGGGACGAAGATCAGGCCGAGGTTCCGGCCATAGGGCGCTGAGGCGACGTGCTTGAAATCGGGAGGTCCTTCGTGGATGTCGGTGCCGGCCTGTTTCAGCCGCGGGTCGTCCGAGAGATACACGAGCATCGTGAATGTCTTGACCGAGATATCGGTGTGCGGCGCGAGCCAGAAGCCTTCGGTGTCCTGGCAATATTCGATCCGCAACCGGCTGTCCGTAAGATTGGCGCCGGTCGCCTCTTCGATGGCGCGGCGCACGCGGCTGTCCTCGAATCCTGCCACGATGCGGCGGCAAACATCGAACCTCTCCTGGTTCTCGGGATTGAAGTAGACGCGGACGGCGTTGTTGGCCTCGCGCTTGCCGTTGAAGATCGCGTCCTGCGGCGGCAGGAAGGGCAGGGTTTCGATGGCCGCTATGTCTTCCTCCGGCAGCGCGTCCTTCAGCAGCCAGTGTTCATAGGGCAGGGCGTTATGATGCGCGCGAGCAAGACAGTCGAGGAAAGCGCCGGCGACCGTCATCTCACTTCCCCCTGTAGAAGAACGGAATGAGCCGCTTCACCCTGGCCGACAGCTTGTGCCGCCCGAGCTGCCTCGTATGCGCGCCTTCCGACTTCAGCCAGTTGACCATCACATAGCGGCGCTCGCCCACGTAAGGCTTATGCCCGTGCCAGGAATTGTGCGAGACCTTGAAGGCGACGAAGGTTCCGCCGTTCGGTGGAATTTCCGCGATGTAGTCTTCGAGATCGTCGCCGTTGCGCAGGAGGCGCAGCCGGCCGCCGCTCTCGTCCCATGCGCCATTGAGATAGAGGAGGCAGGTGGCGACCTTGTCCTTGGTGTCGGTGTGGATGCGGCCATCCTTGGATTGCGCCTGGCCGCGCACGGTGATCATGACGGGCAGGCCCTTCAGATCGACGCCAAGCTTTTCGCCGACGGCTTCGGCGAGCGCGGGCGACTGGATCGCATCCAGAAGCGACGCGAAGCCCGGCCCATATTGCAGGGCATCGGCGGGGTACACCCCCGGCTTCTCGATTGCAGGAAAATCGCTCCGGATCTGATCGAGATCGTCTTCCGCAAGCACGTGAGCCTTGAAAAAGGAAAACGGCTTGTGCTCCGCGTCCGCCGCCTTGATCGCCTCAATATTCAACATCGCCCCTCCTCCGATGCTTCGCTCCCCCTTCTTTTTCTGATGAAATCGGCGGGGGAGCCTTTGCAAATCGTTCAGGGTGCACGCATGCTTTTTGATTTTGGTCAAACTGCGGCGCTGTTGCGCTTGGCCGAACTCGCCCGTCAGGAGTTCACAAATTTCGCAACGAGATCGACTTCGAGGCTCTCACTACGACGAAGTTCGTGCGGCTCACCCCTGATGGCGACGATCATCGGGTCCCCCTGTTCGAGCCTTGCCTCAAGGCGCTGCTCGTCCCAGTGAATAACGACTTTCAAGCGGCGGCCTCGCCATTGAACGGGGAAGGCTAGGCTGCGCCAGCCTGCGGGCAGCTTCGGATCGAGGGAAATCCCATTCTCCCGCAGAGACAATCCCGCGAAGCCGAACAGCACAAGCATCCAGTTCCCCCCAAGCGCCGCGATATGGACGCCCCCGTCGATCGCGGCGAGGCGGTCCGTAAGGTCGATTGCGGCGCCTTCTCTGAAGTAACGGAGCGCCATCTCGGTCAGGCCGAGCCTCGCCGCCACGAGGCCGTGCATGGACGGGCTCAGCGAGCTGCCCTGGCCGCAGCGCGGCTCGTAATATTCAAAGTTCCTGGCAGCCATCTCGCCGGGAAATTCTTCCGGCAGAAGCGCCAGCAGCGCGACCACATCGGCCTGTTTGACGACTTGCGAGTGCGCCGTCCGTTCGCGGCCGAGCACGACATCCATCGGCACGGACCGGCCCGCATAATCCGCCAGATCGATGTCCTCCAATCCGAAATAGCCTTCGAACTCCTCGAACAGCCCGGTTTTCGGATCGAGCCCTGTCGCCATCGTGTCCGCTACAGCGCGCCAGTGGGCCAACTCGGCTTCGTCCAGAGCAAGCCGCCCCGAAAGGGATGCCCAGCGCTCCGGCCAGTTTTCCCGCAGCAATCCGGCGGCGTCGATGCCGCGCCGTATGTTCCAGCGCGCCAAGACATTGGTGTAGGCGCTGTCGCTGACATCCTCGTGATATTCGTCCGGTCCGATAACGCCTCGAATGTGGCGCCGGCCGTCCGTTTCGAGGATCGCCCGGCTGGCCCAGAAACGCGCGGTTTCGAGGAGGATTTCCGCTCCGGCGTCGCGCAAAAACGCTTCATCTCCCGTGGCGCGCCAGTATTGCCAAACCGCGTAGGCGACGTCCGCGCTGATGTGCTGCTCCTGCTCGCCGGTCAGCACTGGAATGAGCTGGCGATCCAGAGCGATCACGGCGGAAGGCGTCGCCTCCGCGCCTGTGTCTGCGGATTCCCACGCATAGAGCGCGCCGCGCCAGCCCATCGCCTTGGCCTTCGCGCGTGCGCCATCGAGGGTGTGAAAGCGGTACATGAGGAGCGCGCGCGCCGCTTCGGGCCATGTCAGCGTGTAGAACGGGAGCAGGTAGATCTCGGTGTCCCAGAAGACATGGCCACGATAGCCGTCGCCGGTCAGGGCGCGGGCGCCGATGGACACGCGCTCGTCGCCGGGATTGGCCGCGCTGTTCATGTGGTAGACCGCGAACCGCAGGGCCTGCTGTGCAAGACGATCGCCTTCCACCTCGACTTCGCTGAGCCTCCAGCGGTTCGCCCATGCCGCCTCGTGGTCCTTCAGCAAGCCGCGCCCGCCCATGCGTCTTGCAGCGCCGGTCTTTTCCAGCGCAAGGGGGCCAGGGTGGAATTCCTCGCTGTCGCTGCGCACGAAGGCGACAAGCCTCTGGAACGTTGCGGACTGCCCAGGCCGGGTCTCCCAGACCCAGTCGCTTTTCAATTGAGCGAGCGAACTGGCGGGGAGGTCTTCGCCATCCAGTTGCATGAGCGACGCCGTCGCCATTGCCAGGCCCTTGCCCGAATGCGCGGTGCGCCATACACCGAGATCCCGGTCGAGACGCTCGGCTTCGAGCGCGACGTCGAGCCCTTCGACCGCCGCCTCCAGCCTTACCTCGACGGTGCCTTCCTCGACCTCCAGGTGGACCAGTTGAACCCCCACCGAGCGCTCGGACAGCGACACAAATCGCAGCGTGCGCAGGCGCATGCTAAAGCCCGGCCCTTGCAACCGGTTGAATTCAGTCGACAAGGCTCCCCGCTTCATGTCGAGCGTGGTTCGATGCAGGGACAGACGTCGCGGGCTTGTAAACGAAGGGGCCGCTCGGCAACAGGAACTTAAGCCGGACCCAGCCTGCGGCTGGAACAAGCTCCGGCGTGGCGTTCTCGTTGTCCGGCGTGTCGAAAAGACCCGCCACATAGGTTTGCGCCGGCACGACCCAGCTTCCGCCGCGCGTTGTCGCCCGCGCGCCTCTCACGCCAAGGAAACCGTTGCTGATCGCGAAGCGCGACGCGAGACTGCCCTCGCGAAGCGGATCGTAACCCGCCACCGTGAGAGTCCAGGCCGGATCCCCGGTCGGCTTCAAGACCTGCTCGATACTGATCTCGCGCTCTGTCATCACGCTCTCCTTCTGAGCCGCCCGGCGGCAAGGTCTTCGATTGAAATCTCGTCGAAGCTTGGCACGATGAGGTCTGCTCCGGCCGCCTGAAGAAGGGAGGCGTCGCCATCGCGCCGGGCGACGCCAAGCGCGGTCATGCTTCCGGCGCGGGCCGCTTCAATACCGGCGGGGGCATCCTCGGCGACGAAGCACGAGGCAGGCTCCATCGCCAGCTCCGAGGCCGCGAGGAGAAAAATCGCGGGGTCCGGTTTGCCTCTCGGCAGATCGCGGCCGCACACATTCACGGCGAAAGCGTCGAGCAGGGTTCCGCCGGAAAGCAGGGAGATCTCTTTCATCATGCTGTTGGCGTTTTTCGACGAAGACGCCGCCGCCATCGGCCAGCCAAGCGCCGCGACAGCCTCGACAAAGCGCAAGGCGTCAGGAAAAGCTGAGAAACGCCGGGCGTCGATCAGTTCCTCAAGGAGCTTCTGCTTGCGCTCGGCGTAAAGCGGCGCCAGCCGGGCGGCCTCGGGTAAGCGCAACGCCTCCAGCAACGCCCTGGCTCCGGCAAGCCGGGGCTTCCCCGCCACTGCCGCCTCATAAATCTCGGGAGTGAGACTCGCCGGGTTGGCAAAGCCGGCCAGCGCTTCGCGCCAGGCTTGCTCATGCGGAGAGGCGAGCAACACGCCATCGACATCGAAAATAGCGGCCTTCAGCGTCGGCTGAAGGCTTGGTTCGGCGTTTGCCGGTGCGGCTTCGGTCATGACGCTTCCAGCTTTGGGCCAGCTCGACAAGCCGGCCAGGTGGTTGACCCCAAGGACTTGTTCGTTATACAGGCCAAGCTCATCTTCGCCGGGTGCTACAGCGTCAACCTCCCTCCATTCCAGCCTGACACCTGTTAATGGACGGTAACCGGCCGGCGCCTGCAGCGATCAGCTCATGCGGGAAACACGCCATGCAGGAACACGCCTCAACAGCATCGAGCCGCCTCGCCGCTTTGCGGGCGTCGATTGCGTCCCTCGGCTTGGACGGGTTCATCGTTCCGAAGGGCGACGCCTTTCAGAACGAGTCCGTGCCTGCGCACTGGGACCGGCTGGCGTGGCTGACCGGCTTTACGGGCTCGGCAGGCTGCGCTGTGATCCTCAAGGACAAGGCCGCCTTGATCGTCGACAGCCGCTATACGCTTCAAGCAAAGGCGCAGGCCGATGCGGCGCTTTATGCCGTCGAACTGCTTCCCAAGATGACGGCTGCCTCCTACCTCGCCGCTCACGCCCCGCAAGGCGCGGCCATCGGCTACGATCCCACGCTGCACACTTTGGCGGGTTTCAAGTCTTTGAAGGAAGAGGCGGAGAAAAGCGGCTTCGACCTCCGGCCGGTTGCGCCCAATCCCATCGACGCCCTTTGGGAAGGCCGCCCGGCCGCCCGCTATGCGCCTATCGTCATGCATAGCGAGGACTTTGCAGGCGAAAGCGCCGCCTCGAAGATCGAACGCGTCCAGAAGGCCATCGCGGAGAAGAAGGCGGCCGGCCTGTTCGTGAGCACGCCCGACGCCGTCGCCTGGCTCTTCAACATCCGCGGCGCAGACGTGCGCCACACGCCCGTGCCGCTCGTGCGCGCCTTCGTTCCGCTGTCCGGCAGGCCGGCGCTCTTCACCTTTCCCGGCCACATCACGCCCGAGAACCGCGGCTTCGCTGGAGGCGTTGGCCGATATCCACGATCATGCGGCGCTGGCGGATGCGCTCGCCGCTCTGGTGAAGCAGGGGGATAAAATCCTCGCCGATCCGGCGCAAACCACGCTTTACGTCGCCGATGTCCTCAAAAGCGCCGGCGCGGCTCTGATCGAGACGTCCGATCCTTGCTCCTTGTTGAAGGCCCGGAAGAATGCCGTCGAGCTGAACGGCGCGCGGGCCGCGCATGTGCGCGATGGCGCAGCGCTTTGCCGGTTCCTCGCATGGCTCGACGCTGAGGCGCCGTGCGGCGCCATCACCGAGATCGCCGCCTCCGATCGCCTGGAAGCTTTCCGGCGCGAGACGGAGCTGCTCGAAGACCTGAGCTTCGACACGATTTCCGGCGCGGGCTCCAACGGCGCCATCGTGCATTACCGCGCCACGCCCGAGACGAACAAGACGCTGGAAGCCGGGTCGCTTTATCTGATCAATTCGGGCGGCCAGTATCGCGACGGGACGACCGACGTGACGCGCACGGTAGCGATCGGCGCGCCGTCGGAGGAGATGCGCAAACATTACACCCTTGTGCTCAAGGGCCATATCGCGATTGCGGCGGCGCGGTTTCCCGCGGGCACGCGCGGCGTGGATATCGACGCATTCGCGAGGCGCGCGCTCTGGGAAGCGGGCCTCGATTATGGCCACGGCACCGGACACGGCGTGGGCAGCTTTCTTTCGGTTCACGAAGGGCCGCAATCCATCTCGCGCAACGGCATGGTTGCTCTCGAGCCTGGAATGATCGTCTCGAACGAGCCAGGCTTCTATCGCGAAGGCCATTACGGCATCAGGCTCGAAAACCTGGTGGCCGTGACCGAGGCTGCGCCCATCGAGGGCGGCGAAACGCCTATGCTCGGCTTCGAGAACCTGACGCTCGCCCCGTTCGACAGACGCCTCATCGCGGCCGAACTCCTGACCGGATGCGGAGCGCCGCTGGCTCGACGCCTATCATGCCCGCGTTTTCCGGGAGCTCTCGCCTTTGCTTGCAAGCTGGCGATGCGAAGTGGCTGGAAGCGGCCTGCGCCTCTCTCTAGGCCTTTTTGCTGCGCTGCCACAGAAGCGCGGCGACCGACAGCGCTGCGAACGCCGCTCCGGCGAGGAATGTGCCTGCGGGCCGGTGGCGTCCCATAATGCGCCGGCAATGACGCTCGACGCCAGAAGCGCGAGCCCGGTGATCAGGTTGAACATGCCGTAAGCCGTGCCCCGAAGGTCTTCCGGCGCGGTATCGGCGATGAGGGTTGCGAGCAGGCCCTGCGTCATGCCCATGTGCAGCCCCCACAGGACAACGCCCGCGGCGACGCCGCCGACGCCAGCCGGAAGGGCGAGGACGATATCCGCCAGGATGAGCACGGCGAGGCCCGCGATCAGCAGCTTGGTGCGGTCCATGCGGTCGGACAGCGCGCCTACCGGGTAGGCGGAGAGCGCATAGACGGCGTTCATGAGCACCATGACCGCCGGGACAAGCGCGATGGGCAGGCCGGCCGATTGAGCGCGCAGGATGAGAAACGCTTCGCTGAAACGCGCCAGCGTGAAGACCGCGGCGATGGCGACAACCGTCCAGTAGCCGCGAGCCGAGCCGCGCGAGCTGCGCTCTGCTGAGCGGCGACTTCACTGTTCTGCGAACCCGCATTGCCGCTCCGGCTCGCGGACGCCGAAGGCGATCAGGCCGAAGGAAAGGAAGGCGGGAACGACCGCGATCCAGAACACGGTCTTGAAGCTGTTGGCCGTGGCAAGCATGAGCAGGATCGCAAGCAGCGGGCCCGCGAAGGCTCCCACCGTGTCGAGCGACTGGCGCAGGCCGAAGCTCGCGCCCCTGATTTCGGGCGGGGCGATATCGGCGATCAGCGCATCGCGCGGCGCGCCGCGAATGCCCTTGCCGACCCGGTCCACGAAGCGCGCCCCGATCAGCCAGGAAAGGCTTGGCGCGAGCGGAAAGACGGGCTTGGTGAGAGCCGCGAGGCCGTATCCGGCCGCAGCCAGTTCCTTGCGCCGGCCGAGCCAGTCCGACAGCGCGCCGGAAAATATTTTGGTGATGGCGGACGTGGCTTCGGCGATGCCTTCGATCACCCCGACGTCAAGCGCCGATGCGCCGAGCACGGTGATCATGTAGATCGGCAGGAGCGCGTGGATC
Source organism: uncultured Alphaproteobacteria bacterium (assembly GCA_963727795.1). Lineage (GTDB taxonomy): Bacteria > Pseudomonadota > Alphaproteobacteria > Rhizobiales > Rhodomicrobiaceae > Rhodomicrobium. Next base: position 129,545 of record CAVSHC010000009.1, read on the forward strand.
ATTTCCGAGGAAATGTCCATGAACATCGACACGAAGCCGAGCGTCCAGACGCCCGCCGGGATCGCCTTCAGCCGCGCCGCCATCGAAGGAGAATCCGCCATGTCCCTATGCTCCCGCCGCTCTTGCCGATATGCGCCGTGGCGAGATCGCAGGACGATGCAGCGGACGCCCGCCAGCCCGCTGCGCAACTTCAGCTAAGTAGAGCCTGAATATGGCCTAAAGCGCTGGGTATAGGCTGTTCAATTTGATACGGGCGTCCTTTGTTGTGAAGCCGCCAGTTGGACTTTTGCGTGGTGGGTGTTGCGCTTCCCAAGCCAGGCGCTGACCTCAGCTTAAGGGCTGGCTGATCTTCGATGCGCCGGTCCAGGCACTGCGCGGCCAGGATAGCCAGTTCCGCCATCGGCCATGTCGAGCCAACTGCCATGTTTGGGCGTGTAGTGCCACTCGAACCGCTCGACAAGACGGCGGGCCTCTGCCGGCTCAAAGGCTTCGTAGAGGGCGGCGGGGGTGTGGGTGCTCAAATTATGCTGAACCAGGACGGTCTTTTCGGCCTCTGCTGCAAAGCTGCCAATATGGCTCAAGTCTTTGAGAACGCGGGCATAATCCTTTGATGTGCGTTGCTTCTTGACCTCCACATGGCGCTATGCCTGTGCCGAGCGATTCGCGAACAGCATGAACAGGCTCGGGGCTGTGCCATTGCGCCTTCAGATATTCATAATCGTAACGGGCGGGCTGGCTTGGCCTCATTGGGAGGGGCGTTCTGGTTTCGGCGAAGAGTTAGATTTGAGGTCTCATCCAGGAACACAAGGGACGTATCTCATCATGGGGACGGGTATAAACCTCCAAGACATCCTCCATCTTGGCGACGAAGGCGGCGTTGGCCTTGGGCGGAATGACCCAATACTCTTTCAGATGCGGCTTGAGAGCGTTTTTTTAAGCGCGCGGCCAACCGTGTTGAAATGCGCTTTCCCGACGATTTTGCGTTCGATCACTTTTTCGGCCAACAGGCGGATGGTCCAGTGCGCATAGCCTTCGGGCGGTTCAGAGCAGGCCAAGGCAATAAGTTGGGCTTGGGCTTCGCCATCGAAGATCGGTTCAATGGGTGGCGTTTGGCGTTTTTTGCGCGCAAGCGTCGCCTCAAGACCTTCCGTCACAAATTTGGCGCGCACCCGCTCGACCATCGTGGCGTTTGTCTCCAGCGCCTCAGCGATGCGGCTGTCGATCCAGCCTTCACCTTGAGCGCCAGCATCGGCTTTCAACAAAATGCGCGCCTTTAAGAGAGCCTTCGCTGAAGCCTTGCCCTTGCAGATAAAGGACAGAAGACGCTTCCACGTTCTACCGGACAATAAAGTTCGACAACATTCAGCCTGCTTGTGAACCATCATGTTCCCGACCTCATGGCAAAGAGGAGAGAAATAAGTGTTCGAAAGCAAACGGCAACTCGAGCAATTTAAAAGGTGAGACCACTAGTAAGCCGATGAAATCTGGGTGTCGTCCTTGCGATAGATATCCCGGCGGAATTGAACGGCGCCATCCTGGGCCGCCCATCCCGTGATATAAACCCAGAACAGCGGCGTCTTTTTCTTGAGCCGGATATTGAGCTTTTCGCCGGTTTCCCTCATGCGCAGCACCTGCGCCGCCGTCCAGCCGTTATCCTCCAGCAGCCACGCCACGAGAAGGTGGACGCCTTGCACGCGCACGCATCCCGAGCTTTCGGCGCGGAAGGCTTGTGAGAAAATGCTGGGGGCGGCCGTGTCGTGCATGTAAACGTGGTGCGGGCTTGCGAAGTTCAGCTTGACAAAGCCGAGGGGATTCTCAGGGCCGCCGTTTTGCACGTAGTACAGACGGAGCGGCGCGTCCGAATTCCAATCGATGGTGTCCGGGTCGATGCGCTGGCCTTTCTGGTAACCGTTGAAATCCGCGTACACATCGATCTTGTGCGCCAGCAGCGCTTCCTTGCCCTTCTTGTGCGCCTCGCCCAGCAGGTCGGATTTCAGAACGGTCGGCGGCACGAACCAGTCCTTGTTGAAATTGATTTCTTCGATAGCGGAATTGACCAGAGGGGACGGCCGGTCGGGCTTGCCGACAACGCCCCTGTGGCGTGAGACGACCTGATTATTGTTGATGGCCTCGATTTGCGCCGAGGGAATGTTCACGGCCACGTATTTGCCGGCAGGCGCCGCGGCGGCGGAAGCTTGCAGCCGCGGAAGATTGATGCGCAGCTGGCGCAGCCGCGCGACCGCGGGCACATTGAGTTCCCGGATGGTATCTTGATCGAGAAAGCCCGTCGCGGGCAATCCGTGCCGCCTCTGCGCCTTCTTTACTGCGTTTTCGACATAGGAATCAAAAACATCGGGATTGCCGCCAAAGGCCTGCAAGTCGCTCGTCGCCTGAAGGCGCTTGCGGAGCTGGACCACGGCCGGGTGGCTCATGCCGGTCCGCAGCTCGATCTCCGGAAGTTGCGCCCAACCCCCGCGAAGCACAATCTGTGCATATTGCTTGATGGCGTTCTTCGTGGCCGACACGTTTTCTTTTGCAAGTGTAGGGAAGCCCAGCTCCGGCTGCGCTTCCACTTCCGCCGCTGAGGCGCGGCCTTGCGAAGTTTGATCCCTGAAACTGCTGGATTGATCGAAATCCAGCCAGTCATCCGGCCCGCTGCGCTGCGCGCTCGCCTCGAATGCGCTCGCTGTCATCGTCAATGCCGCCGCCGCCAGCGCAGCCCGCCATCCCAGGTTCATGACTTCCACCTTGCCTTCCAACGCAGCCGAGTTGCGCCCAGCGCTGTGCGCCCGCCTGTCGTTGACTGCCAATTATGGCCAGAACGGGGTTATTTTCGATGTGCATGGGAAAGCCGACGGCGCCCGTTTGACCGCCGCGAGCCCCCCGGCTAACAAGTGGTCCGATTCCGGCATGTGCATCCGCCTCTTCTCCTCAACCGAAAGGCCCGTTCGAGCAAGATTAGCTTCGGGCTCGATCCCTTACGATGCGCTCCCAGCCCAGGCCGGCTTGCGCCTCTCGATGAAAGCGCGCACCCCTTCTTCGCCTTCGGATCCGCGCGCGGCCTTGGCGAACGCGCACGCCGCATGTTCCACGAGCGCAGCGGGGTCTTCGAAGCGGGCGCGCCGCAAGAGTTTCTTCGTTTCCGCAATCGCGCCCGGAGCGCAGGCGAGGATTTGCTGAATCGTCATGGCGATGGCCGCTTCGAGGTCCGCCTGATTTTCGCAGACCTTATGAACGAGCCCGATGCGGTAGGCCTCGCCGGCTCCGAAGCGCGCGCCCGTCACCGACAGCCGCTTCGCCTCCGCATAGCCAAGGCGCTCCACCAGGAAGGGCGCGATCTGGGCGGGAATGACGCCGAGCGAGGTTTCCGGCAGGCGGATATCGGCCGTGTGCGAGGCGATGGTCACATCGGAGGCGCAGGCAAGGCCCAGCGCGCCGCCCATGACCGTGCCTTCGAGAACGGCGACAATGGCGAGAGGCGAGTGCGCATAGGCCGCGCAGACATGCCCGAACTTGGCGTTCGTTTCGGCCATGGGGTCGGTTTCGTGCGCAATCGGCGTCGCGCGCGCGTTCGCCATGTCCTTGAGGTCCGCGCCCGCCGAGAAGTGGCCGCCGCTTCCGCGCAAAATTACGATGCGGACGCCGCTCTTCTCAGCATCCGCAAGCGTATCCAGAAGCTCGACGAGCATGGTCTGCGACATGGCGTTGCGGACCTGCGGCCGGTGCAGCCGCACATGCAGTACGGCGCCATGCCGCTCAAGCGAAAGCGCGCTCGGATTGTGCTGGGTCACGGGGTTCGTCCTTCTTTTCGCGGGGCAGTGTGCCTTCCAGCTTGCAAATGATGCTGAGCATCACTTCGTCTGCGCCGCCGCCGATGGAAACGAGGCGGCCATCGCGAAGCGCGCGGCTCAACGGATTGTCCCAGCTATAGCCCATGCCGCCCCAATATTGGAGACAGAGAATCGGCGACCTCGCGGATGAGCCGGCCGCACTTCAGCTTCGCCATCGAGGCGAGCTTCGTGACGTCTTGGCCCGCAACGTAGCTTTCCACCGCGCGCCAGGTGAGCGAACGCAGCGCCTCCACCTCGGTGCGAAGCTCCGCGAGACGAAAGTGCACAACCTGATTGTCGAGGACGGACTTGCCGAAAGCCTTGCGCTGGCGCGTGTAGTCGATGGTGGCGTCGATCAGCCTGTCGAGCATGGTCAGCGAATTCGCCGCCCCCCAAAGCCGCTCCTCCTGGAATTGCAGCATCTGCAAGGTGAAGCCCATGCCCTCCGGCCCGATCACGTTCGTTTGTGGCGCGCGCACATCGTCGAAGAAGAGCTGGGCGGTGTCGGATGACAACATGCCCATCTTCCGGATCTTCTGCCGCTCGATCCCCTTCGCATCCATCGGAACCAAAATCAGCGACTTGTTCTGATGAACCTTTCCTTCGGCCGTGTTGGCAAGCAGGCAGCACCAGTCGGCTTTCATTCCGTTCGTGATCCACATCTTCGAGCCTGAGATCACGTAATCGCCGCCATCCTTGCGCGCAGTCGTCTTGATGGCCGCCACATCGGAGCCGCCGCCGGGCTCCGAGACGCCAAGGGACGCAACCATCTCGCCCGCGATGGTTGGCACAAGCCAGTTGCGTTTCAACTCCTCGCTGCCGAAGCGATGGAGCGCAGGGGTCGCCATGTCGGACTGAACGCCGATCGCCATCGGCACGCCGCCGCAATTGCATGCGCCAAGCGCTTCCGCGACAACGGCCGAGTAGGAGAAATCGAGGCCAAGCCCGCCATAGGCTTCGTCGTATTTGACGCCGAGCACGCCGAGCGCGCCGAGCTTTTTGAAAACCTCGTGGGACGGAAATTCTTCGGCTTCCTCCCATTCGTCGACGAAGGGATTGATCTCGTTCTGGACGAAGCGGGTGACGGAATCGCGGAGCTGTTCATGTTGTTCCGTCAGCAGCATGGATTTCCTCCTGTAAGCAGCCATCCAGCTAGAAAGTAGGAGAGGAAATCAGTTTTCGGAATAGCCATTCGGCCAGGAACGCGCCCTTGACTCCGGAATTGATGGCACGCTCAAGGTTCAGCATTGAAATGTCTAACATGAATATCTCATGAATTACTCTGTCAACAGATAGTAGAAGAGACGCGTGCCGGGGTTCCTGCCAGCATGCCCGCGCAGCCGGAATGAGTGCGGCGTGTAAAGGGAGAGTACGATTATGAAGGCTTTACTTTTTGCTCTGGTGGCATTCTTGGGCTTAGCAGCTTATGTTTCCGATGCTAACGCCTATGTTTGCGCACGCGGCATGCGCGGAGCGGCATGCGCCGGTCCTCACGGCGCCGTTGCGGTCAGGCGGCCGTATTACCGCGCCCACTACCGCAGGTGGTAATCACGACGTTTGGACCGCGGCGGGCGCCGCGGTCCCACCGCGCTCCGCCAGACAGGAATTGCGTTTCCCATCCGCTTGAAAATCCCGATTACGTCTCCTTTTTGTGATCCGTCTCCGCGCGCAGAGGCCGCGAAAGAAGCGCTTCGATCGCTTCATCGAGGCTCATGTGCTCCTTCACGACATTGTGAACGGCTTCGCTGATCGGCATCTCGACGCCATGCTTTCTGGCAAGATCGACGACGGCTCCTGCAGAGTGGACGCCTTCCGTAACAGACTTCCGCGAGCCGAGGATGTCCTCCAGCGGCTGTCCCTGGCCCAAGGCGACGCCCAGCGACATGTTTCGCGACTTGATGCTGGAGCAGGTCAGGATCAGGTCGCCCAGGCCCGAAAGCCCCGTCAGCGTCTCGAAACGGCCGCCGAGCTTCGTGCCGAGCCGGACCAGTTCCGCAAAGCCGCGCGTGGTGACGGCGGCGTGCGCGTTCCGGCCGAGCTGGCGGCCTTCCACGATGCCGGCCGCAATCGCCAGCACGTTCTTCACCGCGCCGCCGATCTGCGCGCCGATGACATCGCTCGACCAGTACAGACGGAAGTTTTTGTGCGCGAGAGCAGCCATGAGCTTCGCCCCGAGAGCTTCGCTTTCGCAGGCCAGCGTGAGCGCCGTCGGCAGTTTGCGCGCAACCTCGCCGGCAAAACTGGGCCCCGACAGCACGGCAATTTCCGCGCCCGGCAAGACCTCTTTCACGACCTCGCTCATAAGCTCGCCCGAACTCTCCTCGACCCCCTTCGCGCAGATCACGACCGGCGTGCCTGCCGCGAAATGCGGCGCGATCTCCCGGGCGACCGAGCGCAGGAATTGGGAGGGAACGACCAGCAGAAGGAGATCAGCAGCGGCGAGTTCTATCGCATCTGTGGTGGCTTTTATCGCGGGATCGAGGGCGACGCCGGGAAGGTAAACGCTGTTTGTGTGGCGGGCGTTGATCTCGGAGACCGTTTCGGCTTCGTGGGCCCAGAGCATGACGTCGCGTCCCGCCCGGCGCGCCGATTGCGCCAGCGCGGTTCCCCACGCGCCGCCGCCCAGAACTCCGACCGTCTGGAACGCCGATGTCTGCCCGTTCTGATTGTCCGCTTTTGTCATTTTTCGCTCGCCGGTTTGTCCGCACTCGTGGTCCGATTCCGGCATCTGCATCAGCCTGCAGCACGATCGAGAGCAAATGCCGGAATCAGAGGACTACTCGCAACTTTGTGACTCTCGTGGAGCTTTTGAATTTGACATTTGAGTGCGAACTCGCGGTAGGCCGAACTCAAATGTCGAATTCGCTCTACTAGCAGACCGCTGGAGAAGTGATGCCGCTCATGGTTCGATAAGCTCACCATGAGGGCTAAGCCCTTGATGTGCATGACCTCATCGTCGAGCTCGTCGAAGGATGAAGCCTCCGTTTCGACACTTCTTCAGCTGATGCTTTGGCCGTGGTAGCCCCAGTCCCGTGCGGATGCAATGCGGCGCTTCTACTGAGCCCCAGAAGCGGCCTTTTGTTTTTCTGAAATCGTCAGCGCCTGGGATATGGGCCAGCGCGCGCGCGCTGGCGCATCCAGCGCGTCCGCATGTCCCGCTGCGATGCGGCAGGCCCCCGCCCAGGCGATCATTGCGGCGTTATCGGTGCAGAGCTTTAGCGGCGGCGCATGGAACGTATAGCCGGATGCCTCACATTCCTTGAGAAGCGCAGCCCGCAGCGCTTCGTTGGAGGCGACGCCGCCAGCGGCCACGAGCCGTTTCGGCAAGTCTTCCTCGCCGTACAATCTGAACGCGGCGCGAAGCCGGTCGCGAAGGGTTTCGGCCGCAGCGGCCTGGAACGATGCGCATAGATCGGCGACATCCTGGCTCGACAGCGGCGCGTGGTTCAGGGCGGTCTGGCGGACGGCCGTTTTCAAGCCGGAGAAAGAGAAATCGGGCTTCTCGCGGCCAACGAGCGGCCTTGGCAGCGCAAAGCGGCGCGGATCGCCCTTGGCTGCCGCGCGCTCCACCGCGGGGCCGCCCGGAAACCCGAGCCGCAGCATCTTGGCGACCTTGTCGAAGGCTTCGCCGAGCGCGTCGTCGATGGTGCCGCCGAGCTTCAAGTAGCTGAAATCCGCACCCACCCTCAGGAATTCGGTATGCCCGCCGGACACGAGAAGGAGGAGATAGGGCGGCTTGAGCCCTTCCGTCAGTCCGACGGTCAGCGCGTGCCCCTCCAAGTGATTGACGGCGGCAAGCGGAAGATTGTGAACGAGCGCGATGGCCTTCGCCGTCACGAGCCCCGCGAGCAGGCCGCCGATGAGGCCCGGCCCCGCGGTCGCCGCGACGCCGTCCAGATCGGGAAATGTCAGGCCGGCTTCCTTGAGCGCCGCCGCGATGAGTAAGTCGAGGACCTGCACGTGAGCGCGCGCCGCGATCTCCGGGACGACGCCTCCGAAGGCCTCGTGATCCTTGAATTGCGTCCGCACAATATTGGAAAGGATGAGACCGTTTCCGTTCGCGTTGCGCCGCACAATCGCGGCGGCGGTTTCATCGCAGCTCGTCTCAATACCGAGTATGGTTAATTCGCGATTTTTCGTCGCTACAGGCTCCAAAACCTCTTTAATGATCGCGCGTTGCTGCATGATCCTGTATTTAGGCTCCAAATTCGCTTTAGGGCTGTACCTCTCGGGCAGGATATGCTTAGTGTCCCGCTCGATACCAGCCTCATCTCAGCCGGCAAATGGCGGCGTACAACCAAGCTCACACAATCATGAAAAAACACTCAGACGCAAGGCAAATTCGTATCGGCACCAGGGGGAGCGCGCTTGCTCTCGCCCAGGCGACCGAGGTGCAAAACAGGTTGTCCGCGATCTACGGAGAAGAGGTCTCGTTCGAGACTGTCATCATCAAGACTTCCGGCGACAAGATCCTCGACCGCGCGCTGGCGGCGGTTGGCGGAAAGGGGCTTTTCACCAAGGAGCTGGAAGAGGCGCTTTTCGATAATACGATCGACATCGCCGTGCATTCCATGAAGGACATGCAGGCTGTCTTGCCGGATGGGCTTCAGATTTCTTGCGTTCTGCCCCGTGAAGACGTTCGCGATGCTTTCATCTCGCCGCACTTCAGGTCTTTGAAGGAACTTCCGCAAGGCGCCGTCGTGGGCACGGCGTCGATCAGGCGCGAGGCTTTCATTCGCAACCGGCGGCCGGACGTGAAGACCGTGCTTTTCCGCGGCAACGTGCAAACCAGGCTGCGCAAGCTCGAAGAAGGGGAAGCGCAGGCGACGCTGCTCGCCTCGGCGGGCTTGAAGCGCCTCGGCCTCGCGGATCGCATCACGCAGCTGATTCCGGTCGAGGAGATGCTGCCGGCGCCTGCGCAGGGCGCGATCGGCATCGAGGCCCGTTCGGCGGATCACGAGACCCGCGAGGTGATCGCGGCCATCCATGACCGGGATTCGGGCATCGCAATCGAAGCGGAGCGCGCATTTCTCGCGCAGCTTGACGGCTCCTGCCGCACGCCGATCGCGGCGCTCGCCCGCGTCGACGGCGACACGGTTTCCTTCAAGGGCATCATCCTCACGCCCGACGGCGCGCGTCTCTACGAGACCGAGCGCAAGGGCGGCGTCGAGGACGCCGCAGCCCTTGGAAAGGACGCCGCTCACGAGCTTTACGACCGCGGCGGAAAGGATGTGTTCCGCGACGTCGCCTAAGAACCCGCCGTTGGTGCGGCTGGAGGGATCATGCGCCTTCTCGTGACAAGGCCAGAGGCGGATGCGTTCGCATTCGCAGACGAGCTTCGTGCGCTCGGGCATGAACCCATTCTCCAGCCGCTCCTGGAGTTCCACCCGCTCGACTTCGACGCGCAGCCCTTGATTGCGGCGGACGCGCTCATCATGACCAGCGGCAACAGCCTGCGCGCGCTCGAGGAGCGGGGCGCCGTCCCGGACATCGCCGGCAAGCCGCTCTATTGCGTCGGAGAACAAACGGCGAAGCGGGCGCTTTCAGCCGGCTTCAAGACGGTGCTCGAGATTGCCGGAACCGGCGAGGAATTGGCCGCGAAAATCATAGCGTCCGGCCGCAGGGACGCCGCGCTCGCTCACGTCATGGGAGAGCACATGGCCTTCGACATCGCGGGCGCTCTCGGCCGCGAAGGCTTTCCCGTTCAAACCGTGACCGTCTACAGCATGGAAGCCTGCCGCTGCTTCTCCCCCGAGGTGGAGCGCATGCTGAAGTCTGGCGAGGTCGATGGCGTGATTTTGATGTCGCCGCGTACGGCTGAGATCTACGTTTCATTATGTCACAGGCACGGCGCCGGCGATTGCGCTAAAACCCTGTTGTATCTTTGTTTATCGGACAACGTAGCGGCGAAGCTTTCTTCCCTGAAGCCGCATCATGTGCGCGTTTCGGGCAAGCCGAATCGGAAAGCCCTCTTGGAGCTTTTGCAGACGGGCTGATATGGTTTGCCCCTGCGTCAGCATAATTGTGAGCGAATAGCCCGCCGATAGGGGCCATCGATCGAAATGCCTAGGAAAACGACCAAGACCGAGGATCACCATGACTGCCGAGCCTGAGGACAATCCGTCCGAGCCGCGTCTTGAACCCGCAGGCGGCCGCGAGCCACTCGAGAGACGCGCGCGGCCGAAACCGTCCGTGATCGAACAGCCTTCGCAACCGCGGCCGGGTTCCGGCGGCGGGCTGCTCTTTCCGCTCGCGGCCGGCCTGATCGGCGGGCTCGTCGGCGCAGGCATCGTCTATTTCGCCCTGGGAGCCGGGGGCTCGGCCAAGGAGGACGTGGACGGGCGGCAGCTGATCAGGGAGTTACAGGACAAGACGAGCCAATTGGGCGAGGAGGTTCGGGCGAAGTTCGCCTCCTCGGTGGTGGCGCCCGCCGGAGCCAGCTCCGAAGATCTGAACGAGGTGCGCGCCCGCATTGACGGCCTCGCGAAGGCGGCCAAGGCCGGGGACGATTCGGTGCAGGCCCTGTCTCAAAGAGTGCAGACCGAGGACGATTCGGTGCAGGCCCTATCGAAAAAAGTGGAGACGCTCGAACAGAAGCCAGCTCCCGAGCCGGTAGCCAAGGAGACCATTCAGGCCGAGGTCGCGTCGCAGGTTGCGCCGGTGGCGGAACGTATGGCGGCGCTCGAACACTCCCACGCCGAGAGAGCATCCGACGCTCGCACCGCGGCTCTCACGCTGGCCTTGACAAACTTGAAGCGGGCTATCGGCGAAGGACGCCCCTTTGCGCAGGAACTTGCGGCGGTGGAGAACCTGTCCTCCGGCAAGCTGCCCATCTCGGATCTTGCAGAGTACAAGGCCAAGGGCGTGCCGTCTCTGTCCCAGCTCCAGCGCGATTTCCTGGAGACTGTTCGCAGCGTCATCCAGAAGCACTACCACGGCAAGTCCGACTCCATCATGGGCGAGATGCTTTCCCGTGCGCGGGCCGCAATCCAGGTCAAGCCCTCCGGCGGCGCCGGCGACAGCGTGGAAGCGATCCTGGGGCGCATGGAAACGGCGCTGAAGGCCGGAGACCTGAGAGCCGCCTTGACGGAGAGCGCCGCCCTCGAAGGTCCGGCAAAAGAAGAATTGCAGGGTTGGGTTGAACAAGCCCAGGCCCGCGCCGCAGTGGATGAAGCCGTCAAGAAGACCGATCAGGTGTTGCTTGAAAGCCTGACGAAGGCTTCGGCCCGCCGCTGACACTCTCACCAGAAACCGGCAACCAAGCGCGAAATCGCGAAACGCTGTGGAAGTTAAGCCATGATCCGCCTTATTGCCTATTTAGTGATTGTCGTATTCGCCGCAGCCGGGCTGTCTTGGATCGCGGACCGGCCCGGGAGCCTGACCATCGAATGGCTCGGCTACGATATCCGTACGAGCGTCTTTATCGCGACCATCGTTCTGTTCTTCAGCTTTACCGTGTTCGCTCTGCTCGGGTGGCTCGGCATTCTGACCTTTTCTGCGCCAAAGCGGCTGACCCGCCGGGTCATGCAGCGCCGCAACCGGATCGGCCAGGAGGCGGTGCGCCGAGGCATCTTCGCAGCCGGCGCAGGCGACAAAAGCGCCGCGCTCAGGGCCGGCGTCATCGCAAAGAAAAATGCGCCCGAGGAGCCGCTGACTCTCCTTCTCGAAGCCCAGTCGGCGCAGCTCAACGAGGACCCGATCGCCTCCCGCCAAGCCTTCGAGCGCATGCTCGATAAGCCTGAGATGGCCGAACTCGGGCTGAGGGGGCTTTATATCGAGGCGAAGAAGGCGGGCCAGATCGAGGCGGCCAAGCAATTCGCCGAGCGCGCTCTCACCTCCAATCCGGCGCTGGGCTGGTCTTCGAGCGCGCTTTTCGAGATGCAATGCCGCGAAGGGGACTGGCGGGCCGCTCTCAAGACGCTCCAGATCGCCAAGCAGCACCGTCATCTCGGAAAGGGCGAGGCCGACAGGCGGCGCGCTCTTTTGCTGACGCAATTGGCCATCGAACTTGAAGACTCCCAGCAGACCAAGGCGCTCGCCTACGCAACCGAGGCTTTCGAGCTTTCGCCCTCCATCCCCGCCGCGGCTGTCGCCGGAAGAATCCTTACCGCGCAGGGACAGACATCGAAAGCGACGAAGATCCTCACGCAGGCGTGGCGGAACACGCAGCACCCCGAAATCGCGCTGATCTACGCTCATGCCCGCAGAGGCAATTCCCCGCGGGATCGCCTGTCGAGGGTGAAGGCGCTTGTGGCTACAGGACCCGGCACCCTGGAGTCGGCCGTGGCCATCGCCGTCTCCGCAGTCGAGGCGAAGGACTGGAAGGCCGCGCGACTTGCGCTCGAGCCTTACCTTTCCAACACGCCGCCGGCTCGCGTCTGCCGGCTTATGGCGCGGATCGAGGCTGGCCAGAACCGCGATGCAGGCCGGGCGCGCGAATGGCTTGCGAGGGCCGCTCGCGGCGCTCCGGATCCTGTCTGGATGGCTCCGGATGGCTCCGTGTCTGCGGAATGGCAGCCGATGTCGCCTGGAAGCGGCGCTCTTGGCGTGCTCGAATGGAAAACGCCTCCAGCGGTGACGGCGCAGGGCGCCGACCAAATAATGGCCGAGATGTCGGCGCTCGATGTGGCGCCGGTCGATTCGGAGATAATTTCAGATGGATCGGCGACGAAAGCGATTTCGGCGCAAGCACAGGACATCACGGCTTCAGAGCCGGGAACGCAGGACAAAGGCGGCGGCGCGCCAAAGGGCGTAAACGCGCCGGCGTGAACGGTCTAAGGAGAGAGCGCCTTTCGGGGCGCGCGCCTCCGGAGGCGAACGCGAAGTCAATATATCCCTGCTTTTTCCGCCCGCCTTTATGCGGACGCGACTTGCGCCGGGGACTGTCCGTTGCTATGCATGTCTTGCGGGTTCGCCCGCTATGCCGCTTTAGCTCAGCCGGTAGAGCACATCATTCGTAATGATGGGGTCGCGTGTTCGAAGTCACGCAAGCGGCACCACTTACACCAACCGCTTGGTCTCGACGATCCAGTCGAATTCGACGAGCTGGTCTTCGCTCAAAAGCGGCTTTCGCCCGCCCTTAGTCCGGTCGAGCACCCCATCGGCGCCCTCTGCGTTATAGCAACCCAAGTCACGCAACCTCCGTTTCGGGCGGCGTCGCTGCGCGAAACGCCATCCAGGATCGGCGCCAGCGCCAAAGCCGCCGCGATTGGTTCGCGTCGCGAACCCGCCCCGCCTTGCGCCGCAGGTCCTCCGCCGAAAACTCGTGCGCGTGATTTTGACAGTCATCCGTTCCCCTCAGCGAATCAAGCACTTCAGGGAATCACAGCACCGCAGGTTTCACCGTTTGATTGGCTGTCGCGTATGAAAGCATCCCCCCCGATATATTCCTCGCCTCGAAGCCGTGTTGCAGAAGAATCTCGAACGGCCATGTAGGCACGCTGGCCGGAGCGGCAGAAGACGTGGATCGCGCGGTCCTCGGGAAGCTCGCCAAGCCGCCCGCGAAGCTGCCCAACCGGAATGTTGAGCGCGTCCGGCATGGGGTCAGCGGCGAGTTCCGCCGGCTGACGCACATCAAGAAGAAAGCCGGTCATTGCGGCATCCCAGTGGATGAGCGGCATGTCACCGTTCATTTCATTCCCGGCGGTCATTCCCGCGAAGTTCACGGGATTTTTCGCGCTCCCAAACTGCGGCGCATAGCAGAGCTCGGCTTCTTCGAGGTCATGAATGCTCGCGCCCATCTGCAGGGCCACCGCCAACGCGCTCATGCGTTTGTCGACATCGTCCTCGCCAAAGGCTTGCGCTCCCAGGAGACGGCCATCCGATTTCCGGTACAAAACCTTCATCGCGATGGTCTTCGCGCCTGGATAATATCCGGCGTGCGAACTCGGATAGAGATAGATTTTCTCGTAATCACATCGCCGCGGCGCTTCAATGTTTTCTCACTGACGCCGGTCCAGGCGATGGCGGCGCCGAAAAGACCGACGATTGCGGTCCCTTGCGTGCCCCGAACCGCGAATGCCGACCTGCGATAACATCGGCGGCGATGCGGCCCTGCCTGTTCGCTGGGCCAGCCAGCGCAACAAGGCTCCACTCGCCGTGACGAAATCCTTAACCTCGACGGCGTCTCCAACGGCGAAGATATCTGGATCGCTGGTGCGCATCTGATTGTCGACGCGAATGCCGCCGCGTTCGCCGATTTCGAGCCCTGCAGCCTTGGCAAGCGCCGTATCTGGGCGGACGCCAAGGGCGAGAATCACAAGGTCTCCTCGATGGGCCTTGCCGGATTTCGTTCGAACGTCGATGGCGCCGTTTCCGGCTTCCTCGAATGCGGCGACCCCGTCGCCGAGCCCGAGGCGGACGCTATGACATTCGAGGCGCGCCCCCACGAGGCGGCCGAATTCCTCGTCGACGGGAGGCAGGACCTGTCCGGCCATCTCAACGAGGGTGACTTCGATGCCGAGGTGAACAAGGTTTTCAGCCATTTCCAAGCCAATGAAGCCTCCGCCCACGACCACGGCGCGCATCTGCCGGCCTATCGGCGCGGCGTTCCTCGATCCATTGCTTGATCTGCCGGGCATCCGGCACCGTGCGGACCTGAAAGATCGCTGGGAAGGCCCATCCCTGGCAAAGGCGGGCGAACGGACACGGCCCCCGGCGACAAAACGAGCTTGTCATAGGCATGCCCTGTAACTTCGCCCGTCTTCACGCTGCGCAGTTTGACCGTCTTCTCCTTCGGGGAAATCTCAATAGCCTCGCAGCCGGTCCGGACGTCGATGGCGAAGCGCTCGCGGAACAGCTGTTTGCTGGCGACGAGCAGGCTTGAATTCCCTCTCGATGATACCGACGCGCGCGAGATTCCCGCGCCGCCGATATTCGTTCGGCGTGGTCGGCGGATTCTCATCGATCCGCTCGATCAACGAAGGAATATTCCCGGCCTTCTATCCCGACCTCGTCGGGCACTCTCCGCCCGCGGACAAGCTAGGCGCGCCCGCCGCCCTTCCCGACGATTGGCCCGCCCTCCGAGCCGCGGTCATCGCGCCATGGGTCCTCGAAGCCGCGTCGCGAGAGAGCGCGAGCGGCGAGCTCGAGGCGAGGATCGCCGATTACCGCGCGCGCGGCTCGCGTCAGTAGGCCTTGCCCGAGCCCCAGCGGGAGAAGAGCTCGCCGAATTCGGCGATAGTACGAGGCTTTGACGCCCGCGGCGCGGAGCTCCGCGCCGCCGACGGCTCCCTTGGTGTAGGAGCAGAATTGCTTGCGGAACTCCACGCAGGCCGTCCTTTCGCCGAGAAAGCTCGCGGAAAGCTCGAGGTGGCGACGCGCGGCCTCGACGCGCTCGAGTACCGTAATCGCGTCATCGGCAAGGCCCATCATCGCGGATCGCGAGCGGCGGAAGATGAAGGGGTCGCCCATCGCGCCCCGCGCTATCATTACCCCCGCGCACGCTGTCTCGGCGACCATCCGCGCGGCGTCCGCCGGCTCGAACACGTCGCCCGACCCGAACACCGGAACGCGGAGCCGCGCGGCCAGGTCCGCGATGCTGGGCCAGTCGGCCTTCCCCGAATAGCCCTGCGCCCTCGTTCGGGCGTGCAGGGTAACCGCTTGGGCCCCGCCCTCCACGGCCGCATCGGCGGCCTCGCGGTAGTTCACGCTTCCCTCGTCCCAGCCCGTGCGTATCTTCACCGTCACGGGCGGCCCCGCCGGTCCCAGGGCGTCCCTCATCGCCGCCGTAATATCCCTGATGAGGGCCGGATTCCTCATGAGGGCGGATCCCGCGCCCGAGCGGACGATCTTAGGGACGGGACAGCCGCAATTGAGGTCGATGAGGGCGGGGTTCGCGCCGAGCGGCGATGACCGCGGCGGCGGCCAGGGTCTCGGGCTTCGACCCGAAGAGTTGTATCGCATAACGCGTTTCGTTCTCCGCCCTATCCAGGAGGAGGGCCGTCTTCGGATGACCGCGCGTGAGAGCCTCCGACGATCACCATCTCGGTATAGCAGAGGTCGGCGCCTAGGCCGAAGCAGACCGAGCGGAAGGCCGCGTCGGAATAGCCCGCGACCGGCGCGAGGAAAATGTTCCCCGGCAGCTCCACGCCGCCCACGGTCACGGAATGATATAAATCCACGGACTTGGTTCCCATCCGATTAATAATATATGACGAGCAACCGCGAAGTTACGCGAACGTACGCGAAGATGAAGAATGGCATATCCTCCATATTTCCTTAGCGTGGGTTCGCGTGGGTTCGCGTGGGTTCGCGGTTAATCCGTCATTCCCTTCCCTTAAATTAGCGTAGGGACGGGCAGCTTGAAGAACCGGCAGGCGTTCTCGAAGACCGCCTTCGATACTTCCTCGCGGATCCATCTCGAGGATCTCCGCGAGGAAGGCGCAGGTCGAGGGCAGGTACTCGGGCTTGTTGCGCTTTCCCCGGAAATCCGCGGGCACCATGAAGGGCGCCTCGCTCTCGATGAGGATGCGGTCCAGCGGCAGGGCGCTCACCGTCTCGTGGAGGTTTCGCGCGTTGCGGTAGGTGAGGTTGCCCGCGAAGGAGAAGTAGATATTGAGGTCGAGGGCGAGCACGCGGCGAGCGTACTCGGCGTCCTCGGAATAGCAGTGAAGGACGCCGCCCGAGGGCGGCAGGCGATCGCGCAGGATGTCCATGACGTCCTTGCCCGCCTCGCGATTATGCACGATGACCGGCAGGTTCAAGCGGGCCGCCAAGTCGAGCTGATCGATGAAGAGCTCGATCTGGCTCTTGCGATCCCCGAATTTATGGTAGTAGTCGAGGCCGATCTCGCCCACGGCCACGACGCGGGGCAGCTTGACCGCCTCCTCGATGGTGCGGTGCCAATCCTTGCCGGGGTTTTGGACCTCGGAGGGAGAGACGCCCACGGCGTGGAAGACGTGCTCCATGGTCTTGAGGTTTTCGTACACCTGCTTAAAGTCCATGAGGCTGTTGCAGATGCTGACGATCCTCGTGACCCCGGCCTGCTTCGCTTCCTGGCAAACTAAGAGTTGTTCGATCGGGTCATCGTAGATGAGCCCAATGTGGGCGTGAGTGTCGAAATACTGCATCTGTCTTCCGTTTGGATCTGGTGATGATGTGGAATCCCGAATGGGGCTGGATAAATGTAGCATGAGCCAGGCGCGTCGTCAACTCGACATATGCGACGACGCCACGGCAGAGGAGGTGGGGCGAGAAAAGTCCCTGGAGGACTTCTGCCGGGACTATACCAACTCGAAGGCGGATCGCGTCAATATATACGCGGCAAAAATCGGCAGCTACATCCTGAATTCCTCGCCCAGGTAGATCTTGCGGGCCATCTCGGAGGCCAGGACCTCATCCCTGTTCCCCGAGACGACGATATTCCCGAGGTTGATGATATGGGCCCGATGGGTGATCTCCAGGGTATCCCGCACGTTGTGGTCGGTGATGAGGACTCCGATGCCCGCCTCGGAGAGCCTGCGCACGATGCTCTTGATCTCGTGCACGGCGATCGGGTCTATGCCGGCGAAGGGCTCGTCGAGGAGGAGGAATTTCGGCTCGAGGGCGAGGGCGCGGGCGATCTCGGTGCGGCGGCGCTCGCCGCCCGAGAGGGTGTAGGCCTTTTGCCTGCGCAGCCTCGCGATGCCGAACTCCTCGAGGAGCTCCTCGAGGAGCTCGCGCTTTCGGCTCTTCCGAGATGTCGGCCCTCGTCTCGCAATACGGCGCGGATATTGTCCTCGACCGATAGCCGCCTGAAGATCGAGGGCTCCTGCGGCAGGTAGGCGATGCCGAGCCTCGCCCGCTTGTACATCGGCAGGGCGCTTATGTCCTGGCCGTCCACCGCTACCGTGCCCGCGCGTGGGCCTGATGAAGCCGACGACCATATAGAACACGGTGGTCTTGCCCGCGCCGTTGGGCCCGAGCAGGCCGACGACCTCGCCCGTCGACATGGAGAAGGAGACGTCGCCCACGGCGATTTTCTTGCGGTAGAGCTTGCGCAGCCCGGTCGCCTCGAGGACATGCGGTCCCGCGCCTCGCGCGGAGGCGATCACTTCGCGCCCTCCGGCGATCGGCGCTCTCGGCGCCGGCGGGCTTGTCGGGTTCCGTCTTCTTCTTGTCCGTCACGCTCCCGGAGACCTCGCCCTCGAGGCGGATATCCTCGGTATCGGTATTCACGAGGATCCTCGTCGCCTTGTACTCGTCTCCGTCCTTATAGGCCGAGGGCGAGCCCGTGAGCTCGAGCTCGTTGTCCTTGCGGCGATAGAGGGCGTACTCGGCGCGGCAGGCGAGCTTGTCCTTGAGTATGCGCACGGCCACCTGGGCCAGGGTCACTTCGTTCTCGCCGTCGTTCTCGATCCACTCGGCCTTGAGCACGAGCTTGTTCTTGTCGTCCTGGAGGACCGAGGGCCCCTGCGCCCGGCTGAGCTTCTTGTCGCGGTCGTAATAGAGCTGGGCGCCTCGAGGCGGATCTGGCGCTCGTCGTCGACTACGATAACGGAGCCCGAGCAATCGATGTAGACGAAGTCCTTGCCGAAGAGCTCGATGCGGTCGGCGGGGATGGAGATCGAGCCCGTCTTCACCTCGCGCGCCCCGAGAGGATGGTCCTCTCCTTGTCCTTCGCGAGGCTGCGACTGCACGCTGTCGGCGCTGAAGGATACCGGCTCGCGCGCGAAAGCCGCGGCCGGCCAGGAGGATCCGCGATCGCCGGCGAGGCCAGGCCCTCACTTAGCGCCCTCGAGCGCGGACTTCGGGCTCGGCCTTGGACTCGATGCGCCCCTCGACGCTCCCGCGGAAGGAGAAGGAGCGCGTCGCGGGCCGAGGCCTCGAAGCCCGCCCCGCTCACGCTCGAGCCGTCGGCCCTGCTGATGGTGACCGTCCTGTCGAGCCTGCCCTCGAGCCGCTTGTCCTTGTCGATCCAACGGAGGTACTCGCCCTGGAGGACCGCGTCCTGCCTCTTCGACTCGAGCCTGACGCTGCCGGAGAACTCGGCGTCCTTCGTGTCGGTGTGGTAGATCGCCTGATCCGCCCTGCCGAGCGGAGACGAGCTCTCCCGTATCGGGATCGTACTCCGAGAAGATCACGTCGGTGAGTATCGTCTTCTTGCTCGTCTCGTAGAGCTCGGCGCGGGAGGCCTTCAGCTCGAGCATTTTCTTGCCTCGCATCCACCACCGTATGCGACGTAGTCGGTGAAGACGGCGGTCGGGCGCCTCCTCCTCGCTCGCCTCGCCCTGCGCGGCGTATCCCGCGAGGCTGCAGGCGGCGAAAGACAAGGCCGCCGCCGCCGACAGGGCCGCGAGCGCGCGCCCGCGGAGAGGAGTCGGCGCCCTCGCTCAGGCTTTGGCATTCTTTACGCATGCCCCGATGAAGCTTTTGAACAGGGGCGCCGGCTGGACCGGCCTCGACTTGAACTCGGGGTGGCACTGGACGCCGAGGCCCCAGGGATGGTCGGCCCACTCGACCGCCTCCACGAGGCTGCCGTCGGGCGTCAGCGCGGTTATGAGGAGGCCCGAGCGCTCGAGGTCGGAGCGGAAGGCGTTGGACACTTCGTACCTGTGCCTGTGCCGTTCCCAAATCGACTCGGCGCCGTAGATCTTGTGTATCAGCGTGCCCTTCTTGAGCATGCTCTCGCTCTTGCCCAGGCGCTGCGTGCCGCCGTAGTTCGTCACGTCGACCTGGTCCTCGAGGAGGCTGATCACGCCGTGCGAGCTGTCCTGGTTGAACTCCGTCGAGTCGGCGTCCTCCCATTTCAGGATGTCCCGGGCCCACTCGATGACCATCATCTGCATTCCGAGGCAGATGCCGAAGTAGGGCACCTTGTTCTCGCGCGCCCAGCACGCCGCCTTGACCATGCCCGCCGACCCGCGCTGGCCGTAGCCGCCCGGCACCAGGATGCCGTCGACCCCGGCGAAGACCTGGGCCATGTCGACGTGCGCGTCGGCGCCGCCCGAGGCGGCCTCGAGCTTGCCCGAATCGATCTTCACGACGTCGACGGCCGCGTCGTTGGCGATGCCGCCGTGGGAGAGGGCCTCCCACACCGACTTGTACGAGTCGTTGAGGTCCATGTACTTGCCCACGACGCCGATGCGCACCCGGCGCTTCGGCTCGCGGTACTTGCGCACGACTTCCGTCCACTCGCGCAGGTCGGCGTGCCGGCTCTCGATCCCCATCTTCTTGAGGAGGAAGGTGTCGAAGCCTTGGGAGTGATAGAGGAGGGGAAGCTCGTAGATGGTCGTCTTCGCGTCGTGGCCCGAGATCACGCCCTCGAACTCCACGTTCGTGAAGCCCGCGATCTTGCGCCGCATCCCCTCGTCGATGGGCTCGGCGGCCCGGATCACCAGGGCATCGGGCTGGATCCCGACCTCCTGCAGCTCCTTGACCGCGTGCTGGGTGGGCTTGGTCTTGAGCTCGCCGCCGGAGACCGCCGGCACCAGGGTCACGTGCACCGAGACCGCGTTCTGCCTGCCCATCTCGTGGATGATCTGGCGCGCGGCCTCGAGGAAGGGGATGGACTCCATGTCGCCGACGGTGCCGCCCACCTCGACGATCGTGATGTCGACCTCGGGATCCTTGCCCGGGGCCAGCACCCGGGCCTTGATCTCGTCGGTGATGTGGGGGATCACCTGGACCGTGCGGCCGAGGTAGCGCCCCTCGCGCTCCTTGTTGATGACCGCCTGGTAGACCTGGCCCGTCGTGATCGAGTTGGCCTTGGAGAGGGGGGAATGGGTGTAGCGGCCGTAATTGCCCAGATCGAGGTCCGTCTCGGCCCCGTCGTCGGTCACGTAGACCTCGCCGTGCTGGTAGGGACTCATCGTGCCGGCGTCGACGTTCAGGTAGGGATCGATCTTGACCATGCGCACGGAGAGCCCGCGCGCTTCCATGAGAGCGCCGATCGAGGAGGCGGCCACTCCCTTACCGAGGGAGGAGCATACGCCCCCCGTCACGAAGATAAGCTTCTTCATGGGTTTTCAGTATCCCGGAAGGGGCGGCGGCTGTCAATTGAGGGGCGCGGAAGGACCGTGCTATCATTAGGGCGTGGACTACAGTCATTAGCCGCGAGGAGGACGCCAGGGGCGTCTACTACACCCTCCGCTGGTCGCCCTTCGCCAAGGCCGATAAGTACGAGATAGCCCGCTCCGTTCCCGCCATCGGCGGCATAGCCGAGATCTATTACAAGGACAGCGGAGGGCAAGCTCAACCTCTTCTGCCTCCAGCGCTCCTGGTACGGGGGCCTCCGGGCCGTCCTCCGCGAGAGGTGCGACGCCTCGATCGAGAAGGACCCCTGGCGCCTCTCCATCCTCGTAAAGTGGCGGGAACGCATCTATTACCGCTGGACCAACTGCGAATCCTTCGCCGACATGGCCGACGTCATGTTCTTCCTCGCCGAGGCCGCATGCCCGGGCGCGGGCGCGAGCCTCTCGGGCCGCTACGACCGCATCTTCGTCAAGGAGATCGACGCGGGCAAGCTCGTCACCATCTAACCGGCCGCGAGCGACGGAATAGCTCAACTTCGCCCCCCGCCTTCCGATATTCCAATGGAAGGGGGGTAGAGCCAGTGATCCGAGGTCTATATACCGGCGCGTCCGGCATGAGCGCCCAGCAAGTGCGGCTCGACGCCATTTCCAACAATCTCGCCAACGTCGACACCGACGGCTATAAGCGCGACGTAGCCGTGCACAAGGCCTTCGCGGAGCTCCTCCTTAGGCGCGTCAACGACGACGGGCGTCACCCTTAACCCCTTCGGCTCGGGCGACATGGCCCCCGTGGTAGGCAAGATCGGCACCGGCGTCGAGAACAACGAGGTCTTCACCGAGTACGAGCAGGGCGCCCTCAAGCAGACCGAGAACGACTTCGACCTCGCGATGGACGGCAAGGGCTTCTTCGCCATTCAGACCCCCTACGGCGAGCGCTATAGCCGCTCCGGCGCCTTCGTCCTCGGCAAGGAGGGCTTCCTCGAGACCAAGGAAGGCTACCCCGTCCTCGGCGAGAACGGCCCGATCCAGGTGAAGGCCAACAACTTCAAGGTCGACAAGGACGGCAACGTCTACGTCAACAAGGACTTCCAGGACGACCCCTTCCGCCTCGTCTCCCGCGAGGAGAACGACTGGAAGGGCCTGACAGAAGCTCGACACCCTGAAGCTCGTCGACTTCCCCAAGGACCGCTTCATCGCCAAGCAGGGCGCGAGCCTCTGGCGCTCCACCGAGGAGTCGGGCGACGCGGCGGTCCTCGCCAAGGGCTCCAGGCCCAAGGTATCCCAGGGCTTCGTCGAGGCCAGCAACGTCAATCCCGTCCTCGAGATGGTGCGGATGATCGAAGTCAACCGCGCCTACGAGGCCAACCAGAAGAGCATCCAGTCCGAGGACGCCATGCTCGGCAAGCTGATAAACGAGACGGCGAAGGTCGGATGATACGCCGAGCTGATTCGCGCAACGCGCGGGAGGATATAGCACATGGTCCGTAGCCTTTGGAGCGCCGCGAGCGGCATGATCGGCCAGCAGGCGAGCATCGATACCATCTCCAACAACCTCGCCAACGTCAACACCTCGGGCTTCAAGAAGATGCGCGCCGACTTCGAGGACCTCATCTACCAGACCACCCAGGTCGCCGGCACCCCCGCCACCGAGGACACCGTCGTCCCCGTGCCCATACAGATGGGCCACGGCGTCAAGCTCGCCGCCACCCAGCGCGAGTTCACCCAGGGCGCCCTGCAGAACACCGAGAACATCTCCGACATCGCCATCCAGGGCGACGGCTTCTTCCGCGTCATGACCTACGACGGCTCCTACGCCTACACGCCGCGACGGCTCCTTCAAGATCGACTCCAACGGCCAGTTCGTCACCTCCGACGGCTATAAGCTCATGCCCGAGCTCACCCTGCCCCAGGGCTTCATCCCCGAGACCCTCGCCATCTCCCAGGACGGCCGCGTCACGCGTGAAGGTGCCGGGCCAGGACAATCCCATCCAGGTGGGCCAGCTCGAGCTCTACCGCTTCCCCAACCCCGTCGGCCTCACCTCCGTCGGCGACGACCTCATGAAGCTCTCCAACGCCTCCGGCAACCCCATCGCGGGCCGCCCCGGCTTCGACGGCATGGGCAAGACCGTCCACAAATTCCTCGAGATGTCCAACGTCTCGGTCGTGCGCGAGATGGTCAACATGATCGTCGCCCAGCGCGCCTACGAGTTCAACTCCAAGGCGATCCAGACCAGCGACAACATGCTCGGCACCGCGACCAGCCTCAAGCGAGGTAACATGAAATGCAGATCGACTCGGCATTGCTGCAATACAACAACCGCGCCCTCAAGCGTCCCCTCCGGCGCGGCCCAGGTCGCGGGTACGGGGGCCCGCGTCGCGGACGCTACCCGCGTCGACAAGAAATCCAAGCTCTACGAGCAATGCCAGGAATTCGAATCGATCTTCGTCAAAATGATGCTGAAGGAAATGCGCAACAGCGTCGACAAGACCGACTCGCTCCTCTCCGGCGGCTGGGCCGAGGACATCTACCGGACATGCTCGACGACGAGTACTCCAAGTCCATGGCCAAGAACGCCGGCTTCGGCCTCGCCGACCAGCTCTACAAGCAGCTCGCTCAGGCATAGCCGGAGAGCATGGGCGCCGACGGGGAATTGCTATTTAAGGCGGAAGTCTACGCCATAATCGGTGCGGCCATCGAAGTCCACGATATCCTCGGCCCCGGCTTCCTTGAAAGCGTATATGAATCGGCCTTCGTGGAAGAGTGCAAGTTGCGAAGCATTCCGATTCAAGAACAAGTACGCATGAACATCCAATATAAAGAACGACCGTTGTCCACGAATTTCATAGCGGACATCGTCGCTTACGGCAAGATAATCGTAGAACTAAAGGCTATCAAGCGATTGAGTGAAATCGAAGAAGCACAATTGCTGAATTACCTAAAGGCAACCCAAATGACTGTCGGCTTGCTCATAAACTTCGCGAGCCATGGGAAATTGGAATGGAAAAGATATGCCCTCTCCTCAGGTGCCGATACGCTTGAGCCGCTTTTCATATAAATTAACCGCGACCCCACGCCAAGAATATTCGCATGTACCCCCCCCCCGAACCTCCCCCTTCGCGTGCCTTCGCGTGAGTTAGCGGTTTATTCGAATATTTCAAACCGCGAACCCACGCGAACACACGCCAAGAATAACCATATGTACCCCCCCGAACCTCCCCCTTCGCGTGCCTTCGCGTGAGTTAGCGGTTTATTCGAATATTTCAAACCGCGAACACACGCCAAGAATAACCATATGTACCCCTTCCCCGAACCTCTCCCTTCGCGTGCCTTCGCGTGAGTTAGCGGTTAATCACCCCTTCCCCGAATCTCCCCCTTCGCGTGAGTTGGCGGGTTTCTCCGAGCAATAAAAAGGCCCCTCGTTTCCGAGGGGCCTTATTGTCGTAAATTAAGAGCGTCGCGCCAAAGCTAGAAAGTGGTGCTCAGTTTAAGGCGAAGCAAGAGGCCGTAGCGCTGGCTCCAGGGCAGTTGATGGTGCAACGCCGCTTGCTATGTTCCTGAAAAATGCTGAAAATCACATCCGCCGTTTACCCACCCATATCGACCCGGCAGAACTCTTCTGCAAGAAAGAATCACGCCAGGTCGCAAAGGATGGGACATTCCGTATAAATAACATCCTTTACGAAACGGAAGAACATCTTATCGGCCGCAAAATCGATGTGCTCTACGATAAAGACGACCCCTTGAAAAAAGTCAAGGTATTCGACGGCCCTGTGCTGGTACACACAGCACAGCCCATCGACTTTATCGCCAACTCCCATTCAAAACGTAAAGAACTCAACACACCGGAAGGAAACTCTTTATGATACGCGCAGCTTTCAATCTCAGCTCGTTACCTTTTTCAAAAGATATTACCACAGCATCCCTCTATATGCATCCCCAGTTCAAAGAACTTATCGATCGACTTGGCATGCTCTGTCATGATCGGGGCATAGGGCTTTTTACCGGAGAAGTCGGCTGTGGAAAATCAACCGCAATCCGCACCGTGCTCGATACGCTCAGCACTCAAACACATCGGGTCGTGTATCTCTACCGTGGGCTTGACAATATGGGAGCGTTTTATACACAGATCGCTCTTGCACTCGGTATCATTCCAAAGTTCAGAAAAGCGGATGTCGCTAATCAGGTTCTGGATGCCGTTGCCGAACTGTATACACAACAAAAAATACAGACGGTGATCATAATCGATGAAGCGCATCTGCTCAAACCGGACATCCTCGATGAAATACGGCTTATGCATAACAGCCGCTGTGACTCCTTCGACTATCTTGCTACTGCACTGGTAGGACAACCTCCGCTTAAAAAAATGATCAGCTTTACCAAATTCCTTCCTTTACGTCAGAGAATATCGGTCGCCTATCATCTCGATCCATTGACCAAAGATCATGCCTACGCCTATTTCGACCATCAGTTGTCCTCTGCAAAAGCATCCCAGAAAATCTTCATGGATAACGCCGTCGAAACCATTATCTGCGCTTCGAAAGGAATACCAAGAATGATCAATACTATCGCGTCCAAATCTATGAATCATGCAGCTCTTGATAAAAAAATGTCTATCGTCGATCAGGAATGCGTTATGGATGTGCTCTTGGAACTGGGGCTAAAGTAGCGGTAAATCAGCCAGGGATTAAACTGAGAATAGTCCCTGATTTTAATCCGGGATTAAGCCTGGTATAATTTGAGAATCTACACGATCAGCATGAGGATCGTTGTGTTCGTTGATTCTTCGATCGATGTCATTTGTCTGGCCGATATAATGGCGATCAGCATTGCTGCTGTATAAACGACAATTTCAGTCTATTATAACCCGACACTCAGACAACAGGATGCTAAGAACGGGTGAGTAAAATTGTATTCTATCAAACGGTATTTGGAGCAAAGATTCTCAAGAGACTTTACCACAACGTTTCATGTAACCCTCAGGCGAAGAGCAGCCTTTCCGTCGGCGGGTAGTTAAACCTTCTGCGGCTTTCGTTTGTTGCATGCCTTTTCAGGTGCCAGCAACAACTTTATACCGAAAATCTTCTTGTGCTATAGGGGGTAATGAACGTACATTCTTTATACAAATGAATCGCATATATATAATGGCAACTATTTAATGCACAGATTAATACTTTGACAAAGTTTTCTATTAAAATGCTTGTTTTGTTTCGAAATAAAACACAGTGCAGCAAAGACCCAAGGAGACGCTGTCAATGGTCATTTTGGATTTATATTGTCTCTTTTCTATTTTGAATTTTTTATTTTGTGCTTTTTGTGCACAGCTCCTTAGTCATGGCCTTTTCAGAAAACAACTCCCGCTCTTTTGCTTTGAGGTTAACAGATTCAATATCAACTAATAACGATACAGTTGTTCCTGACTCGATTCCAAAAATCCTGCGATTTATAAAACCTGTTTATCCACAAGCGTGCATTGCTAAAGGAATTGAGGGAACTGTTGTTCTTGAACCCCTACTTAATAGATGAAAATGGAACTGTTGATAGCGTAATCATTGTCCAAAGTATTGACTCTTTGCTTGATGCTGCTGTTAGAGATGCTGCCCGTGGTTTCCTTTTTTCTCCTGCGTACGAGGACGTACAGCCGCATGCAGTTTTATTCAGGTATGCGTACAGCTTTTCTTTGAATGATCTGTTGGATACTATTCATCGAAATGTAAATTTTAGAGGGTACGCTTTTCGAACGTGGAATGCATAATCGGATTTCAAATGCGACGCTCAGTATTTCCCCAATGGACACTTTGCTTTTTGTCAATGGAGTTCCGCTTTTAAGCTATCTTAAATGGCTAGCAACTCGGAACGTTATGATTTAGACAAATATTCACTAATTGTGGAAGCCGATTCTTAGGCTATTTCCGCTTACGCTCACTTCCCGAAGGCGAATGGTTGGTTAGAGTAGTCGCTCCTCGTTATGAGATTGTATCGGCTCAAGTGCTCATCAAACGAGATCAGCTAACAAAAGTTAAACTGTACTTTCGTCGTGTAGAGTTTAGCGACAAGAATGAAATCATTGTATACGGCATTGTCCTAACTACCAGATCGTGAGACAGTGAAATAGATAAAAATGGGTAACACTCTAATAGTGGTAAACACTAAAGGAGTGTTAGGTATGGAAGAGGTAAAACAGAAGAGATCACATAGGAGCGTGCCAAAACGGGGCAGGCGGTTTGATGTTTCTTTCCGGTTACGAGTAGTAAAACTTCATGTTGAAGATGGTTTTGCACTAGAGCACGTTTGTCAAGAAAGCGGAGTATCAAAATCAGCTCTGAGCCGTTGGGTGACCTTATACCGAAGCAGTGGTCGTGCCGGGTTGGAGGACAAACGCAGTCATGGCAAACATATAGGGAAGCTTCCGAATGCAGTTTCAGAAAAAATAGTTTTTCTTAAGAAGTCTGATTCTTCATTTGGTGTACGTCGGATTTCTGATCTTTTGCGTAGATGGTTTTGCCTTCCTGGCAGTGCGGAGAGTGTTCGGAGAATACTCCATGAGCAAGGTCCAGCCCCACAGAAGCCTAAGCACCGTAGAAGCAATATAACCCGCCCTCGGTTTTTTGAACGAGCTACTCCCAATCAGATGTGGCAGACCGATATCTTTACCTTCCGAATGGGTGGACGGTACGCCTATCTGATAGGGTTCATCGATGACTATTCCCGCTACATGGTTGGGCTGGGGTTATATATGAGCCAGACGGCGGACAATGTGATCGAGCTTTACCGAAGAGCAACCGCGGAGTACGGCGTACCTAAAGAGATGCTTACGGACAATGGTCGCCAGTACACCAGCTGGCGTGGCACAAGCAAGTTCGAGGCGGAGCTGCAAAAAGATAAGATCCACCATATCAAGTCACAGCCACATCACCCGATGACATTAGGGAAAATAGAGCGGTTCTGGAAGACCGTGTATGGAGAGTTTTTAGAACGTGCGCAGTTCGAGAGCTTCGAGAATGCACAGGAGCGAATACGGCTATGGGTCAAGTACTATAACCATCGTCGTCCTCATCAAGGCATAGGAGGTATGTGTCCTGCAGATCGGTACTTTGAGATCCAGCACGAGTTGCGCAAAACTATCGAATCAGCAATCGCGGATAATGTGCTTGAGATGGCATTGCGCGGGAAGCCCAAAGAGCCGTTCTACATGGTAGGTCGGCTCGAAGGGCAATCGGTTGTGTTGCGAGCCGAGAAAGGGAAGCTCAGGGTAACTGTTGACGAACAGGAACAGACAAAAGAGCTCGAATACGACTTGACAGGAGGAACTGATGGAGAAGGAAAAACAAACACCGAAGAAACCAGTGGTGAAACGACGATATCGGACAAGACCCACAATACTCGATGCGCAACAGCGGTGTCAGGCAGTGCTGTCGCTGTGGTCGGAGCGCAGAACGTCGACGGAAGTTTGTCGCGAGCTGTCAATTTCGTGGACTATATTAAGTCAATGGCAGGAACGTGCACTGGAGGGGATGCTTCAGGCACTGGAGCCAAGAGTCCCGCTGGAGAAAGGGCCGGCATTGAGTCCGCGTCTTCAGGCACTCTTACAGAAGAAGCGGGCAGAACCGGCACAGCGGTTGACCGACAAACTCAAGATGCTCCAGGAACCGCTGCAGAATCCCCCGTCTGTCCAATCACCAGCGAGCGGAGGGTAACCGATGTCTCAGGACCGCAAGGAACGGGCACGAGATCGTGCGCAGATCATCCTGCAAGTATGCAGTGGGAAAATCAGCACAACGGAAGGGGCCAAACAACTCCAGATATCTCGCAAGACCTATTACGAGTGGGAGAAGCGGGGTCTTGCGGGACTGCTGCAGGGGCTGGAGGATGGAAGTCCGGGCAGACCGTCAGATCCAATGAGTCCGCAGTTGCAAACGCTGGAACAGCGTATAAAGGATCTGGAGAAGGAACTTGCGGTTGCAAAGCAGACGATCGAAGTGAAACGACTGTTGGACGAATACCAACAGCAGCAGAAGCAGCTGCACGACGGTACTGCTTCGACAACTAAAAAAAACAACAGACCAGAGAAGCAATGATCCGTTCACTTATAAGTATGATTACTGATCTGTCAAGCAGGTGCGGCTTGCCTAAAAGCCGCACCTGCTACGCTTTAGGCATCGCTCCATCAAGCTGGCATCGCTGGCGACATCGTACCACAACAGGTGTGCCACTGATACAACGACCTGGTCCGCGCAAAGTTGAGCCTGCGGATATTGCAGCAATCAATCATGATGTGACAGAGCTTGAACATGGAGCGCGGCGTACCGGAGGCGTGACATCTCTTTACAAGCAATACTGTGACACGATGTCTCGGCGAGACATTGCAGACCTTGTGACCACAGCCAGAAGGGATGCAAACAGGCAGGCCCGCTCACGGTTCGTCCGACTCCACTGGCATGGTGCGGGTGTGGCATGGGCCATTGATGACACCGAGTACCTTAAATGCGACTATAGCAGTGGTAAAGCTATTATAAACAACATCGAAGACCTGGGGGCAAAGTATAAGCTCGAACCTATCGCCGGTCAATGGCTGGCATGCGGCGAAGAAATAGCGGGGCATCTGGCATACTTGTTTTATAAATATGGTGCTCCGTTATTTTTTAAACGCGATAATGCCCCTAATCTTAACCACTCTGCAATCGATGATGTTATGGCGGAATATGTTGTTCTGCCGCTCAACAGCCCTACCTACTACCCGCCTTATAATGGCGCAATCGAGAATGCGCAGGGAGAGCTAAAAACCGAACTGGATCGCCAACTTGCGGTCACCGAGCACCGGCAGGCATCCTTAATAGAGCCGTATGCCCGTGCTGCCGCACATGAACTTAATCACAGAGAAAAGGAATCACTCAACCGTAAAACTGCATGCCAGGTGTTCTTCAATGAAAAAGTTCTCTTTACTAAACAAGAACGAAAGGAAATCTATGACTGGATAAAATCAAGGCAGGATATTATTATCAGAGGTGAAGGAGACACCATCTCCAAAGAAGTCGCCTGGAGGCATGCTGCTGAAGTGTGGCTGATCCAGCGCGGGTTGGTAACTGTATCAATCAAAAACCGAGTGTTACCCAATTTTGTTCGCTTTTTGTCTCATTATCTATGAGGCGTCACAGTAGCGGAAACGGTACTTTCACCTCTTCCCAACAATCCTTTACTGGCTTAAATTTTGGAAGCGGTTCTACCTACGCGACAATAGCACTATAGCGCTCAGTAAAATTCCCACAGTTATGCTCAGATAATTTCCCTGCCTGGTTTTTATAAATTTCCAGAATATTTCCGAGTGACAGTGATTACTTCTGCGAGCCATTGCACCGATTAGCGTTTCAAGCGAATATCTGCAATAAGACTTTTATTGCAGGAGTGAACGCTATGAGACGAACGTGTGTATTATGTGGGGATTTGTTTACCCCCCGACATAATGGCCAGCATTATTGCTCGAAGAAGGCATGCCAACGGAAACGGAAGAGCTTATGGCAAAAGGAAAAACTGGCCAATGATCCAGCATATCGAGACAACCAGGCAGACGCACAGCGGCTATGGCGTGATAAAAATCCGGACTATATGCAAGAGTACCGACAGCGGCATCCGGAGTACGTAGCGCGGAACCGGGAGCTTCAAAAGCTACGCAGAGCAAACCGGAGCAATGCTTCTTTACACAAAAAAGATGCCGTTGTAAAAATGGACGTGAGAACTGTGCAACGCCCTGTGATTTCAGGCACCTATAAATTGCTGCCGATGGGTGTTGTAAAGATGGACGCGATAACGGTACAGCTCTCGATTTTAGAGGGAGTTACATGATGATGGCGACGAGTTGTAAAGAGAGGACTTTAACATAACGGGAAAATGATGCAGTAGATTTAAGATTGAAAACAGGGAGACAAGTCAGCAATGGAAATTACCATGAGTGAAGCGCAAGAAGCCTGGCGATTGTGGCATTTACTGCAACAGTTCAGTGACGCACTCTGGAATCGTTACGAGAGCGCATTTATGGATTTTTGCGGAGAAGAGATGGAGCGCAACGGGAGTTTCGCTCCCTATGGCAAAGACGATACCGATAACGAGCCGCCATTTTAACAGGGGTGATTATGGAAATGATCGAGATCGGTGCGCTTGACCTTCGCTTAGAACGCACGCGCACAAAAGATGCAGTTGCGGAGCGGCTTCTGATGAGTTCAATAACGGAACGGGACATACTTGAGCCGCTTATGGTGACGATGATTGACAATGGAGAGATGCGGGTGCTCCTTGATGGGTTCAAGCGGTATCGTTGTGCAAAGAAGCTTCAGCGGAGTATCGTCCCGGTTGAGTGCATTGCGCAGGATATCCCCACAGGCGTAGTATCGCTTTTGCGTCGTAACGCATCGGGTGGTCTGAGCACGCTGGAAGAGGCGGCACTGATCGAGGAGCTTCACCAGCACTATCATTTAAGCATCTATGATATCGCGTTGCGTCTTGAACGTTCTCCCTCATGGGTGAGCATGCGCCTGGGGATGGTCGGAGAGCTCAGTGAACTGACGCGGCAGAAAATTATGACTGGAGCGTTTCCTGTCCGTGCATACATGTACGGGATCAAGGGGTTTACGCGCGTGAACAAAATCCCGCAGGAGCGTGTTGATGCCTTTGTGGGAGCAGTTAGCGGGAAGGGTCTCAGCACAAGGGATCTGTTTGTTCTTTCACGGGCCCTACTTTACGGGCGGTGCTGCGGTAGAGCGACTGTCCTTGAAGGTGATGTGCACCGGACGTTGCATATAAT
>CAVSHC010000010.1:0-167860 GCA_963727795.1 uncultured Alphaproteobacteria bacterium
CTCATCTTTGGAACAAGCTGCCGCCCGACGAGCGACAAAAACAACTTGTTCCTGTTCCGCTGGCTAACCTCGAAGAGCTCCAAAATCGGGCGGCCCGTTTCGAAACGCTCGTAAAAGTTGCCTATGGTCTCGATGAACATCACCGAAAGGTGGGCACCCGGGAAAGCTTCTTGGTTGCACTTGGCCAGTTTTTCAAGATTTTTCGAGACTGCGTCCAAGGGATAAATGGAAAAGAACGTGTCAAGCTTCCAACCTTTACAGACGTTGTGCTAGGTGAAATTGCTGACTTGCAAAATAACGTACCAAGTAAGTATTTTTCATCCGATCAAAAAGACTCCTACAATCCACACCGGTCTCAATACCTTGCTCTGAAAAGCAGTGCCGCGGCTCAATTGCGTCTAGCAATGGATCGAGGAGAGAAACAAGGGAAAGCCGCCGTTAGGATAGCCGATGCACTCAACACAGGAGGGTTCAAAGCCGGTTACTCTGGGGGAAAGAAAGGCCAAAATAGGCAAATAGACAAAGTGGATCGGGGCATCGAGCCGAGGTCAGTCATAGATTGGATGCGAAAAGCAGAAAATGGCGAAGCGCTTTTTTCGGAGGGCTATCGCAAAACCCTGGCAGTCTTTCATGAGGCTACCGATTTTGATTTGAAGGCCGAACTCGCGGCCCTGACACGAAAAACCCGCGAACTGATACTTTCGGAACAAAGCTGACCCATAGAGATTGTCGCGGGTCTTCCTGCATGCTTGTGCCATCACTCGAACACGTGAGGCATTTGATGCAAGTTCCTGCAAGCCAAACATCTCCGTTCCCCGTGGGAACGGATCCCGTTCTAACACTTGATCGCAGCGCTGAGGTAGCCGGCGTAAGTCCTTATACTCTTCGCCGCGCAGGAAACCGCCGTGAGATCAAAATCCTTCGGCTATCGCCCCGGAGGATAGGCATTCGGCTTTCCGAATTGAATAGATGGCTGAACGAGCGACCGCAAGCGATGGTGTCCACGACCGATGTGGGTCCGTACGATGCGCAAGCCCATCGGAAAAACGAGGCGCGTCCATGAACGCCGAAACCATCGCCAAGGCGCTCGGCGGCCGAAAGGCCGGCGGTGGCTGGACGGCGCGGTGCCCGGCCCACGACGACCGGAGCCCCAGCCTCTCGATCTGCGACCAAGACGGCAAAGTGCTCGTTCGCTGCCATGCAGGCTGCCAGCAGGCGAAGGTCATCGCCGTGCTGCGTCCGCGCGGACTCTGGACCAAGAACGGTGAGCGCTCGCCCTCGCGCACAGGGCATCGCAAGCTTGTCGACCGAGAATCGGATCACGATGAGGCAACGCGGACCGAAGCCGCGATCGCCATCTGGCAGTCCGCAAAACCGGCACAGTCAACGCCGGTCGCGACCTATCTCGAATCCCGCAACATCCATCTGCCTCCACCCACAGCGCTGCGCTTCCACGCCGGTCTCAAGCACCCTCAGGGCGGTTACTGGCCGACGATTGTGGCCCTCGTGACGAACGGGGCGGACGGAACGCCCATCGCCATCCATCGCACCTTCCTCGCCCGTAACGGTGGCGGAAAGGCGCCGGTCGATCCGCAGAAGATGATGCTCGGCCCGTGCCGTGGCGGCGCGGTGCGTCTTGCTGAGCCCGGCGACCGCTTATGGTCGGCGAAGGTATCGAAACATGCCTTGCCGCGATGCAGGCGACAGCACACCCGGCTTGGGCGGCCCTATCGACATCGGGCCTGCGCTCCCTCGATCTGCCGAAAAACGTGCGCAACGTGATCGTGCTCGCCGATGGCGACGAAGCCGGTGAGAGCGCAGCACGAGACTGTGCCCTTCGCTGGAAGCGCGAGGGCCGGCACGTTCGCATCGCCCGCCCGCCGCAGGGCATGGACTTCAACGACATGCTGCTCGGCCGCGCGCCCCATACTAAGTGGGGCGCGCAATGAGCGCGCAACCGAAACTGAAAACGCGCCGATTCACAGTCGAGACCGACGAACCCGAACCTGATCGCCGAGGCCATCGACGCGGCCGAGGAGATTCCCGATCCGCTGGACGGGCTTGTCGAGAAGACCGCTACCGATCCCGGCGCTGCCGTTCACGCCGGAAGTGCTGGAGCGCTCGCGGCCTGAAGAAGGAGGATCGCGCCGCGTTCGAGGCGCTGCGCGCGCAGCTCAAGAAGGCCGGCTGCCGCGTGACGGCGCTCGACGAGGCCATCGCCGAGGAAAGCGGCGACACCGGCGGGCGCGGGCCGACGCAGGCCGACATCCTGATCGACCTCGCGCAAGCCGCCGAACTGTTCCACACCCCGGACGGCACCGGCTTCGCCGACCTCGAAATCAACGGCCACCGCGAAACCTGGCCGATCCGCGCCAAGGGTTTCCGCCGCTGGCTGGCGCGGCGCTTCTTCGAGGCGACGGGCGGCGCGCCGAGTTCGGAGGCGCTGCAATCGGCGCTGAACGTCATCGAGGCCAAGGCGCATTTCGATGCGCCGGAACGGGTCAGGTCCATGTCCGCGTCGGCGGGCTCGACGGGCGGCTCTATCTCGACCTCGGCGACGAGACATGGCGCGCGGTCGAGATCGACGCCACGGCTGGCGCGTCATCGACAATCCGCCCGTGCGCTTCCGTCGCGCGTCGGGCATGCAGCCGCTGCCGATGCCGGTGCGCGGCGGCTCGGTCGAAACGCTTGCGCTCGTTCCTCAACGTGCAGACCGACGCCGACTTCGTGCTGGTCGTCGCCTGGGCGCTGGCCGTGCCTGCGCAATCGCGGCCCCTATCCGGTGATCGTTCTGTCGGGCGAGCAGGGATCGGCGAAGTCGACCTTCTCGGCGATCCTGCGGGCGCTGCTCGATCCCAACACCGCGCCGTTGCGGGCGCTTGCCGCGCGAGGATCGCGACCTCTTCATCGCCGCCAGCAACGGCCATGTGCTCGCCTTCGACAATGTGTCGGGCCTGCCGGCCTGGATTTCGGACACGCTCTGCCGGCTCGCCACCGGCGGCGGTTTCGCCGTGCGCCAGCTCTACACCGATCAGGACGAGGTGCTGTTCGACGCCGCCCGCCCGGTGATCCTGAACGGCATCGAAGACATCGTCACCCGGCCCGACCTCGCCGATCGTGCGGTGTTCCTGACCCTGGAGCCGATCCCCGAGGAACGGCGCCGGCCCGAGGAGGAACTCTGGGCGGCGTTCGAGGCCGAACGCCCGCGCATCCTCGGCGTGCTGCTCGACGCGGTGGCGGAGGGCCTGAAGCGCCTGCCGCGAGACCCTCTGCCGAGGCTGCCGCGCATGGCGGACTTCGCACTGTGGGCGACCGCCTGCGAGACAGCGCTCTGGCCCGCCGGGCACGTTCTGGTCGGCCTATTGCGGCAACCGTGACGAGGCGGTCGAGGGCGTCATCGACGCCGACCCGATCGCCGCCGCCGTGCGCGCACTTGATGGCGGCGCGGACGGAGTGGACGGGAACCGCCTCGGACCTTCTGGGCGCCCTTGCCGAGGCGGCGGGCGAGCGGGTCGCCAAGTCCAAGACCTGGCCGGACAGCCCTCGGGCGCTGGCGGGCCGGTTGCGCCGGGCGGCGACCTTCCTGCGCAAGATCGGCATCGAGATCGGCTTCGAGCGCGAGGGCCGGGCGCGGACCCGGATCATCCGCATCACCGCCGTATCCGCCGATCCCGCGCCGGAACGCGGCGGGGGCGCGACCGTCCGCACCGTCCGCATCGTCCGCGGATGCAAGAACAGAAGAGGTAGCCAATGGCTTCGCGGGGGAGGGCATGCGAACGGTGGACGATATTGCGGACGATGCGGCCGCTGCCGATTCATCGACCGTCCGCACAAAATCCCGGCGAATAAAGGCGGAGGACAGTGCGGACGATGCGGACGCAAGACACCCCCGATTTTCCGGCCCGGAGAGTAACGGGTGGAGCGCTGTGCTATGAGCGCGCTCAAAGCCCTGAAAGCGGCGCGCGAGTGCGGGGTCCATCTTGAGACTGATGGTAAGACGCTATCGCTCCGCGCCGCCGCAGCGCCGCCATCGGAAGTCGTCGCCCTATTGTCAGTCAACAAGGGTGACGTCATCGCGCTTCTTCAACCCGCTGCCGATGGCTGGTCGGCTGAGGACTGGCTTGCGTTTTTTGACGAGCGGGCGGCCCTTGCGGAGTTCGACGGTGGCGTTCCGCGTGAAGAAGCGCGAAGCCCGCGCTTATGCTTGCTGCGTCACCGAATGGCTAAACCGCGACTTTGTCCGCTCGCCTTCTGGCCGTTGCCTTCATTGCGGAAAGATTGAATACGCCGGCGATCCTTTGCTGCCAATCGGTACCGAGAACGTTGGGCACGCTTGGCTCCATTCGCAATGCTGGGCGGCGTGGCGGTCCAGCCGGAATGCTCAAGCGATCGCCGCCCTTGCGAAATTTGGGATTGAGAGGGGCGAGACTTCGCGAGCCCTGAGCCACCGGTACTCCGTTTGATTTTATCTGACTTCCCAGCTAGGCCAAGCTACGTATGGTCTGTTGCTTCGGGATGAGGGTCCGTTGCGTTGCGGTCGCACTTTCAACCCCTGAAAGTATGGCTTCTAGAACCGAGTTAACCTACCGTTTTTAAAAGTAGGTTACCACTTGCTATGTAGCTCCGGTTAACCTACCTTTTCTGAAAGTAGGATAACTCCCAATGACCGAAGCCATCACCCTTGCTACACAAACGCTGTTCGCAGAACTCCTCCAGCGCTGCCTCGACGCCGAGTTCGACGAACTATACGACGAACGCGGCAGCTTTACGCGTAAACGTCTAAAGGGCCGCATGTATTGGTATCATCAGCAAAAAATAAGCGGCAAGGTCACCAGTACCTATGTTGGGCCGGTCACCGACAAGAGTATCACCGATCGAGTGAGCCGCTTTGCCCAAATCAAATCGGACTTCAAGCAAAGACAGGAGATGGTCCGAGCGCTTGCCGCAACGGGGCTCCCAACACCCGATGCACTATCGGGGACAATCGTCGAAGCAATGTGGAAGGCTGGCTTCTTTCGCCTTCGGGGCGTGCTTGTCGGTACGGTCGCGTTCCAAGCCTATGCCGGTCCGCTCGGCATCAAGCTTGGCGGGCGGCCATTACAAACACAGGACACCGATTTCGCACAGTTCTGGGGCATTTCGGAAAACATCGGCGACAGCATGCCGCCGATAATCGAGGTGCTGAAAGGCGTTGATAAGAGCTTTGAGGAAATTCCGAACATCAATGATCCTTTCGTGAGCGTTGCCTACCGTAACCGCCTTGGCTACCGCGTCGACATGCTAACGCCCAACAGAGGCTCTGCCGAGCATCAGGACAAACCCGCGCGAATGAAGGCACTTGGCGGTTCCGGGGCGCAGCCGCTCAGGCACCTTGATTTTCTCATCCATGATCCGGAACGGTCGGTCCTACTCGCTAAGGGCGGAATTCCGACCACGATCCCGCGCGCGGAACGCTATGCGGTGCATAAGCTCATCGTAGCGGCTGAACGCAAGGATCAGGTGAAATCGACGAAGGATGTCCTACAGGCCTCTACGCTTATCGAAGCGCTAGCGACGCGTCGGCCTATTGAGCTCGCGAGAGCATGGCAAACAGCCTGGGACTCGGGTCCTCGATGGCGAGAAAAACTGGAATCTGGTCGGGCTCGCCTTGATCATGCGCATGACGAAATACTAACTAAGGTCCTTGAAAAAGCGGCAGCCAGCCACAGGCGGCAAAGGGGAACAGCCGAAGGTCAATGAGCTGGCTGCCTCAATTTTCGGCGCACGAAGGTCGTTCAAGGCCGTAAGCAGAAGAGGCGGGTTTCCGAAAAAGCTTGGGGCCTACGCCTCCTTTTGGATCCTACTGCGGGCGTTTCACCGGCGGGCCACGGTCGGAGAGATTGGGCCACTGAACGAACACGCTACGCGCGAGTTTGCTGCTGCGCTCGCGGCGGCCTGAACTGGCGTGGTAACCATCTGAAGCTAAACCGGTAACATTGGCAGGCGTCCTGTCTTGAGGATCGAGAGGTTCGACACTCCCACCCTCAAGACAAGGACCTTTCCGATGAACCAGAAGCCCATCAGCGATCTACGCAGCCGCATGCTGGAGGACATGGCCGTCCGCCGCCTCGGCGAGAAGACACAACACGATTACATCAAGCACGTCGAGACCTTCGCCGTCTTTCTCGGCCGCTCGCCGGACACGGCGACGGCTGAGGACCTGCGCCGGTTCCAGGTGCATGAGACCGCGCAGGGCTCGAAGCCGCCGAAGATGAACACGCAGGTCTCGGCTCTGCGCTTCTTTCTCGATACGCTCGGCCGCCTCGATCTCGCCCACCAACTCGCCCGCGTCGATTATCCGAGGAAGCTGCCGCGCGTGCTCTCGCCGGCGATGTGGCCCGTCTACTGGAGGCTGCGCCTGGACCGGGCCTCAATACAAGGCCGCGTTGAGTGTGGCCTACGGCGCCGGACTGCGCTGCGCCGAGGTTGTCGCTCTGCGCGTGAGCGATATCGACAGCAAACGGATGCTGATCCGCGTTGAGCAGGGCAAGGGACGCAAGGACCGGCACGAATGCTCTCCCAGCAGTTGCTCGCGATCCTTCGCGCCTGGTGGCAGCAGTGCCGCTCGAAGGGCTGGCTGTTCCCGAGCCGGGATCCCCCGCTGCGATCACGGACCGCCAGCTAACCGCGCCTGCCACGCCGCCGCCGATGCCGCCGGTCTCGGGGCCTGGATTACGCCACACACGCTCAGGCATACCTTCGGCACTCATCTCATGGAGGCCGGGTCGAAGTCAGAATCATCCAGGTGCTTCTTGGAATGGCGACATACTGCCCAGGAACAAGCCGGCTGAAGCCGGATCGCCTATCGTTACCATCCTCGCTTTGGCGAAGTTGTGCAAATCAGACGTCGGCTCCAATCCGGCGGCGTCGAGTTCGTTGTCGTCCTCCAACCCGACGGCTCATTCGCAAGCTTGCCGGCGTGGATGACTGAACCGGCAGCGTCTCGTTTCGAGATCTGCGATAGCCGCACTTTCCACTCCATATCCTGCGCACAATGCGCGCCGGAGCCGACGCGCTCCTAGGCTTTCTCCAGTCCGAATCAAAGACGGAGACAGCCGGTCATGCCGCGCCAATCAAGAAACCGCCAGCCAAGCCTGTTCGAAGAGGAGACGCCGCGCTGTGAAGCTGTGCCCGGCTCGCACGGCCGAACTTGCGGGGCTCGTGGAAGCTCTGCTTCGCGAGATCGCGGCGGCGCTGGTCAACGCAAGAAGCGGGGAGAGCGTTCATGACCAAGATCAAGGCTGAGCATCTCCAGCGTGCCGCATGCGTCTATATCCGCCAATCGACCGCGGATCAGCTGGTGCACAATCTTGAAAGCCAGCGGCGGCAGTATGGGCTTGCCGATCGCGCCAGGCAGCTCGGCTGGACGGCCGTCGAGATCATCGACGACGATCTTGGACGATCCGGCGGCGGCATAGCCCGGCCGGGCTTCGAGCGGCTGCTGGCGGCAATCTGCGACGGCCGTGTGGGGGCGGTGCTTGCCATCGAGGCTTCGCGTCTCGCGCGCAACGGCCGCGACTGGCACACTCTGATCGAGTTCTGTGGACTGGTTGGTGCCATCATCGTCGACGAGGATGGAATCTCACGATCCTCGGCATCCCAACGACCGGCTGTTGCTCGGCATGAAGGGGACAATGAGCGAACTCGAACTGTCGCTGTTCCGCCAGCGCTCGCAGGAGGCGCTGCGTCAGAAGGGACGCCGCGGCGCGCTCGTTCTCGGTGTCGCCGCCGGCTATGTGAAAGTGGGGCGCGACCGGATCGAGAAGAACCCGGACAAACGTGTGCAGCAGGCCATTGGGCTGGTCTTCAAAAAATTCGCCGAGTTCCAAAGCGCGCGGCAGACGCATATCTGGCTCAGAGACGAAGGGATCGAGTTGCCCGCCAAGTCGCGCCGGGGAGAGGCACATGGCGTCGTGTGGCGCTTGCCGGCCTACAACATCGTGCACAACATCCTGACCAATCCCATTTATGCCGGCGCCTATGCCTTCGGACGCACAACAAGCCGGGTCAGCGTGGCGGACGGCCGCAAGCGCATCCGGCGCGGCGTGCACCGGCCGATGGCGGAATGGGACGTTATGATCAAGGACCATCACTAGGCTTACATCAGTTGGGATGGGCAATGCCGTTTCCGGTTTCCGGCCTCTGCGCCGCACTGCTGGACCTTGATCTCAACGGGGCGCCATTCGCCGGTTCGGCCGGGAAACGCCGCCTTCCAAGCCCTGTCGCGCAAGCCGCTGCCGTCAGAAACGGCCTTGCTGTGCTGAAAATCAGGGGCAAACTACTCCCAGCTGCGGCTCCCCTCTCGATCAAATCTCCATAGCCCTGCGTTGTTGCCCGCGGTTTCCTTCCTCGGGGGCTTTCAGACGCCGGCCGACCCGAAGATGACCTGCGCGCTTCCATTCGGCCGCCATCTGAAACCCATCACGAAAGCTGATGTTTGGGATCGTGAAATCGATGTCTCTTGCGGACGAAATGCCGACGTGAGATGCCGCAATGATTATAGAAGAAATTGATATCCGGTTGTTGCCCATCAGAGCCAGCTATGTTTTCACTTTATTCTGGGCTTGCATCGGACTCTCGTCTGCCACGAAAGACCCTTTCTATCCGCGGCGAGCGTAAACGATAAATTGACGGTTACTAGCTATCACTTCATAGCGCGAAGAAATAAAAATTCGCAGTTGCGCAAATTCTTCCAAATATTGGCGTGAGGTTAGCGGCATAAGATTATTAAAATCATTATCCTCAACCAAAATTAATTTAGGAGGTGTACAAATCAGTGCTTCCATAAGTTCGCGCTTCGACTTGTCCTTATATGCGCTCGTTCCAACAAGCATAGGGTAATTAAATCCAAAGCGGCTTACCGAGTTACGGTCAGCCAGGAAATACGTCAATGCATCGAAGCCCCACAAGTAAATCGGTTCATTTTTTTTTGTTTTCTGACTCACAAGAAGCGCAGCAGATCTGGTGTCTAAGGTGTTGAAATCCGCGGAAGAAAAAGTCCTTAAATAGCTTTCTTCATCTAAACGACCGATCATATAATAAAGTTGAGCTCTTGAGCGAGCAGCAACCCCCTCGATCATTAAGCAAGGTACAAGCGACACCGCGACTAAAGCGGCCGTGATAGCCCAGCGCCTGCCTCGCCCGTCCAAAAGTAAAATTCTTAGACGATCAGCAACAACGACAATCCCGTACCCTCCAAGAATGGCGAGTTGATCGAAATATGGTAACAGGTGATAGTGATAAAACTTTAGCTGCAATATCGAGGCTAATGCGCCGGCAAATACACCCATAGACAGAATAATAGCTTGGTATCTGCTCACATACCACAAACAAAACAAGCCAGTACAGGAAACTAATAATAACAATAATGACCTCGGATTCAGCACCATCGTCATAACTGCATTATGCAGAACCCCATATATGCTTAGTTTTTGTGCCAACAAATCGAATTCAAAATTAAACTGAACGAGTGTCTCCCATGCCAACACTGCCTTACCAGTCATCACATAGATTGCAAACGTAATACACAGTGGCACCAATCCACCGAGCGCAGCCCAGCCCGTTAGTATCAGGCGCTTTCTCCAAGAGGCCGCATACCAAATCTGAACCAAAGGCAAGACAGCAAACAATATATAGACAGGCTTGACTAGTACTGCCAAGCCGATGAGCGTGGACGCGGCAAACATGGCGGCGGCGAAACAGGATGGGCTCAGAAGGAGGGCGGTAGACCAGCACAATAAAATACCCGCCCACCCATCCGGCTGGGCGAAGTCCCACCAGCCACCGCCCATCATGCCAAAAGAAAGAATGAACGCTACTAATCCGGCCAGCGTGCAATTCAACAACCGCCCAGCCCGCAGATAAGCACCCAAAGCGATTAAGTTGAACGCGACATCGAATACCCGGACTGCTTGCTCCGAGTGCCCGAAAATTGCAATTGCGAGCGCGAACAACCCGTGGGCGGCGGGCCCCTTAACATCCCAGGCATCTGCGTACGGAAGGCCGCCATTGAGAATGGCTTGCCCCGCCCAGGCGAAAATACCTTGATCGCGCCCCAGAGGCAGATTGATCGAGGTTATGAGCCATAACAACACAATCGTCAAAGGCACGATCGCTGCGGCGAAAACAACAAATTGCTCTCTTGCTTTAGCTGCAGTCATCCTAGCGCCGTTCCTTCACCAGCTGCGCCATGTAGTGGGCTGACCAAACGCGAAGGGCAGAGCGTTCTAACCATAATTCCATCGGGGCCATGGCGCGTAGGATCTGCGGTGGTATGAAATCTGGGAAGAACGTAAAGTACCAAATTTTCTTGCGCCACAACGCGCCTTGTACTGCTGGAAGATTTTGCGGCCGCACCCACAATTCAGTGCCGTCGTCAATACGCTTGAGCAAAGGAAACAAATAGGACATGTAAAGCCGAAATAGAGGATTTCGGACATTAATCTCATGCATGAGAAAAACACCGCCCGGCCTTAGGACGCGTCTAATTTCTTTCAAGACTTGAAGCTGAGCTTCTTCGCTGTTGACGTGATGAATAACATTGATCGAATAGACAAAGTCGAAACTTGCGTCTGGAAACGGCAGAACCTCTCCTCCCGACTGCCAAAAATCTATTTCGACATGATTGTTAGCTGCGAGCTCGCACGCCTTGCCAATTTGGCCCGCGGACGGGTCGCACCCCGTCATTCGAAAACCGCGCTGGAGCATCTCTAGCGCATACCAGCCCTGGCCGCACCCCAAATCCAAACCCCGTGCACCGCTTCTTATGCCCTGTTTTTCCAACGACTGGCACATCCCTTCGATTTTGCGACGAATAAGATGAGTCCGAACGTGTTCTGGAATCTGGTCCGTGTATTCGTCCGCGAGAGAATCGAAATGCGTCTGCACCTGTGCGCCCTGCTTTAAGAGCTCTTGACGCACCGAGCGCCAGTTCACCAGCCACAGCAGCGATCCGGCTGTAACCCCGACCCCCACCGTTCCAAGCCTTATTATGAACACGAGTTGCACGGCAGCTGGCAAATCCATGCCGCCGCTCACGAGCGCGTTGATCATAATCTTTCCAGTTGAAATTATTCCGCCTGGCAGCCCAGAACCACTGCCCAGCAAGGTACCCTTAGCGAATATGGTCGCACTGTCTTCAAAAGCTAGGCCAGATTGACAGATGGCACCAGCGATGTACATCGACAGTATTGGCAGTACCCAAGCGGCGAAACTAACGCCGCCGAACGCAGCAACCAGCAATGCCGTCTCACCACTCAAGAGATTGCGGCGTGAAGCGTGCGAGAGGATATTGAAAAAAGTGAGAGTTCCCAGGCAAAGGAAGGCGCTCAAAAGACCTATGCTAGTCCGTCCCAGCATAATGCTGAGAACACATATATCAGCGGAGCGGCATATGACCCAGACGCCGAAGGCTGATGAAACCGGTCTTCGCGTGTAAGGGGTGAGGAAAGCGGCAACGAACAACTCGCCAAGCAAAAAAGGCGTGAGCGCGGCTGGCAGCATCAATCCAAAAAAATGAACGCTACGCTTGGCTGGGATGGAAAGGCCCAACCGGCGAAGCACAAAATGCCAACGCAACCAACGAATAAGCAAATTGCATAGCGTGAATATTGAAACGCAAGTAAAAGCAAGAAGCCATGTGAACCATGCTTGGTTGCTCACCGCTGCATAAGATGCCTTGCTGATCCACCAGTATGTGGATACTCCACCCAAGGCGATTATTAGAGCTACCCAAATGACCGCAGTTTTGCGAAATCGCGCGATCCACAAGAGACTATCTGACATCGTTATGTAACCGTTGGCTAAAAATTACATCTCCTATTAGCTGTCTTCTGAACTTGGTCAACCGCCTTTTGCTATTTTTACACAGGCTGCCAAATTAGGATGGCACGATAAGCATGGTTGAGCTCGATACTCATTGGGCAAAGGCTCCGAGCCGGGGCAGCCCCCTTCAAGGTTTTGATTGGCGTCTGTAGCTGAGGGTCAAGCGGTCGCCCGATCTTCCAGGCCGCGAGTCCGCATTCGACGTGCGCCGTGCAAAGGCGGCGCTTTCCAGTGGGTGAAAGCCCCACCCGGCCAATCGCTCCAGCCGGAAGCAACCGGGGCAGTCATGGAGGTAACGAAATGGCTGAAGCCTTCGGATAGCGGGTCGCATTCAGGTGACCGGCGCGAGTGTACAGGCCGCAACGCAAGTGAACGCTGTGCAAACCTCGAAAAGGACAATGTGCGGGCCGACCCGGCCGTCGTTCCGGGGAAGGCTGATACGGTTGGGCGTCCGAGCGAAGACTAGGCCCCGCCGCCGCACCGGGGTAGTGGCGGCAGCATGTACACAAGGAAAGCGCGCGCAACACGGGAAGCCCCTTGGCGTGGCCGGGGACGGCCAACCGGATGCCCGTGAGGGACAGGCCGGGCGCCCCTGGGTGGCGGAGAGGCCCGT
This sequence comes from uncultured Alphaproteobacteria bacterium, assembly GCA_963727795.1. Taxonomy (GTDB): domain Bacteria; phylum Pseudomonadota; class Alphaproteobacteria; order Rhizobiales; family Rhodomicrobiaceae; genus Rhodomicrobium. The sequence continues at coordinate 12,476 of CAVSHC010000010.1, forward strand.
TGTACCGTCGAAGCCGGGTAATGCCGGTGGAGGGAAGGGGCCTCAGTTCAAGACAAACGCAAGATGTGGCGAGGGACCAGGAGATTGGGCAGCCTATCAACTCCGGAAAGCGTTCAGAAACTGCAGACGGCGTTACACGCGAAAGCGAAGGCGGAAGCCGGTTATCGCTTCTATGCCCTGTACGACAAGATCAGCCGCGAGGATATTCTGGCGCATGCCTATGCTCAGTGCCGCTCGAACAGAGGTGCGCCGGGTGTGGAACGAACGCGTCCCAACCTTGCAGGCGGTATCCGTCCTCGAGCATTTGGAGCGCTGCGGCTATCGCATCGTTAAGTGCGACGAGGATCGAGGTCAGAAGCCTCCGAACCTCGGCGGGTGAGTCACCGAACTACCCGACTTCCCTCTGGCATTGCTTCTCGCGAAGCTCCATCGCCTTAAACCTGCCCAGAAGCCAAAGATCGAAACGTCAAGCCGATCCGCGATCTGGGCCAGCCGCTGACGCATGTGATCAGGCCGCCTTCCGGCCGCGTTTGCTGTCGGCCTTTGCTGCCCTGACCGCAGGCGCAGCGGCCGGAGCCGGAGCCCCGTTGACCTTACCGCCATTGCGCTGGCCGAGCCCCATGCTTTTGGCCAAGTTCGACCGCGCTTCGGCATAAGCTGGCGCCACCATCGGGTAATCACGCGGCAGGCCCCACTTTTCCCGGTATTCCTCAGGAGAAAGGTCGTAATGGCTCTTGAGATGGCGCTTCAGAGACTTGAACTTCTTGCCGTCTTCAAGACAGATGATGTAGTCCTGCTCGCTCGCGTGTGCGGTCTTTTTTTCCGTCTGATGCCGCGCCGTTAGAAGAAGCGCCACAGCGTGCCACAACCCGCTGCGATGCCTCGATACATGAGCGCAGCCTTAAGCTCCTGAAGCGTCATGTCAGCGTCGCCTGGGCTTCGATCCGGTCAGCGCGCCGGTCGCCGCCCAGTGCTTTGGGACGCGCATCGACAACACAGCTCTCAAGTGATCGCCAGCGGATCGCGCTTGCAGCGCTGACCCCGAAGCGCTCAGGAGCCTGACGGCAGGACACCCTGCCCGCAACTGCTTTCAAAACACGAACCCGAGATCAAGCGAAAGAGCTTTCGACATGTCCGCCGGCTCCCGCTCTGGCAGACAGTCTGAATCAGATCCGCGAGCCTTTGAGAATCCTAAAGATTTAATCAGTTCGGATTACGCTATAGGATTCGCACTGGCAATCACGTTGGCAAAGTCACCATCGGTTGTTCCGGCGGCCTCAAAACCATTACCCGGAAATGAACGCTCAAGCCGGAGATCCTCAACCGATTGCGCGCAAAGCGTGTGTGGATTGTGTGCTTCTCGGGTATGAGGCTAATAATTTTCCAGCTAAAAGCGGGGGCAGCGATTGCTATTTGGAAAGCTACTCTATGATTGTCGGGATTGCAAAGTGGCCTCTGGTTATTGACCTGGATGGCACCTTGATTAGGACTAACTCGCTTGACGAGACGTTCTTCGACACCCTTAGACGCGATCCTCTCTCAATTTGGAAAGTTCCAATCCAGTTGGCCATCGGTCGCGCGAAACTTAAGGAATTTCTAGCCGGTAAATCACGGCTGGAGGTTGATACCTGGCCCGTCAGAGGCGACTTTCTCGAATACGTAAATCAGCAGTTTGAGTTAGGCCGGAGGATCGTGCTCGCCACGGCTGCGGATAAGAAAATTGCCGAGGCAATCGCGACCCATTATCCCTTCATCAGCGAGGTCATCGCCTCTGACGGCGCCCTCAATCTGAAGGGAGGCGCCAAGGCGAAGTGTCTTCGCGAACGCTTTCCGGAAGGCTTCATCTACGCAGGAGATTCATCCTCCGACATCGCGGTTTGGCGCGAGGCGAAGGGCAGCATCCTTGTTGACGCCTCCAGCCAAGTCACGAAGCGGGTTCAGCGCTTTCAGGAACCTCTCGCCGTCTTTTCAAGCCAGCGACAGATCATGAGCGTCTTGCGCCGCAGCTTGCGTCTCCATCAATGGGCCAAGAATGCGCTTTTATTCGTGCCCCTTGTGCTTGGCGGAAAGGCCTTGGATGCCGGAACCTGGATAACGGCAATGGCCGGCTTCGTGGCGATGGGCTTGGCTGCCTCCGCGACTTACGTGATCAATGACCTTTGGGACCTATCGAGCGACCGGCGTCATTGGTCCAAGCGATATCGTCCTCTGGCGAGCGGCGACCTTTCCATCCGTGAAGGACTGTTCCTGGCAGCAGCAGGCTTAGCGGGCGGGTTCGCTATTGCTGCCTTTGCAGGGCATTGGGCGCTTATCATGCTGGCAGCCTATGTGACTGTAACGCTGAGTTATTCCTTCGGGCTGAAGCGTGTGCCAATCCTAGACGTCTTCATCTTGGCTTCTCTGTTCACACTCAGGCTTGGTTTCGGGATCGTGCTCGCGGACGTCAGGATTTCGCCTTGGCTTCTTGTGTTTTCCATGTTCGTGTTTGGGTCACTCTCCATCGCCAAGCGCCACACCGAAGTATTGCGTCTTGCCGAGCGTGGGCTTGAGTCGATGCCAGGGCGCGGCTACAGAGCCCCAGACGCCCCACTCACCTTGGGTTTGGGGCTGGCGTCAATGCTCGGGGCCACCCTCATCATGGTTCTCTATCTGATCGAGGACGCTTTCCCCCGGGGTTTATACAGCAATCCGACATTTCTCTGGGCTGTTCCAGCGATCCTCTTCCTATTCCTTGGCCGGGTTTGGCTGACAAGCCAGCGGGGCGGACTTCGCGACGACCCTGTGGCCTTCGCGTTGAAAGATAAAGTTAGTCTGCTTCTCGGGGCTCTTATGGCCGTCTCCTTTGCGGCAGCATTGTTCAGCCCGGCTCGGCTATGACCTTTTTTCCGCGCGACGATGCGTTATCCTGGGGCCGGGTCATTCGGCGGCAGCAACAGGTTGCCTTCCCGCGTTTCCGGGAGGACTTGCCGAAGCTCCTGTCTGGCCACGGGGCAGGAACGGTTCTGCCTGTCGGCTTACGGCGTTCCTATGGGGATAGCGTTCTGAATTCAGAGGGCCGGATCATTTCCATGTCCGGACTCGACCGCTTTATGGCGCTTGACATTTCAACCGGCATTCTAAAAGCCGAGGCCGGCGCCACATTGAGCGAGATCATGCGCCGTGTCGTGCCTCACGGCTTTTTCCTGCCTGTCACACCCGGAACGCGCTCCGTGACCCTTGGCGGCGCCATCGCCAACGATGTTCACGGCAAGAACCATCATCGCGCCGGCACATTCGGCCGGCATGTGCGGTCCTTCGGCCTCCTCCGACATGATGGGGAGGCGATTACCGCGATGGCGGAGGACAGCGGCGGTTTTTTTGCGGCGACAATCGGCGGTCTGGGCCTTACTGGCCTCATCGAATGGGCTGAGCTCAAGCTTCAGCCGATAAAGTGCAGCCAGCTTGACGTCGATATCATCCCTTACGGGAACCTCTCCGAGTTCTGGGACATCGCCGAGGCATCGAACGCGACCCATGAGCACACCGTGGCCTGGATCGATTGCACCACGAGGGGCAAGAGCGCCGGACGCGGCATCTTCTCTCGAGGAAACTGGAGCGCCGAAGGCGGCCTCGTTCCTCATGACGATGACGGCCGCCTGCGCGTTCCGCTCGACGCCCCAAGCGGCCTCCTCAACCGGCTGACGGTTGGCGCTTTCAATCGCTTTTATCACGCTGCGCAAGCGCGGAAGGCCGGTTCGCTCCGCCAACATTACAGCGAGTTCTTCCATCCGCTCGACGGCATTGCCAACTGGAACCGGCTGTATGGGCGAAGGGGCTTTTGGCAATATCAGTGCGTCATTCCAAAACATTCCATGAAAGAGGCCGTTGCCGCCCTCTTAAAAGCGATCATCGCAAGCGGGCAGGCCTCCTTCCTCGCTGTGCTGAAGACCTTCGGCGACGCTCCATCGCCCGGTCTTCTGTCCTTTCCGATGGAAGGGGCGACGCTCGCACTTGATTTCTGCAATCGCGGCGCCAAGACGCTCACCCTCTTTGAAAAGCTCGACGCCATCGTTCGCGAGGCCAAAGGGCGGCTCTACGCGGCCAAAGACGGGCGCATTCCGAAAGACATATGGGCCGCGGGTTACCCGGAACTTGAGCGCTTTCTTGCCTATGCCGATCCGAACTTTTCATCGGACTTCTGGAGACGTGTGAAGCCATGAGAACCAGAGCGCAAAAGCAAAAATCATCGTCCTCGGCGCGACCTCTGCGATGGCTGAAGCGGCCTGCCGGCTCTGGGCGGAAGACGGCGCACACCTCCTCCTGGCCGGGCGCAACGCCGCGCGCTTAGAGGAAATCGCGGGCGATCTGCGCGTCAGGGGAGCGGAGGCAGAGACGCACGTCGCCGACCTTCCAGCGCTGACGCGGCCAAGAACTTTACCGAAATGGCGGATCGCTTGGGAGGCGTTGATGTCGTTCTGCTCGCCTATGGCGTTCTTGGCGACCAGACGAAAGCCGAAGCCGACCCCAAGGAGGCGCTCGACATCATCGCCGCCAACTTTTCAAGCGCGGCGGCCTGGTGCCTGGAAGCGGCGAACGTGCTGGAACGGCAAGGCCGCGGCAAGCTCATTGTCATCGGCTCTGTTGCAGGCGATCGCGGACGCGCCTCGAACTACGTCTATGGCGCGGCCAAAGGCGGGCTTGCGGTTCTCGTGCAGGGGATCGCCCATCGCCTCGCCAAGAGCGGAGCGGCCGCGGTGCTGATCAAGCCGGGCTTCGTGGATACGCCGATGACGGCGCATATCGCCCGCAAGGGTCTCTTATGGGCGAAGCCGGATGCCATCGGCAAAACAATCACCAGCGTCGCCGAACGCACATCGCCGCCTCCAATCGTTTATGCGCCGGGTTTCTGGCGATTGATCATGGCCGTTATCAGGGCGACCCCAAGCCCCATTTTCCACAAGACCAAGCTGTAGACGATGACCTGTCCAGACGCCCAGGCCTTGCCCTCCGCGGAAACGACGCCTCCCCAGCGTTTTGGCCACAAGCATTCAATCATTCGCTTCGTCCGCTTTCTTGCAGCCGGAGGGTTTGCGGCGCTCGTCAATCTCGTCAGCCGATATCTTCTCACGCCCTTCATTGGTTTCGAGGTTTCCGTTGTCGTCGCCTATCTGCTTGGCATGGCCGTCGCCTTCACCCTGTTCCGAACGCTAGTCTTTGGCCGCTCTGGCGCGAGCGTTGCCACGGAAACCTACCGCTTCGTGATCGTCAACTTCGTTGCGTTGACATTGGTCTTGGCCATTAGCGTGACACTTGCTGATGCCGTCTTCCCTGCGGTTGGACTTCGCTGGCACGGAGAGGACATCGCCCATTTCATCGGCACCTGCGTTCCTGCAATTACGAGCTACATAGGGCATTTAACCTATACATTCAAAAAGATCATATAATCGTGCGGGCCAGCTGTGGGCACGCTCCTAGAGCGGAATTCGATCAGGTTGCGTCATAGCCTGCAGCGATATCTGCACGCTCTTCGAAGCCGAAGAATGCTGGAACTTCTTCAAGCATGGGATCACACGCAAAAAAAGACGGCGCACGCCAGCGAACAAGACCGCCCCGACGTCTTGAGACGGCGCGAAGCCTGGTTCGAAAGCCAGATCGATCTCGATCCCGAGCGTCTTGTGTTCATTGACGAGACCTGGGCTTCAACCGCCATGGCTCGCCGTGACGTCCTCGCCCACTTTGCGCAAGGCGCCGCCGCATACGCTGCAGGCGCAGCCCGGCTCGCGCACGATCGGCGCGGCACGCGCGGGATCGGCAATGCGGGCATCGGCATTTGCGCCATGGCTTCGCACCTCCGGCAGGAATAGGCGGGCCGCACATGCCGGATCACCTCGAAACGGCCCGGGATGTAATCCAAAATCTCGGTGGCCCGCACATTCGGCCCTTTATGGCTCGACAGATTATCCATGATCACAATATCTCCGGGCCGCAGTTCCGGCAGGAGAACCTTCTCAACGTAGGTCTCAAAAGCGTTACGGTTGATGGGACCGTCGAGAACAAACGGCGCGACCACGCCGCTTACGCGCAGCCCGGCCACGAACGTGGTCGTCTTCCAATGACCGTAGGGAATGCCAACTCGCAGTCGTTGGCCGCGCGGCGCCCGGCCGTAGCGGCGAAATAGTTTGCGCATTCGGTGGGCGTGAAGCAGGGGATGAATTGCCCGATGGCAGTCCAAAGCCCTTCGAGGCTTCGTTTGGCGGCCTTTCGGAGCAGCGCACATTCGGCCCTTTATGGCTCGACAGATTATCCATGATCACAATCTCTCCGGGCCGCAGTTCCGGCAGGAGAACCTTCTCAACGTAGGTCTCAAAAGCGTTACGGTTGATGGGACCGTCGAGAACAAACGGCGCGACCACGCCGCTTACGCGCAGCCCGGCCACGAACGTGGTCGTCTTCCAATGACCGTAGGGAACGCCAACTCGCAGTCGTTGGCCGCGCGGCGCCCGGCCGTAGCGGCGAGCCATGGCGGTTGAAGCCCAGGTCTCGTCAATGAACACAAGACGCTCGGGATCGAGATCGATCTGGCTTTCGAACCAGGCTTCGCGCCGTCTCAAGACGTCGGGGCGGTCTTGTTCGCTGGCGTGCGCCGTCTTTTTTTGCGTGTGATCCCGTGCCGGTCGAAGAAGCGCCACAGCGTGCCGTAACCGGCTGAAACGCCTCTCTCCTCAAGCGCGGCCTTCAGTTCTTGAAGCGTCATGTCCGGCGTTTCATCGAGGAGCGTGAGGATCAGAGTGGCGTGCGCTTCTATTCGGCCCGAACGCCGGTCGCCGCCCAGCGCTTTCGGCCGCACATCGCCAACCAACCGCTCAAGCGAATGCCACCGGATCGCGCTCGATGCGCTGACGCCAAAGCGCTCAGCCGCCTGGCGGCATGACATCCCGCCAGCAGCAGGCCGAGATCTACGCCCGCGACGGCGTCCACCTCGACCGCGCAACGCTCGCGGACTGGGTAGGCAAGGCCGCCTGGCCTGGTGCAGCCGCTGGCCGAACGGATCGGCGCTCACGTCATGGCTGGCGGCGTTATCCACGCCGACGACACGCCCGTGCCGGTGCTCGCCCCCGGCAGGCGGCGCGCTCTAGTCTAGGTCATGTCCGGCATGTCACCCACGCCGGTCGCGGTCATCCCTCCCAAACCTGGAACCACAGCCGCCGCCCTGGCCTCCAGCAAAGCGCATCGGCTGGAGCGCACGAAAGGACTGCGGGCAAATCCGCGTGTGCCGTTGCGAGCTGCAGCGCTTGCGGTGTGGGCGGTGCGGAAGGAGCTGTCCGATTGTCGAAGCCGAGGTCCTGGCGCACTAGGCCATCGCGGGTGGGTGAGAGGTATCGCTGTGGGGTCGCCGCTTCGCCTGGACTTGGTTACTGCAGTGCACGATCATCCCCGCAAACACTCCCGGCATTCGAACCGGTGGCGCACTGTGCTCGGTTCATCTCCGCGCCTGCAGGGGAACCATTGACGCGATGTTTTCCCTGAGCGACCCGAGACATAGGTGACAGTTTGTACCGGACACATAGGTAACACTTTTCGCTTTCTGGCGGGGGTGTTGATGCCGTGGAAAGCGTGTTCGGCGATGGAGGAACGTCTTCGTTTTGTGGCTCGGCTTCTCGATGGCGAGGGCATGAGCGATCTCTGCCGGGAGTTCGGCATCTCTCGAAAGACCGGCTATAAGATTTACAACCGCTACAAGGATGAGGGGCTCGAGGCGCTGACCGACCGTTCGCGCCGGCCGGTGCGCTATGCGAACCAACTCCCCGAACCCATTGAGCGCATGATCGTCCGCTTGAAAAAGGACAAGCCGCACTGGGGGGCAAGGAAGATCAGGGAACTCCTTGTCAGGCGGCTTGCCGGAGACGTCCGCATCCCAGCCAAAAGCACCGTGCATGCGGTTCTCGACCGCCACGGCCTTGTCGCCCGCGCCCGCAAGCGGCGGAACCGGGCGGAAGGAACGCCGCTCAGCCAGGCCTTGCTTCCAAACGATCTCTGGTGCGCCGATTTCAAGGGCGAGTTCAAGCTCGGCAACGGCCGGTATTGTTACCCTTTGACCGTCACGGACCAGGCCTCCCGCAAGCTCCTTCTCCTGGAAGCCCTTGAATCAACCAAGGAGTCGCCTGTCCTGGAAGCTTTCTGCCGCCTCTTCCAAGACCAGGGCCTGCCAGCCGCGATGAGAAGCGATAACGGCCTGCCTTTTGCCTCTCCCAATGGGCTCTATAACCTCTCAAGGCTTTCGGTCTTCTGGCTCAGGCTCGGCATCGCGATCGAGAGGATCAAGCCAGGTCATCCTCAACAGAATGGCCGCCATGAGCGCATGCATCTCACCTTGAAGAAAGAAGCGACCCGCCCCGCTTGCCAAAACAGCCTGGCTCAACAAGCGCGCTTCGATGAGTTCCTCAATGAATTCAATACGGAAAGGCCGCACGAGGCGCTTTCCATGAAAACACCGGCCGAGGTCTACACCCCCTCGTCAAGGCCCTATCACGGCCTGCCCGAAATCGAATACCCCTTGCATGACAAGGACGTCCTCGTGACCGTCTGCGGACGCATCTGCATGCACAGAAAAAAGATCAACATCTCTACCGTCATGGCAGGCCAGAGGCTTGGAATCAAAGAAGTGGACGAGGGTATTTGGCTCGTCTCCTTCATGCACTATGATCTCGGATATATCGACCTGGAGCAGAAAACCTTGCAAACCATCGATAACCCGTTCGGCACGAGGTTGTCACCCATGTCTTAGGTACAAAACGTGACCTATGTCTCCGGGCTGGACACCCGGCCGGAGCATGCCGGTCTATTCCGGCGCCTACGGGGGAACTTTCGGGGCTGAGAAGACGAGGGCGAAAAGTAAAAGTCTATCCCGCGCCTCCGGCGGAGGCATATGTTTGTTCCTTCCTGAAATACCATTTTTGATTTTGTTGCTTCACTGCAACATGGCAGGACGCGATTGGGAGAAGCTGTGATAGTTAAATTTCTGATACATATATCCGAAAAGCCATCGCTGCTTGTGCTGGTTCCGAAAAACCGAAGGTTGCATTCTATATTTAATATTGTGGACAACATGGTTTTCTATTGAAATCCGCCGATTGTGTGCAGATCATGACCTCTGTGAGCACAAGCTTCGAAAAGTCTGAGTAGGCAGAAAGTCGGCTCCACTATTTGATAGATGATCGCTAGGTATAAACGCAATCTCGCGAAGAGTGAACTTTTCCGCGGTGCTAGTGCCATGGGCAACTGCTTTTGTCCACAGTAGTAGATCGGTAAAAAGTTTCCCTGCGCGCACCCGACAGGCAGTGAGCAGATGACAGAGAACCTATGTTCAATGCACTTTGAAGATATGATACACTCTCCAGCGTTCTGCTGAAGCACATCCGAGCATCGCGGTTCTTGTGCCTTGCTATAATGAAGAACTTACTATCGCGAAAGTTGTTGCTGACTTTCGCCGCGCTCTTCCGTCGGCAACGATCTACGTCTTCGATAACAATTCGACCGACCGCACCGCCGAGGTAGCGCGCACCGCGGGGGCCATGGTTCGCGCAGAGCTTCTTCGCGGCAAGGGAAATGTGACGCGCCGGATGTTTGCCGATGTTGACGCGGACATTTACGTCCTTGTCGACGGCGACGATACCTACGATGCGCAATCCGCTCCGGCTTTAGTGCAGGAGCTTTGGGGCAACAAACTCGACATGGTCAATGGTGCGCGACAGTCGACGGAGAAGGAAGCATACCGCCTCGGCCATAAGTTCGGGAACAGAATGCTTACCGGCACCGTCAGAATGCTGTTCGGGGATCGGTTCATCGACATGCTCTCGGGTTATCGCGTCTTTTCGCGCCGCTTCGTGAAGAGCTTCCCTTCCCTCGCGTCAGGGTTTGAAATCGAGACCGAACTGACGATCCACGCGCTTGAATTGCGTATGCCGACCGCCGAGCTCATGACCCCTTACCGAGGACGCCCAGAAGGCTCGGCAAGCAAACTGCGTACTTTCAGCGACGGTTTCAGGATCCTTCGCACTATCGCCGCTTTGGTGAAGCGTGAGCGCCCGCTTGCATTCTTCGGCGCGCTCTGCCTTGTGTTCAATCTGGCCGCCATCGTCATCGGAACGCCAGTGGTCATCACCTTTTTCGAAACAGGCCTCGTGCCCCGGCTGCCTACCGCCGTTCTCGCCACCGGCCTCGTGCTCCTCGGATTTCTGAGCCTCGCCTGCGGCCTGATCCTCGATACAGTCACGGTTGGGCGGCGTGAGATGAAGAGGCTCGCCTATCTGCGCTTCCAGCCCGGTTCCTGAAGGATGAGTAACCTCGGGCAGTTTCTCGCCTTCGCCCTTGTCGGGTCAGCAGGTTTTGTAGTAGATGTGGGGGTCCTGATGCTCTTATTGGCAGCCGGCTTGGGGCCGCTTGTGGCCCGTGTTCCTGCGTTTCTCGCTGCGGCGACATTCACCTGGGCCATCAACCGAAAAATCACCTTCAGAAACAGGAGTGAACACCTGCTCAAGCAGTGGGTGCACTTTCTTGCTGTGAATGGCGTCGGCGGGTTCCTCAACCTGACGGTTTACGCGATGCTGGTCAAGTTGGCTAAGATCTCGCCGATCATAGCTGTTGGAGCTGGTTCGCTTAGTGGTCTAGCCTTCAATTATCTGCTGTCAAAAAGGCTTGTTTTTAAGGATGCTGCCCTAGCGTCAAAGAAGATAAGGATCTGAAGCCATGTTCAGACCTCAACGAAGGCGGACACTGCCCAATGTTGCGTGTATGTGTCGGAGCGCTGATCATACTTATAACAGCGATCCACACATTCAAACATAGAGAAACACCAATAGATTGAACAACAGGTGATCCATGGCTTTATCGATAGATACCCAGGCGCAAAGGTACCAATCAACTATTCATGGCTATAAGGATTCAGCTATAGTCATTTCGCTGCTGGCCGTGTCTGTGGCATGGTTTCTTGTGCTCAGCTTAAGTGGCTCCCTTACCCCTCAACCCTTCGTATTCTGGGATGAGGCTGGGTATTTTTTGCCCATCCTGCACGGCTACAATTCGGAAAATTACAAGCAGTGGTCTATTGTCCCACCCTACCCGGCCTATCTATATTACGTGCTTTATTCATTGCTGCCAACCGAGAACATGCACGCCAATGTAAAAATATTAAATGCATTTTTCATCTCGGCGAGTGCTCTCCCGGCGTATGCCGTTGCGCGACAATATCTTAAGGCTCCGTTAGCCGCCGCATTCGCCTTGATGACATTGGTTTCTCCAATAAGCACCTTGGGGCGTTATGTAATGGTCGAGCCGCTCTATTTTTTTGGGTTTTGGGTGTCTGTCTGGGTGATCCTGACGTCTTTGAAAAGATCGATGCTGCTTGCGGCCTTAGCCGGCGGCATATCTATTGGAGTGCTTTCCCTTATCAAACCGCATGCGTTAGCTTTATTGGCGGGACTAGGATTCTTTTTCTTAATTCGTGGCGGCAGTCGTTCAATGGGCGCATTAGCTGCGCTACTTCAATTCATCGTCTATTACAGCGTTCATGTAACGCTAGGCGGCTTATTAACAGGACATTGGCTGTGGACATTTTCAGGTGACTTTTATTCCGGTACTGTTCCGGGCCTCAACATAGGCGCAGCTGTCTTTAATCTTTGCGGACATATGCTAGCTATCGCGATGCTTGTTTCTATTCCCCTGACGATCACGGTTTCTTTCATTTTTTATTATCGGCTTTCGAACGGCGCATGGGAAAGAAATCTTTTAGGAGTTAAGGACATTAGGGCCAATGATCTACCTACTCTGGTCGTTCCAGATCTACACGATCTTGGGTTGCTCGCTTGCTGTTTATTAACGAGCATGGTTGCAATGACAGTGATTTTTTCCCAAGGCGTATACAGTGTAGATCCGGCAGGAGAACCCATCACCAACTTGCATGGGCGGTACTATTTTTATGCTTTACCATTATTCGTTTTAGCTGCGCTTGGGATGTGGCAGAATGACATACAGCTTTCCAAATTGATTCCCATTTCAGCGATTGCCGTTCTGGTTTCCGCCATGGCGATAGAACGGGTTGGTCTTCACTGGTATTGTGTTGGGGGATGCGGGAATGTCCATTTTCCGGATTTAGCCTTGTTTAATGGGCCCAGCTCTCTTGCGCTTGCGTTATTACCGTTAATCCTCCTGGTCATTCTTAGGAAGCTGAGAGCCCGTCCAGCGGTGCTAATCGTAATATTAAGCCTGTGGTACCCATTGCTAGGGATCATGACCACGGCGAAGCTATCCGTCATTAACCCATTACTGAAAGTAGAGACCCCCAACAATTTCGATACGTTATTTCTAAATAATTCGGACCTCCCTCTTCGTGCGCTTATCGGTCGGCCCGACGGCATGGTCCTTGGCACTGCCGAAGATTCGGTGTTAGTATATAGGGCTATGTTTTACCTGCGCTCCATGAGCGCAGGTCGAATCTTGTCCGCGGCAAGCGAGGTTAATAACCCGGGTTTTACCAATTATGAATACTTGATGAGTTCCGCCAGGCAGCCAAAAGGCCCCCTGGAGATTCACGACAACGATTTTCCTTCCAACGTACGATGGGCAATTCTTTTGCCGAGCGTGGTCTACGCAGGGCGCTCGCCAGTGACGGACTATGGCCCTCTCAAGGTGGTTTGGAGAAACTAATTCGAGGCTTTGACTTGCTCGCCTTGTGGGCGAGCGATGGCGGACATGAGCGTGTCCTGAGGTGGCCTTCGGGCGCGCCTCTGAGCAGCCACGCGCACGAAAGGAATTCCGCCGATGCGAGCACCCAGTCTCGGTGTTTCTCATGCTCTCTCGTCATGTCACCCACGCCGACCGCGGTCATTCCCCCAACACCTGAATTGCAGAACCTCAGCATGCCTCGCGGTGGTGCGAGAACATTGAGCCGGCCACCGCTCCCTTATTGAGTGGCCCCGCGGCGGCACCGCTGCATGCCTGGTTGATCAAGTTCCCAGATTCTGAAACCCTGGGGAAACTGTTCGCCGTCGAGGCTAAACCCAGCCAACTCTTGCCCTATGTGCACGACGGCAGGCTCTGGGGCGGCAGCTATACACTGGCTTTCATCTACAGTTGAAAAGGTTGGCCAGAAGATTGGCACCGACAAGAAGCTGTGCTAGTCATTGCGGCAGCGCAATCGCAGGTCCGTACCGGGTTCCACTTCAATAAAAGAGGTATCCTTATGTTTAAAAACAGAAATTGGTGGCTTTTAGGCGGATTTACTTTCGGGCTATGTTTGTCGCTTCCTATAACCTCTAGCAGTTTTTTTGACGACACATATATACACGCCCGTATTGCGGAAAACTTTCTTACTTATGGTGTTCCGTCATTTAATGATGGAGATCACATTAAATCATCATCATCTACAGGTTATGTCCTGCTTATAGCCTATTTATCAAATTATTTTGGTTTACTGAACAGTATACGGCTTTTAGAAGCAATTTCGATAATTATTATAACAACAGGCATGGCATTGTTAGTGCATACTTATGCAGAGCAAAGATTTGCAAAGCTTGTTGTCGCGCTATGTGTGATCCCATTCATTCTGATCCCTGCGTATGGAGGGATGGAGACACCTATTGTGTGTATGTTGTTGACTCTAGCGGCAATATCGTACCGCTTTAGGAGGCCATTTACAGCAGTTCTTTTAATTTCTATCAGCACTTGGTTCCGATTTGAACTAATTTTATTGCTTATGCTATCATTATCTTACTATGTTTTTTTCAAAGAAAAGAAGACAATCATTTTAGCCGCCATTCCAACGGTTGCGCTTTTTTCTATAGAAATGCTAAGTTTCGGAGGCGTAGTGCCCCATGCGGCAAAAGTTAAATCTATCGCTTATGGATACCCATTAAAACAATCAGTACTCAACGTATTAAGTTTCGACTCAGGCAATTTGGGTATTATATTTGGAATTTCTCTATTATTGTTTTTAATTATCAAGGTTTTCGCAAAAATTAAAAATATAGGAAGCACCGCGCCCACAGACTTATTTTTTGCCTTGTCCGCTGGGGTCTATCTTGCCTGGATGTTTGGCCGAAGCAGTATATTTGAATGGTACTACTGCCTTCTAGTGGTCCCATTCTGTCTCGCAGTTATCTCAGATGATCTGGTAATAGCACCCATAATCCAGGGACGACGACAAAAGCTACTTTACCGCTTTGCTTTTTTCATCGCCCTTGGTTTTGGCATAATTGGATTTAAGTCTGCTATGGATACGTTGCGTCCCAGTCAAAATAAGGTGCCAGAATTCACACGAGTGGATCGATACATTGATATCGGTTCAGCTCTCTACTCCCATTGCCCCAGCTGTAAATTAGTCACCTCAGAAATTGGTGGGCTTGGATATTCTTTCAAGGGAAAGGTATATGATGCCTTTGGGTTGGGGGATCCCGAGGCCTTGAGATTTCATCCGATGAAAGTCCCAGCCGAGAGGCAAGGATATGGTGTGGGCGCAATACCCCCAAAATATGTTGAATATAGAGACCCTGACTTTATCGTTTCCATGCCAATTTTCTCTCTCTCGTTGAGAGCCTCTGGTATCCTTGACAACTATATTGGATATGATTGCCCGCTGGATATCCAGAGGAACGTAACCTTGTGGGGCGACACAAAGATTCAAGTCTTTTCCAAAAAAATACTTCCCGACCAAATCGTCTCAAGAATGGGGTGCGAAAAATCCAGCGTGCAGCATGCCCTTGATTCAAAGTTAAGTTACGTTCGTCAGAACTAAGCGTACCAAAACCGCAGCATAAATGTTCTGGAGTGATAAGCTTTCACGCTCCATCACCAGCCTAGGGAGCATCGTGCGTTTAATCGGACGCATATCCAGCGGCCTTAAAGAAGTTCCAGCATTCTTCGGGTTCGAAGAGAGTGCAGATATCGCCGATAGCCTTCCAAAGCGCATCGCAGGTTCTGGCCTGTGCCGCGCGCATGTGGGCCTTGAGCTTCGAGAAGGCCATTTCGATCGGGTTCAAATCGGGGCTGTAGGGCGGCAGGAACAGGAACCAGGCGCCCTTCGCCCTGAGGCAGTTTTGAGCCGTTTCGCTTTTGTGGCTGCCGAGGTTGTCGAGGATAACCACATCGCCCTTGTCGAGCGTTGGCGCCAGCTGGGTCTCGATATAGAGGTTGAACGCGGCGCGGTTCATGGGGCCATCAAGCACCCACGGGGCGGTGAGCCCCCAAAGCCGCAAGCCTGCAATGAAGGTCTGCGTGCCCCATCGGCCAAACGGAGCTGACGCGCGCAACCTCTCTCCACAAAGCGCGCGGCCACGCAACCGGGTCATCTTGGTGTTGGTCGAGGTTTCATCAACAAAGACAAGGCGATGCGGCGTCATTCGCATCCACGGCAAGCGGCGCGAAATCCAGAAGGTCCGCGCCTCTTTCACGTCAGCGCGTTCTTGCTCCGCCGCCAGTAGCGTTTTTTTTATAAGTAAATCCGACCCTGCAAAGCAGGCGCGACAGCGAAGCCGGGCTTGCCTTCACGCCCCGCTCGGCTTCCAGCACAGCGGCCAGTTCGGGCATGGTGATATCCGGGCGCTTCTCAACGCACGCAATCAGGAAGTCGCGGCAGTTGGCCAATTTGCCGCCGCCCGAAGGCCGCCCTTGCTTGGCAGGCGCCGGAGATCCGGTCTTTTCCCTGCGTCGCCAAAGCTTCACGGCGAAGCTCGGCGATACGCTGAAATGGCTGGCCGCTTCCCGCCGAGAGCGGCCCGCGCCTACGAAATCGATAACCCGTTCGCGCAAATCCAAAGAGTAGCTTTTGCCCATGACCCACCTCCAATCATGGTGAATCACAGTTCGCCCTTCATGGGAATCCCTTCGATTCCAATTTCAAGTCCGATGCTACTCTCTAGGAGTGCGTCCGCATCGGCGCGCATTGCGCGCAGGATTTGGAGTGGAAAGTGCGGATGATCGCAGATTTGGAAACGAGACGCTGCCGGTTCCGTCATCCATGCCGGCAAGCAGGCGAATGAGCCGTCGGGCTGGAGGACCACCACGAACTCGATGCCCCCGCAGGTGAGCCGCCGTCTGATCTGCACAACTTCGCCAAAGCGAGGATGGTAACGATAGGTGATCCGGCCTTCAGCCGCATGTTCGCGGGCAGTATGTCGCAACTCCGAGCAACACCTGGATGACGCGGATGTCGATGTCCTGCTCCAGCAGATGGGTGGCAAAGCTATGCCGCAGCGTATGCGCCGAAACGCGTTTGTTGATGCCTGCGAGCCGGGCAGCCATATGGCAGACGCGGTTCAACTGGCGCGTGGTCAGAGGGTTGACCGGGTCCCGGCCTGGAGACAGCCAGCCTTGCAGCCTGCCGATGCGGCACCACTCGCGCAAAATATCGAGCAGCATCGGGGAGAGCATGGCAAAGCGGTCCTTGATTAGGGTGCGCCGGCCGAACTTTCTGGCTTTCAGGACGCCGGTGCGGATGGCTAGATAAACACCGTCGCGACCGGCGCTGATCATTTCAGCTGCGCTGTTGATCGAATAAGCTCTCTTCATTGTCGTCGGATTCATGTGCAACTCCATCGTGTTACGATGGGTCTATTATGAATCCGAAGCTGGGGAGATAAGAGTGGGGCTTTTCTCCCCTCCGAGAGCGATCAGATTATGTGGTGCTCATCTGTGTGAATGCTCAGGACGAAGGCAACAGCTGCATCCGCGCCGCGCTCTTCCAGCACCCTGTTGGCTTTCTCGCGCGTAATCATGGTGAAGATACTAAGGGTCGAATATTTGTGCGCTTCCCGCATTTCTCGCCGCCAACCCATCGAAGAAGAGTATGAAACGCATGGTAGAGAAAATCCACGCGATGACCGGCCGTTCGATCTTATGGCAAGAGACCACAGAGCTGATCGGTCAGCTGAACCGGGTGCTGCGCGGATGGGCGAACTACTTCTCTGTAGGAACCGTCAGCAAGGCGTACCGGGCGCTCGACAACTACACAGCGGCCGGTAGCCCAGATAGGCTTTGCCGGTTTTCGTCGAGTACATCCGCCCGAACGTGTAGCCCAAGAAGTCGAACTGCCCTTCCGGCATCCTGCAGATGCGTGTTTTCTCCTCATTGACCGTGAGCTTCAGCTTACCCATGATCTCGCGCAACTGGCGCAGGGCCTCTTCGGCCTTACCCCTCTTGCACAGGATCGCAAGGTCGTCGGCGTAGGTCACAAGCCGCGCGCCAAGGCTTTGTTCAAGCCCGAGCTTCTTCCATCCCAGCACAAACCGGCGCATGTAAAGATTCGCCAGCAGCGGGGAGACCGGTGAGCCTTGCGGAATGCCGCGCCGGCTGTCCTTGGCTCCGGTGGATCTTATCCTGCGGCCTCTTTCATCGGTTTCTTCTACGGGGCATTCCAGCCACATCTTGATGAGATGCAGCATGCGCCGGTCGACGATCCGGCGCGCTACCGATTTAAGTAGTTCGGCATGCGGAATGCTTCCGAAGTAGTCCGCGAGGTCCGCATCGACGATCTCCGGATGGCCCCGGTGCATCAGCGCTTGCACCTCGGTTGCCGCCTGCTGGGCGTTGCGCCCGGGGCGATAGCCATATTGCTCCGGCGGAAGATCGGCCTCGAAAATCGGTTCCAGCACCAGCATCGCCGCTGTCATGCAGGTCCGATCCCGAAAAGTCGAAATGCCCAACGGCCTAAGTTTGCCGTTGGTTTTCGGTATGAACACTCGTCTGATGGGAGCCGGCCGGTAGGTTCCCTCCTTAAGCGCAAGCGCCAGTTCGCCAAGCCACCGTTCCAGCCCGTATTCCTCGACATCCGCGAAGTCTTGCCCGTCCACACCTGGCGCGCCCCGATTGGAGCGGCACAAAGCATAGGCATGCGCAAGGATATCTCCGCGATATATCTTGTCGTACAGGGCGTAGAAGCGGAAGCCGGCTTCAGCCTTCGCTTTCGCGTGTAACGCCGTCTGCAGTTTCTGAACGCTTTCCGGAGTTGATAGGCTGCCCAATCTCCTGGTCCCTCGCCACATCTTGCGTTTGTCTTGAACTGAGGCTCCTTCCCTCCACCGGCATTACCCGGCTTCGACGGTACAACGGGCCTCTCCGCCACCCCAGGGCGCCCGGCCTGTCCCTCGCGGGCGTCCGGTTGATCATCCCTGATCGCGCCAAGGGGCTTCCCGTGTTGCGCGCGTTTTCCTTGTGTACATGCTGCCGCCACTACCCCGGTGCGGCGGATGGGCGTAGACTTCGCTCAAAATTGCCCACCCGTATCAGCCTTCCCCGGAACGACGGCCGGGTCGGCCCGCACATTGTCCTTTTCGAGGTTTGCTCGGCGTTCACTCGCGTTGCGGCCTGCACACTCGCGCCGGTCACCTAAATGCGACCCGCTATCCGAAGGCTTCGGCCATTTCGTTACCTCCATGACCGCTCCGGTTGCTTCCGGCTGGAGCGAGTTGGCCGGGTGGGGCTTTCACCCACTGGAGAGCGCCGCCTTTGCACGGCGCACATCGAGAACGGAAACGGTAAACTTCAACGGCTCCCAATAAAGATCACGCTTATGAGGAAATTCCATAAATAAAAAATCCTGCAACACGTTGAAATACCTCATTAAGGCGTATATGTCTGAACCGTCCTTCGCCAGTGCATCTCTTTCCTTCTTCAGAAGTCTCTCGACAGCACCGTTGTTACGGAGATCGTCGAGTGCTCTTCCGTGATATTGTCCGGTCAACTGCTCCTGAAAGTACGCAGAGAACGCTTCTCGTACGACGAAGACATCGGGATCCGCATCAGGCTGCATATTGACTCTCCCGCAGGCTATTCCGGCCGTCCGTGCCACAATAGCCAGCCCATGCATCCATCAGCGCCCGCCGCTTCTGGAATAGATCGCCGCGGCGGTAAGCGCGCTCAACTTCATTCTCGATCGTATGCGCCAGCGCCATTTCCACGACCTCGGATGGGAAGTTGGTTTCCTCGGCAGCCCAATCCCGGAAAGTGGACCGGAAGCCGTGAACGGTGAGCCCTGGGCGCAGGCCGCGCAGAAGTTCGAGCATCGCCATGCTTGAAAGCGGCCGGCTCGGACGGGCGCCGGCGAACACGTAAGTGTTGCCCTCGATCTGGGGGAGCCCGGCAATGATGTCGCGCGCACGTTCGGAAAGGGGGACGCGATGCTCAACGGACGCCTTCATACGGGTCGCCGGCACATGCCAGACAGCTTCATCCAGATCGAACTCCGAGCGAGTGGCCAAAATCGCCTCCGAGGTACGCGCCGCGGTCAGGATCGTGAATTCGAGGGCGCGAGCCGAGATCGCGGAATTCGCCCGCAACTGCGTCATAAACGTGGGTAGCTCTTGCCAAGGCATGGCCGGATGATGCCGCACGTTTCCCTTTTTCTTCCGGGCCGGCAATAGGTGCTTCAGATGCCCGCGCCAGAGCGCCGGGTTCGCTCCCTCTCTCAATTTCCGGGCGCGGCACCAATCCAGCACGTTCTCGATACGGCCGCGAACCCGCACAGCCGTTTCCGGCTTCGTTTGCCAGATCGGCTCAAGCACGCGAAGAATGTCCTCGGTGGCTATCGCCGCCACGTTAATCTCGCCGATGACAGGGACTGCGTAGCTCGCAAGCGTGTTGCGCCACTGCTGCCGATGCTTGGCATTCTTCCACGCCGGCTCGTGAGCGGTGATATAGCGTTCAACGGCTTCGCGGAACGTGACCGTGTTGGCAGAGCCGTTCTGGGCGCCGTTGCTCTTCTTGCGCGTCTCGATCGGATCCAGGCCTTGCTTAAGCTGCTTGCGGCACTCCTCGCCAATCTCGCGCGCCGAAGCGAGGCTAATATCCGCGCAGGTCCCGAGCCCCATATCGCGTGTGCGGCCGTCCCGTGCGAAACGGAAAATCCATCCCTTGGTGCCATTGTCGGTGACCCGGAGATAAAGACCGCCGCCGTCGGCGTAGAGGCCCTTGCCCTTGAGATTTTTGATCCCAACCGCCGTCAGACGATTTGTCGTCGTTGCCATCTGAGGTGTGGCCTTAGCCCATGTTTCAGCCCATGCTCTAAAGCCCGATTGTAGACGATTTTAATCGACATGTACAGACGTCATTCGTAAACAACTCATTGATTTTAAATGCATTAATAAGTCACTGTCCGCCGATGCCCGACGCCGATCTACACCACCTTGGCGGCCTCCCTCTCCGCCATCCCCTGCTCGTTTTCTGTTGTGAAACAGGGGTTTGGCTAAATGTTTGGCTAACAATTTTGGGGCTGTTAGCCAATTCCAATTCACATGATTGCGCTTTAAGCGCCTCGTTTTGCGCCGATTGCAGCGCCGCCATGGCGCTGTTTGCAAGGCGCGCGCGGTTCGCTGCCTTGGTGTAGCGCTCCACTTCCTTCAGCGTTTCGTGCCCGCTCACAGACATGATTTCGTGCGGCGAGCATCCGGCCTCGGCCAATCGGCGGCAGCAGGCTTTGCGCAAACCATGCGGCGACCGCCCCTTCGGCACCCCTGCTCTCCGCGCCTTGTCGGTGAACCAATTATAGAATCCGGTTTCGGTGAAGCCCTCGCCGAATTGGGTTTCCAGAAAGAACCGCCGCTGCGCCTGTAGGGGCAGAGCCGCAATCGCCGCTTCGAGTTGCGGCAGAAGCGGAATGTCGATCTCGGCCCCGGTCTTTTTTTGGCGGTACACAAGCCGCCCGGCAATGACATGCTCCGGGCCAAGCCGGATCACGTCGCTGCGGCGGGGCGCGGCACACAGCATCAGCTCCAAGGCCAGACGCTCGCGCGTGTCGATAGGATAGCAGTCAGAAAAAAGCTTGATCTCAGCGTCCGACCAATCCTTGAAGCCTTTCACCTTGTAGCGGATTGGCTCGATCTCGGTCATGGGATTGACCTCAATCATTTTGCGCTTCTTGGCGAGCTTCAGGACGGCGCGCAGCATGCGGCGCAAATTGTTAGCCGCCGCAGGCGTTGCCGCCTTCTTATCGAGAATGGCGTTGATATGCCGTTCTTCGAGGCGGGCCACGGGTTGATCGCCATAATCTGTCAATCGGCTCGCAAACGTGTCCCCGGACCGGCGTGCAAAAAGGCCCCCTTGGAGAGCATCCTTTTGTTCGGTTCAGTGGCGTCATCCTTCCGTCCCGGCCCATGCTTCCGATGAGCCGTCGCGCGGAGCGGCGGTCAAGAACGGCCGCTTTTCCGGCGGCCGCCCGCAGGGCTTGTTCTTGAGGGCCGTGAGCACGGCGGCATGATGAGAGGCGCTGGGGTGGTGCGCTGGACGTCAGGCGCGGTGTTTGAAGCGCCAGCTTTCGTTGCCGGTTTCGATGATCTCACAGTGATGGGTCAGCCGGTCGAGAAGCGCGGTGGTCATCTTGGCGTCGCCGAAGACGCTTGGCCATTCGGCGAAAGCGAGGTTGGTGGTGACGATGATGGAGGTGCGCTCATAAAGGCGGCTTACCAGATGGAAGAGCAACTGGCCGCCCGCTTGCGCAAAGGGCAGATAGCCAAGCTCATCGAGGATCACGAAGTCGAGGCGGGAGAGGTAATCGGCCATCCGCCCCTGGCGGCCGGCCCGCGCCTCGCCGTCGAGCCGATTGACCAAGTCCACGACGTTGTAGAAGCGTCCTCTGGCGCCGCCGCGGATGCAGGCCCTGGCGATCGCGATGGCGAGATGGCTCTTGCCAGTGCCGGTTCCGCCGATCAGAACGGCGTTTCGCTGTTCGGCCAGGAAGCCGCCGTTCGACAGATCGCGCACCAGCGCCTCGTTGATGGGCGTACCGTCAAACGCGAAGCCGTCGAGGTCCTTGGCCAGCGGCAGTTTGGCGATGGTCATCTGATACTTGATCGATCGCGCCTGCTTCTCTGCGATCTCAGCCTTCAAGAGATCGCCAACGATGCGCGGCGGTTCGTGCTGACGCTTGATCCCAGCCGCCATCACCTCGTCGTAGGCGGCGCGCATGCCATAGAGCTTCAACTCACCCATCAGGGCGAGAATGTCTGTCCGTTCCATGGACTGATCCTCCTCAAGCTGTCGTAGCGGGCGCAATCGGCGGCAGGCGCATGCTTTAAGTGCAGCGCTTCCGGCGTGGCGATGGTCACAGCCGGGCCCGGGTCTTTCTTGCGCGCAAGGATATTCAGGATCACGCTGGACGAATGGACGCCCTGGCTCAGGGCTTCCGCGCAGGCGGCTTCCACCGCGGGCAATCCGTCGCTCAGCACGGCGGCCAGGATCACCACCATCTGCCGGTCGCCGTCATCGGAGCCGTGCAGTTTTCGCCGCACATGGTCCAGCGATGACGGCAGCAGCCAGTTCTTGAACGGCGCGCCGTTCCGAAGCGCTCCCGGCTTCCGGGTCAGCACCGGCACGTAATGCCAGGGATCGTAGATGGTCTGGCCGCGGCCAAAGCAGCGGGCATGTTCGCCAACGATGGAGCCATCCTGCCGGATGACGATGCGATCCGCATAGGCTTGGACCTCGACGGGACGTCCAACAGCCTGGGAGGAGACCGAGTATTTGTTCCTGTCGAAGGAGACAAGGCAGGTCTTCGAGACCGAGGCCTATGACCGCGTGAAAGCCGTCGAAGCGGCCGGGTACGGCGATCAGGCTCGCCCGCTCCGCCTCGAACACTTGCCAGATGGTCTGATCCTTGAACTCGGGATGCTTGTTGGCTTTGGCGTAAGCCACACAACGATCGAGGAGCCAGTCATTCAGCTCGTCGAAGCTCTTCACTCGCACTCTTGGCGTGAAGAAGCGCTCGCGGATCAAGCCGACCTGGTTCTCGACCTGCCCCTTCTCCCAGCCCGATGCCGGCGTACAGGCCGTCGGCTCCACCAGATAATGGCTGCACATCTGCATAAAGCGCCGGTTGAACTGGCGCTCCTTGCCAAGGAACACCGTCTCCACCGCCGTCTTCATGTTGTCGTAGATGCCGCGCGTGCAGGCGCCCTTAAAGAACGCGAAGGCGCTGGAATGGGCGTCGAACACCATCTCCTGGCTCTCGCGCGGATAGACCCGCACGAACGGCATCCGGCTATGGCACAGCCGCATATGCGCGGCCTTCACCACCATCGTGACGCCGTTCATCAGAACGGTCTCGTGGCTCCAGTCGAACTGGTAGGCTTCGCCGGACGCAAACCTCAGCGGAATATAGGCTTGGGCCGCGGCAGCCCCGCGCGCTTTGCGCCAGTTCTTGGCGTAGCGCCGAACAGCATCGTAACCGCCGTCGAACCCAAGATCGCGCAGCGTCTCGAAAATCCGCACCAGCGTCAGCCGCTCCCGCCGCGGCTTGGCCTCGTTCGCAGCCAAAAGCTCATCCAGCTGCTTCCGCCAGGCGCCAAGCTTCGGCATCGGCTGAACGCTGCGTTCGTAGCGGAACTCCGTCGCCTCGGCGCGGATCGCTCTGCGCACCGCTGTCCGCGACCGCTTCAGCTCCCGGCAAATCGCCTTGATCGGCTTCTTCTCAACAAAAAACGCCCGGCGGATCTTTGCAATCGTATCCACGGTCAGCATCCAAAACGAAGCCCCCAGTTCCCAATGGAGGCTTTGTGGACCCAAGCGTCAGTGGGGTCCCGTTTGCACGCCGATCACCCCGCTAACGGGGTCTTTATTCCACGCCGAAACACAATAATCTTCCCGGAACCGCTCCAGAATGCCCCGGTAGGTTGTTTGCGTCGCCGCCGACAGACGCGTGAAGGCGGCGGTCTGGTAATAGAGCACGATTAAGTCGGAGACGCTTCCCGGCTTGATCCTGCTTTTGCCGGGCTCGATCTTCTGCCCGGCCATGGCCGCTTCATAGGCCGCCATGAAGTCCGGCGACCAGGGCAGTCCCGGAAGGGGAACGCGCTTGTACCCTGCCCGTCTCAAATACCAGCGTGGCTTGCCCCGGCAGTCGGTATGGAGCCAATCAGGAAGTTCTGGGATGCGGCACACAAATGTGAAGCCCCCCATGTACGCGAATGCGATGCCGGCCTTCGATACCCGATTTGTCAACGAGACAATCTTTTGCGGAGCATCACGGAGGCCGGATGGCTTGAGCCAGAAGTAGCGCCAATCGAAATCAACGCACGGTGCGAGAATTTCGATGATTACTGGCGTCCCTTCCTGAGCGGCCAAGGAACGGGACCGGCATTCGCGGTCAGCCTAACTGATGAAATGCGCGAGAAAGCTCGAAAGGCGCTCATGTCTCACGAACCGTTCACTCTGCGTACGCGAGCTTGGGGGGCGAAGGGCATTGCTCCTTGAACCGCGCAAGCTGTGACCGTTACACTTTTAAGCTACCACAGCGGAATGTACGCCGCGAATTACTCCCCACCTCAGAACCTTCCAGCTGGTGACCGACGAGGCCTGAACCCGACTTTTGGTTCCGTTGCTACTCGAACCCCAATCTACCGCTGCCTGTCTTCATCTGGCAGGTAGCATCGCTCCGAGGCTCAGGTGGATCAGATTTTGCGAGATCGACGAGCCCTGAAACTGATTTTCTGTTCCGTTGCTACTCAAACCCCTTTTAGGTCTTAGCTCGGACCAGGACCGTAACAACGCCCATATGAACTCGCAAATCTGCACAGACGAAAGTATTTGGCACAAGTAGCTCCAATTGTGCCTGGCACGGGCTTCCATTGCACACACGTTTGGTGGCAGCAACGAAAGGCGTATGCCCGCTGCGCTGTCGAGGACATGAAAGCAACCGCAGCCACGACAAGACCGAGCGTCATAAAACAGTGCCTAGCGAATCGCATTCCGATACTCCCAATGTGCCGGGTGTCGAGACGATCCCGGATTATATTCCTTGGCTATTTTCTTTTGCCTTCAGGATAGAACTTCACGGGCAATAGCGGAGATTATTTGCCCGTTAAGCTTACGGCAGTTATCGAATACTTGCTGAGATAGTAGATTGCTCTCGAAATACGTTCCAAATAAAAAAAGTGTGATGCAGCATTTAAATCAAATCTTTCACTGAGGTGTGGCGTATCAGAACATAGCGCTGAAGAATCGTCCTTCCCAATACCACGATGCGACAACTTGCCATTGCTCAGCGCAAGGTTGACAGCGATTTGACGCAGATTTTTTGCTACCTTTTCACTTCTCCTCGGGAGAGTAGATGCTGCTGTCAGCATTCCATAAACGACCACCATGGCGTGGTGTTGACATCGTACCTACTAGACAAACTTCCGGAGCGATGCCGTGATTGCGGCTCGCACCGGCTTTCTACCGCGTCATAGAATGCGACTGCGCCATCTCGCTTGAGAGCGTCCGCTTGGGGCATGGCATCTGCATCCTCAGAATGCATGGCTGACGACAGCAGCGGTGGATATCCTGCCTCGCAGGCCTACTCACCAGCTATTCGTTTGAATGCCGGGATCGGGCCGCGCGGCAAGATGCCCGGACAAGGCTTCGCCTTTCGGGTCTTGATTACCTCGATGTTTCCGCTGGCGGAAAAGGTCCGGAAAACAATGGTGAATTTTCACTGTCATGGCCGGGCTCGGCCATCGAGAAGTCTGGCGCTTCCAACGGGGCAGATGGCCATGACGACGGAATTGGCGGGAACATCGGCGTAATCAAGCGCCTCGATGACGGCGCCATGTCCGTTGGCGTCCGGCCAAACTCAACGTTTAGCCGGGCGTGCTTTTTGGCGTTTCGGCCGGCTTACGGTGTGCCAGTTTGAGCCGATGATCCTTGCGGCGGAAGCGACTGCGCCGGCTCCGGTTCGGGCTTCAGCTCGGCGCGAGGGCCAGCCTCGTCGGGCAGACCGGCTTCGAGCTTCTTCTTGATCTTCTCGGCATCCTCGGGCTCGGGATTGAGCGTCAGGGCCTGGTTCCACTGGAACTTGGCCTCGAGCTTCCTGCCGAGCCGCCAGTAGACGTCGCCAAGATGATCGTTCAAGGTCGGATCTTCGGGCCTGAGCTCAACCGCCTTGTCGAGGTTCTTGACCGCCTGCTCGTAATCCTTCTGGATGTAATAGCCCCAGCCGAGACTATCGATGATGTAGCCGTCATTGGGCTTCAGCCGGACCGCCTTCTTGATCAGGTCGAACGCTTCCGGGATGTTCATGTTCTGATCGAGCCATGAATAGCCGAGATAGTTCAGAACGGCGCCCTGTTCGGGGTCGAGTTCGAGCGCTTTCTTGAAATCCGGCTCCGCCTTCGACCACTGCTTCGTGCGCTCATAAGCGATGCCGCGCGCATAATACAGGCCCCAGTGCTTCTTCTCCGGCGTTCCGATCAAGTCGATGGCGCGGCTGTAATAGGGGATGGCGGCGTCATATTTTTTGCGCGCGCTTTCGATGGAAGCCAGCGTCTGAAGGAGGGCCTCCTCCTTCGGGCTCTTGTCCAGCGCCGCGCTGAGCATGGCGACCGCCTCGTCCGTCTTCTGGAGCGCGTTCAAGTAAAGGCCCTTCCGGACCCTGGAATTGATCCAGAAGGGCGAGTTCTCGTGGATGGTGTCGATAACGGCGATCGCCTTGTCATACAGGTCGACATTTCCGTAAAGCTCGGCGAGTTCCAGCTTCGCGATGTCCGAGGCGGGGTTCAGGAAGAGCGCGAGCCTGAGATAGATCTGGGCTGCATCCACGCCGTTGTTCGCGGCAAGCACCTGCCCGATCCCAAGGAACGTTTCAGCAAGCCCCTCCTCGACGGACGAGACCATGAGCTTCGGCGTCTTTGCCGGCCTTCAGATCGGCCATGACCTGTTTGCCGAGCGGCGTCACGTCCGCGCCGCTCTCCGTCATAACGCTTTCCGCTTTCGCGCGCTCGCCCCAATAGGCGAGATGGCGGGCGTAAGCCTCCGCGACGCGCGTGTTCGGCGGCTTCTTTTCAAAGACGGCGCGATAGGCCTCTCCGCCACCGCCTTTCTCTTCGCGACGTCGGCGATGAAGGCGCGCTGCACGGTTTCGAAATGGGTGGCCCATGCGGCCTTCGTCGGAGCCTGCAACGCGGCGATGGCTTTGTCGGCGCGCCCTTGCGCAACGGCGACCCAGGCGCGCGCCAGCTTTATCGTCGGCTCTTCCGAGGAGGTTCCCTGCTCGCGCGTTCCTTGAATTGCCGGTCGGCTTGCGCGTAATCCCTGTGCCTGTAAGCATCGAGGCCAAGGAAAACGTGGGCGATGGAGTTGTCGGTCTGACGCCTCACAAGGCGCTGGGCCAGCTGGCGCGCCGAATTGTAATCGCCGGCGGACGAGATCGAGCTGGAAGGCGTCGTCGAGGATATCCTCATTGGCGGGATCCTTCGAGAGAGCCCTTCTGTAATACAAGGACGCGTTATCGTTATCGCGCGAGGAGCGCGCGACATGCCCGGCAAGATAGCTGCCGAGAAGCGAGTTCACCTCAGGGAGTCGCTGGCGCGCGGAGTAAGCTCTGCTCCTGTTGGCGCCGAGAGCCGAGGATTGAAGCCCGAAGCTGGCGGCGATGAAACATGTCGCAACGGCCAAGGCTGTCCGCCTCCATGACGAAGGCAGCGCCGCCGGAGCGATTTTCAGAAAAAGCATATCAAGACCCGTCTTTCGATCCTGGATTGTCAACATAATGACCATGCTCGCCATCGCCGAAGGCCGGGCATGGCCGGGAACTGCTGGCGCAGGAAAGCGCACGCATATCATTCGCAAGAGCTTCTGGAAAGAGGGCCGCTCTCTCGGATACCCGCGCCTTCACCGGGTAAAGTCGATTGACAATAAGACGGAAAAACGGCGGGAGGCAAAGCAAAAACGCCAGCTTGCCTTGCCGGTTGGGATTTAACGGTCGCGGGGCGTTTCGGACTTGGAGGCTTTGGCGTCCTTTTTCAGCTTGACGAGTTCGTAGATCGCGAAGGCGAGGATGGGACCCGCAACCAAGACCAGTTCAGCCAACTTGCCCACCGTCAAACTCCTTCAAAAGTCTACTCCGCAGCCTCTTGGGCTTCTTCCCTGGACAGGATGCCGTAGCGGGCTGCTTCGGAGAAGACATGTTCGGCGACCTCCGCGGGCTTTTCCTCGTGGGCGAGGTGCCCGAGGCCGCGAAGCAGGATGACCTTCGATCCGGGCACCATATCCTGCACCCTGAACGCGACGTCGGACGGAACCGCCTTGTCGTTGCTTCCGGCGATGAGCGTCAGCTTGCACTTGAGTTTCGGCAGATCCTGGGACAAGCGTTTCGAGGTCCCAGTTCGCCATCATGCCAAGCGCGGCGGAAACGTGAACGGGATTGCGAAAAAGCTTGGCGTAGAGTGCGAGGCCTTCAGCATCGATCTCCGAGCCCGTCCCGGTTATAAGGCGGCGCACCGTGGCGTTGTCATAGGCGTGCCATGAGAAAAAGCGCGGGACGAAGGGATTGAGAAACAGAAGCCGCGCGACGCCTCCGAAAAACTGGCTCGCCACGCCGCCATAGGGGAAGAACGCGCCGTTCAGGCTTATGATCGCCTTTGCGTCGAGCCTGTGATCGAGCGCCATGCGGCACAGGATGGCCGCGCCGCCGAATGCCCGATCCCGATGTCGGGCTTGACGTGCAGGACATTCAGAAGCGCGCGCGATCGATTGCGCCATGTGGTTCAGAGTAAGATGGGAGGAGCGCGGGCACTCAGTGAAGCCGTGGCCCGGCAGATCGATCGCAATCACGCGAAATCGCTTCGCCAGGATGGGGCCGAAATGCCGCCAGGAATGGGTTGAAGCGCCGGTTCCGTGCAGAAGCAGCGCGACCGGCCCGCTGCCCATCTCTTCGACCCGCCAGCGCAATCCGCCGGCCGGTACAAACCTGCTGGCGGCGCGGTTGGGCCAGTTCAGCCCCTCCCGGTCCCAGTTCAATGTTGTCATCCTTTAGCAGCCATTTTTGCAGCCTTCGATATCGCCGCCGCGTTCGCGTAGGGTAACGGCACGTAGCGCGCCGCCATCTGCAGCGCGAGCCGTTCCGCCTGAAGTTGCGGACGGGGAGACGTATCTACTAACATTGTAGCGATGCCCTCCGCGCTCAAGCGCTTTCCGGCCATGCTCGCGTCGATTTGAGCGCGGTCGCGCCCAGGCTTGCCTTCGGCGGTGATATTGGCTTTGCCGTCGGTGAGGATGACGATCAGGGGAGAGATGCCTCTGCGGCGCACGTTGAGCGCCATGGCTGTCGCTGCAGCGATGCCTGACGCAAGCGGGCGTGCCGCCGCCGCCGGCCAGCGCCGCGAGGCTGCGCTTGGCGCGCGTCAGCGAGCGCGTGGGCGGCAGGAGCAGCTCCGCGCCCTTGCCGCGGAAGGCGATCAGCGCCACCTGGTCGCGGCGGATGTAGCACTCGGCGAGCAGAAGCTCGATGGCGCCCTTGGTTTCGGCAAGCCGCTGCATCGCGGTCGAGCCGGAAGCGTCCACGGCGAAGATGGTCGCCGTCTGCGAGCGCGCCTTCAGCCGCTTCACGCGGAAATCGTCGCAGCGAACCTCGATCTTCTCCAGGGTTCGAACAGCGCCTTCCTCTTCGCTTCTGTGGTGGGCGTTGGCGAAGACGCGGCGAATTTTCTGCCAGGGCGCGGCGGCGCGTAGGGTTTCGATCAGGCTCATGGGCGAGCCGGGACGCGGCTCTCCGCGGCGCACGCCTGCGGGGCGTCCGCGGGCCGCATTCGACCGCTCGCTTCCGCTTTTTCCCGCGGGCGCATTCGCCGGAACCTTGACCGGCTTGCCCGACTGGTTCGAGAGGACGTGCTTCGGCATGGCGGCCTCGGCGGCGGCGATGATCATATCGGTCAGCGGCTTGTCTTCCTCCGCGGCCTTCTGCTCCTCGCTCTCCTGATCCTTGTCCTTCTCGTCTTTCTTCTCCTGCTCCTCGGGTGGCTCCGGCTCCGGCGGCGGCGTAGGCGTCCTCGTTGCGCGAGGCGCGAGCACGAACAGCGCGGCAAGGGCTGCGTCTTCGTCCGCTGCCTCGGTTCGCCCGGCGAGCGCCGCGGCGGCGCGGGCGGCGCGAACCGCGAAGATCGGCGCGCGCAGCGAGTAGACGCCGAACTGGGAGGCCGCTGCGCAAAGGGCTGCGATGATTTTGTCTGGAACCTCGACGCTTGCAAGCCGCGCGCGCGCCGCCGCGATGTCGTCTCTCGGAGGTGGCGGCGAGCGTCACGTCGCGGTAGCTGAGGTCGGTGAGATCGATCCTGAGCCCGAGCCTCTCCAGAAGCGCCATCGGCGGCGCTTCCTCGTTGCCCTCGCTTTCATCGAGCGCAATCACGCCGAACCGCGCGGGATGCGTGATGGAAGCCGCCTCGCGCTCCACATGCACGGCGCCCGCGTCCATGACAAGCCCGAGCCTCGAAGCAAGAGCAGGCTCCATGCGCTCGCAGGACGGCACGATCAGATAACCGCCGTCCATGTCGGCGAGCAGGCCGCGCTCTGCGATGGGCTTGCCGTGCGCCAGCGTTGCCGCGAGGTCGAGACCGCCGAACAGACGCTCGTCGGCGGCGTAGAGCGGGAGCTTACGGAAGGGAACGTGGTCCGGCAGGATGCTGCGCAGGAATTCGACCCACTGATCGCGCACCGGCCCATATTTCGAGCGGACGACAATGCCGCCGAGGCCGACAGGGTCTACGGCGAACAGCGAGGCCGCCATGACGGCCTCCTCCCAGAGCGACCGTTCCGGCGCCGCTTCCCCGCCGCCGTTCAACATCACCCGAACGTCTTCTGCAAAGCGAGTTCGACGCGGACCGTGGAGCCGGCTTCATCCAGAGGATCGCGGCGCAGGCGATGGCGCAGCGAGGGCGGCGCAACCTGTTTGAGATGCGCGGTCTTGACGGTCTCCGAGCCTTCATAGGCGGCGAGCGCGCGCGCGGCGCGCATCAGCGTCAACTCTCCGCGCAATCCGTCGGTGCCAAGCGCGAGACAGAGCTTCGCGGCTTGCTCCAGAATCTCGTCCGGCATGGCGATCAGGTTTACGCGGCTGCGCGCCACGGCGACCTTGCGCCTCAGTTTGCGGTTTTCGTCGCGCCAGGCGGCGACGAAGCTGTGAGGATCGCGCTCGAAGGCGTCGCGGCGGCGCACCACCTCGATGCGGGACGGCAGATCCTGCGGCGTGCGCACCTCGACGGACAGGCCGAAGCGGTCGAGAAGCTGCGGCCGCAGCTCGCCTTCCTCGGGGTTGCCGCTGCCGATCAGCACGAAACGCGCGGGATGGCGCAGGCTCATGCCTTCGCGCTCGACCACGTTCTCGCCGGAAGCAGCCACGTCGAGCAGGAGATCGACAAGGAAATCCTCAAGCAGGTTCACTTCGTCGATATAGAGGAAGCCGCGATTGGCGCGCGCGAGAAGCCCTGTCTCGAAGGCTTTCTCGCCGCGCGTCAGCGCCCGCTCGAGGTCGAGCGCGCCGACCACGCGGTCCTCGGTGGCGCCGAGCGGCAGATCGACCACCGGCACGCTGATGAAGCGGGATTTGAGCTTGCCGTCGCGGGCGCGCTCGCGGCACTCCTCGCAAGGATAGCTCCCATCGGGATCGCAATTGAAGCGGCAGCCGCGCACCGCGCGGACAGGAGGGAGAAGGGCGGCAAGGGCGCGGACGGTGGTCGACTTGCCGGTTCCGCGGTCGCCGAAAGCAAGCACGCCGCCGATGGTTGGGTCGATGGCGGAAATGATGAGCGCGAGCTTCAGCTCGTCTTGTCCAACGATGGCGGAAAAAGGATAAATCGGGCGTGTCATTTGCGTTCTTCTAGCGCGGTTTGGATTTGCATGTCTAGTTCTGCTCCCATCAGTGCGGCGAAAGCCGTCAGCCAAAGCCAGTAGAGCAGGATAACCACGGCCCCAAAGGAGCCATAAACTTTGTCATACGAGTTGAAGGCCGACACATACCACGAGAAACCCGTCGATCCAGCGAGCCAAAGAGCAGTTCCTGCGAGCGAGCCGATCGAAACCCACCGCCAATGCGCATCCTCCTTGCGGTCCGGCCCATACCGGTACACCAGCGCGAGGCTCAAAGCCATGATGAGAGCCAGGACGGGCCAGCGCAGGGTGTGCAAAATGCCGTTGGTGAACTCCGAAAGACCGACGCCGTTAAGAACGCGTGGCACCGCTATAACAGCGTATATGTTGAAGACCAAGACACAAAGCGCCGCTATTGTAAACATGAACGCGATAAGGTTCGTGCGCGTGAAGCTCCGCGTCTCCGGCGCGTTGTAGACGACGTTCAAGGCTCCCATCATGGAATAGGCGCCCAGGCGGGCGTTGATAAAGGCGAGGAGCAGGCTGAAGATCGAGGCGAGAGACAGCGATGCGCTGTTTCGTCCCGTCAGGATAACGACCTGGGCGTCGATCGCGTTCCAGGCTTCGGCGGGAAGCACGCCTTTCAGCGACACGAGCCATTGCCGCACCTGATCGGGATCGGTAAGAAGGCCGAACATCGCGACGATAAACACAAGAGCGGGAAAGATGGCCAGCAGCATGTAGAAGGCCACGCCGGCCGCCAGCAGGCTGATATTGTCTTCCGAGATCGATTTCCAGACGCAAATGAAAACCCGCAGAGGCAGAAGATAACGCCGCTTCCGGGCGAAGGACACCGTCAGGCCCCGTTTGGAGGTGGTTTTGAGGTTGAGCAAGGGAGCCATGTCGAGAGGGTGGTTTGAGAGGGCCGCTGGACGAATGCGAGGCCTGATGATCGTCCGGCATTTACAAGACACATAAGCGGAGGAAAGCGCTCCCGTCACCCCAAATATTGTAGTGTGGCTCATGTCTCGCAATTGTCCTATGAGAGCCTGCTGCAAAGATGAAGGCAATTGCGAGACGCCACACTATGCCTTGACCGAGGCCGGGGTCTTGAATAGTCGAGGGAGTCACTCTCTCGCAAAGGACAAGCGAACGTGAAACGCATCGAAGCGGCTTTGACCACGGCCACCCTCGCAGCACTGGCCCTGCTTTGCGCCGGCCGGGCTGCGCAGGCCGGGGAACAGCCCTGCAAGCCTTATACTTTTGAAGGCCAGGCTTATACGCTTTGCGAAGCGCCCTTGAGCCGTTTCTCCATCAGGATCTTCTGGCAGCGCCCCGACGGCGCGCCCTACTCCTATCTGAGCGCGCTGCCAAAGACCGATGGCGGAGGCGGGCGGCTCGCCTTTGCGCTCAACGGGGGCATGTTCCACCCGGACTACCGCCCTGTCGGGCTTTACATCGAGGAGGGGCGGGAACTGGCGCGCGCCAATACGAAGGCGGGGCCGGGCAATTTCCATCTGAAGCCCAACGGCATTTTCTACGCAAGCGAGGACGAGGCGGGAGTCCTGGAGACGGGCGCCTTCCTCAAGAAGAAGCCGAAAGCGCTGTTCGCCACCCAATCCGGCCCGATGCTCGTCATCGACGGGAAGCTGCATCCCAAAATCGCGAAGGCCCACTCGTCGGCGAAGGCCCGCGATGGCGTGTGCGTCCGCGAGGGCGTGGTTGTTTTCGCCATTACCGAGGGCGAGGCGCCTTTCGATACGTTCGAGCGGCTGTTCCGCGACGGCCTCAAATGCAAGAACGCGCTGTTCCTCGACGGGGGATCGGCTCCCGCCCTCTATGTTCCATCGGGCTCTCGCACCGGAAATGTACTGCTGGGACTCGGGCCGATGATTGCGGTTTACGAGAAGAAAGCGCAGCCGTGATCGCGCCTTGCGGTTGCCGCCCTACGTGACGGCCGTCCAGTATAACAAATCCCGCCCCTTTGGATTTTGAAACTAGATGACCGGGTCAAGCCCGGCCATGACATCGGTTCCAGCGAATCGGAACACGCTTCAGGCTCCGGACCCGGCGCTGCGGCTTCTATTCGTTCAGGAAGTGCTTGAGGTTGTCGATCCTGACTTTCGCCGTCTGCACGGCTCCTCCATCCATCGCCTTGCGATACCAGTCCAAGGCCTTGGCGGCATCGGGTTCCGCATTCTTTTTGTCGATGCGGGCGAAATAAATCGGATCGTAGGAGCGGCCCATCGCCAGCGCTGCTTCGGGATTGCCGAGCACGACCGCCTTTTGATAGAGCTGACGCGCTTCCAGAATATCACCCTCCCTCATGCGCTTGTTGCCCTCGCGGATCAAATCCTCGATTTCGGATTGCGATGGGCCGCCTTTTGGCTGGGCGGGCTGAGCGGCCGGAGCCGTAAGAGCGGCTTGCCGCGCCGCCGCGGGTTGCTGAGAAACAGATGGGGATACCGGCTGCGCTTTGAAGCTGGGCTCCGGCTCTTGCGGAGCCTGCGCCTGAGGCTCGGGCTGATCCGGTTTCGCGGCCTGGAAAGCGGAGACTGTCTGCGTGCTGAAAAGAGGCGCCACGGCGGCCTGAGCGGGCTTGGGCATTTCGGGCGCGGGCGCAGGGGCCTGCGCGGGCTTCGGCATCTCGGGCAGCGGGGCGGCGGTCAACGCCACGCGCTGGGGAACATTGACGAATGGCGCTGGCTCGGGTTTCGTCACGTTCACGCGGAGGGCGAACTGCTTTTTTTCCGAAAGTGGAGTGCGGACATTGCTATCGAGCAATTGAACGCCGAGGACGACGTTGTCCGTTGTGTTTGCGGGCACATTGATGGTGAGGCCATTCAGGCGGCGCGGCGGCAGAAGCCAGTTCCCTCCTCCGGCGTCGACGCCTTGATTGAGGCGCGCTCCTTCGGGGACGCCCGTGATGCTGACAAGCGTCTGCTCGGACGAGCGGTCCGGCTTGACATCAATGGCGAGCGCCGACGGCTGGCCGGGTATCGCGACGATGTCCGCCGCGGTGATCGAAGGCGCTTCCTCCTGAGCGGCCCGCAAGGCGGCGTCAGTTCCGGCATCGCTTTCTTCCAGGCGTCGAAGCCGCCGCCCGTAGCCGGTGTCGCCCGCCTCCAGCGCGCGGCCGCCGGCGCCGGGCGTCTTCCGCCGGGCCGTAGAAGTTGATGACGAAGACGGCGAGCGACGCCGCGATTGCTATGCCGCCGACAAGGCCAATGGCGGCGGCGCCCAAGAAGACGGCTGCTTTCACGATCCATGGCCGATTCGGCCTTGCCTGGCGCGGTGAACCCGGCGGGAACCGGATAGGACGGCGGGCCGTCGTAGGGCGGCGCTGCCGCGGAGGTGAAGGCGCCCAATTCGGCCGGTAATCGGACGGTTGCTGGCTCGGGCGCAGGCTGGAACCGTTGACGCCGCCGCCATGGTCGCCGCCGCGGGCGAGCGGACTGGATGAGGGGGCCTTGGCGGTTTCCGCGCCAGTATCGTAACTGAAGTAATTGAGGATGACGTCCTGGGGACTGAGACTGTCCTCCTGGCCCAATTGGCGCTGCCGCCATTGGGTTTCGGTGGACGAGGCGAAGTTTCCTGGCGCGGGCTTGGGATCGGGTGCGGGCTGTTCCCGTAAATGCTCGACAGGGCTGATTGCACGGCGTCGGCCAGTTCATCGTGCTTGATCGACAGGCTATCCCCGGCTTTGCCCGAATGGTCAGGGGCTCGCAAGCCCATTGTGGCCTGACTGATCCCGGAGAGCGTCTGATGACCGAGCGAGTTCTTCGAATGGCTGGGGCGCGGGATCTTCCTCGCGCTCATCGCCGACTTCCTCGTCCTCGGTCAGCTCTTGGATTTCGCTAAGGCCATCCCAGCCGGTGAAGAAGTCCGTGTCCTCCTCGCAAGGCGCAGTTTCCTCCGCCTGCCGGGCTGGCGTTTCGCTGTCGCCGATCTCGATGCCGGCCTGTTGCAAGGCTGAACGCGATGCTGTCGGCGAAGTCGTGGAGATCCGCCTCTTCAGGGAGATCCGAAGGCGGCTCGCTGGATGGGTTCTGCACTCCTCCTGAGGCTTTTCTTGGCTCGGCGGCTGGTTCAGGCTCGGGGGAGGAAGGTCCTGTGCGATCCTTGGCTGCGCTCTTCGCGCCAATGACAGGCTCATCAGCTCCAGAAGAGCCATCTTCGCGCTCATCGAGCTTGATTGTCTCAGGCATTTCCTACTCCTGCAGGCATCGCGACTTCCGAAGCCGCCTTTATTGCTGCTGTGGCGGCTGCATGTTCTGCTGCTGATACCAACGGACGAACTGGTTGAAGAGCTCTTCCTGACCGGCGGAGCTCCCGCGTTGACTTTCGACAAATTTCTGAAGCATCGTTTTCAACTGTTGCGCCGCGGGCGCGGCCGCTCTCGCTTTATCCTGGGCGTTCGCCAACAGCCAATGCTCGGCGGGCTGGCTATCGTTGCCAGCCTTTCAAGGGCGCACGAATGTTCACCTCTCGCCATTTTGCACTGTAACTGCCGGATTGAAGCTTATCGATGCTTGCGAAAAATCTCTCTGTGAAGCGGGATACGGCATGAAAACGCTCCGATTGAGGCGGCCAGACATGGACCGCCATAATGGCTGCGACGCTAATCGTCCCGACCGTTTCATCCGGCGCCACAAGATTGGGATAGTCTTCCGCCGTTATGATCGCGGGAAGATAGTTCGCCTGAAGGCCCGGCAGATACTCCACGTCGAGGAAGTGAGCCTTGTCTTTGTGCGTGATCTTTTCGAAAGCGCGCGACGGTTTTCCGCCGACATAGACGAGCGCATCGAGTTCTCCGCGCTTGAGCCGTTCGATGGCTTCATCGTGATCGAGATAGAGGGGATCGACGGCGATATCGTTCGCTTCGAAGACGGCCTCCGCGGTGATGGCCATCCCGCTCTCTTTCGGGCCAAAACTGACGCGGCGTCCCGTCAGGTCCTGCAGACACATAAATTGCATGCGGGACAGGACGTGGAATTCTTCGGAATAGAGCTTCGCCACGTATTGCATCCGCGACTGCAAGGCCGGCTGGCGGCTGATCTTGGCGAAACGCGTCAAGACATCGGACTGGACGATGGCGATATCGACCGCCTTGAGCGTGAGCAGGTCGTTGATGTTCTGAAGGGAGCCTTTTCCCGCCATCGGGAATGATCCGCAACTCGTTTCCATTATCGAGAACGCGCGCAAGGTCTGTTGTAATCCTTAGGCCCGTGCTGTCGGCATCGCCCGCGAGGATGCCCACGGTCCCTATCGCGGGCGCCGGCTTTCGCAGCTTGAGGAGGAGGGGGGGCAGGCCTGACTGTGGGTGAGGTTTGAGCCCATGCGCCGATTATGATAGAAGAATAGGATATAAGAGGCTTGTCGCGCGAAGCCTGAGCACCGTTCCTAACCCTCTAAAGTGATGTCGGGCGCCGAACCGAAAAGGGCGCAGGGGACAAGATACCATCAAAGGCAAGACATTCGAAGCAAGAGCCTACCAAAATCGTCACCCTCTCGCTAACTATAATGACTGGGTGAGGAAAGCGGCGAAACTTTGCCAACCATGCTGTCCGGCAGAGCCGCCTGGCCAGATGTTCGAGTAAGACGCGCGGAGTAAGAAAGTTTTTTTAAGATTAGAAAGCGCGGCCGGAAACATCCGAGCGTGCCGGACGGGCTGCGTCTTTACGCCATCGGCGACATTCACGGGCGGCTCGATCTGCTCGAGTCTCATGCTGGCCTTGATCGACGAGGATCGTAAAGGGCGGGAGAGGCGGCTGTCGACGTTGATTTTCCTCGGCGACTACGTCGATCGAGGCCCCGCCTCGGAAGGGCGTTGTTGCGAGGATGGTGCAGGGATTTCCGGAAGACATCACGCCAGTTTTCTTGAAAGGAAATCATGAGGACCTTCTCCTTTCCTTCCATTCGCGATCCGGCGCCAAGCCCGAACTGGCTGCGCAATGGCGGCGATGTGCCCTGTTGTCTTATGGCGTCGGCGCCGGAGATCGTGCAAGACGCGTTCCGGCGCGGACTAGGAAGGGCTTGCCGAGGCGGCCCGGCAGTTCAGGGCCGTATTGCCCCCCTCTCACCTTCGTTTTTTCAAGGATTGCAGCTGAGCTTCGCCGCTTTGGCGATTATTATTTTGCTCCATGCGGGTGTCAGGCCGAACGTTCCGCTCGAAAGCCAGAAGCGAAGAGGACCTGATTTGGATCAGAGCCGAGTTTCTGAACTGGACCGGGGATTTCGAAGCCATCGTGGTTCATGGCCATACGCCAGCCCGCTTCCCGCAAGTACTGTCCAACAGGATCGGGCTGGATACTTACGCGTGCCGAACCGGCAAGCTCACTGCAGCCGGGTTCGAAGGAGAGCGGCGCTGGTTCCTATCGACGTAGGCCCCGTGGAGGGAAGCCTTTCGCCTCGGGCTCGTCTCCAATGCCCTGAAGCCTTTCGATGAGCGTGGTCTGATGAACGCCCGTCTTCTCCCGTTGGCTTCCGGCTTGAGGGCCTCAAGGTTGATCGCGTCCGCCAGGCTGGGTTCCGGGGAGGAGCCACTGTCATAAGAGCGGCGGCCGCCATTCCCGGCGAGTTCGATCCGGCTTCATGGAGGGAGCTTCGCCCGCTTCATCCTCGCGCCTTCTCCGGGATGGCGGCGCCTCGCGGGTCTGCGAACGCCTCGCCGGCGGGGATCTCGCCGTCCGGCTCCGGCGAAGCTTCGTCTGGGGCGGACACCGTTCATGATGAACCGGCGCCTCGATTTCGGCGCCCGCTCCATTCATGGCCGCGGATCGGCGGCTCGGGCTCGGCGTCAGCGGGAGGTAATGTCTCCGCGATTGCTGCTTCGCGCCGTCCTTGCTCCCGGCGATCACCTCATGCAGCAATCTTGGATCGCACACGTCCGTCTCCGTGTGCCCGTTTTTCGCCGCAGGGAAAACGGTCTCCTCCGGAATGAAGGTCCGCGACGGGAGAGGCAGGATGGCTCCCGGCTCCCGGCGCTCGGTAAGCCGATCCGACCGTGGCTTCAATGACCCGGAAGCCTGGGACGCCGCGGGGACCTTCTCCTGCGCCTGCGCGGCGCTGAGCTTCACCTCTCGGCAAGCGGCATGGGCGTATTGTTTTGCTTCCACGGCAGCGGCCTCTCGCGGCGAACATCCTGGCCGGCAGGGCGCTTCGCCGCCAAGTTCAGACCATTCCGCCTGAAGGGAGACCGGCTTCGGCTGAGCGGATGCGAGGATCAGTTCGGCGAGCTTGTGCAACTCGCCCTTGATGACGCCCACTTGCTGCGCATCCCTGTCCTGGAGCTGGGCAAGCTGCTGCCGCAGCTTCGATAGTTCGAGGTTGAGGCGATCGTATTCGGCTCGATAGTCGTCGATATCCCATTGCGAGGCGCGGCGAACGCGCCGTCCGCTGCGGTCGGCGGCGCTCTTCTCGAGCACCTGGTGCAGGCGCTTGAGCTCTTCCTGATAGTTTGCGGCGGCTCGCTCGGCCGCGGAAAGCTCCTCGTCGCGCCGGGCAAGCTTGTTCGTCAGGTCCTGAAGCTCGAAAGAGCGGTCCTGCAGCTCCGCCCTGGCCGCCGTGATCTCGCGGTCGAGCTCGGGAAAACGCTTGGTGATGGTTTGCTCGAGCACTGTGGCGGCGTTGCGCCTCTCGGAAAGTTTTAGGTCAAGGTCGGCGATCTGGTCTTTCAGGGCTACCGATCTGCATTTGCAGGCGGCTGTTGTCGACGAGCTGATTCGCGGCCTTCTGCTTCGCCCCGGCGAGCGAGGTTTCAAGCCGCCTCAGCCGAACCGCATAGGTAGCCCGCAGCTGGTCTTGCGTGGCTTCGATCTCGGACAGCGTCAGCGGCAGCGTGCTTTCGAGCCTTTTCTTCGAGAGACGGGCGGCGCGATTCCAAAGGGAGGGCGCGAGCAGCACGCCCGATCAGGCTCGCTACCAAAAATCCCAGCGCGATCAGCATAATCGCTTGGATCATTGAACTGGGCTCCCTTACTTCATGCCTGTCGCGCGCATGATCCCTCCGGAAAAAGGCGGGGCCGATGGCAGCCGCGGCAAAGTTCTTCACGTTAGGCGTCGCCCAAAGGCGTCCGGCACAGCCTCCCCAACCTGCCGGACCAGCGTCCGTTCAACCGATCGCGTAGCAGGCCCTAGAAAGGGTTCCAGGTTGGCGAGGGTGTATACTTGAGATAACCGACATTGGCTCCCAAACGCAACCCTAACCCGGCGCGAATGGGCGCGAGAATGACATCGCCGTGTTGCTGGAAGGTTATTCCTACCCCTCCGACGAGGTAGGCGGAGCCGTCGATTCCCGCAAAGCGCTCGTAGATCTGCGACGGGATATTGAAGATTGTAGACGAGCGTAAAGGATTTCGCTCCGTTCGCTCCGAAGTCGTAGCCGAGCGAAGGCCCCTGCCAAAACACTTTCTGCGGAGGATAGCCCTTCGTGTAAAGCGTGCCCTCGCCATAGCGGAGGCCCGCGACGATGGCTCCGCCGGCCTCCTCGCCGAGAATGTAGCCGTTCGGGTGTCCATTGCGCTGGAAGGAGTATTCGACGACGCTCGCAAGCCCCTCCGAGGCGCCGCCGAAGAAGCTGCGCCCGGCGTCGACGATTTCACTGGTGGAGTAGGCGCCATTGGGCGGCGGAGGACCCCAGGTTGCGCCGGGAGGCGGACCGCTATCTTGAGGCGCGGCATTAGCGTTCACCGGCGGCGGCGCGCTGTAGGGCTGGCCGTAGCCGGGGTTGTCGCTCCCGCTGCGGGGATAATTTCCGCCCTGCGGATAACTCCCACCCTCCGGATAATTTCCGCCCTGCGGATAATTCCCGCCCGGCGGATTATAGGCGTCTCCCGGCTGGGGCGGCCGGAGCGAGCGCGGCGCGTCGCCCTGCTGCGGGGGAGCATAATCCTGCGACTGGGCGTTGGAAGGCATCGCCGTCACCGGCAGCAAGGCCAAAGTCAGAAGCAGCTTGCGGCAGGGGGTCATCGTGTGTTCCGGTTTTGAGGCCGCATCGAGCCGCCCGTAGGGTCAAAGCGGCGCAAGTCGTCCCTGCGCCGCACATTGGTTCACTGTGCGCCGAATGAGGGCCAAATTTGGGCTGCCCGGACCGAGGGAGTTCGGTCGCAGCCGTTGCACCCGCGTTCCCTCTCAAACCGCATCCGCTTGTGGATGCGTCACTTGAAGTTGCGAACCCGTCAAGGCGAGCTCGCAGGGAGAGGGGGGATCGAACTGTCGGTCAAACTGTCCACGACTGCTTACACCCCCGCGAGCGCCTGCTCCAGATCGCCGATGATGTCGGCGCTGTCCTCGATGCCGACCGAGAGCCGCACCACGTCGTCGCCCGCGCCGGCGAGCGTGCGCTGCTCCGCCGTGAGCTGGCTGTGCGTGGTGGACGCCGGGTGAATGATGAGGCTCCGGACATCGCCGATATTGGCGAGGTGCGAGAACAGCCTCACGTTCGAGACGAGCGTCACGCCCGCGCTATAGCCGCCTTTGAGGCCGAATGTGAAGACCGCGCCCGCGCCCTTCGGGACAAGCCGCTTCGCCCGCTCATAATATCGGTTGCCGGGCAGGCCCGCATAGTTCACCCACGCGACCTTCGGGTGCTTCTCCAGCCAATTCGCCACGGTGAGCGCGTTCTCGCAGTGGCGCGCGATGCGCAAAGGCAGCGTCTCGATGCCGTTGATGAACAGGAAGGCGTTGAGCGGCGCAATCGACGGGCCGAGATCGCGCAAGGAGAGCACGCGCGCCGCGATGGCGAAGGCGAAATTGCCGAAGGTCTCGCCGATGACCATGCCGTGATAGGAGGGGTTCGGCTCGGACAGCATCGGATAGCGCCCGCTTTTCACCCAGTCGAACGTGCCGCAATCGACAAGGATGCCGCCGATGGAATTGCCATGGCCGCCGAGGAACTTGGTGAGCGAATGCACGATAATGTCCGCGCCGTGCTCCTTGGGCCGGAACAGATAGGGCGTCGCCAGCGTGTTATCGACGACGAGCGGCAGGCCGGCCTTCTTGGCCACCGCCGCAATAGCCGGCACATCGATGACGATGCCGCCCGGATTGGCGATGGATTCGATGAAGATAAGCTTTGTCTTCGGCGTGATCGCGGCCTCGAAGCTCGCCGGGTCGTCGCCGTCGGCCCAGA
Source organism: uncultured Alphaproteobacteria bacterium (assembly GCA_963727795.1). Taxonomy (GTDB): domain Bacteria; phylum Pseudomonadota; class Alphaproteobacteria; order Rhizobiales; family Rhodomicrobiaceae; genus Rhodomicrobium. The sequence goes on from CAVSHC010000010.1 coordinate 54,183, forward strand.
CCACGTTCCAGCCGAACTTCTTGAAGGCGTGATTGAACTGGTTGATGGAGCCGCCATAGAGCTGGCGCGAGGCGATGAACTCGTCGCCCGGCTCCATGAGAACGTGGAACACGAGCATCTGCGCCGCATGTCCCGAGGCCGCCGCGAGCGCCGCCGTCCCGTCTTCGAGCGCCGCCACGCGCAATTCGAGAACCGCCTGCGTGGGGTTCATGATGCGGGTGTAGATGTTGCCGAAAGCCTCCAGCGCAAAAAGGGAGGCGGCATGATCCACAGTGTCGAAGACATAGGAGGTCGTCTGATAGATCGGCGTCACGCGCGCGCCCGTGGCGGGATCGGGTTGAGCGCCGGCATGGACGGCGAGCGTGTTGAAGCCTGGGGCGGGTGCGTCGGTCATGGGCGTCTCCTAAGGTCTTTTCGGATAGAAAACCGACTGGCGGCGGAATGCAATCGGTTTGAAGGCCGGGCGCGGCGGCGGATTGCGGCTTGCGGGACCGCAAAAAACGCGAAATCCGCGTTCTCAACAACCGGGGTCGACAATCGCGCCTAAACCGCCTATCGACATGAGCGAGCATCCCGCCTCATGAGAGCCTGCCGCAAGGGGAACAGGCAATTGCGAGACGCCACACCAGGTTTGAGCACCGCCAAGGTTCTGCAATGACATCGTCTTCGGCCATTCCTCCGGTCTATGCGGACCAAGGCGGCGCTGCGGGTCCCGCCGTCTGCGAGCGCGCCCGCGCCAAGGTCAACCTGACCCTGCATGTGAAGGGCAGGCGCGCCGATCGCTATCACGAGCTTGAGAGCCTCGTGGTCTTCGCCGATGTGTGCGATGAGCTGACGTTCAGCCCATCGCCGGAGACGAGCCTTGTTCTCGATGGTCCTTTTGCAGGCCTCGTGGATGGCGAGAACCTGGTCCTGAAGGCCAAGCGCGCCGTCTCGGGCTGGCTCGGCAAAGAGATCGGGGGAGAGTTCCGCCTTAAGAAGAATATTCCCGTCGCCGCGGGCCTCGGCGGAGGGTCTTCCGATGCCGCCGCGGCTATCAGGGCGTTGCTGGCGGTCTATGACAGCTCCTCGGACGCAAGGCGCTTCATCGAGCGATCCGCCGCCATCGGGGCGGATGTTCCGGTCTGCCTGCAGAACAGCGCATCCTGGATGTGCGGCCTCGGCGAGCGCGTCACGCCCGTTCGCGGTTTGGCGCCGCTCCCCGCCATCCTTGCCAATCCGCGCATCAAACTCTCGACGGCGGATGTTTTCAGAACCTTGAACGCCGCTCCTCTCTCTCCGGGCGAGACCGCAACCCTGCCCGCCTGTCCGGGATGGAAGACCCCCGAAGAGGCCGCCGCCTGGCTGAAAGACGGACGCAACGATCTGGAAGCGCCGGCAATCGCGCTCGAACCCGCCGTCGAGGGGGTGCTCAACACCCTCCGCCGCCTCGATGGCTGCCTGCTTGCCCGCCTGTCGGGCAGCGGCCCGACTTGCTTCGGCGTTTTTACCTCTGGGGAGGACGCAGCCAACGCGGCGCAAGAGATCGCGCGCGCTCACCCGAACTGGTGGGTTTCGCCGGCAACGCTGTCGTAGTTCGCCCCCTCGCCGTGAAGGGGCCGAGCGGCGGCCAGCACCGCACGCTCCGCCACGTCTTTCCTTTTCTTCCTCTCTTCGAAGGCATTCGGTTGAACGCTCCGCCGGTGCAGGTTAGGAAGTGGCGGTGACGCTGAAGCAAAACATATCGGCCCCAAAGGGCGATGCGCGGCTGCCCTGCCCTCCCGATGAGGCTTTGGGGCCGGGCCGCGTTTCGATACCGATCAGGTTCGCGGGCCTCGACCTTATTCTGGATCATAGCGGCGCGGCCTACCTCCCCGGCTGCGGGACACTGATCGTGTCCGACCTTCATCTCGAAAAAGGCTCGAAATTCGCGGCGCGGGGCAGGCTCGTGCCTGCGCTCGACAGCCACGACACCCTTCTTCGCCTCAGATGTGCGATCGACGCCGCCCGGCCCCGGCGCGTGGTTTGCCTGGGCGACAGCTTTCATGACGAGCGCGCGGGCGAACGCATGGACGAAGCCGACCGCGCCGCGCTCTCCTCGCTATGCGCGGGCGTGGAAGAATGGGTGTGGATCGCGGGCAATCACGATCCCGGCGCTCCGGTCCTGTGCGAGGGCGAGCGGCGAACCCAACTCGACATTCAGGGCGTTGCACTGCGCCACGAACCAGGCGCCTCCCGGAAGATGCCGGAAATTGTTGGACATTTTCATCCCAAGGCCAGCGTTCAGGCGCAAGGCTACCGCTTCTCCGGCCGGTGCTTCTGTGTGTCGGACAATCTTCTGATCATGCCGGCCTTCGGCGCTTATGCAGGCGGCTTGCCGTGCAGAAGCCCGGCGATCAGCTCGCTTCACAGCGGCAAGCCCGCCATCTTCATGCTGCATGCGGCGAAAGTCTGGCGCCTCGCTTGAACGCTGCTTCGTGCAGAAAACAGGTTGAGCTTCTAAGTATTTGCCTGTCGCGCACGTCACCTACCCTTGCGACAGCGCCGTCACCTGTTTCGCCAACGAAAGAGTATACCTTCCACTACGCAATACTATATCTTCCTCAGATATTGTCTTCTTCACTTTTTATTCACTGCCGATCAGCTTGGGCTTTAGATTTAACGGGAGTGCTGCCCGCATTAACTAAATAAGTTCCGCACCTCACCCATCCGTAGGATGCCGAAATACACCAAAATAATAGAGTTATGCCTCTAACGCTACACGGCTTGTATGTCTGTAGCGTTCAAGCTATTCGCAAGCCATGACTTGAGAATAGTCCCATTAAAGAGCCATCCCCCGATCGCGTTTCTCTGCGATCGTCTTTGCGAAAGCTGAGAAAGGGATGGCAAAAAAGAGGAAGATCGCATGAAAACCGCGTTAGTAGGCTCTGTAAGCATTCTGCTCGCAGTCGCCTCTGTGATGCCCTCGGATGCGAGACCGCATAACGACCGGCTGAGGCCTGAGACGGTCGGCATCCTGTCCTTCGTACCGGCTTACAGTTCTGATTTTGGCCGCAGAGACAATTCCTGTCTCGGCGCTCCTAATCTTCCCGACCTGTTCGCATGCAGCACCAACTAGTGCGTATCGCTCAGAAAACGGCTTCAAACTTTTCCGGACGCACTCTGGCAGCCGAATTTTCGGCGAGAAGGCGACGGCATACTGATGGCGATTGCCTGTTGAAATAAAGAAGGCCATGCAAAAGCGCCCGAAGATCCAGCGGTCTTCGGGAACTTCTCACCTCAAGCTCGAAACCTGGCTTGGCGCCAGCGCTAGGCAGCGCCTTCGGTCCTCGCGCGAGCCTTTACGATCTCGCGCTTCAGGCGGCGCGCCTTGAGAGACAGCTCCTCGTCGCCCGCCTTCAGGAGGAACGCATCGAGCCCGCCGCGATGCTCCACCGAGCGAAGCGCGTTGGCGCTGATTTTCAAACGGATGCCGCGCCCAAGCGTATCGCTCAAAAGCGTGACATTGCAAAGGTTCGGCAAGTAGCGCCGCTTCGTCTTGATGTTCGAGTGGCTGACGAGATGACCGACGAGGCCACCCTTGCCTGTGAGTTCGCACTGGCGCGACATGATCGGACCTAATAGTGATTGGAAAGCGGCGCGTTCGCCCGTTCCCGTTCATGTAACGCGTGGCCCCGCCCCGGTCAAGCGCCTCGTACAGCCCGCCGGAAGTTCGCACACAATTGCTGCACGCGCGCAGGCGAGCTTCCGGCGGTTAAGCTGTACTAGAAGCTTAGGTTTTGCCAGTACGCCTTATCCGCGGGAAGTCCTATCAGAGCCTGACGAATAGGGGTTAGGACTTCCCGTGGGGCGTACTGGCGCCTTTTGCTTCATCTGCCCGTGTAAAGTTCGGCGCGAACGGCGCTCCGCAGCCCTTCCAGAACGGGCTTCATATTGCGGCCGGGACAATTGGTCTGATCGTAATCGCCATGTCCGGAGATGTTTTCGGGCGCAACGCCATACTTGGCGGCGAGCCAGATCACAAGTTTCGTGAGCAATTCCACCTCCGCCCTCGACGGCTCCTCCTTCTCGAAATCGCCCTCGACGGCGATCTGAATCCGGTCGTCATTGTCGAAATTCGTGACGCCGTCGCCTGCAAAACCGGGGTCGCGCCCTTCGCCAATTCTGCCGGAAACATCAATGTAATAATGATACGGGACATCGCCCCACGCCATCTTCGGCAGCGAGCCGACCTTGCCGGGCTTCATGGCGAAGCCTTGGAGGCCGCGCAGCTTCACCTCAAGACTCAGCTTTGGCTGCTGCCGCTCCGCGGTATGATGAACGATGATTTCCGCCGGCTTTTGTTCCTGCATCAGTTCGGCGTTGGGCGGCATCGCTCCCCAAGCTCCGCGCGGAACGATTGGAGGCTCGCTTATCCCACCCGGCTCTGCAAAAGCAGCGGCTGCGCAAAATGAGAAGAAAACGGCGCACAGGAGAGACGCCCATCTCTTGCGCACACAAACAACGCTCGCTCCGTGGCCCAACGCAAACCTATGATCGCCGCCGGCGCCATCATCCAGCGCCCATGTTCCGCCCCACACACAGCTTGTATCAGCGATGCCTGCATTGTGGCAAGGAAGCCTTGGACGATTTTGGGCCTCCGATGGAGCGGCGCGGGCGAGATCGGAGTTGGCGCCCGAAACAATCATGCAGCCTTTTTATCGCGCCATTCTTTCGGGCCAAAAGAGCGATAGTGCCTATCCGCTTTTGATGGAATCAAAAGGTGCGCCTTTATCAGAAAACCGCTTGGCGCTTTTCCGGACGCACGCTTAAGGGAGGCCGATGGATTCGTCGTCTCGCATACTCCGGTTTCTGGCTGCGGTTCCGCCTTTCTCGGCGCTCGACCTCGCGCAGTTGCAGCTTCTGTACGGCTGCACGGCCCTCAAGGTGCTGGCGAAGGGCGAGGCGGCGACGATCGCGGGCGCGGGCGTGGACGAACTCGGCATCGTCGTGTCGGGGCGGGTTGGCGCGCTAGACGGCGGACCCGGCGCCGAGGAGCATGGCCAGGGGGCGGCGCTTGCGGCCAAGGCCTGGTTCACGCAAGCGCCCGCGCGGGAAACCCTCGTCGCGCTGCGCGAAACCGTGCTGTTGACGCTCGGATGGGACGATCTAACAGCGGCCTTTCACGCGCATCCCGATCTTCTCGCAGCTGCTATTGCGCGCATCGGCGACAGTGCGGCGGCCTTCGCGTCTCCTCCCGAAATACCGGCGCGCCTTCTCCTCTGCCCGGCGGGCGTCAAGGGCCGCTTCGACGGCGGAACGAAGGATGCGGTCATTTCCGCGCTCGAAAGCCTAGCCGAGGTCAGACTCTTAAGGCGGGACAGTTTCGGCTCGCTCGCGCTCGACGCGCCGGACACGGCCCACTGGCTCCAGGGACAGGAACTGGAGTTCGATGTCACCGTGGTCGTCGCGGACGGGTCCGATGCCGCCTATGCGAAGGAAGCCATCGAGGAAGCCGACGAAATCCTCTTCCTGGGGGGCGGCGGCAGCCACGCCCTGTCCCCCCTGGAAGAGCACGCCTTGCAGCGACGGGGCAAGGATCGTTGCCGGCTTGCCCTCGCCAAGAGCAACGGCCTCACCCTTAAAAGCGCCGCCGAATGGATCGCGCATCGGCCCTACCGCTCGACCCAGCTTCTCGACTTCGCCTCGCCCGCAGCGACCGCGCTCATGGCTTCGGCGCTGCTCGGCAGGGGAATCGCCATCGCCGCTACGAGCGCCGGCGTTTATGCCGCCGCGATCCTGGGCGGGCTTCAAGCCTTTGAGGCGAACGGAGCGCCCGCGACCTGCCTGACAGCGGCCGGAAGCGCGATCATGCCCGCCGGTCTTCTCGCCTGCGGCGCGAGCCTCGCCGAAACGGAGGCGCTGTTCCGGGACCTGGCCAGTTCGGCTGTCTGGAAGCGGGCCACGCGGCCCGACGCAGGGCTATTCGAGACCGCTGGCCTGGACGGCCTGCTCGCTTCGGCTCTGCCTCCTCACGACATCGGGCTCGCCAGCCGTCCTTTTGCGGCGGTGTCGGTTTCGCTGTCGGAGAACGCGGCGAAGGTTCACGGCGACGGCCTCCTTAGCGGGGCGGTTCGAGCCGGATTGGCTCCGCCCGGCATCCTGCCGCCGCTCATTGCCGAAAATGGCGACATTCTCGTCAGCGGCGAAGGCGAGATCGAAGCGATCGTCGAGACGGCCAAGCATCTCTCCGCCTCGCCACTTATTCTTCTGTATCCGGACGTTCCCGCGCCTGGGCCATCGGAGATGTCCTACAGGCAACTCGCCGGCGGACCATCCTTCCGGCTGACGCCTTTTCAATTCCTGGCCACGCTCGACAAGCGCGTGCGTCTCGAATCGGTTCTCGGCAGGCCGCGCCGAAGCCTCCCCGCCCTTTCCGGCGTGCAAAGCTTCGCGATCCCCATTCCTGAAGGCATAAACCCGATGGATTGGGCCGAGTGGGAGCGGCTTCGAGACAGCGCCTTCGAATGGACGTCCGCCGAAATCGAGGCCCGCGCGCTTGCGCAAGCTTGAGCAGCAAGATACGTCAATGCCGGGCCTATAGGGTTCAGTCAGGCTCTTGATGCCTTTCCAAGACCCGCCGACCTGCGTCACTGGCGAGCCAGGACCGCGCGCATGACGAATGAAAGATCGAGAATTGGCAAACCACGACAGCGATGACAGCCTTTTGGCCAGGGGCGTGGCGGCCTCCCGCTCCGCCGCCATCCTGCCGTTCAAACTCATCGGCCGGGTCATCGTGCGCACGATACAGGTCGTGTTCGCGCTGTTTGTGGTGGTTCTCCATCCGCAAATCAAATGGCTCATCGGCCTCATCGCCCAGTCGAGCCTGGTCCAGAACCATATCAAGCCAAACCTGCAAACGCTCTACGTCACCGTCTACGAGCCCTATTTTGCGTATTTGCGCGCGCTGCCGCCCTACTGGGCGACGGTAAGCATCGCGGTGCCGCTCGCGGTGCTGGAACCGGCGAAAACCGTCGCCACGATCATGATCGCGGCGCACCCCAGGACCGGCGTCCTGCTCTGGCTCTTCCTGCAAGGCGTGAGCTTTGTGCTGATCGACAAGACCTGGGTCGCGGTCCGTCCCCAGAGCCGCAAGATCTGGCTCGTCAGCCGCATCCACGCCTGGGCCTGGCTGAACGTCTCCTACGGGAAGCACTGGATCAAGACATCGTCCGTTTACCTGACGATGCTGCGATGGAAGGAACAAGCGCGCCGCCAGTTTCGCGCGTTTTTCGCACGGATCCGGCGCTGGGTGAGGGGAACGAAAAACGGCTAGTACGCCCCGCGGGAAGTCCTGACCCATTTGCTGCGGGCGCCGACAGGACTTCCGCGGATAAGGCGTACTAGCAACTATATAATTCTACTACAGCTTTTCCGAGGCAAGTTCGCGTGCGTGCTCGCAGCTATTGGGGCGCCGAACTTGCCTCGGGCTTTACTAGACCGGACGCGGCCAGCCACCGGTCGCGCCGCCATGCCAGGACGCGCGGGCGGAAAGGCTTGACCCCGCCCTTTCAGCCGATGACCCTGTGCCTTGCCAATTCGGGCAAGAGGGCGAGCGCCATGCCGGCATCCTTGACACGCATCCTGGGACTCGACCCCGGCCTTTGCAATCTCGGCTGGGGCGTCGTCGATTGGGACGGGGCGCGGCTTTCCTTCGTGGCGTGCGGCGCCATCAAGACCGCGCCGCAAGAGCCGATGGGGCAAAGGCTTGCCGTGCTTTTCGCTGGTCTTGAGGAGGTGATGCGGCAGTGGCGGCCGTCTGAAGCCGCCGTCGAGGAAACCTTCGTGAACGGAAATGCGCGCTCGGCCCTGAAGCTGGGACAGGCGCGCGGCGTTGCTCTCCTGGTTCCGGCGCGGCTTGGCTTGAGCGTCGCCGAATATGCGCCGAACTCGGTCAAGAAGACCGTCACCGGCACAGGCCACGCCGAGAAAACGCAGATCCGCGCCATGATCCGCTATCTCCTGCCGAAAGCTACGCCCGAAACGGCGGACGCCGCCGACGCGCTTGCGGTCGCGATCACCCACGCGCATCACAGGCGCGCTCGCATAATCGCCGCGCTTGTCTAAAGCCCATCCGCTTTTGATGGAATCAAAAGCGGGCTCTAAGTTTTTGTTTTATCGTGCGTCTTATCGAAAACCGCTTCGCGCTTTTCCGGACGCACTCTAGCGTGTCAGGGCCGCACTTGATGCTGCCATCCAGGACAAAAGCTGAACTTTATCAATATGATATGGATCGCCGGGTCAAGCCCGGCCATGACGAAGGAGGCCAGGCTATAGATCCCCCGTTGCGTGGTTGGGGAGAGCGAGATCATTGCTGGTCAGCAGGCCTTCAGGGATTGTTGCTATGACTCTGATCTTGCTTTTGCAATTCCTCCACGGCCTTTTGCCGCTCCTGCGGAGTCAAAATGTTTCCTAAGTCTGAGATCTTCGAGAAACTTGGGTAGTTGCGATCCTCAGCGCAAGCAGCCAGCCCTACGCAGAGGGTGATCGCTATGCCATTCGCGGCTACGCTCGCAATGCGGCTCCTCAGTCTTGAGCCTTGCCCCCATACAAACCCAAGACATCCGTCAAATTGCATGAGTTGAAAGTGACTCCCTTTACACATCTCAGCTATCCGCAATTGGCAAGATGCTGGACACAATTTCCCGAGGCTAGAGCCTATCCGCTTTTGATGGAATCAAAAGCGGGCTCTAAGTTTTTGTTTTATCGTGCGTTTACCGGAAAACCGCTTGGCGCTTTTCCGGACGCACTCTAGTGGTCTGATTCCGGCATTTGCATCCGCTTGCAGCACACTCGTGAGCAAACGCCATCGCGCCACTAGGACGATTTCGGGGTCAAAGGCTGGGTTTGGCTGATCAACCAGATGCCGGTAACGACACATGCCAGACCCAAAATCTCAAGAACATCAACGGCCTCATCCAATACTAATGCCGAGAAGACCGGGACAGACGCATAGCTTAACGACGATATCGGCTTCACATAGCTCAAATCCGCCTGGCTGAGCACGATAAGCCAGTTGAAGAATTGTATCGCCATCAGAAAAAGCACGCCGAAAAAGGCCGGATTGACGAAGACGGAGCCGAGTGTGGCCAAAGGGGAGGCATCGGCGGCCGTCTCTAGGACGGTTGTCTTCCAGGTAAGCTGGAGGAACGTGTCGATTGCGATCGCAGCAAAAAGCCCGATCGCAAGCTTCGAGGTTAGCCGCCGGTTTGACATCGCTTTTTTATCCCTATTTGCCGGATCCAAGGACCTTGCCGGTCTCGCTCTCCAATCCCATCCCCAAGGACGCGTGCTGCAAGTCATACCCGGTTAGATCGCTCGAAAATGCGCTGCTCCTAGCATTTTCGGATCCGCTAATTGGGCTTTCCCGCAACGCCAAAGCGTCTTTGCTGTCAGATCGGGCTAGACCGCCATTTGTTCCCACGTAGAAGCCTGTCCAGTGGTTTTGCTCTCATCCGCGTTGGCCAAGCCAACAGCGATGGAACTCGCAATTATAAATCCAACTGAAACGCTTTGCCATGTTGGGATGCTCCACTCGTGTACATCCCAGGCCACCACAGTATAGGGGCAGAAATGTGATTTCTTGAATTGGAAATTGTGAGCTATCGTAACAAGATCGAAGCTTATGCTCTAGGGTCCTGGCAGCATGGCGCCCCGTGCAGGCATCCCTCTATATCGCCTCACTATCGGCAAAGTTCTTAATTTGCAGTTTTGTCTATGGAGAGGCCATTGAGCCTTTCCGCTGTCGCGACTGGCATCGTCAAGCGCGATTAGCTTGTGTAAAAGCTTCACGCGGTCCTGCGAAAAGATCGACTCGCGCTACGCTGCCGCCATGATCGGAAAACTGCGGGGCATCGTCGACGCGGCCGGGGCGGATCACGCCATCATCGATGTTGGCGGCGTCGGCTATGAGGTCGCCTGCTCGTCGCGCACGCTGTCCGCGCTGCCCGCGCCGGGCGAGCCCGTCACGCTGTCCATCGAGACGCATGTGCGCGAAGACGCGATCAAGCTTTACGGCTTCATGACCGAGGCCGAGCGCGGCTGGTTCCGGCTCCTGCAAAGCGTGCAAGGCGTCGGCGCGAAGGTGGCGCTCTCTATTCTCAGCACACTGGATGCCGCCCAACTCGCCAACGCCATCGCGCTCCAGGACAAAAGCATGATGACGCGCGCGCCCGGCGTTGGGCCCAAGGTGGCGCTGCGCATCGTCAACGAGCTGAGGGACAAGGCGCCGCCGCTGGCGTTTGCTGTAGCGCCGGTGAATGGCAATGCCGCTTCGCCGTCGAGCAGCGCGAAGAACCCGGCTATTGCGCCCTCCCCTGTCGCCGAGGCCGTATCGGCGCTCGTCAATCTTGGTTATGCGCCGCTCCAGGCCAACGCCGCGATCTCGTCGGCGCTGTCGAAAGCCGGCGAGGCCGCGCGGATCGAAGAGCTCATCCGCCTTGGCCTCAAGGAACTCGCCCGCTGAGACCCGGCTCTCGTTCGAAGCCGCTACAACCTGACAGCCCGTTCTTAAGCGAAGCCTTAGAAGCAAGAGCAAGCAGAAACGTACCGGCTTCGTGTAAGCGTCAAGCGCCGGCTAAATATTTTTTCGTCAGCCCCGGCAAACAGGCTCTGCCCCTTCAAGTTCTCGTGCTCAGGACTAAATCGACTAGAGCCGGGGAGTTCCTTGCGTGATTTGCGCAAGAGCAGCCGGTTTTTTTTCGAGAGGAGACACAAATGTCTGCCCGCCCGCCTCGGGACTTCATCGACTATGTCGATGACAACACACAGGACGAAGACGAAACGCTTTTTATTCCTGTTCGTCCCGATGGCTACGTTCTGGACTCATGGTCGGGCTTATTCGGGGGGCTTCTGATCGGCATCGCTGGCGGCGGTCTCGCGACGCTTGCGCCCTGGCTTGCGAGCTCGCTGGTTTTCGCCGGATTCGGCATGGCGGCCATCACGCTGCGCCGGGCCCGCACCCGCCTGTGGCGCTCTCTGGGCTTCGGTTTTGGCGTTGTCGCTTTGGCTGGCGGAGCCGCCTTCGCGGGCCTGTTTTTTTTCCCCGTGACAACATCCGCGATCTTCGCCGCCGCAGCCGCACGGCATGTGATCTTCATAAGCGTGGCCGGACTGCCGTGGGCGATCGGTCTGGCGCGTTATCTTTTCGTCGTGCTGTTCGCCTGAACCGGCCAACACGGCCGTCACCCTCTTGGAGGGCTGCCGAAAGGCGGCCCTCTCGTTCTGAAGTAGTCAGATAGCTTAGGCTAGACATTAAGCTTAGCAGGCGAATGAGCGAAACGAAAAACAGAAGACCTCCTGTCAACGTTTGACATACAAGAACGCTCACGCCCGAACTATACTAAGCTACCGAGCACGATTGCGATAAATATTACTACATATTTTATATTGCGATAATGACAAATAGCATTCTGTGTTGCAATCGGTTCGCGCAGAAGCAAGCTTGGCGCAGGCCTGTGCTTGACAGGCTTTTCGTTTGCGCAAAGATCAAAGAGGCTTCCGATGGCGACAAATCTTGTCTCGACGATTATGCAGTCCTTTTCTCCAGATGTTACCGGTAAAGTCGCGTCCGTCCTCGGTCTCGATCAAGCCGCCGCGCAGAAGGGCATAACGGCCGCCATTCCCGGCATCCTCGCCAGCCTTGCAAACGCTGTTTCGGGTTCTGATGGCGCTCAGAAGCTTGCCTCCGCCATGTCGCGCATCGAGGAGATGGCCGGGCAAAGCGGGGACATCGCAAACAATCTCCTGGAATCGCATAAAAGCGTGCTGGAAACGGGCTGGACCGCGATTTCCTCGCTGCTGGGAAGCAACACGCTCGAGACGCTGGTCTCCGCGGTGGCGCAGTTTGCAGGTCTTGGCCGGGGATCGGCAAAGAAGCTGCTTGGCTTCCTCGTCCCGGTTGTCCTGGGCTACCTGCGGCGAGAGCAGAGCGCCTCGGGGCTGGATAACAAAGGTCTCGTAAGCCTGCTTCAAAGCCAGAGGAGCAACATCGAGCGCGCGATGCCGGCCGGCGTGGCCAGGATGATCGATCTGGAGACGCCGCCCTTTATGCGGACAGCGGAACCGGCGCGCGCTTATGGCGAGTCTTCCGCCATGCGTTCGCAGCTCCGTTGGGTCTATTGGGTGCTTCCGGCCGTGATCGCTGCGGGCGCCGCGCTCTACTTCCTATCCAATGGCAATGAGACGCAAACGGCGGAGGGCGTCAATCCCGCGAGCAACAAGGCGGCAGCCCGCGGCCCCATCGCCTCGCCAGCTCCCGTTGGCGCAAGCCAGGCCGCCGGGCTCCAGAGCGACATTCTGACGGCCATCGCCCGCCTTCAGGTTGCACTCCAGAAAATCAAGGATACAGCCTCGGCCCAGGCCGCCGCAGGAGAATTGAAGGATATTTCCCGCCAGTTCGCCCGGCTCAAGTCCATCGCGCAACAACTTACGGCGGACGAGAGAAAAGCCGTCGCCGCGTCGGTCTCGGCGCGCGCGCCCGATTTGAATTCTCTCATCGACCGGATCGGAAGCAAGGTCACGCTCAGCGGCGAAGCGAAGCCCGCGATGGATACCGTGAAAACAGAACTGGCCAATCTTTCGAAGGCCTGATCGAGATGGCTCTCCGGCTCAGGAGACCGCCGGAGACGTCCCCGCCCACCGGGCCGGAAACGATCCGCGCACAAAACCGCACGAAAGTTTGAAGTCGCGGGATAGCTGGAAGAGGCTCACATCAGCCGGCGTTTGCCAAGCAAAGCGTCGAAATCGATAACGGCGTCCATAACGGAGAGCATCCGCTCGCGGGCGGCCTCCGTGAAGGTGTCCACAAAACCATTATGATGGGGGGACCTTTGCTCCGGATTCCTCTCGTCGATTTTCGCGGCTTCGAGATGAAGCAGCGCGGCGATGGCCATGATCGAATTCCGCAAGCATGTCGGGCAAGGATAGGTCTCGTTTTCGTGGCTGTATGATTCGATCATGCGCAGGATCCTTCCTGCGAGCGCCAGCTCGTGCTGCTCCGCGAAATCACACTCCGGCCGCCCGTTAGGGCAAGAATCCTGCTCGCTCATGGCATCCTATAGTCTCTGCTGCTCTTCCTTGTCACTGCTACCAGATTACACAAATCGCGACGTAAACTTAGCAGTTCATCCGGGTACAGGGCCTTAATTTTTTGTGAAGACATCGTTAAGTGTAACTTTTCCGGTTGTAAGGATAAAGCGGCACACTCGCCGTGGCATCACATGTATTTGGCGCCGAGCGGACGCTAAGGCAACCTAGACAATATGGTGTGCGGTTCTGACAGTTTGCTGAAACGAATGGTTACGGTGCGACGATTTACCTTCGGGAGTTGAGGCCCGTCATAGCGTCACGCCGCTTCCGTTTCATTCCAGGGTTGGGCTTGCGAGAGAGACGGTACGCCGCGTATCGTTCAGCCCGTGCATGATGGCGAGAGGCACGGAGGCTGCCGGTGAATCGAAGCACCTCTAAAGCGCCAGGGGTTTCCATCCGGGTCCGCGGCCTCGTTCAGGGCGTAGGGTTCAGACCAACGGTATGGCGGATCGCCAAGCGCCTTGGTCTGGCCGGCGACGTGCGTGAACGACAGCGAAGGCGTGCTGATCCGGGCGTTCGGGCCTCCGCCGTCGCTGGCCGGGCTTGAGATGGCGCTGTGGGACGAAGCCCCTCCCCTCTCGCGGATCGACGGGATCGAGACCGCGCCTCTGGAGGCGCGCGCGCCTCGCGATTTCCGCATCCTCGCCAGCCGCAGCGGCGAGGTTACAACGGGCGTCGTTCCCGACGCCGCAACCTGCCCTTCATGCCTGGCCGACATCGGCGATCCGTCAAACCGGCGCTATCGCTATCCTTTCACGAATTGCACCCATTGCGGGCCGAGGCTCTCGATCCTTCGCGCGATTCCCTACGATCGCGCGACGACAAGCATGTCCGCGTTTGCGATGTGCCCCGACTGCCTCGCCGAATATAACGATCCTGCGGATCGCCGCTTTCACGCCCAGCCCAACGCATGCCCTGTTTGCGGGCCAAAGCTTTGGCTTGAGGACAGCGCGGGGAAGGAAATGCGCGCGTCCGCGACGGCGATGCAATCGAGGCCGCCGCGGCGCTCATCGAATCAGGCGCGATTGTCGCGATCAAAGGCATCGGCGGCTTTCATCTCGCCTGCGATGCACTGAATGCGGAAGCGGTAGCGCGCTTGCGGCAGAGGAAAGCGGCGCTGGGACAAGCCGTTCGCGCTGATGGCGCGCGATCTGGCGACGATCGAAGACTATGCGGAGCTGTCAGAGATCGAACGCCCGCTTCTCCTGGAGCCCGCCGCCCCCATCGTTTTGCTTGACCGCAAGGCGGCCCGCGCGGTCGCGCCCGCCGTCGCCCCGGCTCAATCGACGCTCGGCTTCATGCTGCCTTACACGCCGCTTCACCATCTTCTCTTCGTCCACACCGGTGATCCCCTCGTCCTGACCTCCGGCAACATCACCGACGAGCCCCAATGCATCGGCAACGAAGAGGCCCGCGCCAAACTGGGCGGGATCGCCGACGCTTTCCTGATGCACGACCGGGACATCGTGAACCGGCTCGACGACAGCGTTGCGCGCGTCATGGACGGCAAGCCTCGCATCCTGCGCCGCGCCCGTGGATACGCGCCGGCGCCGCTTTCTCTGCCGGAAGGCTTCGACGCCGCGCCGCGCATCATGGCCATGGGGGCCGAACTGAAATCGACCTTCTGCCTGCTCGGCGGCGGCCTGGCCATCGTCTCGCAGCACATCGGCGACCTGGAAGAGCCGGCGGCCCGCGCGGATTACCGCGAAAACCTCAAGCTCTATCGCGAGATCTTCCGGTTCACCCCCGAAGTCATCGCGGCCGATCTGCACCCTGATTATTTTCCGACCGTCCTCGGAGAGGCGATCGCGCGCGAGGCCGGCCTTCCGTTGGAGCCGGTGCAGCACCATCACGCCCATATCGCCGCCGTGCTTGCCGAGGCTCAAAAGCCCGCCACGACAGACCCCGTGCTCGGCCTTGCCCTCGACGGCCTAGGGTTCGGCGAAGACGGGGGCTTGTGGGGCGGCGAATTCCTGATCGCCGATTATCGCTCCTTCCGGCGGGTTGCGGCCTTCACGCCGGTCCCGTTGATCGGCGGCGCAAAGGCGATGCGCGAGCCGTGGCGCAATGCGCTCGCCCATCTCCATGCGTTTCTGGGCCGGGACGCCGTTGCGCGCGACTATGCCGGTTTGGAGATCGTGCATCGCCTGAAGCAAAAACCGGTCGCGGCGGCGCTGCAACTCATGGAGCGCGGTGTAAACGCGCCGCTTTCCTCCTCCGCCGGGCGGCTTTTCGACGCCGCCGCCGCGTTGCTTGCCATCTGTTTCGATGCGGTCTCCTATGAAGGGCAGGCGGCGATCGAGCTTGAAGCGTTGGCCGCCCCGGCGATGGGCCGCGCGAGCGACGGATATCGCGGGGCGTTCGTCGAAGGCGTTTTAAACATGGCTCGCGAGATAGACAAGGGGCGCAACCCCTCACCCCAGCCCTCTCCCTCTGGGAGAGGGGATCGACGTGCGGCCGCCGGGGCGGCAACGCCCCTCTCCCATGGGGAGAGGGACGGGGGTGAGGGGAGATTCGCTCTGAAATCTCGCGCAGCCTTAGCGAGGCTGGACTGGACGCCGCTGTGGCGGGCGTTCCTCGACGATCTTGCCGCAGGCGCGGATGCTCCGCTCATCGCCGCGAAGTTCCATGCGGGACTCGCCGCTGCTCTGGCGGACGCCGCTGCCGCGCTCGCCCGGCTTAACGGCTGCACAACTGTGGTCCTGTGCGGCGGCGTGTTCCAGAACAAGCTGCTGCTCGAAGAGACCGGCAGGAAGCTCGCACGCCACGATCTTGAGGTTCTGAGCCCTGCCCTGTTCCCCGCGGGCGACGGCGCGATCTCGCTGGGACAGGCGATGATAGCCGCCGCGCGGCGGATGGCCTGATCAGTCCGCGAGGCCGCCATAGAGATCCGGCCGCCGGTCGCGGAAGAAGCCCCAGTCGGCCCGATAGGCTTCGATCTCCGGCAAGATCGAAGCTGTGAACGAGGACGCCTTCCTCCGTGTCGCCGAAGCTCTCGGCCAGTTCGCCCGTGTGATCGGCGATGAAGGAATGGCCGTAATATTTCTGCGCCGCCCCGCCGTTCTCCTCCAGGCCGATGCGGTTGGCGGCGACGACCGGAACCGCGTTGGCGACGGCATGGCCTTGCATGACGCGCCGCCATCGCTTGTGCGTATCGAGGCCAGCGTCATAGGGCTCCGATCCGATGGCCGTCGGGTAGAACAGCACGCTCGCGCCGGCAAGCACCATGGCGCGCGCGCATTCGGGAAACCACTGGTCCCAGCAGATGCCGACGCCGATGACGCCGTGCTTCGTCCTCCAGGCCCTGAAGCCCGTATCGCCGGGGCGGAAGTAGTATTTTTCCTGATAGCCTGGCCCGTCGGGAATGTGGCTTTTGCGGTAGACGCCAAGGATCGCGCCATCGGCGTCGGCCACCGCCACGCTGTTGAAATAGTGCGGCCCATCCTTTTCGAAGAAGGAGATTGGGATGACGACGCCAAGTTCCTCCGCCAGCTTCCGCAGCGCCAGCACGCAAGGGTGCTCTGCGGCGGGATGGGCCGTCTCGAACCATTTCGGATCCTGCTTCGTGCAGAAGTAGATGCCCTGAAAAAGCTCGGACGGCAGAATGACTTGCGCGCCGCGCCCCGCCGCCTCCCGAACGAGCGCCTCGGTCTTCGCGATGTTGGCCGCCATATCCTGGCCGTAGGAGGCCTGGATCGCCGCGACGGTGAGCATGTTCGTGGTCATCAGGCCGGCTCCTGCTGGGTGATGCAGTGGAACGATCCGCCGCCGGCGTCGCCCGCGCCGAGAAGGCCGATGGACGGCACGCCGATGACATCGCGATCGGGGAACGCCTCCTGCAAGGCCTCGATAGCGGCGACCTCGCTGCGCGCCGCCGTAAACGGGCACGACGACGACGCCGTTTGCGATGATGAAATTCATATGCGAGGCCGGCGAGATTTCGCCAAGCGCATTGCGGTAGAGCCCGGCTCCGGGGATGCGCACCACGTCGAGGGCGCGGCCCCCGGCATCCGTCGCATGCTCAAGCGTCCTCGCGATGGCCTCCAGCGTTGCGGCGTTAGGGTCATCGGGTCCGGCCGGGGACTGGCACACGACGCGACCCGGCGCGACGAAGCGGGCGATGTTGTCGATATGGCCGTCGGTGTGGTCGTTCGCGAGGCCCTCGTCGATCCAGATGACTTTCTTCGCCCCAATGGCTTCCCTCAGGCGCAGCTCCGCGTCTTCCCTTGTCCAGCCGTTGCGGTTCGGATTCAGAAGCGTCTGCCGGGTCGTTAGGATCGTCCCCTCGCCCGTCATGCTCGATCGCGCCCCCTTCGAGTACGAAATCGAACGCCTGGATGCGCGCGCCGGCGAGCCTTGCGATCTCGCCGCCCACCGTCGCGTCGTCGGGCAGGTCGAATTTGCCGCCCCAGCTGTTCGTCCTGAAGCGCAGCGCGATGGCCTCGCCACCTGCGCGCGCGAAGATCGGCCCCGTGTCCCTGATCCAGATGTCGCCGTATCGCGCAGGCACGATCTCCGCCGCGCCGCCGATGGCTTCGCGGGCCGACGCCTCCGCCTCGGCGCCGTTCACCAGGAGGCGGACCCTGTTGCCATCGCTTAGCGCGTGCGTCATCGCCGCCACATCCGGCGCGGCGCGGCGAGATCGCCGTTCCATTCGCGCGGGTCGGCCGGCCACGCGGTCCAGATCGGCCTTTGCGGCTCCCATTCAGCCGGTATCGAAATCGCCTCTCCGGTCATCTCTTCATCGGCCTTTCATCTGGAAAGCACGCGCCTCCGAAAGCGCCGTGCGAGAATGATCTAGAAGAATGAGCCAGGACTTCAAGCATCGCCGTGAAGAGACGCCGGATTACGATCCGGGTTGGAAACGGCTCCCCCTGCCGGTTGCATTCCCGCAACGCCTCCCAACAATCCAATTTACACTGGCGGTTTTTCGGCGACCTCAATCATAGACCGCGCTAACGTGAAAACAGTTTTAGTTTTTTGGAAACAATTCCCATGTTGGGCCTCAAACCTCTCAAGCCTGTCCGCTTGAGGAAAGTGGCGTTGTTCATTCTGACGCTGGTCATATGCTCGTGCAACGGCGGTTTTTTCGCCGGAACCGATGATGGCGCATTACTTGGTTTCACCTTTACTTTCTTTTCCACCGCTACGGCTCACGATGACAACGAACACGGCGACGGCCGGAGGAATGGCGGTGATGACGGGGGATCGGACTATGGCGGCGGCCGGGGCCACGGCGGCGGCGATGGCGGGCCGGAAAATGGCGGCGCGGCCGGGGGAAGCAGCCATGGCCAAGATGGGGGCGGCAGCGACTGGGATAAGCGGGTTTCCGATAGCGGCCGGGCGTCCCAGGCCCCTTCATACGGCAGCGGCCCGGGTTCGAATTCAGGTAACGTCAGCTACGATGCCGGCCGCAACATGATGAAGCTGGATCTCAGAATTGGCGGGGGAGGACACCCCAGCGACAGTCTGGAGCCCGAGCATCATTGGCGCCAGCATCACGGGTACGAGCATCATTGGCGCGAGCATTACGGGCCGGAATGGGAGCATCATTGGCCGGAACCGCCGTGTCATCGGCGGCATGAGCACGAACATGAGAAGCACCGTCACCACCACGGACATCACGATGAAGAATGCGAGAAGATCGACGGGACTCTAAGCAATGCCGTGAATGGCTTGAAACAAGACCCTTCCATCGAAGAAGCGCTGAATAGAGCCGTAAACCCCATATTTCCGAGCAACGCGTTTTTCCAGCCGAGCGACACGGCAGGAGAACCCGCGACCACGGATTCCGCAGCCGCGAGCCGCGACCGCTCCGCTCCTGCACAGAAAAGCAGCGCCGCGGCCGTTGAAAATACCAAGATCCCCATCGCAGGTTTGGCGTTTACGCCCAATGAGGTGCTGGCTGTCGGGTTGGACCCGGCATCGATCGAGCGGGCCGAAGCCTTGGGCTTCAGGGCGGATCCTCAAGGGTTCGTGTCCGAGGCAAGCGGTCTTATCATTACCTGTCCAGCCCGGAGACATAGGTCACGTTTTGTACCTAAGACATGGGTGACAACCTCGTGCCGAACGGGTTATCGATGGTTTGCAAGGTTTTCTGCTCCAGGTCGATATATCCGAGATCATAGTGCATGAAGGAGACGAGCCAAATACCCTCGTCCACTTCTTTGATTCCAAGCCTCTGGCCTGCCATGACGGTAGAGATGTTGATCTTTTTTCTGTGCATGCAGATGCGTCCGCAGACGGTCACGAGGACGTCCTTGTCATGCAAGGGGTATTCGATTTCGGGCAGGCCGTGATAGGGCCTTGACGAGGGGGTGTAGACCTCGGCCGGTGTTTTCATGGAAAGCGCCTCGTGCGGCCTTTCCGTATTGAATTCATTGAGGAACTCATCGAAGCGCGCTTGTTGAGCCAGGCTGTTTTGGCAAGCGGGGCGGGTCGCTTCTTTCTTCAAGGTGAGATGCATGCGCTCATGGCGGCCATTCTGTTGAGGATGACCTGGCTTGATCCTCTCGATCGCGATGCCGAGCCTGAGCCAGAAGACCGAAAGCCTTGAGAGGTTATAGAGCCCATTGGGAGAGGCAAAAGGCAGGCCGTTATCGCTTCTCATCGCGGCTGGCAGGCCCTGGTCTTGGAAGAGGCGGCAGAAAGCTTCCAGGACAGGCGACTCCTTGGTTGATTCAAGGGCTTCCAGGAGAAGGAGCTTGCGGGAGGCCTGGTCCGTGACGGTCAAAGGGTAACAATACCGGCCGTTGCCGAGCTTGAACTCGCCCTTGAAATCGGCGCACCAGAGATCGTTTGGAAGCAAGGCCTGGCTGAGCGGCGTTCCTTCCGCCCGGTTCCGCCGCTTGCGGGCGCGGGCGACAAGGCCGTGGCGGTCGAGAACCGCATGCACGGTGCTTTTGGCTGGGATGCGGACGTCTCCGGCAAGCCGCCTGACAAGGAGTTCCCTGATCTTCCTTGCCCCCCAGTGCGGCTTGTCCTTTTTCAAGCGGACGATCATGCGCTCAATGGGTTCGGGGAGTTGGTTCGCATAGCGCACCGGCCGGCGCGAACGGTCGGTCAGCGCCTCGAGCCCCTCATCCTTGTAGCGGTTGTAAATCTTATAGCCGGTCTTTCGAGAGATGCCGAACTCCCGGCAGAGATCGCTCATGCCCTCGCCATCGAGAAGCCGAGCCACAAAACGAAGACGTTCCTCCATCGCCGAACACGCTTTCCACGGCATCAACACCCCCGCCAGAAAGCGAAAAGTGTTACCTATGTGTCCGGTACAAACTGTCACCTATGTCTCGGGTCGCTCAACCCAATTCACCGTGCCCCCTGGACTGGATGCGGTTCGGGGACAGGCTCTTCTGAAGAGGGAGTTGGCAGGCCATCGATTTGAGTTGAACAAGCTGTACCGGCTCTACCGCACGGCGATGAGCGAGGACAGGCCCGCAAAACCGGACAAAGACAAGCCAGCGCCGGCCCCCGGCGCCAACCCCCCATGCGGAGCGGACCATTGTGTTGGATGGCAGACGATTGGCTGGAAAGAAACGCTGGCGTCCTGCGCGCGAGGCTTGAAGGTTGGCGTGATCGACACCGACATTGACGAAGGCCACCCGGCGTTCGCGGGGCGGACGATCCACCGCTTCGATTTCTCGCCCGAAGGGTATGGGGCGCCGCCAAATTGGCACGGCACCGCAGTCCTTTCCTTGCTCGCTGGCGGTTCTCTTGGCAGTGTTCCAGGTCTTATCCCCAACGCTGAATTCTTCGCCGCCAACGTCTTTTTTTCCGACGAGGGGGGCAATATGGCGGCCAACACGCTCAGCCTCCTGAAGGCGCTCGATTGGACGGCGCGCTTCGGCGTGAAGCTCGTCAACATGAGCTTCTCGGGGCCTCGGGACGAACTTGTCGCCGGGGCGATCGCAAAACTGAGCAAGAAAGGTATGGTTTTTGTCGCCGCCGCCGGAAATGAGGGGCCTGCTGCCGCGCCCAGCTATCCGGCCGCCTACCCTCAGGTTATCGCTGTAACGGCGGTCACGAAGGACCTCCGCAACTACCGTTATGCCAATCGCGGGGACCATATCGACGTCGCGGCGCCGGGCGTCGACATCTGGACCGCGATGCCGGGCGGACGCGCGGGCTACCAGTCCGGCACATCATTCGCGGCGCCCCACGTCACCGCCATCCTTGCCGTAGAGCCCCGGGAAAAGCTCCTGCAGGACAAGGCTGCCTTGCTCGACGGCTTGCCTGTGACCGACCTGGGGGAGAAAGGGCGCGATCCAGTCTACGGACGGGGTCTTCTCGTGGCTCCTTCGAGTTGCGCGCCGCCTTGGGAAACGAGCGCAAGCAACGAGTAGAAAGATCAAAGGGGACGCACCGTTTTGTGGACCCGCTCAGGACCCCGAAATCGCGGTCTCCACGCGCTCGATCGTCACCGTGCCCATGTCCGTCGGCAAGGAGAGTTGCTCAACAAGCCACAGGGAAGGGTTGGTCAATTTCTGGAAGCCCACTTGCCATTGAACGTTCTTTAGCCCGCCCGCTCCGTTTCCTCCGGGCTCGCATTCGCGCTGAAACTGATCCGGCACGTCACGATTCTCGGATCGCTCTGCTCTTCACGCGCCGTGGGGTGGAGGTTCGCATCGAACCTCGCCCGGCTCATGATGATCGGCAGCACCTTGTCGCAGGGGGCGGCGGATGCGGAGCCGGGATGCAGCGAAGCGGCCAGCAGCGCCGACAAGGGATCGAGAAGGCCTCGCAGCTTAGAATCGGCCTTCGCGCCGCCGGCCGCTGCAAAGTCCACGGCGCTTTCCTTGCCGTCCGACGTGACAAGGTGGAAACGCTCCGGCGTCAGCTTGGCCCCCGACCGCGATCCCGACGCCTCACCCTGCACCTTCGTGTTGTTGAGCAGCGACCCGACATCGGCCGAGACCTCGACCTTGTACCGCTTCGCGTCGAGGGTCGTATGAACGATCGCCTCGCCGATGCGAACGCCGGACAGGCTTACGGCATAGCGCGAGGCAAGAGCCTGAGCATCCGCCTGCGAACAAGAAAATATTAAGGCGGCGAGACAGGCTGACAGGGCGATTTTTCCGTTCGCTGTCTTGTTTTCTCTGCCGAAGGGGATATCCAGGTCTCGTCTCGATCTTACTTTCATTTCACAAACTTCATGCTTACTCGACCTCGCCCGGCGATGGACTACCAAAGCCTGGTCCCATCTCATTCATGAGTTACAGGATTCATTGTTCGAAATATGGACGCTCGAAACATGGACGGAGCCGGCGCGGCGTTCCTTGCGGCGCAGACTGCGAAAGCAGAAAAACTATAACGGCCGCGGAATAATCGAAGAGGCCGGGCGTTTTACCAGTGTTGTTTGCAAGTTAATGTAATAGTGCCCCGAACCCAGAGCCGCGCCATTCGCAGGTGCGGTTTTCTTTTTCACGGATGGCGCCCCTACAGGAACTCAATTCCCGAAGTCCCGGCGCAATCTTGGCTGGCGGCCGCGCCGTTCGCAGCGGCCGGCGCTTGCAATTCGGTAGAAAGTATCTGGCTGCTGAGACGCCGCCGCATTTCAAAGAGCGTGCATCGCGCGATCACGCTTTCAGCCCAGGCATGGGCCTCGTCGTCTTTCCGCCGCCCCATTGGCAAGAAGTGACCGGCGAATGCAGCCGCATATCGCCGATCGCGGAGCTGACCGTTCCCAAGGCCTTGCAGACGTTGTCGAGATATTGCTTGGCGCGATCTTCAAACTGCATGCTCACAATAACCGCCGACACGTCGCTCGCTATTTTTTCCGTCGCCGCCGCCGTCTGCTTGAGGATGTCCGCATAGTGAGCCATTCTGATCGACGAGGCAGCGCATCACGGTCTTGATCCGGGAACAGGCGAGAAGATTCTCCTCCGACATGTCAACGGTCGCCACCTCCTGAAGCAGCCCGTGCGTGTTTCTAAGGCCCGCGCCGATGGTTTTGATCTGGCGCTTGATCACGACCGCCAGCTGATTCACCGCATGCGCCAGCTCGCGCACCTCGTCAGCGACCACCGAAAATCCGCGGCCCGCTTCGCCTGCCCTGGCGGCTTCGATCTTCGCGTTCAGGGCCAGAAGGCTCGTCCGCTTGTTGATCTTGTCGATGCCGGCGACGCTTCCCTCGACCGAGCCGAGGTCCTGAAGGACGCCGTCGAGGGCGAAAGACATGGAGACGCCGCGCGATGATATACTAGAAATTTTTCTGGTCAGCTGGGCAAGGGTCTCGCCCAAATCCTCGGCGAGATTGGGCAGGTGGACGATTTCGCCGTCGACATTCACTCCCTGGATGGACGTGACCAGTTCGTGAACCGTTTTGGTCTGTTGCCGCGTCGTCGCGACGATGCCTTCGAGGCGATCGGAAATTTCAAGCACGCTGGCTTGCATGTCGCCCGAGACGATTTCGAGCTCGCCCACGAGCGCTTGCAGCATCCTGCTTTGCGCTGCGGATAGGCCAAGCCAACGCCGAAGAAAATCTTCAACTTCCGATTGTGTCGGGCGGAGGCAGGTTTGATCGTTTCCAGCGCTTCCATGCATGGCCTTAACCTGCGATCCCGTTTAATGAACTCTTGAGAATCGAACAGCAACACCGTCTCTACTCGAAGAAACCTGGCTTTTACTCGCGGCGCTTGGGGATAGTCCCGTTCGACAGGCCGCCCACGAACAAAATGCATCCGCCAAGCCGAATTTAGTCATTCATTCACCCGGATGTGCGACCTAAACCTACCTTAGGTTGCATCCGAGTGAAAGAAAATTGGCAGGCGACTATGCATGAAGAGCTTAGCGATCAGGACGGTGAGCCTCGACGGGAGCCCGGACCATTCGTAATGCGGAGCAGACCCGGTCCCTCCTGTTAGAGGCTCTTTGCGGGAATCCCCGGTGAGCCTGGATTGCTCTGCCGTCACGGAGGCCGATCTCAGCCTCGTGCAGCTTCTCTTGTCGGCGCGGAAGTCGGCCCAGCTGTCCGGCAAGGCGTTGACGCTGGCGCAGCCGGCAAGCGGCGCGCTCCTTCAAGCCTTGTCGAAAGCCGGTTTTGCGACATCGCCCGATCCTCTCGCCGGCGCCGCCTGTCATTGGTTCAAGGGAGAGGACGATGTCCAAGACCATTCTTGCCGTTGATGATTCCGCAAGCATGCGGCAGATGATCAAACTGACCTTGCGCAACGCTGGCTACGACGTGATCGAGGCCGGCGATGGGCAGCAGGGGCTGTCGCAGATCCGCCGCAGCGCGGTTCATATGATCCTGACCGATCTCAACATGCCGGTCATGGACGGCATGGTCTTCATCCGCGAACTGCGCAAGCTGCCGGCCTGCACGGGCATTCCCATCGTATTCGTAACCACCGAAGTCGGATGCGGAGAAGAAAAGTCGCAGGCCAAAGCCGCGGGCGCGACCGCGTGGATAACGAAGCCCTTTCAGCCTGAGCAGCTGGTGGCCGTGGCCAGGAAGGTTCTCGGAGAATGAGCCCGACGACAAATCCGGTCGATATCTTCAAGCAGGAAGCGCAGGAACTGCTGGCGCAACTTGAAGCGACGCTCTTGGATCTCGACTGCAATCCCGGCGATCCCGATCTGATCGACGCCGCCTTCCGGGCCCTGCACACCATCAAAGGGTCGGGAGCCATGTTCGGTTTCGAAGCCGCCGCGGCCTTTACGCATCATGTGGAAACGGCGTTCGACCTGATCCGCCAGGGCAAGGCGTCGCCTCATCGGGGCCTCATCGCGGTGGCGCTCAGGGCGCGCGATTACATGCGGCTTCTGATCGAGCGGCCTGAAGAGGCCGATCCGGCGGCCGGAGAGGCATTGCTCGCCGCGCTACGTGACAGCGTCCATCCCGCAGACGAAGGGCCGCGGCGCCGGTTCCGGAAGGCGGTGAAGGAGCGCCTCTGGCGCATTCGCATGCGCCTGCCTCGTGACGCCATGGCGAACGGCACCAATCCGTCTTTTCCTTCTGGACGAAATACGCTCGCTCGGCGAGGCGGCCATCGCGCCCCTGACAGACGACGTTCCCCCTCTCGCCGAGATCGATCCGTCGGCCTGCTATATCGCCTGGGACATCAGCCTGAAGACGGCGGAGCCTCGCACGGCGATCGAGGACGTCTTCATGTTCGTCCGGGACGAAATGCAGCTCGACATCGAGGAGCTTGCCGCGAACGCTCGGGAGACGGGGCGCAAGCGGAAAGCCAAGGACGATGAAGCCGCGCCGCCGGCAGGGGAACCGAAGGAAGCGCCGATCCCGGCTGAGCCTTCGCCGAAGGCCGACGCCGTTCCCGACGGAAGCGCCCATTCCGCCGCGGCGGAGGCCCAGCGCTCCCGACGGGAAATCGCGAAGAGCAATTCCAGTATCCGCGTGCCGGCCGAGCGCCTCGACGAGCTGATGGACCGCGTCGGCGAGCTGGTCATCACCCAATCCCGGCTGAAGCAGATCGCGGCTCAAGCTCCGATCAGCAGGTCAGGGCCGTCGCCGAAGAGATCGAGCGGCTCGCCCTTGAGCTGAGGGACACAACCATGGGCATTCGCATGGTGCCGATCGGCTCCCTGTTCGGCCGTTTCCGTAGAGTTGTGCACGATCTCTCCCGCGACCTCGGCAAGCAGGTCGAACTCATCATGGAGGGAGAGGAGACCGAGCTTGACAAGACCGTCATCGAGCAGCTGAACGATCCCCTCGTCCACCTCATCCGCAATTCCATCGATCACGGCGTCGAGGAGCCGGCGGAGCGGATCGCGGCTGGCAAATCCCCTGCGGGACAGATCACGCTGTCGGCGCGGCACGCAGGCACGGAGGTTCATATCTCGATCGTCGATGACGGGCGCGGCCTCAACCGCGAGCGCATCCGCGCCCGGGCCGTAGAGCGCGGCCTTATCCTGCCGGACGCGAGCCTGAGCGATGCCGAGCTTTTTCAGATCGTGTTTCAGCCCGGCTTTTCGACAGCGGCTCAGGTCACGAACATGTCGGGCCGCGGCGTCGGCATGGACGTGGTCAAGCGGACGATCGAAGGGCTGCGGGGCAAGATCGAGCTCTCGAGCATGCCGGACAAAGGATCGGCCGTCACGCTGCGGCTGCCGCTCACGCTGGCCATCATCGACGGGCTTCTGGTGCGCATCGGCCAAGGCGCGTTATGTCCTGCCGCTTTCCGCCGTTGAGGAATGCGTCGAGCTTCCGCCCGAAGACGACGCGCGCTTCGCGTGGCTGCAGCTTCCTCAATATTCGCGGCGAACTCGTTCCATTCCTTCGGCTTCGCGAATTGTTCGCGGCCAAGGTTCCGCCCGACCGCTATCAGAAAGTCGTGGTGGTTGCGGCGGGCGATCAGAAGGCCGGCCTCGTCGTCGATCAGGTTATCGGCAACCATCAGACGGTGATCAAGTCCCTGTCGAAGATGCACGCCGGGATCGAAATGTTTTCGGGGGCGACGATTCTCGGCGACGGGGCCGTGGCCCTCATCCTCGATATCCCGCATCTCGTCACTTTCGGCCAGATCGCAGAACAGCATGTGAGGGCCGCCGCATGATCAACCGGGATGCCTTAGGACCGTCCATGAAGGGCGGCGCTCTCAAGGTTTTGTCCTTGAACCTCGATGGCCAGTTGTTCGCGCTCGAAGCGGCATGCGTCCGCGAGATCCTGGATCTGACGCCCGTAACGGAGGTGCCGGCGGCCGATCCTTTCGCGAACGGCCTGATCAACGTTCGCGGGAAAGTCGTGCCGCTCGCCGATCTCAGGCGCAAGCTTGGCATGGAACAGCGGGCTGCGACCATCGACACGCGTATCGTCGTCATCGAAATCGATCTCGACGGCGATCTGACCACCATTGGAGTTCTCGCCGAGAAGGTGCACGAGGTCACCGAACTCCCGGAAGCCTCCCTTGAAGAGACGCCGAGGATCGGACTCGCCTGGCGGCCGGAGTTCATCCGCTGCATCGGCAAGCGCGCAGAACGGTTTCATCACCGTGCTCGACATCGACCCGTATTTTCTCGTCCGCGGCGCCGGCGGCGAGCGATTTCAAACTGTTGCAGGGCTCAGAGCGGCACGTCGCCCAGCTGGCCCAAAATCATCAAGGATCACAATGATGCGCACAACCATAAAGCTCAAACTCGCCGCGAACTTCACGATCCTAACAGTGCTCGCCGGCGTCCTGGCTTGGCTCGGCATATCGAGCCTCGGATCGCTCAACGCCACGCTCGACGATCTCATCAAAGGCCCGGTGGCGCGGCTGCAGGCCGCCGACGACCTCCGAACCGCGGTGCTGGATATTCTGCCTTTCGAAAAAAACATGATCCTTTCAAGTAGTCCGGAAGAGATACGGAGTAACGAGGAAGAGCTTTCCAATCATCAGACAATATTTCTGAAGAGGTTCGAGAACCTGCAGAATATCGCGACCGAGGAGGTCAGGCAGAAACTCGCTGCTTTGACGCCTTCCTGGGTCCGCTTTACGTCCTTGCAGGACAGGATGCGCGAACTCGTCGAGCAGAACAATCAGGCCGAGGCCAAAGCCCTATCCCTGCACGATGGCCGCGAGGCGAAAAATCAGATTATCCGGCAGCTTGTAGAGATCGACCAAATCGAAGCTCAGCAAATGAAGCAGGCCAAGGAACAGGCGTCCGCGCAATATAACCGCGCCTTGGAGCTTCTGGTGCGGCGCTGCGGCGGCCGCGCTTCTGATCAGCGTCGTGTCGGGCGTTTTGATGTCGCTCAGCATCGGCCGGGGCTTGCGCCGCGCCGTCTCGCTCGCCGACGCGGTGGCGGTTGGCGACCTTCATCACGAGGTCAAGGCCTTGAACAACGACGAGATCAAGGACCTGATCGACTCCTTGAGCCGCATGACCGCGAACCTTCGCGTCACCGCCGGCATGGCCGACGCCATCGCGCGCGGCGATCTCTCGGTCGAGCCGAAGCCCTTGTCGGACAAGGACACGCTCGGCATCGCGCTGAAAGAGATGACGGCGAAGCTCCGCGGCGTCGTCTCCGACGCGCTCGCCGCCGCCGGGACAGCGTCTCGTCGGGCAGCGAAGAGATGTCCTCGGCCATCCAGCAGCTTTCGAGCGGCGCCAACGAGCAGGCCGCGTCGGCCGAGGAAGTGTCCTCGTCGATGGAGCAGATGGCCGCCAACATCAAGCAGAACGCGGACAACGCCTCGCAGACCGAGAAGATCGCGCGGCAGTCGTCGGTGGACGCGCAGGCGAGCGGCGACGCGGTGAACCGGGCGGTTCAGGCCATGCAGACCATCGCCGAGAAGATCGCCTTCGTGCAGGAGATCGCGCGGCAGACCGACCTTCTGGCGCTGAACGCGGCCGTCGAGGCGGCCCGCGCCGGCGAGCACGGCAAGGGCTTTGCGGTGGTGGCGTCCGAGGTGAGGAAGCTCGCCGAGCGGAGCCAGACGGCGGCGGCCGAGATCGGTTCGCTGTCGGGCCAGACGGTCTCCGCCGCGCGCGAGGCGGGCCAGATGCTCGCGAAGCTCGTGCCGGACATCAAGAAGACGGCGGAGCTTGTGGAGGAGATTTCGGCGGCCTGCCGCGAGCAGGACATCGGGGCGAGCCAGGTGAACCAGGCCATCCAGCAGCTCGACAAGGTGATCCAGCAGAATGCGGGCGCGGCCGAGGAGATGTCGGCGACCTCGGAGGCGCTGTCGGGCCAGGCCGACAGGCTGCAGACGAGCATCGGCTTCTTCAGGATCGGGGACGGGAGCCACGCTCCGGCGAAGGCTGCGGCGGGCGCGGCTGCGGCTGCGAAAGCAGCGCCTGCGCCGAAACGGGCGGCCCCTGCGGTCAAGGCGCGGGCCCCGGTCTCCGCCAGCCGCGGCGGCAAGGGCGTCGCCCTCAACCTCTCAAGCGGCCATGCCGACGCGCTCGACGCCGAGTTCGAGAGGTATTGAGCCATGGCGAAAGCGATCGCAAAGGCAGCGGCCGAGGCGGCCGCTGGAGAGAAGCAATATGTGACGCTCGGCATCGCGGACGAAGTGTTCGCGATCCCGGTGGAGTCCGTCCTTGAAATCCTCGATATGCGGAAGGTTTCGCGGATACCCGAAGCCCCTCCTTACATGCTGGGCCTGATCGACTTGCGCGGCCGTAGCATTCCCGTTCTCGATTTGAGGGTGAAACTCGGACTTCCGCCGCTCGCCGCCACCAACTCCACGCGCATCCTCGTCATCGAGGTCATCATATCGGGCCGCGCCCTTGTGCTCGGTCTCGTCGCGGACCGCGTCATCGAGGTGCTGGCCTTGGGCGGCGGCGAAATCGAGCCCGCCCCCGACATCGGCGTGCGCTGGCGGTCCGAATACATCCAGGGCGTGGGCCGCCGCGGCGCGGCTTTCATCGTCATCTTCGATCTGCCGCGGCTTTTCTCAACCGAGGAAGCCGTGGCGCTTCAACCCCCGGCGTTAGCGGCATGAGAACAGCACAGGCAAGACGGCACGCAGAAGCAGCTCAGCGCCGGACCGCGCCGCAGCGCGCGGAGGCGCCCCCAAACCTGCATCACCTTGGGGACCGCGATTTCGAGCGCCTAGCGCAGTTCATCCAGGACAAGAGCGGGATTAAAATGCCGGCGTCGAAGAAAACGATGCTGGAGGCCCGGCTGCGCCGCCGTGTTCTTTCGCTCGGGATGGGGTCGTTCGCCGACTACTGCCACTACCTTTTCCATCAAGGCGGCCTGAACACGGAGACCGACTCGCTGATCGACGCGGTGACGACCAACAAGACCGACTTCTTTCGTGAATCCGAGCATTTCCGTTTCCTGAGCGATAAGGCGGCGCCGGGCCTCCTTGCCGAGTTCGCCGAACTGAACCGTTCGCCCCTCAAGGTTTGGAGCGCCGCGTGCTCCACCGGCGCCGAGGCCTATACGCTGGCGATGGTTCTCTCGGAGATGAGCCCCGCCCTCCCAGGGTTCTCCATCCTCGGGACGGACATATGCACCGACGTGCTGAAAACCGCCGCCGGCGCCATCTATCCATCGAGCATGGCCGCGCCGATACCGCTGCCGCTCAGGCAGCGCTACCTGCTCCGGTCGAAGGATCCCCGCACGCAGGACGCCTTTCGCATCGCTCCCGAGTTGCGCCGCTCCGTTCGTTTCGGCCGCCTCAACCTCATGGATGCGTCCTATGGGGTCGACACGGGCATGCATGTGATTTTCTGCAGAAACGCCCTCATCTACTTCGACAGACAGGCCCAGCGCAAAGTAACCTCGCAGCTGTGCCGCCACCTGACGCCCGGCGGCTATCTGTTTCTCGGACATGCCGAGAGCGTAACCGGGTTCGACCTGCCGCTACAGCAAGTGGGCGCAACAATCTTCCGCCGTCTATAGGCCGATCATGAGCCAGCCAATCCGCGCATTAATCGTCGACGATTCAGCATCCGTCCGGCGAACTTTGACCGATATTCTGAGCGCCGATCCGGAGATCGAAGTCATCGGAGCCGCTTGCGACCCATACGCCGCGGCCCGGCGGATCGCCCAGGAGGTTCCCGACGTCATCACGCTCGACGTCGAGATGCCTCGCATGGACGGCATCACCTTCTTGAGGAGGCTCATGGCGCAGCACCCGGTTCCGGTGGTGATGTGCTCGAGCCTGGCGGGGGAAAGCTCCACCACGCTCATGCAAGCTCTCGAAGCGGGCGCGGTCGATGTCATTACCAAGCCGCGCATCGACACGAAGCAATTTCTTTTGGAGTTGAGCGTTCGGATTTGCGACACCGTGAAGGCTGCCGCCCGCGCCAACCTCAAGCGGCTGCCGCAGAAAGCGGCGCCATCCGCCCCGGCGATGCCGGCCGCCGCAGCAGAGGCCGCGCCGGAGCGAAGGCCGCATCCACCCCGCATCCGCCTTCCTGAGACGGTGGTGTGCATCGGCGCTTCGACCGGCGGCACGGAATCCCTCCGCGTGGTGCTGGAAACTTTGCCGGCGGATTGTCCGGCGATCGTCATCGTCCAGCACATGCCGGAGAAGTTCACCGCGGCCTTCGCAAAAAGGCTCGACGGCCTGTGCGCGGCCGAAGTGAAGGAGGCCGAAGACGGAGACGCCGTTCTCAAAGGACGGGTTCTCATCGCGCCCGGCAACCGGCACACCTCGCTGCAGCGAAACGGCGGCGAATTTCATGTGAGGGTCAAGGACGGTCCCCTCGTTTCGCGGCACCGGCCTTCGGTCGATGTGCTGTTCCATTCGGCGGCGCAGTGCGCCGGGCGCAACGCAATCGGCATCCTCATGACCGGGATGGGCAGCGACGGCGCCGATGGCCTCCTGGAAATGCGCAACGCCGGAGCCGCTACCGTGGCCCAGGACGAAGCCACATCCGTCGTTTTCGGCATGCCGAAGGAAGCCATCGAGCGCGGCGCGGCGATCAAGGTTTTGCCTCTCGGGCTGATCGCGGGGGAAATCATGCAGGCGGGGCGGCGCTGAACGGATAGCGGCCGCCCGCAATACCCTTCACACGCCAAAAGCCGATTCAAAAGGGCTTCGCGCTCGCCCGCACGCGCCAGGAGAGCCGTGGCGGGTCTTCACGCAGCGCGCGCTTTTCTGGACGCACTCAGGAACCGGCGGCGCTACTCTTCGGCGGCGGCGCCCGCGTCCACGTAAAACCAGCGCCCGTTTTCGCGAACGAACCGGCTTGTCTCGCGCATCTCATGCACGCGCCCGCTAGCCTTGTATTGCGCGTTGAACTCCACCAATGCGGCGTCGGCATCGAGGACCTCATGCCGCAGAACCTTCAGCCTCAGCCAGCGGCGGGGCGACGCGGCAAGGGCAAGCTCAACCGGCCGCGTGCTCGCATGCCACGTCGAGAGCAGATAATCTTCGAGCTTCAGGACATAGGCCGTGTAGCGCGACCGCATCAAAACCTCCGCGCAGCCAGGCCATTCCCCTTCATGCAGCGGCTGGCAGCATTTTTCATAGGATTTGAGGCTGCCGCAGGGGCATGGGCCACGGTATTTCCTCTCCAATTTCATGGCAGGCATTCCTTTTTTATAGTTAATAGAGCCGCGCAATTCCCTCCGCACTCCTAAAAATGCTACCATTCATGAAGGCGTTGCGTTGCGATGCGATGCAAAGGAGTCATTCCCTTCTGGCGGCGTTCGTGCGAATCAAGGGGGAAGACGCTGCCACCGAGGACAGCTTCGGCAAAAGTTTTGAGGAACCTTAGGAGCGCTGCATGAGTGATCGTACCCGCGAAATTCTAGGCTGGTACGCCGGGGAAAATCCCGGCGTCAGGACAAATATCGCCAGGCTGCTTAATCATGGGCGCCTGGCCGGGACTGGCAAGCTTGTGATTTTGCCCGTCGACCAGGGCTTCGAGCACGGCCCGGCGCGCAGCTTTGCGCCAAATCCCGCAGGATACGATCCGCGTTACCATTTTCAGCTCGCCATCGAGGCGGGCTGTAACGCCTACGCCGCGCCGCTGGGCTTCATCGAGGCAGGCGTCTCGGATTATGCCGGCGACATCCCGCTGATCCTGAAATGCAACAACCATGACATGCTGCACGACGAGCGGGACCCGCTCTCCGCCGTCACCGCGGGCGTGGGCGACGCGCTCCGGCTCGGCTGCGTCGCCATCGGCTTCACGATCTACCCCGGATCGAGCCAGGCCCAGATCATGTACGAGCAGCTCCGCGAACTTTCCGCGGAGGCGAAGTCCGCCGGCCTTGCGGTTGTGGTCTGGTCCTATCCGCGCGGCAGCGACCTCTCCAAGGATGGCGAGACCGCCATGGATGTCGTCGCCTACGCGGCCCAGATCGCAGCGCAACTCGGCGCGAACATCATCAAGGTGAAGCTGCCCACCTCGAAACTTGAGCAGCCTGCGGCGGAGAAGGTCTATCACAAGCAGCAGATCCCGATCTCGACCCTTGCGGAACGCGTCGGCCATGTCGTGCAGAGCGCCTTCAACGGGCGGCGGATCGTGATCTTCTCCGGTGGCGCGGCCACAACCGACGAGCATGTGTTCGAGGAGGCGCGCGCCATCCGGGACGGCGGCGGCTTCGGCTCGATCATCGGCCGCAACTCCTTCCAGCGAAAGAAGGCCGACGCCTTGAAGTTCCTCTCGACCGTAATGGGCATCTACGAAGGCTCGATCAAGTAAGCCCAAGCAAAACAATGCGCCCTCCCCTTCGTGCGGGAGAGCGCAAGAGCGCGCGCAGATTTTCGTCAATCCCTAGAATCATCAAAGGAAAGGTAGCCGATGTTGAAAGGCAAAGTACTGATCGCTCAGGGCGGCGGCCCTACGGCGGTCATCAATCAGTCGTTGGTTGGAGCTGTCATCGAAGCGCGGAAGATCTCCTCGCTGGACCGTATCTACGGCGCCTATCACGGCGTCCGCGGCATCATCAACGAGGACTTCATCGACCTCACGCTTGAGACGTCCAACAACCTCGAAGCGGTCGGCGATACGCCAGCCGCCGCGCTCGGATCGACGCGCGACAAGCCGGACGTCAAATACTGCGAGGAAATCCTGAAGGTTCTTCGCGCCCACGAAATCGGAACCTTCTTCTACACAGGCGGCAACGACTCGTCGGACACGCTCCAAATCTTGCGCGATCAGGCGAAGGCGGCGAACTATCCGCTGCAGTGCGTCCACATCCCCAAGACCATCGACAACGACCTGATGATCAACGACCACACGCCGGGCTACCCGTCGGCGGCTCGTTTCGTCACGCAGGCCTTCGCGGGCGCCAACCTCGACAACCGGGCGCTTCCGGGCGTCTACGTGGCCGTTGTCATGGGCCGCCACGCCGGCTTCCTGACCGCCGCCGGCGCGCTCGCCCGCAGGCGCCCCGACGACGGCCCTCACCTCATCTATGTGCCGGAGCGCACTTTCGACCTCGAAAAGTTCGCTCGCGATGTGAAGGCCGTCTACGACAAGCTCGGCCGCTGCATGGTCGCCGTTTCCGAGGGCATCCATGACGACAGCGGACAGCCGATCGCCACCAAGCTCGCCAAGAGCGTCGAACGCGACGCCCATGGCAACGTGCAGCTGTCCGGCACCGGCGCGCTCGCCGATCTTCTCACCGACTACGTGAAGACTACGACGAAGATCACCCGCATTCGCGGCGACACCTTCGGCTATCTGCAGCGTTCGTTCCTCGGCTGCGTCTCCGATGTCGACGCCCGCGAGGCCCGCGATGTCGGCGAGAAGGCCGTGCAGTTCGCGCATTTCGGCAACGGCAAAGGCGAGACGAGCGGATCGGTGACCATCCACCGGACCGGGAATTATGCGGCCGAGTATCAGCTGAGCAAGCTCGAGGACATCGCCGGAAAGACCAAGGTCATGGCGGACGAGTTCATCCACGAGAACGGCCACGACGTGACGGACAACTGGGAGGCCTATCTGCGGCCGCTGCTCGGTTCGGACCTGCCGGACGTCGCCCGGCTGAGCCTCAACCGCGTGCCGAAAATCCTGAAGGCGTAAGCCTCTACGGCCGGGGGATGAATTCCTCCGGCCCTCCAAGCAGGCCATTCGTGGCTGACCAGCGGATTACGGTGACTTTGAGCCGCCTCATTTTTTGCTGGAGAAGGCCGTAAGCCGCGCATCCGCTCATTGGCTGTCATGCCTCCTCCTGGGTTATAAGCGGGGTGGGAGCTGATGCTCGAAAGAAATTACGACCCCGCCCACTCCAAGGACCGATCCACTAAGCTCCCGTTTCGACACAGGTTGCATCCTTTCTAATTTTTTGTTAATTTAACAGCCTCCAACCACCTGTTTTTATTGCATTTAGTTGCCCAGAGTAGTTCTATGTCTAAACTAACTTATTTTGCCATCAAAATAGCTTTAATTGTGGGTATTATCTGCAGCGCATTTTATGTCGCCAAGGCTAAAACAGCGCTTTGCCCACCGGATTTGGATGTCACCGCAGAAGAGGCAAT
The DNA here is from genome assembly GCA_963727795.1 of uncultured Alphaproteobacteria bacterium. Classification (GTDB taxonomy): domain Bacteria; phylum Pseudomonadota; class Alphaproteobacteria; order Rhizobiales; family Rhodomicrobiaceae; genus Rhodomicrobium. Next base: position 89,126 of record CAVSHC010000010.1, read on the forward strand.
GCAGCGCCTAATGCAGGCTGTGTCTGATGATGACGCCATATCTTGCATGCGCTTGGCAGCAAAAAAGGGCCTCGTTCAACAACAGTGGGCTCTGGCCATTATGTACAGAATGGGTATGGGCGTGCCACGCGACGATTGTGAAGCCTACACTTTCGCAAGAGCGGCTGCTGAGCAGGGCCATCCAGAAGCTATGGCGCTTCTTGGAGACATGCATGGTAAGGGTGAATGTGTTAAGCCAGACATGCGGGAGGAGGCCCGTTGGTATCATGATGCTTTAGATCACGGCAGCATGCTAGCAATCGGCTATGAAATCGATCAATTGTTGAGGGCAGCAGGAGATCATGAGGATACAAGTGTGGTCGTACCTTTACAGAAGGCAAGAGATGCGATCAGTATAGACAAGCTGTCCAATATGTTCAGAGAAGAAGCTGCAAGCGAGGCCTTGGAGCTCGACAGCGCGCTTGCAAAAATGTTTGGAGAGGCATTACGATATACAAGAGCGGCAGCATTGCGGGGCAGCCCAATAGCGGAAACAGTGATGGGATTACTTTACTCAAACGGCCCCACTCCAAACAAGGTCGAAGCTATGGCATGGTATAGAAAAGGGGCTGAGCATGGCAATGATTTTGCTCAGAACGCCTTAGGAGCAATGTTGTGGAAGCAGCCTGGTATGCCTGCAGCATTTGAAGCGGTTATGTGGTGGGAAAAATCTGCCCTTCAAGGCAATAGAGACGCCCAATATAACTGGGGCGCTGTACTTAAGGACCTAAAAAATGGAATTAGGATTGTTTGTATTGTATTGGTCACTTCCATCAAGTGTTTATATTAAAGAGGTAGGAGACGATGGTCATGAGGGGAGTTTGGATTCAATGGCGCGCTCGGATTATTATTTTCTGAGCCCAAAATTCTGCCGCCGGGGGTAAAGCAATTAACGCGTTCGAGTCTGCTTTCGACCCGCAGCTCGCATTCCTGCTCGCCGGAACGGACCACGCAACACGGAGGCTTTGGTTGCTGAGGACGGTCAGCGGCTCAACGCAAGCCAGTCCCGAGACCGCTGCTCGGGGTCGGGATTGAAGATGACGTCGGACACGACGGCGATGCTGTCTGCGCCGGCGTCGAACACAAAAGGCGCACGCTCAAGAGTGATGCCGCCGATGGCCACCAGCGGCCGTTTTGCCAGCGCTTTCCACTCGCCGATCCGCGCGAGGCCCTGCGGCGCCCAGGGCATGACCTTGAGCGTCGTTTCGTAGATGGGGCCGAGCGCGACGTAGTCCGGGTCCTCGCGAAGCGCGCGGTCGAGTTCCTCGTGGCTGTGGGTGGAAATGCCGAGCTTGATTCCGGCGCGGCGGATTGCGGCGGTGTCGGCCGTCTCAAGATCGCCCTGGCCGAGATGCACGAAGCCCGCCCCGCAATCGATGGCGTCGCGCCAGTAATCGTTGACGACGAGTTCGCAGCCATGAGTGCGGCAGGCGGCGAGCGAGTCGCGGATCGCGGTCGCAATCACATCCTGGGGCACATCCTTCATGCGAAGCTGAATGAGCTTCACGCCCGCCCGCGCGAGACGCGCGACCCAGGCCGCATCCGGCGCGATGGGATAGAATCTCAGGAAGCACGGGCGGCATCCAGGAAGGCGAGGCCCGCAACCGGGGACGAGGGGCTCGCCATGTCGCGCGGCGGCATGATGCCGGCGCGCCAGGCGAGACGGCCGGCCTCGATGGCCTTGGCGAAGGCCTCGGCCATTGCGACCGGATCGCTGGCCTTGGCGACCGCCGTGTTGAGCAGGATGCCGTCGAAGCCCAGCTCCATGGCCTCTGCCGCATGCGACGGCGCGCCGATCCCGGCGTCCACGATAAGCGGCACATGCGGGAAATAGGCGCGCAGGCTCCGCAGCGCATAAGGATTCATCAGCCCGCGGCCCGTCCCGATCGGGGCGGCCCAGGGCATCAAAACCTGGCATCCGGCGCCAAGAAGACGCTCGGCGACGCTCAAATCTTCCGTGCAGTAAGGGAACACCTGGAAGCCATCGCGGCACAGCGCCTCGGCCGCTTCCACGAGGCCGAAAACGTCGGGCTGCAAGGTGTCGTCGTTCGCGATGACCTCGAGCTTCACCCAGTTCGTGTCGAACAGCTCGCGCGCCATGTTCGCCGTGGTGACCGCTTCGCGCGGCGTATGGCACCCCGCCGTGTTCGGCAGGACGCGGGCGCCCGAACTCTTCACGAGCTGCCAGAACCTAGCGCCTGCGCCCGCGTCACGGCTGCTTTCCCGCCGCAGCGAGACCGTCAAAATGCCCGCGCCGGAAGCTTCGACCGAGCGCCGCATGATGTCGGGCGACGGATAGAGCGAGGTGCCGAGAAGAAGCCGCGACGAGAGGCGTTCGCCATACAAGGTCAGAACGTCTGGGGTCTCAATCATCGCCCTGGGGCCGGAACTCATGCTTCAACCTCCCTGGCGCGGCGACACCACTTCGATGGCGTCGCCGTCCGATAGCGCAACCGAGGCGCGGACCTTGGCCGGCACGAACTCTCCGTTTCTCGCGGTCGCGATCTTTGCTTCCAAAAAGCCAAGCTCGCGGCACAAATCCTCAAGGCTTTTCGCCTCGGTCACGCGGGCCTCACCATTCACCGTGATCTTCAAAAACAACTCCCTCCGCTTTCGCGCCTGTCTCTATATAGTCGGCGGCGATCTCCGCGAGTATGGGCGAAACCAGGAAACCGTGCCTATAGAGGCCGTTGACGAAAATGCGCCTGCCCCGCACGACGATTTTCGGCGCGTTGTCGGGAAAGCTTGGGCGGACGCCCGCGGCGATCTCGACAATTCTCGCCTCGCCAAGCTCGGGAACGAGCGCATAGGCGCAAGACAACAGCTCCACCGCCGAGCGCAAAGTGGCCGGGCCGCCGTCCGCGCTTTCGATCAAGGTGGCGCCGATCATGAACTGGCCCGCAGGCCATGGCACGATATAGAACGGGACGCGGGGATGAAGCAGCCGGACCGGCCGCGTCAGGCGCACGTCCTTGGCTTCGATGAGGATGCGCTCGCCGCGCACGCCGCGCAGGGTCTTGAGGTCGTCGCGCGCGGCAAGCCCGCGGCAATCGATAACGAAGCCGCCGCCCTCCCCGCCCTTGTCAGGGTAGGCGCGCGCCTCGCAGACGACGCCCATGCGCTTCAGCTCGCGCGCAAGGAAGGCCATCGCCGCCCCCGGTTCGACATGTGCTTCGTCTTCGAAAAAGAGCGCTTCGTGGAAGCGGCCCGATAGCGCGGGTTCGAGCTCGCCCATCTCCGCCGCGGCCACCCGCCGGTGACCTTGCGTCTGGGACGCGAACCGCTCATAATCGGCGCGGTCGCGCGCAGCCGCAACAACCAGCGTGCCCGCCGCTGACACGTCCGGATAATGCTCGCGCCAAAGGGGCAAAGCTTCGAGGCCGAGCTTGCACGCCAGCTCATGGCCCGGCTCGCCCTCGCAATAGGGCGCCAGCATCGCGCCCGCGAGCTGGCTGGCGCGCACTCCTCCCGGTATCCCGGCGCGGTCCCACAAGGTGACGTCATGGCCTCGCCTGCGCAAGCTGAAAGCCTGCCATAAGCCGACAATGCCTGCGCCGAGAACGTCGATTTTTACCATGGATGCTGATTTGGCGGATATTCAAGAAAAAAGCAAGCAAGCGGCCAAGGGGGCGCCATCGTTCTCTCTCGGGGGAAAAAGGAACGGGAAAACCGGTAACACGTTACAAAACCGGTATTTTCTGGCTCGCTTGCTTGCTTTTGGCATCGAGGGAACTTAGCGGGGACCCTCGATGTTCTGTGTTTGTTCTAAGGCAACTCCGGCCTTGTGTCAAGCGGCTTTCGGGCGTACAAATTCTTCCTCTTTTTCAAGGGTCCCGCCATGACACTCGTTAGAAAATCGTCCGCATTTACAGCCGATAAGGCATCGCTCGCAAAAAGCTCCGCCGGTGGATATCCGAATGTCAGACTGAGGCGGCCCAGGCAGGCCCCGTGGTCGCGCGCGCTCGTGGCCGAGACCACGCTGTCCGCGTCGAACCTGATCTGGCCGATTTTCGTTGTCGACGGCAAAAAGGTGCGCCAGCCCATCCCCTCGATGCCGGGCGTGGAGCGGCTTTCCATCGATCTCGCGGTGGACGCGGCCGAAGAAGCGGCCGAGCTCGGCGTGCCTGCGATTGCGCTTTTTCCGTACACGCAGACGAGCCTTCGCGACGACGCGGCGAGCGAAGCGTTCAACCCCGAAAACCTCGTCTGCCGCACCGTTCGCGCGCTGAAGATGCGCGTGCCGCAGATCGGCGTGATTTGCGACGTGGCGCTCGACCCCTACACCTCCCACGGCCATGACGGGCTTCTCATCGAGGGCGAGATCGCAAACGACGAAACACTCGAGGCCCTGGTCCGGCAATCGCTCACCCAGGCCGAGGCCGGATGCGACGTGCTGGCGCCATCCGACATGATGGACGGCCGGATCGGCGCCATCCGCGAGGCGCTGGAGGCGAGCGGCTTCAAAAACACGCTCATCATGTCCTATGCCGCCAAGTATGCGTCCGCCTTCTATGGCCCGTTCCGCGACGCCGTCGGCTCGTCGGGCACGCTCAAGGGCGACAAGCGCACCTACCAGATGGATCCGGCCAACACCAACGAAGCCATCCGCGAGGTCGCGCTCGACCTTCAGGAGGGCGCCGACATGATCATGGTGAAGCCCGGCATGCCCTATCTCGATATCGTGCGCCGCGTTTCGGAGACCTTCGAGGCGCCGACCTTCGTCTATCAGGTGTCGGGCGAATACGCGATGCTCACGGGCGCCTTCCAGAACGGCTGGCTCTCCCGCGATCGCGTCGTGCTTGAAAGTCTCATGGCGTTCCGGCGCGCAGGCGCGGCCGGCATCCTGACATATTTCGCCGTCGAGGCCGCGCGTCTCTTGAAGGCGGCGTAAGCAAAGGGCATGTACCCACGCATTTCCTCTTGCCGCGAGCGCGCTGAAGGAGATGCGTGGGTATGGCTTGTCCTGCAATCGAAAGCGTCAAGCAGCCCGCCGTCAGCCTGGCTGACATAAGAGCGGCCGAGGGTCGGCTGCGGGACGCCATCCTTTGGACGCCCGCGGTGGAGGCGCCCAAGCTTTCGGCGCTTTCGGGCGCGCGCATCTTCATCAAATACGAAAACATGCAGGCGACCGGCAGCTTCAAGGAGCGTGGCGCGCTGTTGAAGCTGCTTTCGCTCGACGATGCTGCGCGAAAAAGAGGCGTGATCGCGATGTCCGCCGGCAACCACGCGCAGGCCGTCGCCTACCATGCGGCAAGGCTCGGCATTCCGGCGACCATCGTTATGCCGGAGCACACCCCGTTCAACAAGGTCGGCGCCACGGAAGGGTATGGCGCGACGGTCATTCTCTTCGGCGAAACGGTCGCGGAATCGCGGACGCTCGCCGACCGCCTGATCGCTGAGCACGGGTTCACGCTCGTCCACCCTTATGACGATCCGGTTGTGATCGCCGGCCAAGGCACGGCCGGGCTTGAGTTCCTTCACGACTGCCAGGACCTCGATTGCATTGTCGCGCCCATCGGAGGGGGCGGGTTCATCTCCGGCGTCGCTACCGCCGTCAAGGCGCTTCGGCCTTCGATTGAGGTCATCGGCGTGGAGGTGGAGAGCTACCCATCGGCCTACGCCGCCCTGCGCGGCGAAATCGCGGACTGCGGCGGCGCGACGCTCGCCGAAGGCATCGCGGTCAAAGCGTGCGGCTCATACACTCTGCCGATCATCCGCGACCTCGTGTCCGATGTGATCCTTGTGAGCGAAACCGCTATCGAGCAGGCGATCTTCACGCTCGCCAGCGTGCAGAAGACGGTTGCGGAGGGCGCAAGCGCAGCCGGGCTCGCGGCGGTGATGTCGAACAGGGAGCGGTTCTCGGGGCGGCGCGCCGGCCTCTTCCAAAGCGGGGCGAACATCGATTCGCGCGTTCTCGCCGCGATCATCATGCGCGGGCTTGAGCGCGAGAGCAAAATCGTCTCGTTGCGCATCACGGTCAGCGACAGGCCGGGAACGCTGGGCGAAGTCGCGAGCGAGCTCGGGCGCTGCGGCGTCAACATTCTCGAAGTCTACCACCGGCGCTTTTACCTCGACGTTCCGGCAAAGGGCACGCTCGTCGATATCGTCATCGAAACGAAAGACCGCGCTCACGCGGACGAAACCGTGGGCCGGCTGCGAAGCCGCGGGTTCAACGTCGAGCGCATGAACGGGGTCGCGGGCGAACACCACGACGGCGCCTAGAGCGCGTCCGGAAAAGCGCGAAGCGGTTTTCCGATAAGACGCACGATAAAACAAAAACTTAGAGCCAGCTTTTGAGTCCATCAAAAGCGGATAGGCTGTAGGGAAGCGGAAGACCGCGATAAGCTTCCTTTGCGTGCCCCTTCGGGTTGAGCGCGCGCAAGGCATCCGATGATAATCGGGCCATGCGCGCGCTTGGCTATTCGGCGGCCGCCGGCTTGCTCACAACCGCGGCCAAAGGCCCGAGGATTGAGCGGCGCTCAAGCTCGATAAATCCTTCCTCCGCGGCACGTTCTCTCGTCACCAGCGAAACAAGGATCCCGGCCAGGAAGGACAGGCTCATGCTGACGACGGCGGGATTCTTAAGCGGGAAGAACCACCACTTTTGCGAGACTTCGGCCAGGTTGTTCTTCATGATGTCGACCTGGATGGTAGGACCGCAATACAGAAGCACCAAGGCTGAGATGGTGCCAATCAGGATGGCGGACACTGCGCCCCAGGTCGTCAGCCGCTTCCAAAAGATCGCCAGCACCAAGGCGGGAAAATTCGCCGAGGCTGCGATGGAGAAGGTGAGCCCGACCATGTAAGCCACGTTCTGCCCTTGGAAGGTGATCCCGAGCATGATAGCGCAAATGCCGAGGATGAGAGACGCGATGCGAGCGACCCGCAACTGCTCTCTTTCCGAGGCCTGTCCTCCCTTGATCGCGTTCACCCACACGTCATGGGAGAGCGAAGCCGCGCCCGACAAGGTGAGGCCGGCCACGACCGCAAGGATGGTGGCGAAGGCGACAGCGCAGATGAAGCCGAAGAAGGCCTCTCCGCCGACAGCCTTGGCAAGCAAAGGAGCCGCCATATTGCCGCCACCGCCAGCATCGACGATCCCCTTCATGCCTACAAGCACCATGGCGCCGAAGCCGAGGATGAAGGTGATCAGGTAGAACCCGCCGATCCAGATTGTTGCCCAAAGTACCGAGGTACGGGCCGCCTTAGCGTTGGGAACCGTGTAGAAGCGCATCAGAATATGCGGCAGGCCTGCCGTTCCGAACATGAGCGCGAGGCCAAGGGAAAGCGCGTCCCAGGCGCCGGTCACCACTTTTGTGCCGGGCTCCAGCACCTTGGCGCCGTTGAGTTCAGCCGCCTTGGCGAACAGGTTGACCGGGTTGAAACCGAACTGGGACAGCACCAGCCCCGCCATGACGATGGCTCCGCCCAGGAGCAGGCCGGCCTTGATGATCTGCACCCAGGTGGTCGCTATCATGCCGCCGAACAGCACATAGGTCATCATCACGCAACCGACGAGGATAATGGCGATCGTGTAGTCGATCTGGAAGAGCAGCTTGATCAGCGTTCCGGCGCCGACCATCTGGGCGATCAGATAGGTGAGCACGACGGCCATTGTGCCTACCGCCGCCGCAATCCGGACCGGCCGCTGCTGCAGCCTGTACGCCACCACGTCGGCGAAGGTGAACTTGCCAAGGTTGCGGAGGGGCTCAGCGATCAGGAAGAGTATGATCGGCCATCCGACCAGCCAGCCGGTCGAATAGATCAATCCGTCGAAACCGTTGAGCGACACAAGCCCGGCGATGCCGAGGAAGCTTGCGGCGCTCATATAGTCGCCGGCCAGCGCCAGCCCGTTCTGAAAACCGGTGACGGAGTGGCCAGCGGCGTAGAAATGCTCGGTGGTCTTCGTCCTGCGTGCGGCCCACCAGGTGATCCCGAGCGTCAGCGAGATGAAGACAAAGAAGAAGATAATGGCTTCGATATTCGAGCTCATGACTTCCTCCTCCGTACTGCGTCTGCGACTTCCTCGTCATACCCCGAATTGGCCCACGCCACGTAGATCAGGCAAAGGACCCAGCAGGACACGATGGTGGCCGCGCCGAGGAGAATGCCGACGCTGAGGCCGGGGATTATAAGCATAGACAGGAGCGGCTTGCCAAAGGCGACGAGCGATATGAATCCGAAATAGATCACCAGCACGAGCACGGTGAGGGTCACGGCGACCCTCCACCGCTTCGCCGCGATGGCGCTGACGGTTGGATCGATGGAACTCATAGGTGCGTTTCCTCAAGGGATTATTGGGGTCCGGGGACCCGATAAACTACATAATAAGCTTGGCAATGGGCGTTTGCATCAAAATGCATGCCGCACGGAATGCCCGCCGGGATCAGCCTTTAGTGTTAGATCCGGGCGCGTTCTGCACGGATGACGGGATTTTTGTTACTCCCCTCTCCCGGCGATAGAAACTCGTTCGGATAGCCGGGCGGCGGGCTCTTGGAGGCGGCGCGGTGGCGCCGAACTCACGAAGGCCTCATGCAATCGAAGGACGAAAAATGTCCCGCTTTCAGCATAGGCGTTGATTTCAGCATATTGGCGCACCCGACAGGACTTTAAAAGCTCAAAGAAAACAAATGGCTAGAGAAAAAGTGGGACAATTTGTGCCCATAGGATCGCTATGCTTTTTCCCGAAATGTCTCACCGCGCCGCCGATGAAAAAACCTGCGTGAGGGATAGGGAGGGCGTGAACCAGCCTAGCCAAATCGTAGGTATAAACTGGCTAACATTGAATTTTGGCCCCATTGTTTGGTAACGGGCATTTTCGGACTTGGCTAACTTGGCTTCGGAAAAAGCAATCCGCAAAGCCAAAATCTTCCTCTTTCTGTTAAGCACCCCTAGCACGCGCCCTTCTGCTTCGTCCGCTGAGCGTAGCAGCGGTCAATGAAACCGCCAAAACCCGTTCGCCTGACAGAAATCAGAAGTTCACCAAAAAACGCCTTCCAGCGGCATTAGCGGATTCCTTGAACTATGCCGGAACGTCGAGCGCTACCGAAGTTCTTTAATGCAATTTTGCTCTGTTCTACAGTTGTACTGATGCTGGTGAGGGGATCATTCACGCTATTTTCCATATGCCGAGGATCTGTTCGAATATTGTCCAGTAGTTAATAGGATTTAGATTGTTGCATTCAATAGCGCTCAGCAAAGTTGTATGGCTGTCTTTTGCAAGGCGTTCAACATCATCGCCGTTAGCAAATCGGACGGACCTACATTCAATCGATTCTTCTTTATCAAAAAGAAACCAGCCGCCAACAACAACACCGACGTCTTCGGAAAGTCTGCTCAAAATTCTTAGTAAATCCCTTCCTGTTATAGTTAAGAACGCTTTCGAAAAGCTAACTGCGTGATGAATTTCAAAACCATAAACGTTATTGTCATTCAAAAGCATCTTATCTTTATATTTAATATTATCCACTAAATAGGTGTTAGCCTTGCGCGCGGTGCCAGAATTGTCAATCACTCCGCATACTCGTTCCATTTCCAAAACAACTCCAGAATTCTCATTACATTCCAAAATTTTTTCGTATACTAGGTTAAGCAAATCCACGAAAGGGACACTCCGTGTTAAATCGCTATCATTAAAACAGCCAAAAGAATGAGTTGAATAATAGCTAAAAGAGGTATTTATTTTGCCCTTTTTGTTATGAGATAAGCCGGGTGTATGAATTTCATACGTCTCTTTGTAGTCGGGGCACTCACATTGCGAGCCCGCTAGGGAGCATTCTATCCTTTGAAATCTTGCTTAGGATGCCTTTTTTCTCTAGGTCTTTCGATAGCTCGATAATAGTCTCCACGAGTTCGTATATTATTGTGCAAATCGATGTGCAGGTGAACGTTTGCGGGGAGTCTGGCATCTCCAGACCTAAGGCCAGGGGACCTGTAAACCGTTGGTCGACTTCCGTTAAACACAATATTACCTCCAAGAATCTCAAAACCACTGAGCTAATATTAGCTAGAGCTTTGAGATGCTTAACAAAAAGTTGATCCCATATACGGCCTGATGTCGTGTCAATACTTAAAACCCCAATTATTCTTTCATCATCCATAATTTCTATCAGATAAACTTGCCTAGCATACCTCGAAAACTGAAAATACGGATGGCCCCCCTCGGGCTTTCCTTCAGGCCCAATCGGAACACGGATGACACCCCTGATAGGCCTATGGCTTCCACTGAATTGAAACCAAGGCGCAAAATCCCTGTTGTAGAAGACTTGGGAAACCAACCCTTTGCTAGAATTCGTAAGCTTAATGCTATTTTCACCGGCCTGAGCCGCAGTCTCACTTGTTATCACGACATAATCATTGGTGGACGTTTTCGAACGTATTGTTGTGCCGAAGGGCCGCAAAAGCAGCCTATCTGCACCGTCCAGCTTGAAAAGGGGCGAATGAGAGGCCATCCAAATCTTCGGACCGCCATCTCCATTGGGGGCCGCAACGAGCAGAACCAGGTGACCACTTTCAGGCTCTAGATCGCCCATAAGCTCGACCAATTCTCTGCAGAGCTCGTATGCTACCTCGGCACTATTTGCGCCGGCTTCCTTTAGACGGGAAACGCTTTGACTTATATCCACCGCTGCTTCTAAACACGCGTCGCACATCGTTGTAGGACGCAAACGTGTGTTATCGGACGTGAGCTCAGCAATGCCACCGTTGCTTATTTCGTAGATCTGTGAGGCAACTCGTCGAACTAGCGCTGGGTTGTGTGTGATAATCACGACGGTCTTCTCAGGATTTAGAACATAATGCTCTATAAGATAGTCACGCACTACTTCACTTGAGGACGCATCAAGGTTATTTTCAACTTCATCAAGAAAGAGAATTCTTGGATCGTGAGCTAGAGCACGCGCGAGAGCAACCTTTCTCCGTTCGCCTCCAGAGAGAGTCGGAAGCCCTCCAGATGTGTAGCCATTCGGCAGTTGTTGCCAAACTGTTTCGGGGACCGCAAGCGCAGTAAGCAATTCCTGGGCATGCGCCTTTGCAAGACGACCCCGGCCGTGAATATCTGCGAGTGGGCGCGAAATATTTTCGAGGACTGTAAAATGGCTCCAGAGGACCGAGTTCTGAGTAAGTATACCTATTTGCCGGTAGAACGCCGATTCCGGTCTGGCACTGTTTGCTACGAGCCGATAGGGTGCGCGCGTCCCGTAATCAATGTCTACATACCCCTCCTCAAACGGCATAAGACCGGTCAGACAGCTTAACAGCGTTGATTTGCCCGCCCCATTTGGGCCAATGATGCACGTGGTACTTCCTCGGGAAATGGATAGATTGACGTTGCTTAGAACGGCGCGCTTACCAAAACGCTTCGTTAAGGCTGTGCAAGATATCGCCATCGTACATCCGCTCGATTTCAGTTTGCCAATCGTGCCCGACGCTCCAGTCTATCGGCAATAAAAATTAGCGGAAGAATGATGATTATGTATATGAGTGCAACGATGAAATAACCATCCTGAACGTCATAGGTGTCACGTATTATTTCCTGACCCGCATGAAATATTTCCGGAACTCCAATATAGGAGGCCAGAGCTGACAACTTTAGGGTTGTAATATATTGAACCAACAAAGGCTGACCAACGTTTCTAAATAGTAAGGGCATTCGAAATCTAAGCCAAATATCGCGCTCTTTGTAGCCTGCAATTCTGGCATTTTCTATTTGCTCTGCGCTAATATTTTTAAGGCCAGCCGAAAATATCTTCGCCGCAAAAGGTGTGAGATTGATCGTTAATGCGATCGCAGCAATCCACTCGCCCTGAATAAGGCCGAGAAACCGACTATGATAAAGGAAGAGCAAGAGCACAAAAAGCGGTATGCACAGAAATATGTAGACAAATATAACAAGCATTGTTCGTGCAAGCCACGTTGTGTAATTTTTTGTACGCCGCGCAAGCCAATGACCAATAATAACACCAAAGATCGTTCCAAAAATGATAGCAATGCTACAAATTTTTAAAGTTGTTATTATGCCGGAAGTCAGTGGCTTCCAGTAAGCAAGCACAAGCTCAGGCATTAAGTTTGTAAATAGGTTTCCAAAACTGATCTGAGCCAACCAGACGACGATAGCAATAGCGCCTCCTAAGCCTCCGATGATCCCCACGAGATCCGCGAACAAGCTGAACCATGTTGTTAGACGCTTTTCTGACATCGAGGTATCTCTTTAGATATGGCTACTGATTAATGATCCCAATATAGTTATCAGTTCACAAACGGGATAAGTTTATCGTATTTGCTTTTTAGCTCTTCCAAGCGGCCACTTTGGTCAAGTTTCGTAATTTGATTATTCCAATAATTGATCCAGACCTGATCGCCTTTTTTAACCGACCAAGCGATGGGGAGAACGGCGTAAGGACGGTCTGCAAGAAGGTCTTCAGTCTCTGGGTGATTCGAAGCAAAACGTCGTAATATGTATTGATCGCTCATGGCAATATCAGCCCTATGCGTAAGAACAGAAAAAGGAGCTAGCGACAAATCGGCCCCTGCTATGGTAGATAGGTTTGCATGCTTAAAGTGCGATTTTGCGTACTCATAACTAAATTCTCCAATAACCACGGATATAGAGAATTTAGGTCGATCAAGATCGTCGACGCTTTTTATTGTTACAAAACGTTGATCGCCTTTGCGAATTAATGCACCATTGCCGAGACGAAAAATCTGTTTGCTAAACGTTACCTTCTTTTCACGTGCGGGGGTAATAAAAGTACCCGCGATACTCAAATCATACTTATTAGAATCTAAGCCCTCGGGGAATGTATCCCAGTTCGTTTCAACAAACTCCACTCTTTCAAGCCCTATTCCAAGCGGCTTGATAGCCTCTTCCAGTACATCGACCAAGAAGCCTTCCGGGCGTCCTGATTTTACGTTAATGGATGTAATGTCGAAATAGGGGATATAGCCGACTTTCAGCTTGCCACCCTCATGCAGCCGAGCCTTGACGGCCTCATAGGATGACGTGCCCGCATCCTCATTACACCCGGACATGCTCAAGGCGAGCGGAATTATGAAAGCAAGCAGCAATGTGGATAACCCGGACTTAAAAAGCACCCTTTCCCCCCTGTTCGTCTAATTGCTTTTGCGGCGGCTGTTTCTATTTCTTCTGAACATTTACCGAGTTCTCTATCACGAAGCAAGGCAGGACGCGACCAGCGCAGGGCCACGAACTCGGGTTAAGGGGTTCGAGTAGCAACGGAACAGAAAGTAAGGTTCAGACCTGGTCAGGTGGCAGGGCTAGGCGGCCAGCAACCGGCGAACGGAAGTCCGTCCAATATCGAGCTGCCTTGCGATAGCGGATTGGCTTAGCCCTTTCTTGGCAAGTTTTTTGATTTCAGACGTTTTTCTTCCTGCGGTGAGCGGGCGACCGTGGGGACGGCCTTCTTTTCGGGCCTGGGCGATGCCAGCCTTAACGCGGTCACGCAGAATTTCCCGCTCGAATTCGGCGAAGACAGCCAGCATACCGGCAAAGGCCCTGCCGCTTGGCGTCGTCAGGTCAATCGCTTCGCTCAAGGAGATAAAGCCAACTTTCAGGGCCACCAATTCCTGCAACGTGCTGACCAGATCGGCGAGCGACCGCCCCCAACGGTCGAGCCTCCAGACGACGATTGCGTCGATCTCCTTCCGACACGCGGCACGGAGCAGTTCTTCACGCTGCGGACGAAGTTTCGCCCCGGAACCGATTTCCTCGGTTGCGCCGTCGAAGGCTTCCACGCGGCTGGCGTTCGCCTTCGCGACGGCGAAGGCGCCGGAGATCGCTTCGCTCGTTCGCGTTCCGCTAAAGTTCCTCTTGCATGACTTGCGGAACGCAAAACAGGAAAATTGGGAATTAAACCACTGTGAGCGACCCGAGACATAGGTGACAGTTTGTACCGGACACATAGGTAACACTTTTCGCTTTCTGGCGGGGGTGTTGATGCCGTGGAAAGCGTGTTCGGCGATGGAGGAACGTCTTCGTTTTGTGGCTCGGCTTCTCGATGGCGAGGGCATGAGCGATCTCTGCCGGGAGTTCGGCATCTCTCGAAAGACCGGCTATAAGATTTACAACCGCTACAAGGATGAGGGGCTCGAGGCGCTGACCGACCGTTCGCGCCGGCCGGTGCGCTATGCGAACCAACTCCCCGAACCCATTGAGCGCATGATCGTCCGCTTGAAAAAGGACAAGCCGCACTGGGGGGCAAGGAAGATCAGGGAACTCCTTGTCAGGCGGCTTGCCGGAGACGTCCGCATCCCAGCCAAAAGCACCGTGCATGCGGTTCTCGACCGCCACGGCCTTGTCGCCCGCGCCCGCAAGCGGCGGAACCGGGCGGAAGGAACGCCGCTCAGCCAGGCCTTGCTTCCAAACGATCTCTGGTGCGCCGATTTCAAGGGCGAGTTCAAGCTCGGCAACGGCCGGTATTGTTACCCTTTGACCGTCACGGACCAGGCCTCCCGCAAGCTCCTTCTCCTGGAAGCCCTTGAATCAACCAAGGAGTCGCCTGTCCTGGAAGCTTTCTGCCGCCTCTTCCAAGACCAGGGCCTGCCAGCCGCGATGAGAAGCGATAACGGCCTGCCTTTTGCCTCTCCCAATGGGCTCTATAACCTCTCAAGGCTTTCGGTCTTCTGGCTCAGGCTCGGCATCGCGATCGAGAGGATCAAGCCAGGTCATCCTCAACAGAATGGCCGCCATGAGCGCATGCATCTCACCTTGAAGAAAGAAGCGACCCGCCCCGCTTGCCAAAACAGCCTGGCTCAACAAGCGCGCTTCGATGAGTTCCTCAATGAATTCAATACGGAAAGGCCGCACGAGGCGCTTTCCATGAAAACACCGGCCGAGGTCTACACCCCCTCGTCAAGGCCCTATCACGGCCTGCCCGAAATCGAATACCCCTTGCATGACAAGGACGTCCTCGTGACCGTCTGCGGACGCATCTGCATGCACAGAAAAAAGATCAACATCTCTACCGTCATGGCAGGCCAGAGGCTTGGAAATCAAAGAAGTGGACGAGGGTATTTGGCTCGTCTCCTTCATGCACTATGATCTCGGATATATCGACCTGGAGCAGAAAACCTTGCAAACCATCGATAACCCGTTCGGCACGAGGTTGTCACCCATGTCTTAGGTACAAAACGTGACCTATGTCTCCGGGCTGGACACTGATTTTATTGGCGCACCCGACAGGACTTGAACCTGTGACCCCAAGATTCGGAATCTTGTACTCTATCCAGCTGAGCTACGGGTGCCTCAGAAGACCATAGCGGAAGCCGCGCCCGCCCGCAACCGCCAGCCGATGCGCACGAAAAAAACGCCCAGTGCGCTGGCGCGATTGCGCCGCCACCGCGAATGCCTATAGTTGGGCCATGACGACACTCGCTCCTGTTCGCCCTGAAGCCGAAGCCCCGCACGCGCCCGCCATCCCGCCCGGCAGCCGCGTCTATCTCATTGACGGCTCGGGCTATATTTTCCGCGCCTTCCACGCGCTGCCGCCGCTGACGCGCCCCTCCGATGGCTTGCCGGTCGGCGCGATCCACGGTTTCTGCAACATGCTGTGGAAGCTCCTACGCGAGACGAAGGGCGAAAAGCGGCCGACGCATCTCGCGGTGATCTTCGACCACAGCAAGACCAGCTTCCGCAACGCGATCTCGGCGGACTACAAGGCGCACCGGCCAGAGACGCCGCCGGAGCTTATTCCGCAATTCTCACTGATCCGCGACGCTGTGCGCGCCTTCAATGTGGCCTGCGTCGAGCAGGAGGGCTTCGAGGCCGACGACATCATCGCGACCTACGCGCGCGAGGCCGCCGAGGCCGGCGGCGAGGTGGTGATCGTCTCGTCGGACAAGGACCTGATGCAGCTCATCCAGCCGGGCGTCACAATGCTCGACACGATGAAGAACAAGGCGATCGGCGAGGCGGAGGTGATCGAAAAGTTCGGCGTGCCGCCGGACAAGGTTGTCGACGTTCAGGCGCTCGCGGGCGATTCGACCGACAATGTTCCGGGCGTGCCGGGCATCGGCGTGAAAACGGCGGCGGAACTTATTCGCGAGCATGGCGACCTCGAAACGCTGCTCGCCTATGCGCCGCAGATCAAGCAGAAGATGCGCCGCGAACGGCTCGTCGAGTTCGCCGATCAGGCGCGGCTTTCGCGCCGCCTTGTGGAACTGGACCAGCACGTGCCCGTGCATCAGCCGCTCGACCTCGCCGCGGTGGACGATCCCGACCCGAACGCCTTGCTCGCGTTCCTGCGCACGATGGAGTTCAACTCGCTCACGAAGCGCATTTCGGAAGCGTTCGGCGTGGAGCCCCCCGCGCCCGGCGAGGTTCACCCGCCCGCCCCCTCCATCGAGGCTCCGGCGCCACAGCCTGCCGGAAAGCACGACGCCGCGCCGAAAGGCCCCGCTGCCGAAGCGCGGCGCGTCGCGGATTGGCTAAAGTCCCTGCCCTTCGACCGCGCCTGCTACGTGCAGGTGACGGACCTGCAAACGCTCGAAGACTGGATCGCGGCCGCGACCGACCAGGGCTTCGTCGCCTTCGACACCGAGACGACCGATCTCGACCCCGTGGCGGCGCGCCTGTGTGGCGTCGCGCTCGCGCTGGAGCCGAACCGCGCCTGCTACATCCCGCTCGCGCACCGCCCCGGCGACGGCCTCGATTTCACCGGCGCGGGCGAGATCGCGCAACTGCCGATGGAGCACGCGCTGCCGCGGCTGAAGGCGCTGCTCGAAGACGACAGCGTGCTGAAAATCGGCCAGAACATCAAATACGACTACGTCGTGATGCGCCGCTACGGCGTTCGCGTCGCGCCTTGCGACGACACCATGCTGATGGCCTATGCCTGCGACCAGGGCCGCGGCGGGCTTGCGGGCTTCGGCATGGACGAGCTGTCGAAAAGGCATCTCGGACATACGCCCATCGCCTTCAACGAGGTCGCGGGCAAGGGCAAGGCGCAAACCACCTTCGACTGCGTGCCGGTCGACAAGGCGACGGAATATGCCGCCGAGGACGCCGATGTGACCTTGCGGCTTTGGCATCTCTTCAAGGCGCGGCTCGCCGCCGAAGGCATGACCGCCGTCTACGAAACGCTGGAGCGCCCCATGGCGGCCGTGCTCGGCGAGATGGAGCTTGCGGGCGTGATGGTGGACCGCGCGGTGCTTTCGCGGCTGTCGGGCGACTTCAGCCAGAGCCTCGCGCGCATCGAGGACGAAATCTACACGCTCGCCCAAGCCAAGTTCAACATCGGCTCGACGCAGCAGGTCGCGGACCTGCTTTTCGGGAAGTTCGGCCTGCCCGGCGCGAAGAAAACCTCAACGGGAAAGTGGAGCACCGGCGCGAAGGTGCTCGAAGACCTCGTCGCCAGCGAAGAACTGACCGAGGACCAGCGCCGCCTGCCCGCCAAGCTGCTCGAATGGCGCCAGCTCGCCAAGCTCAAGAGCACCTATACCGACTCCCTGCCCCAGCACATCGACGCCGAAACCGGCCGCATCCACACCTGCTTCTCGCTGGCGTCGACGTCCACGGGGCGGCTCTCCTCGACCGAGCCGAACCTGCAGAACATCCCGATCCGCACGCGCGAAGGCCGCATGATCCGCACCGCGTTCATCGCAGAGCCCGGCAAGAAGCTGATTTCGGCGGATTACAGTCAGATCGAGCTTCGCGTGCTGGCGCATATGGCCGACATTCCCGCGCTGAAGCGCGCTTTCGCCGACGGGCTCGACATCCACGCCATGACGGCGTCGGAGATGTTCGGCGTGCCGGTGAAAGACATGCCGGGCGAGGTGCGCCGCCGCGCCAAGGCGATCAATTTCGGCATCATCTACGGCATTTCGGCGTTCGGCCTGTCGCAGCAACTCGGCATCCCTCGGAGCGAGGCGGGCGAGTATATCGCCAAGTATTTCGAGCGATTCCCCGGCATCCGCGCCTATATGGACGCCATGCGCGCCAGGGTGCGCGAGGACGGCTATGTCGAGACGCTGTTCGGGCGCAAGATCCACTTCCCCGAAATCAACACGCCGCAGCGCAACATGCGCGCCTTCTTCGAGCGCGCCGCCATCAACGCGCCGATCCAGGGCACGGCCGCCGACATCATCCGCCGCGCCATGATCCGCGTGCCCGCCGCGCTTGAGAAGGCGGGGGTGTCGGCGCGCATGCTCCTCCAGGTCCACGACGAACTTGTGTTCGAGGCGCTGGACGTCGAAGTCGAGGCCACGATCAAGGCCGTGACCCGCGTCATGGAGAAGGCGGCGGAGCCTGCCGTGGCGTTTTCCGTGCCGCTGAAGGTCGACGCCCGCGCCGCCCAGAATTGGGACGAGGCGCATTGAAAAGGCTGTAGCCAATAAGTTTTTAGTCAAGTTCCTGTTCAAAACTATCTTCTTTATTCAGGGTCACTCGTCTTCCTGCTATTGATGGTGGCGAGAGAGCCGACCCCAGTGGCGGAGTGAATATGAGACGTCCATTGATATTTCATTTGTTTTTATCGCTTTTGGCACTTTCCTTGATCAATCATGCCAAAGCCGCCGACTTCACGTGTGTCGCCCCTCATGCCTCGGGAAAGCTTATTAAGGGGCCGCCGGGGTACCCGGGGAGCGCTTACATCTGGGAAGGCACAAATGAACACGATTGCTGGCGCGTTGTCATAGAAGGCAAAATAGCGCCCGGTGATGCTGACAAGTTGGAGTCGCTTTTGACAGAGCGGTCCCACTCTCTTGATTTGTTGCTGCATTCGCCAGGGGGCAACTTGTTGGAAGCCATGACGATGGGCCGGTTGCTGCGTGCCAGCTTCACCAGCATTGAAACCGCGAAGAGTAAATGTGGCGGACCCGGCCAGGCAGTCTGCTGCGCCAGTGCTTGCGCCTTAGTTTATCTCGGCGCCGCACGATGGAACCCAGGAGATTTTTTGGGTCTTCACCGCCCGACACTGGAAGACCTTGGAGAAGCGGATTACAGCAAAGCCCGCACAGCGCTGCAAGATGCCAGCATACTTACTCAGCAATACCTAAAGGAAATGGAAATAGATGGACGGGTTTTCGATGACATGATGCGTGCGGGGCCGGAGCAGCTTGTTATTTGGAAGGTGCTCAAGGAGTATCCCCCTTCATTGCAGGATTGGCTGATGGCCAAGTGTCAAGGTGACAACGACAAAGACTCCTGCATGCGAGAACAGTTACGCGATCTCTCAGAAGACCAGCCACGCTCTGATTATGAGGAGGCAAAGCGATTTTCTTGGTACTCTTATAAATCGAAATCAGAACTGCGAAAGATGCGGTTTGACGATTCCATTGGCGCGATTAGAAAAGCAGCTTTTGAAGCTGAGTTGGAAAAACGAAAGAAAATTCCGGACGCAGACCGAAGCCTCGTCCGCACGCTTACCGGGCATGCGAAGGATGTCAACTCGATTTCAGTAACGAGTAATGGCCGCTATGCCCTTTCTGGGAGCGAGAATTCGGTAAAGCTTTGGGATCTGTCAAACGGCCAAGAGCTTCGTAGTCTCGGGGGGCGTAATATTAGAGTTTATTCGGTCGCCATGACACCAGATGGGCGCTATGGGGTTTCAGGAGGGCCGGGCGACTTGAAACTCTGGGACCTTATAGCCGGCCGAGAACTGCGCACTTTTAAAGTCGAAAGCGACGTCTACCATATTGCCATCAGTCCCGACGGCAGATATGGCCTTTCAGTTTTCGATCATACATTGAAGTATTGGGACCTGCAAAATGGCGTGGAACTAAGAACGTTAACCGGCCATACAGAATCAGTTAGTTCAATCGCTCTTTGCGGTGACGACCGCCGTGCCGTCTCCATGAGCGTGGACGCGGTGAAGCTCTGGGACCTCCCAACCGGTCAAGAGGTCCGATCCTTCGAACTGAACGTTCGCCCAAAGGGTACCACGGATTCCGATTGGCAAGAGCGGAAGAAGTTTTCTATTCGCTTTTCGGTTGCCGCAGATTGCCGCCACGCAGTTTCTGGTGACAATGACGGCACACTTAGGATTTGGGACCTTTCGAACGGGGCGGAGCTTGGCGCCTTTTCGGCGCACAAACACGACGTTAGGTCGATTTCTATAAGTGCTGATGGCCGGTATGCCATTTCAGGAGGATGTCTCTCATACGACGAAGATAAACTTTGCGACGCAGGGTCTCTGAAGCTTTGGGAACTCGCGACAGGCAAACTACTACACGAATTTTTAGGACACACGACTTACGTCGAAGCTATCGCGATCCCGCCCGATGCCCGCTTCGCTTTATCCAGCAGCGACAATGCACTGAAGTTATGGGATTTGTCTGAATGGACACAGCCGCCAAAGGCGCGGCCTTGAGTGCAGCTCATGGCAGAACAACAAGCAATCAGCAATCCACAATTTCCTTGATTTCTAGCCGGAACTCTCTTTGCGCCTTCTGCGCTTGCAAAAGCTTCGCATGCGGGTAGCGCTCTGAAATCAATTGTTTGATTTTCTCGCGGTCTTCCGCGGCTGTCCGACATCCGAAGATAACAGCATCAAGTTCTAAGGCATTGAATGGAATATATTCATAATTGGCCTGCGCATCCCGGCCCGCACCCGAATAAATTCGCCATTCCTGCTCATATTTGTAATCGTTGGATTTAGTAAATATAAGCTTTTCAATAGTTGATTGAGGGTCGATTGAAACGCAGCCAGCCAGCATTTCCGCCAAGAACATATCATCCATGAATCGGGGCATATCGCATACGTATTCCACCGGCCGCGCATCCCCCTGTGGCTATCCGCATAGTGTGTCCACATCAATCCGCTATCGGGGGTCTTCGTGAGACAAAGAATTTTACTCCGCGCAATATGCTTCCGCATTTCCTCTTGAAACTTCGGTAATCTTTCTAAGACATGGTCAATGGCTTCTTCTATGCCGCCGCGAAGCGCTTGATCCAAATCACCGCGTGCAATGTGCGGGACCCGCTGCTTTGGAAGCTGTATTATCAACCCAACTACATTACCTGCCGCGGCTTGGCCTCCGCCCGAATATATCTCCCAAATTTTCTCAAACGCCATCTCACAAACACGCTCGCGGTTTATGTCGACGTGCAGGTCAAATTGAGCATCGAATGGATCATTAAGAGTGCCTGGCGTCGACCAACGCACAGTTCTATTCGAGAGCACAAGCACTCCCGTCGCAGCAGTCATATATTTAATAAGCATCACGAGTCCTTTGCGGCACGGGCGCATTTACACCTGCGCCCCCTGCTCAAACGTTTAAGCCAGCACGGACTCTAGTGTTTCTATTTTGTTCTCGCAAGCTGGTGCGAACGTTATCCGCGCTCACCCCTTCCAGTGCAGCGCGCAGAGCAGCGTGAACAGCCGGCGCGAGGTCGGCACGTCCATGCGGACCTTGCCGTCGAGCCGCTCGATCAGCAGCTTGCTGCCCTCGTCATGCAAACCGCGCCGGGTCATGTCGATGGCCTCGATCTTGGCCGGCGGGGCGGACTTGATGGCCTCGAAGTAGCTCTCGCAAATCATGAAGTAGTCTTTCACGACTTTGCGGAAGGGATTGAGCGAGAGAAGGAACGTCGCGTGGGGCTCGGCTGCTTCCCCCGCCGTAACGGCGAAAACCAGACAATTCTCGGCTATCGCAATGCCGAGCTTGTACGGCCCCGGCGAGCCTTCAATCAGCTCGAAGGAGTTCTCTTCGAGAAGATCGAAGATCGCAACCTTCCGCTCGTGCTCCACTTCGAGGGTGTGACTGCCAATCGATGACTCATCGAGATCGACGGCAACCAGCCTTGACGGTGTTGGGGGATGCGATCTGTGCGGCATGGCGGTGTCATCAAACTCCACTTAGCCGGATGGCGACCGAAAGGCGGTGCCCGTCGAGACCTTCGGCCTCCGCCAGGGTCATGGTCGCCGGTCCGAGCGCCGCCAGGCTGTCCGGGTTGAGCTTCAAGAGAGACGTGCGCTTCATGAAATCGAGCACGCCGAGCCCCGACGAGAACCGCGCCGTGCGCGTCGTCGGCAGCACGTGGTTGGACCCGGCGACGTAATCGCCGACAGCTTCTGGCGTGAAGTGGCCGATGAAGATCGCGCCCGCGTTGCGGATTGCCGGCAGCATGTCTTCGGCGGCGGCGCAGGACAGCTCCAGATGCTCCGGCGCGAGCAGGTTCACGAGCGGCGGCGCTTCTTTCTGCAGATCGTCCACGAGCACGATCGCGCCGTGGTCCTTCCAGCTCTTGGCCGCGATCACGCCGCGCGGCATGGAGGCGAGTTGCCGGTCCACCGCGGACGCCGTCGTCTGGGCCAGCGCCGCGCTGTCCGTGATGAAGATCGATTGCGCGGCTTCGTCGTGCTCGGCCTGAGCGAGGAGGTCGGCGGCCAGCCAGCGCGGATTGGCGTGCCTGTCCGCGACGACGACGACTTCGGACGGCCCGGCGATTGAATCGATGCCGGCGACGCCGAACACCTGCCGCTTGGCTTCCGCCACATAAGCGTTTCCCGGCCCAACGATCTTCGCCACCGGCTTGATGCTTTCCGTGCCGTAAGCGAGCGCGGCGACAGCCTGCGCCCCGCCGATGCGGTAGACCTCGGTGATCCCGGCAAGATGGGCGGCGGCCAGCACGGCCGGATTGACCTCGCCGCGCGGCATCGGAACAACCATCACGATGCGGGCAACGCCAGCGACCTTGGCCGGAACCGCGTTCATCAGCACCGAGCTTGGATAGCTCGCCTTGCCGCCGGGCACGTAGAGGCCGACCGAGTCGATCGCCGTCCAGCGATGGCCCAGCTCCGCGCCAATCGCATCGCTATAGCGCTCGTCTGTGGGCAGGCTGCGGCGATGATGCGACTCGATCCGCTGGTAGGCGAGTGTAAGGGCGGCCTTCAAGTCTTCCGAAAGCGTATGGTAGGCCGCTTCGATCTCGGCCAGGGGAACGGCGAGCCCGGTCTTGCCGAGATCGGCATGATCGAAGCGCTGCGTGAATTCGAAGAGAGCGCCGTCGCCCCTGCCCTTCACCGCCTCGATGATGGAATGAACGGCATCCTGAACATCGTGAGGCTGGTCGCGCCGTCCCTGAACGATCGCATCGAACCGTTGCTGGAAATCGGGGTCGGAGGAGCGAAGGAATTGGGTCAACGAGGTAGTCCTAATTTGAATCCTGGGCGGCGTTCGCCACGGCCGGCTGCGCTTCCGCATCGGCGACCGAATGCCGGGGCTTTATAGCGGTTTTCCAGGCCACGCCAAGGTCGCGCAACTCTCCCTCGATGCATTCCACCTCAAGGCGCACCGCGCCCCCCCCCGCGAAATAGAGCGTGATATAGCCGCTTGGCGGCTCGGCCTCTTCGTAGGTCACGGCAAGCAGTTCCGCGAACGCGGACGGTTCTCCGGGGCGGATGTTCTGCACTTGCGCCCGCTTCACCCTTTCGAAACGCAGCGCGCAACGGCGCCGCCACAGAGAGGATGGGCCAGCGTCCTGTTCCGCGGCCAGCCAATCGAAGCGGTTAAGAATTGCCGCGAACCGATGCTGCGACGGCGCCCACGCCATGTCCGACATGCGCAGCACGGCGTCCTGCAAATGAGCGGACAGGATGTTCAAATCGTCCTGGTCGAGAGCGATCAGCTTAAGGGGTTCAGGCGTTTCGGAGCGCATGGAAGCGCCTCACATTTCAAAGGCCGATGGACCGGTATTTTCTGTTCATGAATGAAGGCGTTCGATCTGCGCTCCGCAAGACCCAAGCTTCTCTTCCAGGCGCTCAAAGCCGCGATCCAGGTGATAAACGCGGTTCACGGTCGTTTCCCCCTCCGCCATGAGCCCCGCGATGACGAGCGAAACGGATGCGCGCAGGTCCGTCGCCATCACCTCGGCGCCCCGAAGGACAGCGACGCCCCGCACCTTCGCCATATCGCCGGAGACGGCGATGTCGGCGCCGAGCCGGGCCAGTTCCTGCACATGCATGAAGCGGTTTTCGAAGATGGTCTCGCGGATCTGGGAAACGCCCTCGGCGCGGCACATGAGGGCCATGAGTTGCGCCTGCAGATCGGTCGGAAAACCGGGGAATGGCGCGGTCGCCACGTTCACCGGCTTCAACCCCGAGCCGTTCCTCGTCACGCGAAGGCCGCGGTTCGTCTCGCTGACCTCGATGCCAGCTTCGCGAAGCACCTCCAGCACCGCGGGCAGGAGATCGGCGCGCGCGCCGTCGAGGAGGACATCGCCGCCCGCCGCGGCCACCGCCATGGCGTAAGTTCCGGTCTCGATGCGGTCCGGAAGCACCGTATGCGTCGCGCCCTCAAGACCGTCCACGCCCTGAATGACGATCGTGGGCGTGCCGGCGCCCTCGATCCTCGCGCCCATCTTGTTCAGGCAGCTGGCGACATCGGCGATTTCCGGCTCGCAGGCTGCATTTTCTATAATAGTCTGCCCCTGCGCCAGCGTGGCGGCCATCAGCACGTTGTGGGTCGCTCCAACCGAGACCTTGGGGAAGGCGACAACGCCGCCGCGCAATCCTTTCGGCGCTTTCGCGACCACATAGCCGCCGTCGAGATCGATTTCGACGCCAAGCGCCTGCAGCGCCATCAAATGAAGATCGACGGGCCTTGTGCCGATCGCACAACCGCCCGGCAGAGAGACGCGCGCCTCGCGGCAGCGCGCGAGCAGCGGTCCGAGCACCCAGAAACTCGCGCGCATGCGGCGCACGAGATCGTAAGGCGCTGTCGTATCCACGAGATCGCGCGCCGTCAGATGCAGCGTGTCGCCCTGGTGCTGCGTGTGGCCGTTAGCCCGCTTGCCATCCACCGCCGTATCGACGCCATGGTTTCTCAGGATGCGGATGAGAAGGCCCACATCGGCGAGGTTCGGCACGTTCTTCAGCGTGACCGTCTCATCGGTGAGAAGACTTGCGATCATGAGAGGCAGAGCCGCATTCTTGGCTCCGCTGATCGGGATCGTGCCTTGAAGGCGCTTTCCGCCCGTTATGCGAATTCTATCCATAATGCCTGCCGGAGTAAGTGCTTCGGCGCGCCCCAAAATCACCCAAGCTTCCGTCAAGCTAGACGACGGCAGCGTGCGCTGCAAGGCCTGGGGCGGCTCCTCAACTAAGGATTGTCCACATTCTTGGCCGGTTTTGTGTCCTTGCGCTTGGCCAGGTTGCGGCGCAAGGCAGCGGCAAGCCGCTCTTTCCTGCCGTCATCGCCCGGCTTTTCACGTTTGCGATCATCAACTTGGGTAGCTTTCTCGTCGGTCATCCGCCATCCTTCCGGCAGAGCCGGGGCTGGAATTATCGTCTCAGCGACTCTTAACGAAAACTATCGATGTTCACAGCCTTGCCGCGCCGAAGGTGCTCGGATGCAACAGGCGGGCATCGCCTTCCGCGGCAATCGCAAGACAAAGAGACAGAATTTTGCGCGTGTCGCGGGGATCGATAATGCCATCGTCCCAGAGTCGCGCCGAGCCGTAGATCGCTGTGGACTCCCGGTCGAGTTGCTGCGCGATGGCGTCCGACATTTGCTTCAGCACCGGCTCGTTGACGTGGCCCATCTTCTCGAACTTCGCGCGGGTGATGATCTCCATCACCTTGGCGGCCTGGGGTCCGCCCATGACGGCCACGCGCGCGTTCGGCCAGGAGAAGATGAAGCGCGGATCGAAGCCGCGCCCGCACATGCCGTAATTTCCCGCGCCATAAGACCCGCCGACGATGATGGTGAGCTTCGGCACGCGCGCGTTGGCGACGGCCTGGATCATTTTCGAGCCGTGCTTCACCGCGCCCGTGCGCTCCGCCTCGCGGCCCACCATGTAGCCGGTCGTGTTCTGCAGGAAAATAAGCGGCATGCCCGCCTGATCGCAAAGCTGAATGAACTGGGCAGCCTTGGTCGAGCCGTCGGGCTGGATCGGGCCGTTATTGCCGAGGATGCCCACCTCGAAGCCGTCGATGGCCGCATAGCCGCAGACGGTCTCCGCTCCGTAATCGCGCTTGAAATCGAGGAAATCGGAGCCGTCCACGAGCCGCGCGATGATCTCGCGCACGTCGTAGGGCTCGCGCTCGGAAACCGGCACGATGCCGAGGAGTTCCTCCACATCGTATTTCGGCGGCGAGCCTTTCTCGCGCCGGGGAACGCGGTCCCATTTCAGCTTCGCCAGAAGCTCGCGCGCCAGAACCAGCGCATGCACATCGTTAACGGCCAGATACTCGCCAAGCCCTGTCACAGTGGCGTGCAGATCCGCGCCTCCCAGTTCCTCGTCCGAGGCGTCCTCGCCGATGGCGGCTTTGACAAGCGGCGGGCCGGCAAGAAAAATCTTGGTCTGCTGCTTGACGAGGATCACGTAATCCGAAAGGCCGGGAAGATAGGCGCCGCCCGCCGTCGACGAGCCGTGCACGACGGCGATCTGCGGAATGCCCGCCGCCGAAAGGCGAGCCTGGTTGGCGAATGAGCGGCCGCCTTCGACGAACATCTCGCTCTGGTAGAGAAGATTCGCGCCGCCCAATTCGACGAGATAAATGAGAGGAAGCTTGTTCTCCTTCGCAATCTCCTGCATGCGCAGCGCCTTCTTCAGGCCCATCGGAGAGATTGTGCCGCCCTTGATCGCGCTGTCGCTTGCGAGGATCACCACGCGCTTGCCCGAGACCGTCCCGATACCCACGATGCTTCCGCCGCCCATGACCCGGGCCTCGCCGTCGTCGTCGTGCATGCGCCAGCCGGCGAGCGTGGAAAGTTCGAGAAAGGGCGTCCCGTGATCGAGGAGGCGCGCCACGCGTTCCCGCGGAAGAAGCTGGCCGCGCTTTGCGAACTTCTCCGCTTGCTGCGAAGAGTGCGCAATGACGGCCCGCTCGATGGAGCGGAAATTCTCCACCTGCGCAAGAAGCTGCGCGGCGTTGGCCTTGAAGGCATCGGACTGCGTTGCAAGGCGCGAGACGATCACGGGCATGAGCGCTCGCCCGGTTTAGCGTCCATCGTCATAGCCGCGCTTGACGCGGCTATCCAGGAGCACAAGCAGGGAGATTCATTGTCTGGCTGGATGGCCGGGTCAAGCCCGGCCATGACAAAAGAGGCGCATGAGCGGCGGCCCGGTCTCATGTGTCGTCGCCCTCCTTCAAAATCGATGGCTTCTCCGCGCGGTGAAAACCCTGGAACTCCGGCGCGGGCTTGTAAGCGCCCATGTCCATCAGCGCGTTGCGAAGCGGGGCCGCGCCGTCGATCGGCAAGGTTATGCCTGAAATGAAGGCCGCGCCTTCGCTCAAGAGGAAACAGATCGCCGCGCTCACTTCCGCTTCGGTTCCAAGACGCCTCAGCGGCACATGATCCTTCAGCTTCGGAATCAGCGCCTTCACCGCGCCCTCGTAACGGTCCATGCCTGAGGAGGCGATCCAGCCCGGCGCGACGCAGTTGACGCGCACGCCCGCGAAAGCCCATTCGAAAGCCGCCGTCTTGGTGATGTTCACCATCCCTGCGCGCGCTGCGCCCGAATGAGCCATGCCGGGCATGCCGTTCCACATATCGGCGGCCATGTTCACGATCGCGCCGCCGTGCTGCCGCATGGACTGGAGGAAGACCTCCCGCATCATCAGAAAACCGCCCGTTAGGTTCGTGGCGAGAACGGCGTCGAAGCCCTTCTTGTTGATGAACATGAGCGGCGAAGGAAACTGGCCGCCCGCGTTGTTGACAAGGCCATGAATGCGGCCATGCCGCTCCACCGCGCCAGCAACGAGAACTTTTACGGCGTCTTCGTCGCGAATATCGGCGGCGGCGCATTCGGCCTTCCCGCCATCTTGCGTGATCTCGTCCACGACCGCGGCGAGCTTCGCTTCCTTGCGGCCCACGAGAACCAACGTCGCGCCAAGGCTCGCAAGCTCGTGCGCCGTGCAGCGCCCGATCCCGCTGCCGCCGCCGGTGACGATATGGACCTGGCCCTCGAAAAGGCCGGGCCGAAAAATACTGTGGTAGCGCTGGCCCTCGCTCATGCGGATCCGCTCCCTGATATTTCAGAGAAACTAATCCCGCTTGACGTATAGGTCAATGAGCTGGCGTTTACGCTTTCTTGAAAAGCGCAGCCCTCAGGCCGCGGCGGCGACTTTCCTCTTCAGGTCCATGATGGCCTTCACGACGTTCTTCGACGCCAAGGCGTAATGGCTGCTGGCAGTTGGCGGCGCTTTTAATTTATTTCGTTTGACGAAAGTCAACGAAACTTTCCGCAATTATGACAGATTAAAAAATAACAAAAATTTGAAAGGGAGAGCAAGAATGGGCAGACAGACAATCAAAGATAAGCATTTCCTGACGCTCGGCTACATCGAGACTGCGATCGATGGGCGCGAACGTGCGCTCGACGCGAACTACAGATTGCTCGGATTTTACGATCCGAACCGCGACGTGACCCTGGACGCTTATGCCAATACGGTCGCGGAAGGCAATGCGTTGAAGTCGATCATCTGCGACATGAAGGCGGCGAGACGATAAAGCGAGCGGCCGGTAGACCTGTGGCATCCGCGCTTCTTTCAGTGGGCGGTTAGGCGTGCGCCGTGCAGCGTCCCCCTGCCGCCTGCTCCGGTGACGGTACGGATCAGGCGCCGAGCCGGGACAATCGCGACCCAATAAAACTTATTTCAGAATGAAAGGATCTGCGTCAAAAGCGAGCGTTTGCCGCGTTCAATTACCAAGAGGGTTGATGTTTCGTGAATCTTCTTCCTAGACTGCGAATGAAACAGCAGTAACTAGGCAGTTAGAACATGAACTTCCTTGACGAGTGCAAGAAGCGGCAAGCCGAACTCTTGCGCATCCTCCACACCACCGGCCATGAGCGGCTTTTCGATGGCGATGAACTTGGCGCGGAGCGGTTCAGACAAAGCGCGCAGAAAGCCATCTCCCAATACGAGAAAATCATCCACATCCTCAACGGCGATCAGATCGGCCACGCTTAGGCCTCCCCCACATCCGCTCACGCAACACGCCTGGGCAGGCTTTCTCTGAAGGGACAGCGCCACGCCTTAGCCTGGCGCTGTTTTGCTTCCGGCCTCTCCTTCCTGCTTCTCGACGACCCTCACCGCGGATGGCGATCGAAGCTTGAACGCCAAACGTTAACTCACGCCATTGTCATGACGTATACGTCAACTTCCTCTTGTTAACGCGAAGAAGATGCGGTAGGTATCCCGAAGGAAACAAGCCAAGGAGCAAAGAGATGGACTTGCAGGAAGTGGCCGACGCCCTGACAAAACGCGTGGGCGAGAAGTCACCGCTCGGCGGAACCCTCAAATTCGACCTGGGAGAGGCCGGCACCCTTTTGATCGATGGCACCGGAACCGCCGGTAACACCGTCGCCGTCAACCAGGACCATCCAGCCCGCTGCACCATCAGCATGACCGCGGACGACTTCCGGGAACTCATCCACGGCCGCCTTCAGCCGGCGACCGCCTTCATGACGGGCAGGATGCGGGTGGACGGCGATATGGGCCTCGCCATGCGGCTTGGACAGATGGTCTGACAATTAGAAAGCTAGGACAGCGTTGACCCGAGCACCTGACGCAACGGCAAGCCTCGCAGAGCAAGAGAGGCTTTATGGCATAGCCGAGCTTGCGGATGAGTTCGGGATCACGCCGCGCGCCATCCGCTTTTACGAGGCGAAGGGGCTGCTGGAGCCCCCGCGCGTCAATGGAGGGCGCGTCTATTCGCGGCGCGAACGCGCCCGGCTGAAACTCATCATGCGGGCGAAGTCCATCGGCTTTTCGCTTGCAGAGGTGAAGCAGTTCCTGAAGCTTTATGGCGACCGGGGTCAAGGCCGCCCGCTGCAGGTCGCCTTCGTCGCTGAGCGCTCGAACGCGCTCATCAAAGAGCTGGAGCAGAAGCAGGCGGATATCGCCGCAACGCTCGGAGAGTTGAAAGACATTCAACGGCAATGCCTGCACTACCTTTCGGAGAATAGTGACGGCGAACCCGTAGAGGCGCCCGCCCCGCTCAAGAAGGCGCGCCGCAGCCGGAGTAAAAATTAGCATGTTGCCAAGAACGCTTTTCTCGGAAGAGCACGAGCTTTACCGCGATCAAGTTCGCCGCTTCATCGAACGCGAGATCGCACCCCATCACGCGCAGTGGGAGAAGGACCATATGGCGCCGCGCTCCGTCTGGCTTGCGGCGGGAGAGGCTGGGCTTCTCTGTCCGGCGATGCCCGACGAGTATGGCGGCGGCGGCGGCGACAGGCTGCATTCGGCCATCGTGATGGAGGAGCTTGCGCGGGCTGGGACGAGCGGGCCGGGGTTCAGCCTGCATTCGGATATCGTCGCGCCCTACATTCTCGCCTACGGCACAGAGGAGCAGCGCCGCCGCTACCTGCCGCGCATGGGCAAAGGCGAGATCATCGGCGCCATCGCCATGTCCGAGCCGGGCGCCGGGTCGGATCTCCAGGGCGTCCGCACGACGGCGCTGCGGCGCGGCGGCGGCTATGTGCTGAACGGCTCCAAAACATTCATCACCAACGGCCAGAACGCCGATCTGGTCGTCGTCGTCGCAAAGACCAATCCGGCGCTGGGCGCGAAAGGCATCACGCTGTTCCTCGTCGACGGCGGGCTTCCCGGATTTTCGAAAGGCCGCAATCTCGAGAAGCTCGGCATGCATGCGCAGGACACCTCGGAGCTGTTCTTCCAGGATGTCGAGCTGTCCGTCGGCGCGCGCCTCGGCGAGGAGGGACAGGGGTTCATCCTGCTCATGAAGGAGCTGGGCTGGGAACGGCTCCAGATCGCCATCTCGGGCATCGCCTCGGCGGAGGCGGCGCTGCAGTGGACCGTCGATTACGTGCGCCAGCGCAAGGTGTTCGGGCAGACGGTGATGGATTTCCAGACCACCAAGCACAAGCTCGCCGAACTAAAAACCGAGATCCAGATAGGGCGGATCTTCGTAGACCGCTGCATTCAGCAGATGCTCGAAGGCGAACTGGACCCTACGACAGCGGCCATGGCCAAATACTGGGTCACGGACCTGCAATGCAAGGTCATGGACCAGTGCCTGCAACTGCATGGCGGCTATGGCTACATGATGGAGTACCCGATCGCGCGCGCCTACGCCGACGCCCGCGTGCAGCGCATCTATGGCGGCACGAATGAAATCATGAAGGAAATCATCGCGCGCACGCTTTAGCCCGATCGTCGCCCCGGAAACCGCCTAGCGGTTATCCGGGGCCTTTTCGCACGATGCGACAGCAGTTTAATGACCCCGGATAACGCTTCGCGTTTCCGGGGTGACGGTTATCCGGGAGGTTCAGCTTATGGCAGACGCCTATATTTTCGACGCCGTGCGGACGCCGCGCGGAAAGGGCAAGAAGGACGGATCGCTGCACGAAGCGACGCCCGTCCGGCTCGCGAGCCGGATGCTGGAATCGCTCCGCGACCGCAACAAGGGGCTCGATACGCGCGAGATCGAGGATGTCATTCTCGGCTGCGTCACCCCCGTTGGCGAGCAGGGCGCGAACATCGCCCGCACCGCCGCCCTGATGGCGGGCTATGACGAGACTGTGCCCGGCGTGCAAGTCAATCGCTTCTGCGCTTCCGGGCTCGAAGCCGTAAACATGGCGGCGGCGAAGGTGATGTCGGGGCAGTCGCCCATGGCGATTGGCGGCGGCGTGGAGTCCATGAGCCGCGTGCCCATGGCCTCCGATGGCGGCGCGTGGCCGGTCGACCCTGCCGTCGCCATGCCCACCTATTTCGTGCCGCAAGGCATCAGCGCGGATCTGATCGCAACCAAATACGGCTTCAGCCGCGACGATGTGGACGCCTACGCGGTCGAGAGCCACAAGCGCGCGGCGAAGTCGTGGCAGGAAGGCCGCTTCGCCAATTCCGTCGTGCCGGTGAACGACATTCTCGGCATTCCGCTTCTATCGCGCGACGAGATGATCCGGGCGGACGCCTCCATGCAGTCGCTCGGCTCGCTCAACCCGTCCTTCGCCGACATGGGCAAGACTTACGGATTCGACGGCGTGGCCCTGCAGAAATATCCCGAGATCGAGCGCATCGACCACGTGCATACGCCAGGCAATTCGTCCGGCATCGTGGACGGAGCCGCAGCCGTTCTCATCGGCGCGAAGGAAGCGGGCGAGAAGGCGGGTCTCCGCCCGCGCGCGCGCATCAGGAGCTTCGCGTCCATCGGCTCCGAGCCGACCATCATGCTGACCGGGCCGAGCTTCGCCGCCGAGCGCGCGCTCGCCAAGGCAGGCATGAGGAAGGAAGACCTCGATTTGTGGGAGCTGAACGAGGCGTTCGCCTCCGTGGTGCTGCGCTTCATGGACGTCCTTTCCATCCCGCATGACAAGATCAACGTGAATGGCGGCGCGATCGCTATGGGCCATCCGCTCGGGGCGACCGGGGCGATGGTGCTCGGGGTTCTCCTCGACGAGATGGAACGGCGCGGCGCCGGCACGGGCCTTGTCACGCTCTGCATCGGCGCAGGCATGGGCACGGCGACAATCATTGAGCGGATTTAATCGAAATCATGCCCCCTCACCCCTGTCCCCTCTCCCGCGAGGGGAGAGGGGAACGACATTTCAGCGGGCACGCCCCCTCTCCCCTTGCGGGAGAGGGTGGACGCGAAGCGGCCGGGTGAGGGGGACTTCGCCAAGGGATGAGAAACATGACCAGCAGCATTTCATACGTCGTGGACGCCGATGGCGTCGCCACCCTCACCATCGACCAGCCAGGCAAATCGATGAACGTGATCGGCCCGGACTTCATCGATGAATTCGAGGCCGCCATCGCGAAGGCGGCTGCGGACCCAGCCGTAAAGGGCATTATCGTCACCTCGGGCAAATCGAGCTTCGTCGCGGGCGCCGATCTTCACAGCATGGGCGCGCTGCTCGTGCAAGCGCGCACGGCGTCAGCGGCGGAAGCCCTGGCGGCCTCGTCACGCCTGACGGCCGTCCTGCGTAAGCTTGAAACCTGCGGCAAGCCGGTCGCCTGCGCCATCAACGGCACGGCGCTCGGCGGCGGTTTCGAAATCGCGCTCGCCTGCCATTACCGCGTCGCCGCCGATAATGAAGGCATCAAGATCGGCCAGCCGGAAGTGCAGGTCGGCCTTCTTCCCGGCGCGGGCGGCACGCAGCGCATTCCCCGCATGATCGGCATCATGCCCGCGCTGCCTTTGCTCCTCGAAGGCCGCAACCTGACGCCTCAGCAGGCCAAGGCGAACGGCCTCATCCACGAGGTTGTGCCTCCGGGCGAGCTTCTTGCGGCGGCCAAGAAATGGCTGGCCTCGCCGCAGGCCAAGGCCGTGCAGCCCTGGGACGAAAAATCGTTCAAGGTTCCGGGCGGCGCCGGCGGCATGAACCCGAACTCGGCGCAGACCTTCATGGCCGCGAACGCCATGACGCGGGACAACACCTTCGGCAATTATCCGGCGGCGCAGGCCATCCTCTCTTGCGTCTACGAAGGCACGCAGGTTCCGATCGACCTCGGCCTCAAGATCGAGGCGAAATATTTTCTGTCGCTGCTGCGCGGCGGCGTCGCGGCGGCCATGATCCGCACGCTGTTTGTGAACAAGGGCAAGGCCGACAAGCTCGTCCGCCGCCCACAGGGCGTGCCGAAGGCGAAATTCAAGTCGATCGGCATGCTCGGCGCCGGCATGATGGGCGCGGCCATCGCCTATGTGGCGGCGTCGAACGGCATCGAGGTCGTCCTCATCGACCGCGATTGGGAATCGGCCGAACGCGGCAAGGGCTACGCGACCAAGCTGGTGGAGGGCGCCATCTCGAAGCGCCGCATGAGCCAGGCGGACGGCGCCGCGCTTCTGAACCGGATCACGCCCGCCGTCGACTTCGCGCTCCTCAAGGACGTGGATTATGTCATCGAGGCCGTGTTCGAGGACCGCGCCATCAAGGCCGATGTGACGAAGCGCGCGGAGGCGGTGATCCGGCCCGATGTCGTGTTCGGCTCGAACACGTCCACGCTGCCCATCACGGGCCTCGCTGAGGCGAGCAGCCGCCCGGACAAGTTCATCGGCATCCACTTCTTCTCGCCGGCCGAGAAGATGCCGCTCGTCGAAATCATCCGCGGCAAGACAGACGAGCGACTCGGCGCTGGCCGTGACGCTCGACTTCGTGCAGGCGATCAAGAAGACGCCCATCGTCGTCAATGACGGACGCGGCTTCTTCACCTCGCGCTTCTGCGGCTGCTACATCATGGAAGGCGAGATCATGCTGACCGAAGGCATTCCGGCGGCGCTGATCGAGAACGCAGGCAAGCTCGCAGGGATGCCGGTCGGCCCGCTCGCGCTTGCCGACGAAACCGCCATCGACCTCGGCTGGAAGATCCACAAGGCCAGCAGAAGCCGACCTTGGCGGCGCCTACAAGCCAAGCGCGGCCGTGGGCGTCATGGAAACCATGTACGTCAAGAACGGCCGCGCGGGCCGGAAGAACGGCAAGGGCTTCTACGACTATCCCGAAAAGGGGCAGAAGAGCCTCTGGCCGGGACTGACGCAGCTCTATCCGTCGAAGCCCGAATCCGAATGGCCTTCCGTCGGCGAACTGAAGAAACGGCTCCTCTATGCGCAGGCGCTCGACGCGGTGCGGTGCCTGGAGGAGGGCGTGCTGACCGATCCGGAGGACGGCGATGTGGGCGGCATCTTCGGCCTCGGCTTCGCGCCTTATACCGGCGGGCCGTTGAGCCTCGTCGATACGGTGGGCGTCGCGAAATTCGTCGAGGAATGCGACGCGCTGGCGAAGAAATATGGCGACCGCTTCGCCCCGCCGAAGCTGTTGCGCGATATGGCGGCCAAGGGCGAGACGTTCTACCCAGCGCCGAAGGCGGCTTAGCGAAAAGCCCCCTCATCCTGTCCTTCTCCCGCAAGGGGAGAAGGGACGGCGTTGCAGCGGGCACAGCTTGCCCCCTCTCCCCTTGCGGGAGAGGGCTGGGGTGAGGGGGAATTCATGGAACAACAGGCTCCAGTCTCGCAACCGCCGCTCGATGGCGTCCGCGTCCTCGAATTCGCAGGGCTTGGACCCGCGCCATACGCCGCCATGCTGCTGGCCGACCTTGGCGCGGATGTGCTCCGCGTCGCGCGTCCCGGCGGAGGCGATCTGTTCCCGATGCGCAATCCGCCCGCCGACCGCGGCAAGCGAACGCTTTCGCTGGACCTCAAGGACGCCGCCTCGATCGATCTGTGCTTGCGCATCGCCGGGAAGGCCGACGTTCTGATCGAAGGCTTCCGGCCGGGCGTGATGGAGCGCCTCGGCCTCGGGCCGGACGACGCGCTCGGCCGAAATCCCAGGCTCATCTACGGGCGTATGACAGGCTGGGGCCAGGAAGGGCCTCTCGCCCGCGCCGCCGGGCACGATCTCACCTACATTGCGCTGACGGGCGCTCTCCACGCCATCGGCCCCGCGGACGGCTTGCCGGTCCCGCCGCTGAACCTCGTCGGCGACATGGGCGGCGGCGGCGCATTTCTCGTGATCGGGATACTTTCGGCGCTCATCGAGCGGCAGCGATCCGGGCTCGGCCAGGTCATCGACGCGGCCATTCTCGATGGCACGGTCTCGCAGCTCACCTTCATCCTCGGCCTCTTGAACAGCGGCCTTTGGGATCGCCCGCGCGGCCACAATTCTCTCGACGGCGGATTGCCCTTCTACCGCACCTATCGCTGTTCGGATGGCGAATGCGTCGCCGTCGGCGCTCTGGAGCCGAAATTCTTCGCGGACCTCATTCGCGGACTCGACCTCGAACCTGCGCACTACCTTCCGCGCCAGTACGACCGCGCTGAGTGGCCCGCGATGCACAGCGCGTTCGAGGCGATCTTCGCAACCAGCCCGCGCGACGCCTGGGCGGCCCTGTTCGACGGGTCCGACGCCTGCGTGGTTCCCGTGCTCAGCATCGACGGAGGCCGCGCGGCACCCGCACAACGAGGCGCGCTCCACCTTTATGAAGGCCGATGGCGGCCTTCAGCCTTCCCCTGCCCCGCGCTTCTCGCGCTCGGCGACCTCGCCCGGAGCGCCCGCGACGGATGGCGGCGGAGAGGACGCGCTCAAGGAGTGGGGCGTTTTCGAGAATGACGGAGGTTGACACCCCTCATCCTGTCCTTCTCCCCCCTGGGAGAAGGGACGGCGTTGAAGCGGGCACGGCCTGCTCCCTCGCCCCTTGCGGGAGAGGGCTGGGGTGAGGGGGCTTGCGTGCTTAATTCGAAGCGGCCTCGGGATTCTTGATGAGCTGCTTCAGCTTCTCGGGCATGGGATAGGCCAGATTCACATTCCTCGGCGGAATAGGGCTTTCGAACCACTTCGCAAACAGCTTCTCGAATTCGCCCGACTTCATCGCCTCGGCCAAGACGCCGTCGACGAGGTCCTTGAAGGGCTTGTCGTCCTTGCGCATCACGAGCGCATAGGACGCGCCGGGGAAGCTCTCGTCCAGAAAGCCGAAAGCGTCCGGGTTTTTCGCGCTGGCCTTCAGGCCGACGAGCAGAACGTCGTCATCGATGAAGGCCGACGCCTTCCCCGTCTCCACGAGCTTGAAGGCGTCCGCCGCATCCTTCCCGTGAACGATCGACAGGCCCAGAAAGCGCTCTACGCTAACCCCCAGCACATCCCGCATGGCGGGCGACCCTTGCGTGAGCGCCACTGTCTTCGTGCGCAGATCGTCGGAGGTCGTGGGCCGCCGCATCTCATACCGGTTGCGCCGCGTTCCCTCCCTCTCCACGCGGATCTGCCTCGGCACGATCCATCTCAGCTCGGACGCATAGATCGGGATCGAGAACGCCGCATCCCGCGCAAGGTCCGCGCTTTCCGGCGTTGCGCCGCATTCGAGATCGACCGCGCCGTCCTTCACGAGCGCAGCCGGACTTGCGGACGCGACGGGCTTAGCGTCGATCTTGATCTCCTGAAGATCGAGCCGCTGCTTGATCTTCTCGGCCACGAGCCCGCACAAATCGAGCGAAAAGCCGATGGGCTTCTGGTCCGAGCCGAGATAGGAAAACGGGATCGCCGCCTCGCGATAGCCGAGCGTGATCGCGCCGGACGCCTTGATCTTTTGCAGCGTCGGCCCGTCCTCGGCGCTTGCCCCGGCGAGCCCTGCGAAACTCGCCGCGAAAAAGGCCGCAGCCGCGATAGTTTTTGCTGGATCGAACACGGTTTGATTCCCCTCAAACGATAGCGCAAAGAAGATTTGCGAAGACTTTGTCATAAACACCGCTAATTTTTTATTTCATGCGCGCCCGTCGCGGCGGTCCCTAGCCATCTGAGGAGTACACAATGCATCCCCGCTCCGGCACATTGCTTCAAAGATGAAGAATGAGGAGTGAACATGACCGAAGAGGCAAAAGGGATCGCTCTGCCGCAGTTCTCGGCGAGCCTTGCGCGGCTTGTCGAGGGCGTATCGAAGTCGGTGGTGGAAATCCGGAGCGGGGGGCGAGCCGTCGCGAGCGGCTTCGTCTGGCGACCGGAACTCGTCGTGACGGCCGACGAAGCGCTGGGCGATCACGACACCGCAACCGTGGCGCTCGATGGGCATACCTTCGACGCGTCGCTCGTGGGGCGCGACCCGAGCACCGATGTCGCCCTGCTCCGCGCCGGCGGCCTTGGCGCGCCCGCCCTGCCCCAGGCGGCGGACCTCACGCCGAAAACAGGCGAGATCGTGCTTGCGGCTGCGCGGCACGAGGCCAACGTCTCGGCGCGGCTCGGCATTGTCTCGATGACCGGCGGCCCGTGGCTCAGCATGCGCGGCGGCCAGATCGACAGCCTGATCCGCCTCGATCTCACGCTGGAGCGCTGGGGCGAAGGCAGCCCCGTCATCGACAGCGAAGGCCGCGCCTTCGGCATGGCGGTGCGGGGGCGCCGGCGCTCGGTTCTGGCAATTCCTGCAGCGACCATCGAGCGCGCCGCGGCGCGCATCCTGGAGAAAGGCTCCGTGAAGCCCGGCTATATCGGCCTCGGCCTGCATCCGGTGCGCCTGCACGGCTCTCACGGCTCGGGGCTGATCGTGCTGGGCGTCGCTCCCGGAAGCCCCGGCGAGACGGCGGGCGTGCTGCAAGGCGACATCGTCACGGCCTGGAACGGCGAGGCGGTTGCGGGAACGCGCGACCTGCTGCGCCGTCTCGGCCCGGACTCGGCGGGGCAAACCGTTGAGCTGAGCCTCTTGCGCGGCGGGCAGGCATCGACCGTCAAGTGCGCGATCGGTACGCGGCCGCAAGGGTGAGCGAGGGGGCGGATCACGGCGCGGGCGTCATTGCCGTCGAGGTGCGCCTCGGCGACCAGGCGCTTGCGCGCTGGATTTCCGATTGGATCGAGGCCAGCGCCGCCTTCATGCAAGGCCCGGCGCACGGCCCGCGCTCCGTCCTCATCGCCGATCACGTGCCCGATGACGTCGAAGCGCCGGTGATCCTCCTAGCAGCCGATGCCGCCGCATGGCCGCGCAACGCGCAAGTTTCTGCGCGGCTGACGCCGCCTGTCGATTTCGTCAAGCTGCGCATCGCGGTGGAGGCGGCGGCGCACGGCCTGTCCGTGTTCGAACCCGCGGCGCGGTTCGGCCCGGCGGACGACGGCGCGGCGGAGCTTACCGCCCGCGAAACCGAGGTGCTGCATCTGCTCGCGGAAGGCGCTTCAAACAAACTCATCGCCCGCGCGCTCGGCATCTCCGCTCACACGGCCAAATTCCACGTCGCCTCGATCTTTGAAAAGCTCGACGCCGCCAGCCGCACCGAAGCCGTCACCATCGCGATCCGGCTGGGTTTGCTTCTGGTTTGAACGCTTCCCGTTCCACCCCTTGTCGTCACCGCTGCGACCTTGTTATAGCCGCTGCTCGCGCCTCACCCCGGCGGGATGACGAGGGCGCTGCTTAAGGATAGCTCCCCACACAATGCGGTGCGAGGCTTCGAGCGTGCGCCAGATGTCGATGGTCAGCCGCGCATGCGCTCGCGCCGCCTGTGGATTTCGTGAGGTTGCGCATCGCCATCGAGGCGGAGGCGCACGGCCTGTCCGTGTTCGGTTCGGCCCGTCGGAGGAAGGCGCGGCAGAGTTTACGGCCCGAGAAATCGAGGCGCTGCATCATCCACCCCGAAGAACGATCTAATTCCGCAGCTCCCTGAGGCGGTCTCGGATCAGCGCCATGGCGGGGTGAAACGGCTTGTTCCGATGCACGACGAGGGCGAGTTCTCGCCAGAACGGCGAACTCAGCGGGCGCGCCAGAATGCTGTGGCCGAGGTACGGGTCTTTCTCGTTCTCGATCGGCAGGATAGCCACGCCCACACCCGCTGCGACCATCGCCTTTATCGCTTCCGAGTTTCCCAGGTGCAGGATCGGCTTGGGATGGACGCCCTGCGCCTCGAACCACCTGACGATGGTCTTATGCACCCTCGTGGTGGCCAGGTCGGAGAGAAGCGGCCGGGTCGCCAGGTAATCGGCGGTGATCGTCTCGGGGATGCCGGGCTCGTGCAACGGAAACACGGCCATCATCGGGTCTTTACGAACGCGGGTGACTTCGACGGGAGCGGCTTTGTCGACGGGCAGCGCCACCACACCGATATCGATCTTGTTGGCGACAACCTTTTCCAGCACGACGTCGCTAGGATCGATCTCAATCGAGATCATCAAATCGGGGCGGGTCCGACGAAGTTCGCCCAGCAGCTTTGGAAGAAGATAGACGCAAACCGTGATCGTGGTGCCGAGCCGGATCGGGCCGCGCCATCTGTCGCGGTAACGCTGGACGGCGTAAACGGCGTCGGCCAACTCCGCGAGCAGCTTTGCTCCTCTCTCGAACAGCTCTTTGCCCGCCTCCGTGGCGAACGCTCTTTTGCCAAGCCTCTCGATGAGTTGCACCCCGATCCGGTCTTCCAGTTCCTTGATTTGCTGGCTGATTGCCGGTTGCGTCAGGTTGAGCGCCCGCCCAGCGGCCGTGAAGCTTCCATGCTGCACAACCTCCATGAAGGTTCGGACCTGGTCCAGGTTGAGGCTTCTCACGACCAATCTCAAACAAATGCTTATTGTTGCCAAAAGAATAATCGATTTCACTTATTAAGGATAGGGCGCACATGATTGTAAACGGTACCTGCACCGCTGAACTGGAGATGCGCCATGGCAGCCAATCCCAATCAATCCCGAGGCCATGTGTTTGCGGGGACGTCCCCTGGCGGTCTCTTGGCCAAGACTCGCGCTGCCGCTTCCGAGAGGGACCATTTTCTCGACGAGATCGAGGTGCAGGAGGCGATCTGGGAGCTTGAGCAGCTCGACGATTTCGATCTGCTGAACATCGGCCTGAGGCGCGAAGAGATCGAAAATCACGTGCGCGATCATCGCAAGTAGCGCGTACAAAAACAACTCAAGGATAGCTCCCCACGATGCGGTGCGAGGCTTCGAGCCTGCGCCAGATGTCGACGGTGAGCCGCGCATGCGCCCGCGCCGCCTTCACCTCATCGAGCGCCGCCGCCGCCCTCGCCTCCTCCTCCATCGCGGCGGCGTAGGCCTCGCTCGCGTAAGCCTCGCGCTCCTGCGCGGTGATGGGCAGGTCGCTGACCTTCTGCATCTCCAGCGCCTTCACGCGCTTCAGATTGCCTTCCCCGATCGCCGCGCTCCATGCAGGCGCGAAGTTCGGCGGCGCTGCGGCCGTCGAAGTCGATGGCCTGCATGAGCTGCCGGTCGGTGACCATCGCGGTCTTCACGGGCGAAGCTCGATCACGTTGCCCGCGCGCCATTGCGGCGGGGGCGCCGCCTTGCCGTCGAGGATCTCGCCCAGCGCCTCATATTCCTTGCGCAGCACGGCGCAGATGCTGAGATGCCGGTTCACATCGTAGAGCCAGGAGCCGGTGTGCCCGCGCGCGATCTCGGCGCGTTTGGCCGCCTTGAGCTTCGCGATGATGACGAGACGCCCCTTGATGGTCGTATCGCCCGCCTCGGCCTCCCCGATCCCGAGCAGAGCCATGAGCCCCTTGCAGCGCTTCTCGCGCGCTGCGTGCGCCGCTTCGTCTGTAACGCTCACAAGCAACTCCCTTACTGACAACGAACTTAAGCCGCTGATAGGAGAAAGCGCTTTAAGCTTTGGTGAATCGCGGCATTGGGGCCTGATGCCAAAAGCAGCGAGCAGCAAATTTGTTCTTGCGCTGCGGAAAGATTCTAAGAAAATCGCGTCAACCGAGGGGTATTCATGTTTGAAGTCATTCGGGACGCCCTCATCTGGATCATGAGCTGGGTGCTGGACAGGCGGCCGCACGGCGGAGAGGCGTTCCGTCTCGGGTTCCTGATCGCCTTCAGCGTCCTTGCGACGTGGCTCACCATCTACTGGAAGAACCTCGCCTACCGCTCCTCGACGATCCGGCGCAGGCTGATGCCCGACGAGCGCTATTCCGGGCGTTATCTGCAGGCGCTCTGGCGGCAGGGCGAGATCCGCTACTCCTTCGTGCACGTTTTCTATAATGCGCGAAGTCATCGGTTCGAGGTGGCGGGCCGCACTTACAACCCCAAAGGCGACGAACTCGGCACGTTCCAGTCGACCTATGTCCGCTTCCCGTCGGAGAAGGACGCCAACATCGAATTCATCTGGCGCGCCAGCAACAACTCGTCGGGCTACACGCGCATGACGCTGGAAAACTCCGACGAGGAATACATTCAGGGCCACGGCTCCGTCATCGTTTTCGATGGATGGCCGAAATCCTACCCCGTCCGCTTCAAGCATCTCCACGATCATCACGTGCGGGAAGCGCTTGGCGTTCGGTCGCCCAAGAGTTCGGCTGAGGAGCCCGAATTCATCAGGAAGTTTCATGCAAGCTACGGCGAGCGCGTGATTGAAGGCTTCGGCGGCCCGGAGAAGGAAAACGCCAAGGCCGCCGCGGAACCCGCGCTCGCGATGCAAAGCTGACTTACGATAAGCAGAATTTCCCCGCTTCCCGCAACGGGCTAGCCCCCGCCCTCTCCCACGCAAGCTCGCCTTGGCGAGCTTGCCGGCCTTGTCGATCATGTCGAGCAGCATGGTCGGAGTCCTTCGCGCGCCGAGCGAGGCGCGGGCAGCCGGACAGCGTCCCGGGGTGGCGATCGGAAACGGCGCCCTGAACGGTTACGCTGGTTGCATTCGATCCGCGCGTTCCGCCGCGTCTCTGGTATGCTTTTTGCGGAGGCACAGCCGATCACGGACGGTTTGCTCCAATCGTTCCGCATGCGGCTTTGACAGCTTGAAAGGCGCGAAATCATGCCAGCGCTCGCAAATATCGGACTCTACAGCGATGCGCTGCTGGTTCTC
Source organism: uncultured Alphaproteobacteria bacterium (assembly GCA_963727795.1). Lineage (GTDB taxonomy): Bacteria > Pseudomonadota > Alphaproteobacteria > Rhizobiales > Rhodomicrobiaceae > Rhodomicrobium. The sequence goes on from CAVSHC010000010.1 coordinate 131,300, forward strand.
GGCACGGCCGGCGTTGTCGTTCCCTTCCTCAGCCGGATAGGCTTGAGTCCGGTGCTTGGCTATCTCGGCGCGGGCGCGATCTTAGGCCCGCTCGGGCTTGGCTCGCTCAAGGACGAGCTTGGGCTGTTCCGCTGGCTCACGATTTCCGACGCGAAGAGCGTTTCCGGCATCGCGGAACTCGGCGTGGTTTTCCTCCTGTTCACCATAGGCCTGGAGCTGTCCTATGCCCGGCTGAAAACCATGCGCCGCCTGGTCTTCGGGCTTGGCAGCCTGCAGGTCGCCATCTCCACCGCGGTCCTCGCCGCTCTCGTGGCGCTCGCAGGACAGCAACTGGCCCCGTCGATCATCATAGGCGGCTGTCTCGCCCTGTCTTCGACGGCCATCGTCGTCGAGGTCCTTTCGGGGCAGAGGCGCCTCGCCACCACGGCCGGGCGGACAAGCTTCTCCATCCTGCTCGCCCAGGATCTGGCCGTCGTCCCCCTCCTCCTCTTTCTTTACATCCTCGGCTCGGCGACGGGCGCATCGGTTTGGACGGTCCTCGCGCTCGCCGCGGCGAACGCCCTGGTTGGACTTGGCGTGATCGTGCTCGCCGGCCGGCTTCTGCTCAGGCCGCTCTTCAGGCTCGTCGCCTCCACCGGCGCCAGCGAGCCTTTCATGGCCGCCACTTTGTTCGTCATTGTTGCGACAGGCGTTGCGGCAAGCCGGGCGGGACTGTCCATGGCGCTCGGCGCCTTCGTCGCCGGCATTCTGCTTGCCGAAACCGAATACAGAAAATCGATCGAGGTCGCCATCGAGCCTTTCAAGGGCGTGCTGCTGGGGCTTTTCTTCTTCACCATCGGCATGCAGATCGATGTCCGCGAAATCGTCAATCAGCCTTTCCTGCTGCTGGGGGCGATCGCGGCCCTGGTCGCAATCAAGGCGATTGTGATCTCCGGCCTTGCAATGCTCTTCACCGTGCCAAGGGCCGCCGCGGTCGAGACCGCGCTTCTGCTGGGCCCAGCGGGCGAATTCGCCTTCGTCGGTCTTGGCCAGGCTGCCGGACTCGGTCTCGTCGACGCCTCTGTTTCAAGCTTCTGGCTTGCGGTGACATCGCTCTCAATGGCCTTCATTCCTGTGCTTGGCGCCGCGGGACGGCGGCTTTCGGCGGGGATCCAGGAAAGAGACCGGCGCTTCGATCCCGATCTATCCGTTCGCCCGCATGAGCTGCGCGGACATGCGATTGTGGTGGGTCATGGCCGGGTGGGACAGGTGCTCTGCTCGCTCCTCGATCGGCACGTTTTCCCTTACATCGCCAGCGACAAGGATCCCAATGTCGTAGCGGAGCACCACCGCTTCGGCCGCAATGTCTACTTTGGCAACTCCAGCAACCCCGCCTTTCTGAAAAGTTGCGGACTCGATCACGCCAAGGCCCTTATCGTGACAGTCGCGGGACGCGACGACGTTGAAGAGATCGTAAAGGCGGCCCAAACGGTGCGGCCGGACATCCTCATCGTGTCGCGCGCGAAAGACGCCGCTCACGCCAGCCATCTCTATACGATTGGCGTGACGGACGCCGTGCCGGAAACCATCGAAGCAAGCCTCCAGCTCTCCGAAGCATCGCTTGTCGGGCTTGGACTGCCGGCTGGACCTGTCATCGCATCGATCCACGAGATGCGCGACGAGTTTCGCTTGGCGCTGCAGAACGCGGCGCGCCGGTCCGGCAAGGAGATGACGCGCGCCATTCGAAGAAAGACGCTGCGAGACCGGCTCTATTGAGCCGGAAGACCTGTCAGCGAGGCGCTGGCATGGGAAGGCCCGGCCGCTCGCGATAATCCCGCCAGGCTCGCCGCGAGCGTTTTCAGGATTTCCCGCGGACAAGGCGTACTAGCAAGCTAAACTCACGTGCAGCTTTTCCGAGGCAAGTTCGCTTGAGCGCTTGTGGCGAATGGGGGCGCCAACTTGCCCCCGGCTGTGCGTGCGGACCCTTGCGGTCCTGGGCCCAGCGAAAGGAAGGGGTTCGGAACGATCGCCGGCGCCTCGTGCCCGTTCACGGGAAAGCCAACCCGCGAGGGCGGCCGGAACTCACATCCGGGGCCTGTCAGGGAGGCCGGCTCGCGAGCGGCAACGGGGACAATCCCATTCAACGGCGCGCCCGGAAGTGAAGCCTCGCTCGCGCTGAAGCCGGCTGCTGTCGAAAGAACGACGGCAAAGAAGACGCGGCGGCAAGCCATGACGCAACCCACGCAAAACAAGAACGCCAACACGGTGTAAACTACGATGCATCATAGCGCCCTTCCCGTCTTTCGCCTCAAGAATTTCACGGGGATTGGAGGCGGCCCGGACTTTTCTTTCAGATGGGAGGGGTTGGAAACCGTGAAAAAGCATGATAGCAAGTCTCCCTGATTGCGCTCTTTACCCGCGCGCTTCGCAAACCTCAACTTATTGGCTTACGCGTCCACCGGCTTGATCGGCGACTGCGTGGACCGCTTGGAATTTGGCAATGAAGATCAAGAATTCGATCAAGACGCTTCGGACGCGGCATCGTGACAACCGCGTGGTGCGCCGCCGCGGCAGGCTCTACATCATCAATAAGAAGGTTCGGCGGTACAAGGCCCGGCAAGGCTGAGCGCCCGGCGGTTCGCTACACCAGGGCCGGGCCAGTTTGGCCCGCATTTGTCATGGCCGGGCTTTCGACCCGGCCATCCATATTTCTGATGAGCGGAGTTTTGAGCTGGACGGCCGCATCAAGTGCGGCCGTGCCCCAAGAGGTCGGCTTCCACGGCTTCAGTTCGGCGCGCCGCTGTTTTCGCCGACTTTGAAAATGCGGAGCGTGTTGGTCGTCCCGGGTCTCTTGAATGGAACGCCGGCGCAAACAATGACCCGGTCGCCATTGACCGCGTAACCCTCGGCCCGCACAACCGCCTCGGCGCCCTTGACCATTTGCGCGGTGTTGGCTGGATCGATCGTCTGAACGCAATGCAGACCCCAGACGAGGTTCAGACGGCGCGCCGTCTCCTTCACGGGCGTCAGCACGAGGATCGGCTGGCGCGGCCTCTGCCGGGCTACGCGCATCCCGGTCGTTCCGGTGGCTGTGTAGCAAACGATCGCCTTGAGTTCGAGCGCCTGCGCGATCGAGGCCGCCGCTGCGCTGATGGCGTCCGCGGCTGTGCTGCTGGACGGCGTCTTCCGGAAATGAAGAATGCTTTCGTAGTTCCCGTCCTGCTCAACCTCGCAGGCGATGCGATCCATGGTCGCCACAGCCTCGGCCGGATAGGCGCCCGTCGCAGATTCGGCGGAAAGCATGACCGCGTCGGCGCCTTCGAAGACGGCGGTGGCGACGTCGGACACCTCTGCGCGCGTCGGAACGGGGGAGGCCGTCATGCTTTCGAGCATCTGCGTCGCGACAACCACAGGCTTGCCGCGGTCGCGCGCTGCGGCCAGGATCTGCTTTTGCAGCCCCGGAACCTGCTCCAGAGGCACTTCGACGCCAAGGTCGCCGCGCGCAACCATGATGCCGTCGCTTTCGGTGAGGATATCGTCGATGGCCAGGATGGCCGCGCGCCGCTCGATCTTCGCCATGACAGCCGCGCGGTCTTGCACGATCGCCTTGACGTCGAGCACGTCCTGCGCGCGCTGTACGAATGAAATAGCGATCCAATCCACGCCGGCTTCCAGGGCAGCCTCGCAATCTTCGCGATCCTTCAACGTCATCGAAGCAAGGGGCAAAATCGCGTCGGGCAGATTGACGCCCTTCCGGCTCGACATCATGCCGCCTGTGACGACCTCGGTGATCATGCGGCCCGGGTGGACTTCGAGGATCCGCAGATTGAGCTTGCCGTCATCGATCAGAAGCGTATGGCCGGGTTCTGAAGCCACATAGATTTCCGGGTGGAGCAGACCGACGCGCTCTGCCGAGCCCGGCGAGTGGTTCGCGTCGAAGACGACGCGCTGGCCGCGCTCAAGCTTGACCTGGCCCTCGGCGAGAGAGCTGATGCGCAGCTTCGGGCCCTGAAGATCGGCGAGAATCGTAATGGGGCCGAATTTGTTCTCGAGTTGACGAAGCGACGCCACATAGGCCCTCATCTCGTCATGGCTGGAATGGCTCATATTGATGCGGAAGACATCGGCTCCCGCAACCATCAGCTTTTCAAGCTGAGCCGGATGGGTGCTCGACGGACCAATCGTAGCGATGATCTTGACGCGGCGACGGCGTTTCATCTCCGGCGCGTCCCAGGCGCTGTTGCGGCGGCAGCCTGGGAGGATGCTTGCGTTTGCGACTCGTTCGCCGCGCTTCCGCCCTGCGCGGAAGCGGGCTCCGATTGATCGGTCAATTTCACGGTCCAGTCCGTCTGTTCTTGAGTATCCACCTCGAAAAAGCCGCTCTTTTTGAAGCCGCGGCCATCGCAATTGTCAATTCCCTTGATCGTGAATTCGACGTCGTTCGTGCACATGTTGATCGAACCGCCCCACTCGCCGCCTTTGTCATAATCGAAGGCGTAGACGTAGTAGAAACGGGCGCGAAGCTTGTCCTGGATCAGGAGAGCGCAGGATTGGCTGTCCACGTTCCACCAGCCTTCGCTGACCCAGCCATCTTTGTCCTTGTAGCCGATGGCGACGCCGATCCGGCTAGGCGTGCTGTTGCAAAGCTTAAGTTCGGCCTGGGCCAGGCTAGGCAAAGCGAGCGCGGCGAAAAAATAGGGGACGGCAATCATGGCGCGCGCTGGCCATGCTGATTGAGTGAACTGTTGCAAGGTCATCCCTGGAATCCAGAAATCGAGTGAGTTGGACGCACACCGCTAATCTCTGATCGAGCTGTCGACAACAATGGCTCTGAAGTCGTTTACATTCGTTCCCGTAGGACCGCAAACGAGCAGATCATTTGTTAACCGGAAAAATCCGGTAGGGTCGTTATTAGCGAGAAATGTGGCTGGAACGAGATTGAGAGCCGCGGCCCTGCTTAGCGTATCCGAATCGACGATCGCTCCGGCAGGGCCGTCGGCCTGTCCCGTCTTTCCGTCGTTTCCGTCCGTGTCGCCGGCAAGAGCGGCGATGCCCTTCTCACCATTCAGAGCAATCGCCAGCGCAAGGGCATATTCCTGGTTTGGGCCGCCCTCGCCTCTGCCTTCGCCCGTGTTGGTGACGGATAGCGCCCCGCCTGACAGGATGACGGCGCGCCGCCGGTCTGCGAGGCAGCGCCTGGCAAGCTGGGCATGCAGTTGCGCCACATCCCGCGCCTCTCCTTCGAGGGAATCGCCAAGCATGACGACATCGTAACCGAGGCCGCGCGCAAGCCCCCCGGCGGCTTGGAGCGAATCCCTCCCCGTCGCGACGAGATCGTAGCGGGCTCCTGCAAAAATCGGATCGCCGGGCTTTGGCGTCTCGTTCGCGGGGTCGTGCAGGGCGTTCTTGACCGCCGGCTCGGCCTGGATGCCATACTTCGCGATCACCTTCCGGGCCTCGGCCAGCGTCGTCGGATCGGGGCAGGTTGGTCCCGACCCGATGGTTTCCGGCTCGTCTCCGGGCGCATCGGAAATGGCGAGCGTTACAAGCGTCGCGCCCGCAGCGCAGGCTGCAAGACGGCCGCCCTTGAAACGCGAAATGTGCTTGCGGACGCAATTGAGCTCGTGGATGCGGGCGCCGGAGTTCAGAAGCGCGCGCGTCAGCCTCTGCTTCTGCGCCAGCGTTATGCCCGCAGCGGGCGCGACGCAGAGCGCGGAGGCTCCCCCTGACATCAGGAAAAGAACAAGGTCTCCGGGACGCGCCTTGCTCGCAAGCTTTATAAGCTGGGCGGCTGCAAACTCGCTCTGCTCGTCCGGAACCGGATATCCTGCTTCGATCAGCTTGAGCGTGCTCAGCGGCTGGCCCAATCCGTATCGCGTGACCGCGACGCCCGTCATGCGTCCGAGCGCGCCCTGACGCTCATAATGCAATTCGGCGGCCCTGGCCATGCCCGCCGCCGCCTCGCCGCAAGCGACGGCTATGATCCGTCCTCCGGGGGGAGCGTCGGGGAAATGGTGCGGCAGGCATCGCTCAGGCCTGGCTGCGGAAACGGCCGTGTCGAAGAGCGTTCTGAGGAAACGTCTGGTGTTGAACGGCACGTGAAGCATGCGCAGTTATGAGCCGGTATTACGCTTCCCGGAAGCTAACGCTTCTCCGAAATGGCTCCTATTGGGCTTAAGTCGCCCTTCCAAAGTCGCGCTTGCGGCGCGCTCTACGCCGCGCTCGCGAACCGCTCATGAGGACTGCCCGGCTGCACGCAGTCCTGCTTCTCTCCTAGAACGGGAAGCCGAAGGGACCGCCCCCTCCACCGCCTCCGCCCCAGCCGCCGCGGGAGCGGTAGCGTTCGCGTTCGCCGCGGGATGACGAGCCCGGGCCGGACCAATCGTCGCCGAAGAACAATCCTCCGCCGCGCCGCGCGGACTCTTGATGGTGCGCCCGGATCGCTATGCCGCCCTGAGGTTCGCCGCTCATGAACACAACGAAATCGGTATCCTTGCCGGTCTCGATGCTGGGCCCCTCATCCGTGACGATGAGAGAAGACCCCGGCAGAACCACTTCCGAGATGCGATCGATGGATTCCTGCGTCAGCGTGAGCCGGGAGAGCGCCGCCTCAGCCCCGGCGATGTCGGCGCGCGGCGGATCATCCCGGCGCGCCCTTGAGGCGCCTTGAGCCGCCTTCGTGAAAGGCTCGATGTTTGTCGCGTTCTTGTACATCGAGACGACATTCCATCGCATCGTGTCGGAGGCCCCGTTGTATTCCAGGGCGGTGAAGACGAACGAGCCGATCGGCTTGCCGGGATCGCGGATTAGCACGGGCGCTTCGAAAACCGGCATGTTGCCCTTGCGAATGTAAAGGCGCTGCGTCTTCCGGCTTATCAGGACCGAGACCGGCAGGAGATTCTGGCGCGCCTGGTCGGCTGCATCCATCGCGGCGGCGAACACGGCGTCCGCAGCCTTGATGTCCGCCTGCAACTGCGCCATGGCGTCCGCTTTCGATTGCGCTTCGCTTTGGACAGCCGCAAGCTGAGACTGCGCCTGATTGACGTTTGTCAGCGCTTTCGCTTTCGCCTCGGCCGCCTGGTCCGCCGCCGCGGGGGCGCCGGTTTCGAGGGCGTGTTCGGCCGCTTTCAAATCTGCTTCCGCCTTGGCGAGATTGGCCTCGGCCGCTTTCAGCGATTGAGCGGCCGACGCAGCTTCGGAAGCCCGTTTCGAAGCGCCGACGCGTAAATCTCTCAGTTTACGCGCCACGTTCTGCGCCTCCGCGCTCTTTTCCGCGAGAGTCATCCTCAATTTCGACTGAGTATTCGAGCTTGAAGACGAGTAGGCGGAATTGGCCGCAGGCGAGACGCCGTTCGTGTAGGAGCGCCCCACCCTTGGCCCCTTGTCGCCCCCGGCGCCGAACACGAAGGGTTGCGCGACCTCGACCGGCGCGATCTCCTCACGCAGGACGAGCACGCGCATCCCCATATTGGTCACGTCGTAGAGACGGGCGGAAAAGTCGTGGGGCAAGCGAACGCAGCCATGCGAGGCGGGGTAACCCGGCAGCACCCCTGCGTGAAGCGCCATGCCGGTCCAGGTGATGCGCTCCATGAAGGGCATGGATGCGTCGTCATAGAGATTGGAGTGATGCTCCTCTTCTTTCTGCACGATGCTGTAGATTCCGGCGGGAGTCTCATAGCCGGTCTGGCCGGTCGACACCGGCAACTCCATGATCTTGCCCTTGGCGTCGTAAATCGAGATGCGCTGCTCGGCCAGCCCAACCACCGCCAGCAGCGGCGTGCCCGGCGCGTGCGATGGAGCGAACCGGTCCTCGTCGTTCCGGCTCCGGGCGCTCGCGGCCGGCGCCAAAGCGAAGCCCGCGATGACGAGAACGGCCGCGCAGGATAAAAGCGGTTTAGATGTCATAGAAGATAACCTCGAAGAAACGATCCGTCGTGCTGGCGCTAGCACGCCCCGCGGGTAAGGCGTACTGGCGACTCCTGGTATCTAGAAATCCAAAAGAACGAGTGTGGCTCATGTCTCGCAATTGCCTATGAGCGCCTGCAGCAAAGATGTAGGTAATTGCGAGACGCCACACTAGATGGCTCTCGCAACGCGAAAGCCGAAATTGTTGAGCCGGACCTCGGGCGCTGTCGCATAACGGTATGCGGACCTGAGAAGCCGGGGGTGATAGTTCCAGGACCCGCCTCGAAGAATATGAAGCTCGCAATTCGCCTCGCTGACGGCCGAACCGTCGGACGGCGCGCCTTCATAGGAAGGCTTGTAGCAATCCTGAACCCACTCCCAGACATTGCCGTGCATGTCGTGCAGGCCGAACGCGTTTTTCGGAAAGGTCCCGACATCGGTCGTCTTCTGCCGGTAGGATCCCTGCTGGCCGGAGCCATAGGTAAAGTTCGCGTCGTAATTGGCCTGCCTGTAGTTGATGGTCGCGCCCGTCGAGAAGGGCGCGCTCACGTCGGAAATCTTGGTCACGCCGCGCGCGGCGTATTCCCACTCCGCCTCCGACAAGAGCCGGTACTCCTTGCCGGTCTTCTTCGAAAGCCACGCGGTGAACTGCTGGACATCGTTCCAGGACACGTTGATGACCGGATGCCTGCCCCGGCCCCAGCCTTCGTCGCCGGGCTTGTACGAGCAGCCTCGCTCCGCGACGCACGCGTCCCATTCATTGAACGTCACCTCATACTTGCCCGCGGCGAAGGGCTTTGCGATGGTGACGGCATGTTGGGGGCCCTCATCCTTGCCCCGGCCCCGTTCGCTTTCGGGCGATCCCATCATGAACTCGCCCGCGGGAATGGCGACCATTTCGGGACAGGAGGGACAATCCCGGAAGACCTGCGGCGCGCTATCGGCGGCGGCGCGCCGGATTTCCGCCGTCGCGGCCTGCGCCAGGAACATGGAAACAATTACAGCAAGAAATGCACGAATCATCAGGTCTGCCCGCTTTCTCAGCCTCGCCAACGCAGAACTGCCAACCGCCTCCTTCCTCACTTCGAAGAGAGGCGCGCGCCGCCACTACAATTTTGTCTTCACATCGTTAATTCTTTGCTTCTTTGGTCCCTATACACTTTTACATCAATCGTCCGCCAAACTAAAGACCAAGCCAACAAACTAAAGACCAAGCCAAGAGCAGGCTTGCGTCCGAAAACGCTGGATTTGCGGACCTCGCTGCGGACCTGGCATCCCGTCCCGGGACGCGCTTCCCAAGCCTGGGTTTTTCCCAAAGGCCGTTTTAACGTGACGGGTCATCCGCTTTCGGATACAAGCGCGCAAAAATCCCCTCAAAGCAGCCGAATTCATAGCAGAGCTTGTTTGACAGCAGCCATGCTGGTTTATTTGCCGATCGCAGAACTGCCGGTGAACGCGCTCCTCATGATTGCGCTTGGAGGCGCGGTTGGCTTCCTGTCCGGCATGTTTGGCGTCGGCGGCGGCTTCCTAATGACGCCCATGCTGATCTTCGCCGGAGTCCCAAGCGCCGTGGCGGTCGCGACGGGGGCCAATCCCTTGATCGCCTCCTCCATTACGGGCACGATCGCCCAATATCGCCGGAAGAACGTCGACATCAAACTCGGCCTCTATCTTCTGGCGGGCGGCGGGGCCGGAGCTCTCGCCGGGGTCCAGATCATCAAATACTTAAGGCAAATCGGACAGGTCGATCTGTTCGTGTCGCTGCTTTACGTCGTCTTCATGAGCGCGGTCGGCGGCATGATGTTCGTCGAGAGCCTGCGCGCATTGCACAAGGTCCGCCAGGGGCAGCCCAGCGCCCCGCGCCGTTTCGTGCAGCGCGGCTGGATCCAGCGTCTGCCTTTCAAGACACGCTTCCGCGTGTCGAAGATCTACATCAGCGCCCTCCCCCTCATCGGGCTTGGCGTCCTGGCCGGACTTATGTCCGGCGTCATGGGCGTAGGCGGCGGCTTCGTCATGGTGCCGATCCTGATCTATGTTCTTCGCGTTCCGACGAATGCCGCGATCGGCACCTCGTTGTTCCAAGTCATCTTCTTGAGCGCGATCACGACGGTCTTACAAGCGGCGACCAACCAAACCGTGGACATCGCGCTCGCTCTGCTTTTGATGGCCGGGGGCGTGCTTGGCGCGCAGGCGGGAGCCGCGGCCGGCCAGCGTCTTCGCGCGGAGCAGTTGCGCCTTCTCCTTGCGATCCTGGTTCTCGCGGTCGGCGTGCGACTTGCGGCAGGTCTGTTCTCCCCTTCGGAAATTTTCAGCCTCACGCGCGCTGAGGCTTGAATGACGGGTCCGGCTTATCGTTGCGCCCTGCTGATCGTCCGGTCTCTTTTATGTCTGGCGCTCCTCAGCCTGGACGAAGGAGCGGCGCAGGCCTTGCTCCCCGATCTGATCGAGGCTGGCGCGTCCCAGAACCATTTCTACATCGAGCCGAGCTACGACGGGACGAGCATCGCCCTGTTCGGCTCCGTCGACAGCGAAAGGTTGAGGGGCCAGCCTTTCGACGTGGCCGTCACCATTCACGGCCCGGTGATGCCTGTTACAATCTGGAAAAAAGACCGCCGCGCGGGCCTTTGGATCAACTCGCAAAGCCTTACGTTCTATAGGGTTCCGAACTACTACGCGGCGCTCTCCGCAAAGCCTTTGGCCGCCATCGCCTCGTTTCCGGAGCGCAAGGCCCATGAGATCGGCATCGACGCGCTGAAGCTCGCCATGAAGCCGGAAGAAGAGGCGACGGTTCCGCCCGCCACGCTCGATCAGTTTCAGGACGCCCTGATCAAGCTGAAGCAGACGGCGGGCCTCTTCGTTGAGGAGAACCAGACAGCCATCGTCTTCTTCGGAACGAGACTGTTCCGCGCGAGGGTCTTCCTCCCTGCCGCGGCGGGACCCGGCTTGTACCGGGCGAACTTTTATGTGCTGCAGAAGGGCGCCGTCATCGGAGAAGCGAGCGCTCACATCCGCCTGAACAAGATCGGGATCGAGGCGACCCTTTCGTGGGCGGCAGCGGATCGTCCTTGGCTTTATGGCGTCCTTTCGGTCCTGGTCGCGGCGGCCGTCGGTGGAGGCGCTTCGATTGTCTTCCGCCGGGTTTAGGCAAGCGGGCAGCAAGCAAATGCAAATGCCCAAATCCGCCCGCTCGTGTCTCGCAATCGCTTATGTGAGCGTGCAGCGAAGCTGGCAGGCAATCGCGAGACGCCACACTAGCCCTGCCGCGAAATACCGCAGCCGAAGGCGGCGAATCCAGGTGGCTGGAATCAAAAACGACCCTGGTCAAGCTTCGGTCTTTATTTATAACTATGGAGAAGCATAAAGTTTTGCGCAGAGATCGCGGGCGCGATGACTCCGCTTTCTGTCTCGCGTGTTTTTTTGGAGCAAGATATATGCCAATGCGTTTACGACCGATTGGGTTCTTTCTCGTGGCCTTCGCACTGCTCTCGATGGACGGCGCGTCTCAAGCCCGGGATCTGGTGAAGCCGCTGGCCGGTATGAATAAGGACGCCCAACCCGCACAGTCGGCCACTCCACGGCCGGGCGATCCCAAATTTACCGGTGAAGGGACTCCCGCCGAAGACAAAAGCCCAAACGACCCGGCGTTCAAATATGGCTACCAGTGGAACTTTAAGCCACTGCCGAGCGGAATGAACGCTGTTGGCGCCTGGCAGAAAACAACCGGCTCCAAGGACGTCGTCGTCGCCGTTCTCAGCAGCGGAATTCTCCCCAAGCATCCCGATATCGCCGCTTCGTCAAACCTTCTGCCGGGCTACAGCTTCGTCACACTCGATGGCGAGCAAAGAAAGCCAGACGCGACCGATCCGGGGGATTGCTCCGAGCAACAGAAAGCCGCCTTCTCGGGAACCCACCAAGCAGGCACAATTGGCGTCGTGGGCACCAACAACGAGACCGCCATAGCCGGCATCAACTGGACGGTTTCGGTTTTGCCCATCAGGGTGATATCGAAATGCGGCCAAATCAATTACAACGACTTGACTTCGGCGATCCTTTGGGCGGCGGGATACTCCATCGAAGGACTTCCCGCCAACGAGCACCCAGCCAACATCATCATGATCGACTTTGCGTGGCAGGGGGAGTGCGCGAACGACGACTGGCGCGGCATCATCGAGATAATCGCAGCCGCACGCTCGAAGGGCGCCGTTGTGGTCGTTCCAGCCGCAGACATGGCGGCGGACGCGAAAGGCTTTTCGCCGGGCAGTTGTCCGGGCGTCATCTCTGTCGCTGCGAGCGATGGCCAAGGCCACATCGCCTCCTACTCGAATTTCGGCAATGTGAGCCTGATGGCGCCGGGCGGCGATGTTAAGACGTTCGCTGGGACAGGCCGAAAGGCCTATGTCTGGGGCGTGGGCCGTCCCGACCCCCAAGACAAGAACACCATCTGGGGCCTGACGGGAACATCGATAGCAGCCGCGCATGTCTCCGGGGCTCTCGCCTTAGCTCTGGCGCAGCATCCGGAATGGCGCGGCAACGCGGACCTCATCGAGCAAAAAGTACGGGCCTGCGCCGTTCCCGCTCCCGCCGCGCTTTGCCCCAATGGTTGCGGCGCCGGCAAGCTTGACGCAGCGAAACTGGTGGACTGCTCGGCGACGGCGACTGCATCGGCATCGCCGGGCGCAGCGGCTTCAACGCCGCAAAAGGCGGCTTCCGCGGCCGAGGACAATCCGCTGACGGGCGACTGGCTTCTCCCCGAAGGAAACGGCGTCCTCGTGATCGGCGGCAAGGGGGAATGGCGGCATCCCGTCTATGGCGCGGGCCGGGTTCGCGAGGCGAACGACGAAGCCGATATCAAAGTCTTCTACGACAACGGCGGCGTTCGCTGCAGTTACCGGATGGGTTTCGCCGACGGAGGCAAAACGCTCATTCTTACGGCTGTCGACAAAGCCCAGGACGCCAGCTACTGCCCTTCAGGCGAGTTGAAAAGCGCAACACGCTAAGAGGCGTTCCAGTCATCGCATCCGGAGCGCCCGATCGAAGCAATCGGGCGCAACTCCTGCGCCGCGCACAGCCCGCCGCTCTTCAGGCGGCTCGGTCTTCCATGAGCTGAGGCGAAGCCACCGAGGTGACGCGGTCCCGCGAGATGAACCAAACGAACAAGCCGCCTTGGCCGAGAAGAGGATCGAAGGCCGCGCTTAAGACATTCGTCCCGGAGGAATAGTCCCCAAGGGATGGGAGAACCATGCGCATTCCGTTCGAGACGAAGCACCGTCCCCGGACGAGATGGCCGTAATGCGACACCTGCGCGACAGGATGAAGCCCGCCCGCGATCTCATTGGCGACGGGAGCGCGCACCGGCTCCCCACGAAACTTGATCCCGCCGAGCATCATCTGCGGCACAAGGGTTCCGCCAATGGCGCCAGGGCGTCCGGACAGCTCCGGAGCGACCCAGTACCACTCGCGTCCCTCCATCATGTCTTGAAGCCAATCGCACTGATGATGACTGAGCCCGCCTGAGCAGGCGCCATCGAAGCTGTTGCCGAGCGCGATGACGCGCGCCGGGTCGTAGCGGTCGATAGCATCCTCGAGCTTCTCGAACGCCGAGGCCGTATCGTAGGGCGGCAGAACCACATCCTGGCCCAGCAGATAGGAGCAATTCGAGAGCTTAAGATCGGCGACGATAAGGGTGTTCTCGGCTGGCCAGAACAGCGCGCCGGCTGGATCTGCAACAAAGGACTTGCCGCTAAGAAGAATTCGCGTAGCGCCTGTATCGTGAAGGAATGCTGCGGAGTTACGCTGAAGCGTAGATGCAAGCATAATGTCTGCCCTTCAGGCGGACCGGCCGTGAACTCAAGCCGCGGGCCGCCAACTGTCCGGACTAACTGCCGACATCGGACTGCATTGAACATTCTGAGTTGTTTAACGATGCCTGATTTCGCGTGAACTTTGTTACAAAAAAATCACTTTTACAGGCATTCAACACAAGGCGACTTAATCTCCCAAACCGTTGCCGGTCGGTCACAGCTGTGTCGTTCAGGTCTCAACGGATCGGGTCACGTGGCGCGTGTCGGCGCCAGACGCGCCCCTCATCCTGTCCTTCTCCCAGTGGGAGAAGGGACGCCTGAATTGTGCACGGCGGATACAACACCGTCTCCTCTCCCTGAGGGAGAGGGACAGGGTGAGGGGGTCGAACCGCCGGTCTACGCAGCCTTAGCGCCCTCAACCCTGGCAAAATAGGGCAGGAGCTTGAAGCGCGCATAGGGAAGGTATTGCTGGTTCTGGATCAATCCCTCGAACTGGGTCAGGCGCTCCAGAACCTGGTGCAGATGCGCCGCGTCCGGTCCGGAATTCGCGCCGCACAGGGCGCGCACGACGGCCTTCTTGTGATCGGGCTGCTGGTTCTTGAGATAGATCTTCGTATCGAGCGCACCGGACAGATCGGGGGGCAGATCGCCGGGATACTGCGTTCCGATGGCGATGCCGGCTCCGAAGGCGCGGCCTTCGCGGGCGAGACTTTCCAGATGCGTGCTGTTGGCGACGCGCCACGCCTCGTCGATGACGAGCAGCCGGGTCAGCTTGCGGGGCTGCGCCCGGCGCAAAAGCACCCCATGCAGCCGGATAATAATCAGTTCCGCGAGCGCCGCCTTGATTTCATCGGTCGGCAGCGCGAAAAGCGAAAGCACCAGCCGTTCGTCGAGCATGGCCTCGAACGGGACAGGCAATTCGTCCGATTTCGGGAAAAGCCCGAGTTCGAACAACGGCGCGATGCGGTCGAGAAGGCTGATCGCCTGCGGGTTCCTCGCTTCCTTCTGCTCCTCCAGGATCGCGACGACGTCATCGAAGCTCGGAGGCCTGAGCGTGTCGGCGTAGACCCATTTCTGCGGATTGACGCCGCGGGCTTCGAAAGCCGCCTTCATGGCGTCGCGCAGCGTCGCCGTCTGGCGGTCGCCCAGGCCGAACACGCGCTTCAGCACGCCCGTGATCGTGAAGATGTGCTCGATCGGCTGGGCCTGGCCGTCGTCGCTTGCGCTCGGCATCAACGGGTTGAACGGAATGCCGAACCGGCGCACGTCGTGGACCCTGAGACCGATGGCCTGGACGAAGCCGCGTTCCGAGTAGTCGTTCTTGAAATCGAAAATGCAGACCGGAAATCCCATGCGGGAAACGCCATCGATCAGGACATTCAGGGTCTGCGTCTTGCCGGAGCCGGGATCGCCCGTGATCAGGATGCCGAAATTCAAGAGCTTCGCTTCCGTCTCGAACGGCGCCCAATGCACCGCCCCGCCGTCTTCATGGACGCCGAGCATGACGGATTGAGCGGCCGGCGCTTTCCGGCGCGGCGCAGGCGGCGGGGGTGGCGGCGCGGGCTCGGAAACCTCTTCGGCGTCCTCTTCCTCGGCGGCCTTTACATAAGGATATTGCAGGATGTCGGCGAGCGAGGCGGTCTTTGTCAGCGGCCTGGCCTCGCGCTGCCACTCCTCAAAGCCCGTCGCGTCCTTAAAATTGCGGAAGAAGTGACGCGCGGAGTTCGAGGCGTTCCCAGGACAGCATCTCGAACTGTGGAACGATGATCGCGTGCATCTCCTCGGCGTCGCGGATCAGCGGCGCGATGAAACGCCCCGAGCGGGGAAGCCGGCCGCCGCGCGGACGCACAAGCACGGGCCGCGCTCCGTTCACAGTGCGCAGAAACACCCGGATCTCTTCCGCCAGCGGCGCGCCGCGCGCTTCGTTGCACAGCGCAATGTCCCTGCGCTCCACGCTTTGCCCGTCCTTCTGGAAATCGGCCTCGATGACGACCGTGCCCGCGCGCCCGCGAACGGTGCGGCGCGTCCTGATGGCGGTGACGCCGTCGATCTCCACGGAAGCCGCCTGCAAGGCCCACTCCAGGATCTCCGCCTGCTGGATCCCATTGCTGACCGACGGCTGCACGGTGCGGGAGGTCAGCTCGCCGTGCCATTTGTCATCGAAATTCGTGGCCGCAGCCTGAGGAGCGGCGGCAGGCGCGGACGGAGCATCGGCTGTCACGGCGGGTGGCGGCGGCATGTCCTCCAAGCCCGGAAGCGCGCCCGTCGCCAGATAGATGCGCCGGAACTGCTGGATCAGCTCGAAAACGTAACGGGATGTCTGGCCGCCAAGCTCGCTCAGCATCCAGGCCGGAAAAGGATAGAGCGGCTCGCTTGGGTCCGCCTTGGCGCCGGAGCGCTCGAAAAGCTCGAAGAGCCTGCGCCTCAGAAGCGCCTCCGCCTGACGCCGCGCCAGCGGCCGCAACCGCACCGGCATCGCCCCGAAGCGCTCGATCCGGTCGCGGATCGAGCCGTCGATCCCATCGGAAATTGTGTCGTAGAGGGCCGGCAAGACCGCAAAGGCCACGCACAGCGGCGGGAGCGTCTCGGCCAGCAGCGCGCCCCTCGAGAACAGGTGCCGCAGTCTCGGCTCCCACCCCAGAACGCGGCTCTGTTCGAGCTGATCGAAGGCAAGGAAGAGAGCGCCGCCCGTCGCTCCAATCACATTCACAAGCGCGTCGATGTGGCCGCGCGCGACGTGATCGTCCGCATATTGGGCGAGGCGGACCGCGCCGATGCTCGTCGTCAGCGGCTGCCCGCGAAGATAGGCGAGGCAATCGTCATCCCCCGCAGCCGCCCCGAGCAGCGCCGTCACGAACGCCTCGGAAGGAACCGGCAGATGGGAGGTCTTCTGCAAAAGCGCCCGGATCGACAGAACGAGCGGCTTCATATCGAAGTCGCGGACATCGCCGCCATGCTCGAGAACCTCGCGGCGGAACGCTGACGCGAACTCGGGCTGACCGCGTTGAAGCACCGCTTCGCCAAGGCGCAACAAGGGCGACGGCGCGCCGGACGCCACCAGATAGCGCTCGGCCAGGCGCGAGATCAGCGCGCGCAAGAGCCAGGCGTCGAGATCCTTCTCGGCGACAAGATCGACCATCGGGAACAACGCCGCGTAGACCTTGCCCTCCTGGTGTAGCCGCCGGATGGCGGTCAGAAGCGTATGGGTCTTCCCCGTTCCCGTCGCGCCCTTGATGAGGAGAATGCGGGAAGCGGGATCGGGGTTTTGCGCGCGTGCATGGGACGCGATCATGGCCAGCGCATCGCTCGCATCGGCCTCGATCTCCGGCACATCGACGCGCTCTTCGTCCGCCGCGCCGGCAAGCGAGGCGACGGCGCCAAAGACGCGGTCGAATTCCGAACTCCTGAAGGCCTGAAGACGAAGGTCCATGATCGCTTGCGCTAAACCGATTGATTGACGATGAAGTGCCGCTCATCGCGGCCCATACGCAGACGGGAGCGTTCCTTCAGGCATGCATCGAAGGGACCCGCGATGTCGTAACGCTCGAGATCGAGAAGCCCCTCCCGGGCCGCTTCCGCGAGATGGACCTTGAACTCGTCGAGCGTGCCGAGTTCCAGGCCTTCCGCGAGCCCGGCGTCGTACACCTGCGCAATCGCGACGCATCCCGCATAGGGCTTCGTTTCGAGTCTCCGGGCAAGCTTTGTGATCGATTGAGTGAATCCGTCCAAATCGAAAGCCTCCTCTTTTTTCCTCAGAGCAGCGCGAAGAATTGTGACGCTGAGCTCGGCCACGGTCGCCGCCGGACCGCCGAGCGCTGTCGAAAGCAAGGCGGCGTCGGCTTGCAGCACCGTCCCGGCTTCAAGCCCCGCAAAGGCCAGATAGATGCTCCGGCTCATGGGATCGAACGAAAACGATCCCGCCGGATGCGCCGCGCGCGCCGCGAACGGCTCTCCGAACGAGGCGGCGATGCGCCGAAGAAGTTCGCAGCGGGCCTCCGCCCGCGATGGCGACGCGGGAAGATTATCGAGGCCGAAGAGACGCCGCAGCGCGGCCGCGGCCAGATCCCGTTGCGCCCGCGCGCCTTTTGAGGAGGGCGGCGGATATCCGAGCGCCAGAAAAGCGAAATCGCGCTTGGCGTCGCCCCAGGCCGCTGACCTGTGCCCGCTCTTCCCAACTGCCGCCGCGTGAAGCAGACCGTCCCGCTCCACGACCAGCCCCTCGCTCAGCGCCTGTTCAAGAGCAGGCTCCGCGGAGACGCACAGATCGGAAAGAGCGGCGGCTGCGTCGGCCCGGCTGCATCCATCCCTGCGCCAGGCGGCATAGGCGGCGGCCAGCTCCGCTAGCGGAACCGGTTGGAGACATCCCGGATCGGCATGCGGCAGCCTTGGAGAATTTCCTTTTGTCATCATGGCTTTTGATCCGGACCGACGGCGAAAATCATAACCTCCGCGTATGAACCTCTTGCTGAAGTTAACCGATTCGAAAGGATCTGGAACCCGCAAGGGGCGACTGGAGAGGTTTGGCGGCATGGATGGCCCCGATGATTCAAACCTTGCCTGCCGTCCGCAAACCCCTTAATAACCCGAAGAAATGCTTCCCATCGGGCGCGCGCCGTCCTAAAAGCGGCTGAAGTTGTGCGCGCCGTGCGGATGCGCCCAGGCTATTTTTTCCTGAAAGGCGAGGAGTTCTCACCCGTGACAGTAAGGATTTTGTGCATTGGCGCTTTTGCGCTCGCGCTTGGCGCGCAATTCGCGTACGCGGCGCCTGTCGCCCGTGTCAACGGAACCGACATTACAGACACCGAGCTTGCTTTCGCGGAAGCCGAGGTCGGGGCCGAGATCGCGGGCCTTCCCGTCGAGAGCCGCCGCCGCGTTCTCGTGGAATATCTCGTCGAGGCTCATCTGTTTGCGGAGGAAGCGGCCAAGGGCCAGCTCAACTCCGGCAAGGATTTCGAGGATCGTCTCGCCTATTACAAGCTTCGCGCGCTGCGGGACAGCTTCTATGAGAAGAAGGTGCGCGGAAGCGTGTCGGATGCGCAAGCCAAGGCGGCCTATGACGAACAGATCGGCAAGCTCAAGCCTGAGGCCGAGGTTCGTGCGCGTCATATCCTGGTAAAGACCGAGGACGAAGCCAAGGACCTCATCGCTCAAATCAAGGGCGGCGCGGATTTCAACGAACTCGCCAAGAAAAGCGCGGACGGCCCAAGCGCGCACACCGGCGGGGACCTCGGCTATTTCTCGCGCGGACAGATGGTGAAGGCGTTCGAGGATGCGGCCTTCGCGCTGGAGCCCGGGCAGATTTCAGCCCCCGTCAAGTCCGAATTCGGCTGGCACGTCATCAAGGTGGAAGACAAGCGCAGCCGGCCGGTGCCAAGCTTCGAGGAAGTGAAGGAGCAGATCACGGCGTCGCTGATCCAGACCCAGCTCAAGGATGTGGTTCAGAAACTCAGGGGATCCGCGAAGGTCGATATCGTCGATCCCGACTTGAAGAAGGCGATCGACGAGGAAGCCAAGGCTGCGGCGCTCGAAGGAAACTCGCAGCAGAAATAAGGAGCCTGCCTCGCATCATGGCGAAAATACATAAGGTTTCGCCGTTCGCGCCCAGCGCGCTCGTGGAGCCGCCGCCGATTTCCGGCGTTCGGCTCGCGACCGCCGAGGCGGGCATCAAATACCTCGGCCGCACCGACGTGCTGCTCATGCTTTTCCCCGAGGGGACTGAGGCAGGCGGCGTTCTGACTCGCTCGAAGACATCGTCCGCCCCTGTGGACTGGTGCCGCGAACAGCTTCAGCATGGCGGCGCAAGGGCGCTTATAGTGAATTCCGGCAACGCGAACGCCTTCACGGGGCGCCGGGGCCGCGAGACGGTCGAAGCCACGGCGGCCTTTGCGGCGGAGGCCGCGTCTTGTGAGGCCGAGCGCGTGTTCATCGCGTCGACGGGCGTGATCGGGGAACCGCTCGACGCCGCAAAATTCCAGCTCGTGCTCAAGGACATGGCTTCGCGCGCCCATGAGGATCATTGGACCGCCGGCGCGCGCGCGATCATGACCACCGACACCTTCCCGAAGCTCGCGACGCGCCGGGCGCTGATTGGCGACGCGCCTGTCACGCTGAACGGCATCGCCAAGGGCTCGGGCATGATCGCGCCCGACATGGCGACCATGCTCTCGTTCATCGTCACCGACGCCCCCGTCGAGTCGCATGTGCTGACACGGCTTCTGCAGCGCCATGTTAAGGCGACGTTCAACGCCATCACCGTCGACAGCGACACCTCGACGAGCGATACGCTCCTGATCTTCGCCACCGGGCAAGCCGCCCGTCACGGCGCGCCGAAGATCGCCTGCCTGGACGATCCCGAGGCCGCCGCCTTCTCCGCCGCGCTCCTGGGGCTCATGCATGACCTTTCGATGCAGGTTGTCAAAGACGGCGAGGGCATCTCCAAGCTCATGACCATCCATGTGGAGGGCGCGGAAAGCGACGAGGCCGCCCGGCGCATCGGGCTCGCCATCGGCAATTCACCGCTAGTCAAGACAGCCATCGCCGGCGAGGACGCCAATTGGGGCCGGATCGTCGCCGCTGTCGGCAAATCCGGCGAGGCGGCAAACCGCGACTGCCTTTGCATCTGGTTCGGCGATATCCAGGTGGCCAAGGACGGCATGCGCCACCCCGATTACCAGGAGGCGCAGGGCGCCGCCTACATGAAAAACGCCGAGATCGAGATCCGCGCGGATGTTGGCGCGCATGGCTCCGGCCGCGCCACGGTCTGGGCCTCCGACCTCACCCACGGCTATATCGACATCAATGCCGACTACCGAAGCTGACCGCGTGGCGGCGCTCCGCCTTGTCACCGTCGTCGCCGTCGCGCTTATCGACGCCGATGGGCGCGTGCTTCTTGCGCAGCGCCCCGCTCACAAGGATCAGGGCGGGCTCTGGGAGTTTCCCGGCGGCAAAATCCATGAGGGCGAGTTGCCCGAAGAGGCGCTGATCCGCGAACTGAAGGAAGAACTCGGAATCACCGTGACGGCGCGCTGCCTCGCGCCCCTCACTTTCGCCAGCCATGCCTACGAGCGCTATCACCTGCTGATGCCGCTCTACATCTGCCGCAACTGGGAGGGCGAGCCCGAGCCGCTCGAAGGGCAGAAGCTCGCCTGGGCGCGCAAAGACCGCCTGCGCGACTTTCCCATGCCGCCCGCCGACGAGCCGCTCATCCCGATCTTGCAGGATTGGCTTTGATTGCGTTTACGCCGCTTCAGCCGCCTGCGTCCCGCGTGTGAGATTCCGTGAAAGCGACATAAGGCTCATCGAATTTCTTCATGTGCCAGGTCAGCCAGCTTTGCAAATCCATGCCTATGCCAGCCGGTACGAGGACGTCTCCGCAACTAAGACACGATGCAAAGCGGTTCAGTCTTCTGAGCAGGTAATCATGATCGCGCTTGTGAAGAAAGAAGTCCGGAAATCCGTCTTTTTTCATCAGTGCTTCTTCGTGATAGAAATGCGCCTCCGCTGTCTCAATCAGTTCTCCTAAGAGACGAACTAATCTCTTAACATCGGAAGGACTTTTATTGGCCACTTTCGAAAAAAAATTAGCGATCTCCGAGGACGCTAACTCAACCTGCTCTGCAAGAAGCCGATGTTCCTCCGCGATGGACTGCTGAAGTCCATGCGGTAAGTTTCGCTCTTCAGCGCGAATGCCCACTATAGTTCCTCCCCCATCCCGCCTGGACATTTAACGCCAAGCTTTCGTTAGACCGAACTGTCAAACCGGGAAGCTGTCAAAACACAAAAATGTCAGCAAGAGGATGGACTTAAACCACCGTGCGTTTCATAGGCGGGGCTAACCAATGATCCAAAGACGGTAGATACGACGAAAGCGTCGTTCCGGGGTGACGAGCTTCGGTTCAGATTGCAACGGCGAACCCGACAGCCCGTTCTGAGGAGGGGCTCGACGACGCGACGTTCGGAGCCTCATCCGGTGGTGATCGCCGTCTCCATATCCGCCGGGTCAACGCTCCGGCCGAGCCGCTCCTTCAGCTTTTGATCGTCAAGCTCGCCTTCCCAGCGGGAGACGACAACCGTCGCGACGCCATTGCCGATGATGTTCGTCAAGGCTCTGCACTCGCTCATGAACTTGTCGATGCCGAGCACCACGGCCATGCCCGGCACAAGCCGGGGATCAACCACGGCAAGCGTCGCCGCCAGGGTTATGAAGCCCGCCCCCGTGACGCCGCTTGCGCCTTTCGACGTCAGCATCGCCACCACGAGAATCGCCATCTGCTGGCTGAAACTGAGCTGGACGCCCAAGGCCTGCGCGATGAAAAGAGTCGCCAGCGTCATGTAAATGTTGGTGCCGTCCAGGTTGAACGAGTAGCCTGTGGGAACGACAAGGCCGACAACGGGCTTCGAGCAGCCCAGTCGCTCAAGCTTCTCCATAAGCTGAGGAAGAGCGCTTTCCGATGAACTCGTGCCGAGCACGATGAGCAGCTCGTCCTTGATGTAATAGAGAAACCTGAAGATATTCATGCCCGCGAGGCGCGCGATCGTCCCCAGCACGAGGACGATAAACAGCGCCGAGGTCAGGTAGAAAACGGCGATGAGGCCGAGGAGATTTCCGAGCGCCGCCGGCCCGTACTTCCCGATCGTGTAAGCCATCGCCCCGAACGCGCCGATGGGAGCGGCCTTCATGACGATGGCGATGACGCCGAAGACGGCGTGCGCGGCGTCGTCGATGAAGTTGCGCACGGTCGTGGCCCGCTCCCCCATCGCCATCAGCGCGAAGCCAAAAAGGATCGCAAACAGAAGCACCTGCAGCACATCGCCTTTGGCGAACGCGCCAACGACGCTATCCGGAATGATATTGAGGAGGAACTCGACCGTGCTCTGATGGGCGGCTGGGTTCGCAAATTTCGCCACCGCCGCTTCATCGGGCTTGCCGCTGAAGCCAGCCCCCGGCTGGAGAATGTTCCCAGTGATGAGGCCGATTGCGAGCGCGAATGTGGACACCACCTCGAAATAGAGGAGGGCCTTGACGCCCACACGCCCCACCTTCTGCGCGTCCTGCATGTGTGCGATGCCGGAAACGACGGTGCAGAAGATGATGGGAGCGATGACCATCTTGATGAGCTTGATGAAGCCGTCGCCGAGCGCCTTCACGCCATCCTGTGTGGCGAAGCCCGGATACAACCATCCCACGGCGGCGCCAATGACGATGGCGGCAAGCACCTGGACGTAGAGAAGCTTGTATAATGGTTGGCGCGCCCGGGCGGGCGGGGCGCCTTCCATCGTCGCGGTTGTCATCCCTGCCCTCTCACTGCCTGGGCTCTTTTTTTTTATGGGAACAGGTTAGTGGAGCGTCTTGGACTTTGCACTTCCTTCTTGAAGCGAAGCCGCCATGCGCGCCATCGATAAGCCGCTCGCTGCGATGGCTCAGGATACTCTTCAGACGGTGAAAGACAATTTGCCGCGGAGCGACAGTAAAATCCGTCGTCAGTGAAGGCGAAGAACGCAACTTGGGCTCAAATGCAACGGGCCGCCTTCTGCGGTATTGGCCGGCGGTGTGCGAATTATTTTAATATTGCAGCGGCGCTCCGCGCAATAAATCTTTGCCGGCTTTTCGGCTGCTCATTGTCTTGCTGCGGTTCACTGAAGCGCAAGCGCGCGTCCCTCCAGCGACGCCGCTGGAGGGCGCTTTTCGACGGGCCTACCTCTTCTTCTTCGGGTCCCAATTAAGGTAGCCGGTCGTCATGGCAATTCCAAAAATGAGGATACCAACCCAAATCCACACTGGGTCCATCTGAGCCTCCGCTTGTTAGTGCAGAACCAAGTTGAATAAAATCGCGCGATTGGATGGCGGCGGACCGGTCATCCAGCTCCGGCACGCCATTACCGCACCAAAACATTCAGCTTGTTGAATAACTCTATACCGAAGCTCAGATCTTGTAAATACTTAAGTCTCTGCCACACAATATGCAATAAGCGATCCGGCGGGCATCGATATTACTCAACTATACTTTGTCCCAGGTTGTATCGCCGGACCGTCATCCTATTCTCTGTAGCTCACCCATACCACGATCAATGAGCCTTTATTCACAGCGAGCCTGACGGAAGCTGTGTTTGGATCATGCTGCGGTTCCTGTCCGGTCAGGCTCTCCAGCAAGGGAGGCGGCGCATCTTCCAGCGCAGCGAATCAAGCGCGCCGGGTGCTGAAAACAGGGGAACTTGCTGACAACGGAACTTAGGCGGGCGCGCCTGCCGGGCTCGCCACGCTTAGCGGGCAGCGGACGGCCGCCGTGTCAGCCCTCAGCGCCCGGCTTGCGCGCCTCCGCAAACGCGGCGTAGGCCTCATCGTATCTCTTGACGTGATAGGTCAGCCAGCCTCGCAATTTCTCACCGGCGCCGGTCGAGACGGGAACGGTTCCGAGGCTGAGGGACGACGTCAGATCCGTCAGCGAGCCGATGAAGTTATCATGGTCCCGCTTGTGAAAGGCAAATCCGGGAAACCCGTCCTTCGTCATTTGCGCTTCTTCATGCTGAAAGTGGGCAAGGGCTGTCTCGATCAGCCCTTCGAGAAGTTCGATAAGCCGCTTGATTTCCGAAGGGGTTCGATTGGCGGGAGCGGAGCACAAATGCTCGATCTGCGCCGACGCCTGTTCGATCCTCCGCGCGATAAGCCGGTGTTCTTCGATAAGTTGCGCGTCGTGTGGCCCGTCCCGGCCCGAAAGAGAAACAGTCAAACTACATCCCTCCAGACATGCGCGCTTTTACGTCGTGAAACGGCGCCAAAGCTTAAGGAGACTGTTGAATCAGAACGCTGTCAAGGGGACAAAAACGTCTCCTGGCAAAGGATTGGCGGCGCAGCAGGGCCCCGGTCAGACCGGCCTTCTCCAGTTCGCCGCGCTTATTATCGCAGCAGCCCGCCTCTTAGCCTGTGGCGGCTCGCTTGCCAGAGGCGAACGCGGCATATGTCTCATCGTAATTCTTGATGTGATGGGTCAGCCAGCTTCGCAAATTCGCGCCCATGTCAGACGAGCCGTGAACAGCTCCGTCGCTGAAGGAGGACGTGAAATTCATCAGCGTTCTGATCAAGTAATCATGGTCCCGTTTGTGAAAAACAAGTCCGGGAAAGCCGCTGCGCTTCATGAGGGCTTCTTCATGCTGAAAATGGGCATGAGCTGCTTCAATCAACCCATCGAGCAGCTCGACAAGTTGCTTGACATCAAAAAGAGTTTGATTGACGGGCGACGCAAAGAAATGGCCGATCTGCGCAGAGGCTCGATCTATCCCCCGAATCAGAAGCCGGTGTTCTTCTGAAATCCAGAAGTCTTCAGAACTCCTCCTGGCTTGGAAGCGGAACAGCCATTTACTATCCTCCCGGAAATCCGCCGCCGTTAACTCATTAAACTGTCGTGAATGCTTAAGAAAACTGCCGAACGAGGAAACTGTCAAAGCACAAAAGCGTTAGCTTGACAAAAACCCTGCGGGCGAGGCGGCGGCGCGGACCTCCTGTCAGATCGAAGACTTCAGCGCATAGAGGATATCGAGCGCATCGCGCGGGCTGAGGCTGTCCACATCGAGCGCGGCGAGCTTCCCAGCACAGGTGCGCCGCGGCTTGCGACGGTGCCGTAAAACGCTTCACCTGCGCGATGACTCCATGCCTGGGAGAGAAACGAGTGGCGTCACGGCGTTGCCGCTCAGCTAAAGTCCTCCTTTTGATCCCGCCGAGATAATTGGATCATAGGACACACTGCAGGTGTTGAGCATCGGCAATTTAAAATACATAATAATATTCTTGTTTTTTTCATCGCGCCACTTAAGGGTTGTGTCTGTTGACATCCGTTCCGTGAAATAGGCTGGTCCGTATGAGTTGGATAAGTATGCTTCCAGAGAGGCACATTTGCTCGTATCCTGAGGTTCAAGCTTGACACGAACAAGCTTCTTACTTTGATCAAACAGAAAACTAACGCTAAACGTTAAATCTTTGGTTTTGTATGTGCTGCTTAGCAAATGAAGAAAATTGTTGTTATAAATATCCGGCGTCGAGGGTGAATGCGCGGTTCCTTTTGACGCTGAAACAACTTGTTCTTTAGACATTCCCCACTGGGTGTATTGCCAGTGAGCGTCGGCAGGCACCGCAGCGAAGGCGGCAATCAAGCTGACCGTTAGGAACATAGCCGGAAATCCGTGTATGTTAAAAAGATACATAAATCTAATTCCCTGAAAACAGGACCCAATTGGCGGAGCGTCGCTCGCGGCGCACCTGAAGCCAGCTACCCGATAATCTACCTTATGTCAAAAGTGTTTTTTCTATTTTGTTATGGGAGCTACCGCTGTAAATCAAGGAAGGCTCTTCAGTTGAATGGGTGGCTGCGCTTCATGGGTTGAGGCAGCACACTCGCCAAAATTGTGACTCCGGAGACAACACCCCTTGATTGCATTTTTGATTCGACCTAAAGTTTGTTTATGATCTATAGCTTGGCGCTTCAAAGACACCAGTTCGGATCCACCTTCGTTTCAGTGAGGGTGTTATTGTAATGCCCCCCATAAAAAGGAGTCCGGTCTTGCATGCCTGCTGGCTAAAACCCAGCCCAAGGCTGGCTTGCGCCTGTCCAATTAACTAAATATTTAAGCTTCACTTGTCGCTCCAAACGTCTCTTGCCAGAGGGCGAGCCGTAATGGTGGTTGAGGCCGCGAGCAGAAGTTTCGGGTTTCAAGATCCGCTGGAGCGGCGATGCCTGCTTTCAGATCTCGTAGCGGGTAATTCGCCAATTTCAGGCAAACAGGCCAGTAGCGGTCCGGCGTCGTTTCGTACGGCTGTGTCGGGTTCGCCATAAGCAAGCCGGCCTTGGCCAAGCGTCACAAAATCGATCATGCGTTGTATGCGCGCAGCATTCAGAACTCGCATTGCGGCTGTATGACGTGGGTCTATAGTTAGGTATTTATTATAGGCGATCATTGGAGGGGAAGATGGCATGGCTGCGGCGCGCAGCGGCGCACAGTCTTCTCGCGGCGATCTGCATCGCTTTGTCTGGCGCCGTGGGCGCGCTCGCTCAGCAGGTCGAAGATACGAAAGCTTTGGAGAACCTTTCGTCTCAGCTGGAGGCGCAAGGCAAGTACGCGGAAGCCAGCAAGGTCCTTGAGCGGCTCTTGAAAATTGCGGAAGCCCGCTCCGGGAAGATGCATCCGTACACGCTCAACGTGCTTAATAATTTAGGCTTTTATTACAGGGAGCAGGGCCGCTACGCCGAGGCGGAGCCGGTGCTCAAGCGGGCGCTGGCAGGAAAAGAGCGCGTGCTCGGTCCCGAACATCCCGACACGCTCATGACCCTCTACAATCTGGGGGCGATCTATCATCTTCAGGGCCGCTATGGCGAGGCCGAGCCGCTCTATAAGCGCCTGATCGCCGGGCGGGAGCGCGCGCTCGGAGCGGAACACCCGGAAACGCTCGGAAGTCTCGGCGTGCTTGCGATGCTCTACAGCGATCAGGGCCGCTATGCCGAGGCGGAGCCGCTGTTCAAGCGCGCGCTCGCCGCGTCGGAGCGCGTGCTCGGCGCCGAGCATAAGGACACGCTTGCGATCCTCAATAATCTGGGCAGCCTGTACTTGCACCAAGGCCGCTATGGCGAGGCTGAAAACGCTTACAAGCGCGTGCTGGCAGGGAGGGAGCGCACGCTCGGCCCCGATCATCCCGAGACGCTCGGCGGCGTCGACAATTTGGCCATCGCCTATATGAAGCAAGGCCGCTATGGAGAGGCCGAGCCGCTTCAAAAGCGCGCTCTTGCGGGGAAAGAGCGAGTGCTGGGGCCTGAGCATCCCGCAACCATCGGTTCCATTTATAATTTGGCGATGCTTTACAAAGAGCAGGGCCGTTACGGCGAGGCCGAACTGCTTCTTAAACGGGCGCTTGCAGCAGGCGAGCGCGTGCTTGGCCCTGAGCATCCCGGGATGCTTTACGTTCTTAACGGTCTGGCGATCGTTTACAGAGAGCAGGGCCGCTATAGCGAGGCGGAGCCGCTGTACAAGCGTGTGGCCGCCGCGTCGGAACGCAAACTGGGCTCCGAACATCCGGACACGCTTCAGGCTCTCAGCAATCTGGCAAGTCTTTATGATGATCAGGGGCGATACGATGAAGTGGAGGCTCTTACAAAGCGCATCCTTGCTTCAATGGAACGCGTGCTCGGGCCGGATCATCCCGAAACGCTTGAGAATTTGAACGTCTTGGCGATGCTCTATCAGCATCAGGGCCGCGATGGCGAGGCCGAGCCTCTTTACACCCGAGTGCTCAAAGCCAGAGAGCGCACTCTCGGCCCGGAGCATCCTCGCACGCTGGCGAGCCTCAGCAATCTCGCGACACTTTATGAAGTCCAGGGACAGTATGCGCAGGCCGAGCCGCTCTGCAAGCGCGTGCTCGAAACGACCGAGCGCAAGCTTGGCCCTGATCATCGTGATACGCTTGGATCGCTCAACAATCTGGCGATCCTTTATTACGATCGAGGCGAGTATGATCAGGCCGAGCCGATTCAAAAGCGCGTGCTCGCTGCGAGAGAACGCCTTCTCGGCCCGGACCACCCTGACACGGTGGCCAGCGTCGGCAACTTGGCCACACTTTATGGATCTCAGGGCCGCGACGCGGAGGCGGAGCAGCTTCAAAAGCGCGCTCTCGCGGCGAGGGAACGCCGTCTTGGCCCTGAACACCCCGATACTCTCAAGAGCACCTACGATTTGGCGGTCCTTGACTGGCGAGAGGGGCGTTATGACGAGGCGGAATCGCTCGCGAAGCGCGTGATTCCGGCAATGGAGCGCGTTCTCGGCCCGGAGCATGCCGAGACGCTAGCAAGTCTGGAGCTTTTGTCTATTCTTTACAAAGACCAGGGCCGCGATGGCGAGGCCGAGCCTCTTTACACCCGAGTGCTCAAAGCCAGGGAGCGCACTCTCGGACCCGAGCACCCCCATACACTGAAGAGCTACAATAATATTGCCGTTCTCTATATGGATCAGGGGCGCTTTGCCGAGGCCGAAACCATGGATTTGCGCGCGTTGGCCGGAAGAGAACGCGTGCTCGGCCCAAAGCATCCTGAAACGCTTGAAACCATAGGCGGCCTCGCCAAACTCGGTCTTCGCCAGGGCAATTGGGCGCGCGCGGCTGAATATTGGAGACGCAGCACGGCCGCTCTGGCGGAGCGCACCGGGCGCGATGCAGCGGAGGCCGGTCAGGCATTGACTGGGAAGAAGAAGGGCGCTGCGGAACAGAGTTACGGGGACTTTCTGGGCCTGGCAAAGGCGGTATACCGCCTTGCGCCTGAGGGCGGCTTCCCGGATGCGGCCGCGTCGCGTGAGATGTTCCAAACCGCGCAATGGGCGCAAAGCTCCGAGGCTGCGGCCTCGCTGGCCCAGATGGCGGCTCGCGGTGCGACGGGCAATGCCGGCCTCGGCGCACTGGTGCGGGAGCGCCAGGATCTGGTGGCGGAGTGGCAGAAGCGGGATCAGTTACGCGATACCGCCCTTTCACAGCCGGCCGAGAAACGGAATGCCAAAGGAGAAGCCGAAAATACGGCCCGGCTTGCCGCAATCGACGCCCGGATCGCAGAAATCGACAAGCAGCTTAAGACCGAATTTCCGGACTATGCCGCACTGACAAGCCCAACGCCGCTGCCATTGGAAGAGGTGCAGGCGCAACTCGGCGCGGATGAGGCCCTCATATTCTTCCTTGTTACGAGTGAATGGAAGCCAGTCCCCGAAGAAACCTTCATCTGGGTCGTTACCAAGACCGACATGCGCTGGGTGCGTTCCGATGTTGGCAGAAGGACGCTAACCCAGGAGGTCCAGGCGCTGCGCTGCGGGCTTGACGATGCGGCGTGGGATGGCCCGCGCTGCGCCGAGGTTCTAGGCCAGGGCTACGGCAAGGCCGACCGCAACGCGGGCAAGCCGCTTCCCTTCGATCATGCCCGCGCTTACAGGCTTTATCAGGCGCTGTTCGGGCAAGTTGAGGATCTGATCAAAGGCAAACAGCTTCTCATCGTGCCGTCCGGCCCGCTCACACAATTGCCGTTCCAGGTGCTTGTTACCGCGCCGCCCGTGAAAGGCGACGACACATCCGCAGCTTGGCTCATCCGCGATCACGCGCTCACCGTGCTGCCGGCGGTTTCGTCGCTGAAGGCGCTGCGCAGGCTCGCGCGGCCGAGCGCTGCGACAAAGCCCCTGATCGGCTTCGGCAATCCGCTGCTGGACGGCTCCGGCCCAGCCTATGCAAGCCTTGCTCTCCTCGCTCGCGCCAACAAGACCTGCACTGCTCTGTCGACCGTGCAGATCGCGTCCGCCGCCGAGCCGCGCGGCGTGCCCCCAATCAAGAAGCGGGGTGGATTTGCGGACATAGCCTTCCTGCGCCAGCAGGCGCCGCTCCCCGAGACGGCGGACGAACTTTGCGCCGTCGCCCGCGACGTCGGCGCCGATGCGAGCGACATCTACCTCGGCGCGCGCGCCACCGAGCGCGAAGTTAAGCGCTTGAGCGAAAGCGGCGCGCTCGCCAGATACCGCACCGTGCATTTCGCAACCCATGGCGCGCTGGCCGGGCAGGTTTCGGGCAACGCCGAGCCGGGCCTTCTTCTGACCCCGCCCGACGTCCCGAGCGAGGATGACGATGGCTATCTCACCGCCTCCGAGATCGCAGGCCTGAAGCTCGACGCGGATTGGGTGATCCTGTCCGCTTGCAACACGGCCGCGGGCGGCGCGCAAGGCGCGGAGGCGCTTTCAGGCCTCGCACGCGCTTTCATTTATGCGCAGGCGCGCGCGCTGCTCGTCTCGCATTGGGCGGTGAACTCGGATGCGACCGTCAAGCTCATCACCGGCGCGATCAGCCGCCTTGCCGCGGATCGGGCCATGGGCCGCGCCGAGGCCATGCGGCAGTCGATGCTGGCGCTGATCGGCAAAGGCGGCGCAGAGGCCCATCCGGCCTTCTGGGCGCCGTTCGTGGTGGTCGGCGAGGGCGGCGCTGCGAAGTAATCGTTGTCTGCTGCGGTCAGACAAAAGCGAACCGCTTTGGAAGTGGCGGCGAAGCACCGCTCGGTGTCACGTTTGGAAGCTGATTGACAGTTTTCGGATAAGCCCGCAGTGGGATCCACGAGCCGACGTGGCGCGCATGGGATCGCGAGAAAACTGCAATGCCCGCTTGCGACCCATCGCGTCGTTTCGCCGCAATCCTGGAGCCCACGGTTGCCGCCACCGTCTTGAAGGGCATTGAAAAAAGGACATTGATCCGCCCTATACCTCAACTCCTCCGACGAATGGTGTCGCGGGCAGGCTCAAAAGCACTCTTTATAGTGGACGCATGCTTTTGCAACTCGGGCGGCAGTTCGAGAAAGCGCCTTTCATCACCAACAGCGCTTTGCATCGTGCTCTGTACGTTTATGAGAGTTGCGAGAATTCGCGTAAGTGTGTTCCTTTCGATCGCGTTGTTGGCCCTGATCGCCTGATTGAGCGCTTCCTGGACCCGTCTAATTTCGCCATCGATGTGATCGCGGCATTCGGCGACGATCCTGTAACGTAATCCGACTAGCGCTTCCTCTTCTCTTTTGTGGCTTGATCCCCTCATTAGATTTGAGGCACCCCGGACAATATCTAGGCGAGCGCGGTCGCGCTCCAAAGCTGTGCGGAACATCCAAAAACCCTCCGCTATACGCAAAACAAGGATACGTTAACCATATCATAAGAATTAACTTGACGGGGTCTGCGGCATTCGGGCGCAGCTAAAGGTTGTCATCAAGGATCGACTACTCCTCGAACTCACTCCCGTCGAAGGGTGAAACGGAGGGGCACTTGGAGAAGCACATAAGACACGAGCACTTTGAATCGGCAGAGTGCTGTGCTTTCCTTACTATTAAAGTCGCCACTTCCGCAAGCGACCCTCAGCCACCTCACCACCGGGCTTTCATTACCGCTCATAATCGAGGCGCAAGGGACACTGGCTTTGTAGGCATTTAGTTCCCAATGGCACACGAGCGCAAGTAAGTATCAATAAAAATAATACGGCTAGACAGAAATCTTCGAAATCCGCCGTTCCCTACTGGCTTCTAGTGCATCCTGCAATTGTCGTGCTTTGATTGCTGCAATTGCGTCACCCTTAGTCTTGTAGGAACGTTTATACCCTAAGAATTTTTCGGCAATATCGGAGACGTGTGCTTTTGTAAGCTTCGAAAGCTCACCCACAAGATGGTCGAAGCGTTCATTGTCATTGGAAACTGTGGTTAAATTATCAGCAATTGACAGGACATCTACGGTTTCTGCCTTGCTCGTTTTTGGCTTGCGGACCGGCGCGGTCAGTGCATCCGCAAGTTTTTTGGATAGCTCGGTGAGCGGGATCGCGTCGCATTCATCGAGTAGCCTGCCCAAACCCGCAAAATCCTTTGATGCGGTCGCCGAACCGGAGGCTTGAAAGGCCATCGAGATGCGATTTATAAATAAAGCTGAAGGCGACAACCGACGGGCGTCCGAACTCGCAGGGAATTGTTTCTCAAACTTCTTTATGGTTGAGGCAACGGTGGCCGTGCCTGCCTTGTTAAGTCCGTCAGCCAGTGTACGAAGCAGCGCGGCTTGCGCGGAATTCTCATTCTTTTCCAGCAGCGGCGCCAGATGATGGAGTGATGCGGCCATTTGTTTGGCTTGCATTTCAATTACTCCTTGTTGGAACACGTTTCGCTATGGCTCTGCCTATGACTTCGAACATTTCACGCGTATTCGCGTCTGCTTTCAAGTATGCAATTCCTTGCTCTGTGGACCACGAAATCCTCGTGGTCCTCACAAGCGGGGCGTCGGTCATGAAGTAATCCTTCTTGGTCTTGAACACCTCCTGAGCACCCCGATTGGCCCTGCTTACGGCCTCACTTGCGGCTTGCGGCAGTTTTGGGGATGCCGTCATCGTCCCAATGATCCCTGCCAACTCTATAACAGTATTTGCGCTGTCACTAAGCTCCTTGAGCTGTCTTGCAAAAGTGCCTACCGCGGAGGCTGAGACACGATCAACGACCGTTGGGATAAAAAGATGCGTGCTTGCGCAAACTGCGTTTATGAAGCCTGTTGTCATTCGCGGTGGAGCATCAATGAAAACCCGCTTGTAATTATTTTGCACGTAAGGGGAAAGAACCGCTCGCGCGAGACGAAAACGAACATCGTCTCCTGCTTCGTCTGCTGCCCACAGAAACTCAAGATGACGCTCCAGCTTTTCGAACGAGTACCAGCAGGAGACATAATCAAGATTTGGACAACCAGCCACTTTTTGTATGGCCGTGCCAGCCCACAGATCATTGAGGGTGTCCGCAAAAAGCAGATCGACCATCGACGGAAACTCTTCGGGGCGTTCCCCCAGATTGAGCAAGCATAAGGCCAGTTGTAGATCCCTGATAATCGACGTCGATAACCAATGTTTTCTCACCCTGCGCGGCAAAATACGCTGCTAGGTTGGTACTGAGAGTTGTCTTTCCTACCCCACCTTTCTGATTGGCAAAAAGTATGATTGGGATACTGTTGCGAAGGCGCTTCTCGTAGTCCGTCGGCGTTTCGCGGGGTCAACGCTTCGAGCCCAGAAATGTGCGCCGTCACCCGAACTGGATGAGCGGAGTATCTCAAGCTTACCCGTTAGACGTGCATTTTCTTCTTGAAGATGAAAGAGCTGCAAATTCAGAGGGGCTTTGCTACTCGCTAACTGCTCTGCTAGAAGACTTAGGTCACGACGAAGGCCACGCTCATTTTCCTCTGCATCCTGACGTGCATCCAAAGCCTCTTTTGCAACGGCTCGTAGCTCGCTCTCTGCTTGCTGGTGCTTTCGGATTTCACCTCTGCTGTGCTTTAACCACCAGGTAAGCACGCCGATTGAAATCGTGCTACCGACACCCAAAAGCCCCATCCCAAACTCTATGAATGGTTTGATGGAGTAAATCCAATCCCTGGCTGTGGTAACGCAATGAGTTGTGTCATCAACACTTGAAAAGCAATACATTTTCGGCCACCAAAAGTTCGAAGCAGGAACCTCTAGCAGGGGTTGGACTCTTAGTAAATAAGTAAACAAGTCGCTGGGGGGGAGTGGCAGGCGCGCCGTGGACCGGGACTTTACCCGGTAGTCAACGGCAATCGTTGATCCGATAAAATTTCACGAAGGTGCTCATTCTTATTAGACGCTCTCGCTAATTTGCGCTCCCTTTCCAGCGCCTCCGCAATCGCCTTCTCCTCTGGCTCCTCCAACTCCGCCCCTCGCATAAATTGCGCCAGCCGTGCAGCAATTTCCTTCGGCTGCTTTGAGGAAGCAGTGAGGCGGGCGATGATGCGAGCCAAGCCCGGTGACTTGCGGCGCAAGTCCAACCCTGTCTCTCGGCCCAATTCGATGGCTTTGCAATGCTGAGCAATGGACATTGGATCACGAAGCTCAGAGAGCGATTTGATCGCCTCACGAAGCTGATCTTGCCGCTTGCGCCGGTCGAGCTTTTCATCCTTGAGGGGGGTCCCGTTTTGGATGTCCTGAATGCCGTGCACAATTTTCGCGATAGCCTTGTGCGAGGGTTTTTTTCCGCTGCGATACTCGCTCAGATGATTGGCAGCTATTTTCGTTCGGGCTGCAAGCTCCCGCAGATCGATGTTGTTGAGGATTTCCGCGTTGAAATCCGTCGCCTCCTCGAAAGTCTGGGTATCAAGGCCAGCCTTCACACCTGAGGCTTCAGAGGCAAGATCGTCGCGAAGCTCATTGCCCTGTTTTCCGATGGAAACTCTTCCGGCAATGATGAGGGACTTTCGCTTCAAGAGTCCCGTTCCATCGGGCTTGTCGGAGGTATGTTCCTGCTTTTCGAAATAACCACGTTTGCGGGCTTCGAGAAAGCCTGTGCCGGTGAAGAAATCCCGGAATGTGCGGAACCGGATGTAGCTGCGTGCGCCCGTTCCTGATTCTCCATCCAGGCGTTCAAGCTCGGCGTTGATGCTGGCGAGGCTGAATGGCGTATGATCCTTGGCGCTTCGAAGCTGCGGCTCCAAGTCCGCGAAGGTTTTCGCGTTGGGACCATAAGTCAACACATCAGCACGCTCGATAATCTCAGTATAGGCGCTGCTACAGTCCTGAATCGCAATAATGGGCTTTGGCATGGTTGAGAAGAACATGGCGGGCCGTCTGTCCGGCAGGCTCGCAAAATCCTCCCAATAGCCTTTGGACCGCAAGGAAACGCTCGAGATAATTGGCTGGTCGAAGGCTGCGCTGGTCAGCACGAGCTTTTTATCGTTCTCTGTGGCGAGTACGAACTTCCGCCAAACATCGCGCAGCATTTCCTCGCAATGAACATTTGAGGCGAGCAGCTTGCCCTTGAGCTTGCCGCGCTTGTTTCGCACCCGCCAGGCCAGCTCCAGCGAAGGCTTCGGCATGATGTGTTCATAATCGCCAGGCTGCTCCAATCCACCTGTGCCATGCGCCGAGATTTTTCGGAACAGGGGATAATATTCCGAGTCCTGTCCCTTAAGACAATCGCGAATGAAGGCAGAGCAATGCGTCCGCTCAGGTTCGCTTGCCGTCTCCAGCACTTCAGCCATGGGAACGCGGTGATAGAGCACGTAACGCTTGGATGCGAGGCCCAGAAAATAGAGCGGCTCGTATTCACCCTTTTTCCCGCCGGGACGCCAATTCGCCTTCTCATATTGCAGGATCGATAAGGGTTTGCCGTCCTCATCCTTGTCCAGCGTATACGGCCAAAGCGGCGCGAACCAGGTCACAATCTCATGCACACGCTTTCGAAATTCTTTGCGCTCCATGCCGTGCGGCCGTGCGAACGCCATGCTGTCGGTGTCGCAAAAAGCGTAGGTTGTGCCGCGATCAGCGGCGAGGCGCTCGCAAATGCTGAGAAGAAGGCGGCCAGCCGCGGTGATGAAGCTTGCGAGGTGCGGGGCGAAATGCTGGCCCGGCTCTTCGAGATGGGCCACGCGCATGCGCGTTGCCGTTGGTTCGCCAGCGTATAGATCAACCTCAAACCCCTTTTTCTTATTCCGCTTCCGGGCTTCCTTCGTGGTGCCAGCGTCATTCTCTTCACTGGCCAGAATCTCGTCATCATCCGGGTCCTCATCTTTGGATGAGTAGTCGCCGGTTCTCTCATCGACGTTGATTTCGGCGTGGATGCCAAAAGCTGTGGAGCTGGCGATGAGTTTCAGGCCCAGTTGCTGTCCGTCGAGAGCATCGTAATCCGGCCCTTTCGGCAAGTTCTCCATCTTTTTCTCGATGGCGATGCGCCGGTTGATGATGGTGGTCGAGAAATCTTCAGTCTTAAGATCGATGCCGGATTTCGGGGTGGTCTCCGCCCGTCCAAGCCGCACTATCGTGATTGCATCCAGAACCTCGGGCGTTTTTCCGGTTTTCAGTTTTGAGCTGATTGCATCAAGGATCGTGCACCAAACCGGCTTGCCCTTCCTGCACGCGTTGTCGCCGATATTGGTGGAGGAGCCTCCGTAATCGGCGTGGAACGGCAGAATGCAGCCAGCCGGGTTGATGAGCACGAATGTCTTCATAACAGGAAGACGCCACGTTTCGCGCCATCGCAAATCATCGAGAGTTATATCCTCAAGAAAGGTGCGAACCGCTGAGAGATGCTCGTTTGGCTTGGCTTCACACCGGCGACGAGCCTCTTCAGCAACTCCCCTCAACTCGCCCCAAGTGGCTGCTGCGGATTGATCCGCTTCGTCGCTTTTCTCGAGTGACTGATGCAGGATATGTGTCTGCACTGTTCTCGCCCAATAAACTGCTTGCGCCTTAACTCGTGTTAGCTGCTCTGGGGTCCTGAGCTTGGGATCATTCGCGCAGCGCAGAATGTCATGGAGGAAATGCGGCGTGCGTCCCCACCGGATTTCGTATGTCTCCGGCAAGAGCAAATCC
>CAVSHC010000011.1:0-80023 GCA_963727795.1 uncultured Alphaproteobacteria bacterium
GACAGGCTGGAGAATGCTGCGTCTGGACGATCAGGCCGATATAAATCTGAGTTCGAGTTGTCCTAGCCTTTAATTGCCTCGACATATAAGATTCATCTTCACGTTCTCGCAAATCAAGCTTTCCTGGTTCACTTATAGTAGTTTCACCGGGCGGCAAAACTATTGGATTTGAAAAGCCCTGCTCTTGCAATAGCCTTGAGAGTGATCTTCCGTCATACATCCATTGGTGATGTCTTGGTCCAATAAGTGCCATGCGCAATCTCTGCGCGCGATTACGAGGACGCGGAACGCACATATGGGTATATTCAATAAATATATCAGCATCTTTTCCATGGTTGTATGCCTCGATCTTTTTTTCAATGTCCGGCACTGCGAGGCGTATTTTTCCGCTCTTTTTTAGTATTCTCTTTGCTTCATTCAGAAATGAGCTTGCTTCTGAACGATCGAGATGCTCGATCATGTGCGAACTATATAGCACATCAACAGATTCGTCAGGTAAAGGGATGTTCTTTGTTGCGTTAGCCCATTCAATACAATTAACCTTGCAGAATAATATAAAATTAAGCTGCGGTTTGCCGATAAATTTGAGCTTATAGAGTGTTGACGCCAACCAGGGATAACTTGAAAGTGTAATACTCCAGGAGTTATCAAAATTTCTGTAACCAAGTGTGGGAGTCATTCCACAGCCAATATTCACTCGCATAGCTATTCTCCGTGCATTTATATAAATAAAATCGAGTTTTTCTTGCTGGAGACGGGTGCAAGAGTGGAGCGTTTAAATGCATGCTTCACCCTTGCGCTAAAAGCGCGACAACTTCCGCAATAGCGCAGCCCACTTCTTCCTGTATTCCGGTCGGTCAGGTCGGTCAAGCGACCGCGAAACTCGGTGAGAATTGCCGCCCGATAGCTGTGGATAACGCATTTTCGTGGGGACACATTGGGGGCATCGGCTCCAATCTCCTCAATAATTTAGCGAGTTATTTCAAGCGCTTCGCCTTCGGTCGTAAATCCTGCAGCGCCCACCAGCTACCTCAAAGTTGAAGTAACCTCAAGCATTCAGCGCATTGATCAAGGGATTTCAACCGCTTGAAGCCCCACAACCCAAGATTTTTGAAGCTTCAACTCTTAGGGGTGATGATAGGCATGTCAAAATCCGGCGCCCCCATGGCCCTCAAATTCCGATATGCGATCCACCGTTCGGCGCACCAAGCCCTTCAAGAATTTCAATTCGGGCGGGCTCCACTCTGAACCTTGATTGGAAAATTGACCTTTTACCACCGCTTCCGGTCTTTCGATTGTCGAGCGGCAGCTACCCGGATTAAGCCTCCGGAAACCTAAATCTTAGCGTTAAGTCTGCGGCGCGCTGGCGGCAGATCGCGCTTTTTTAACCGCCTTTAGCCCGCCTGACGTATTCGGACGCCTGACTCAGCGGCAGGCGTTAGCCGAAATCCAGTTAGCCTCTTTGCATTTTGGCGCAGTTCACTCGCTCGGCGGCCCACTAAATGTCTGTCCAGCCCGGAGACATAGGTCACGTTTTGTACCTAAGACATGGGTGACTTTCGAGAGATGCCGAACTCCCGGCAGAGATCGCTCATGCCCTCGCCATCGAGAAGCCGAGCCACAAAACGAAGACGTTCCTCCATCGCCGAACACGCTTTCCACGGCATCAACACCCCCGCCAGAAAGCGAAAAGTGTTACCTATGTGTCCGGTACAAACTGTCACCTATGTCTCGGGTCGCTCAGTCCCCATCCGGCTGGCCGCGTAAGCGCCGGTTTCGCGGGCGATTTCCAGCTGTTCCATCCACAGCGTCCACAGTAATCCACTTGCAGTTCTCTTCTGTCCTTCGCTGCTATTGACCTGCTTCCCAACGTGCCCCGGTTCATAAGGAGAGTCCGTTCTGGTTATGCCCCTTCGCGGGGCGGGTTGCAAACTCCGTTGGGGTGAGCCCGTCGAGGGTTGTGTGCCTGCGCTTCGTCGTGGCTGGCGTAGAAACCGTCGCCAACCGCCGCATTCATGGCGGCGCCCAGACCTGAAGTCTCAAATGTATGCGGACGCAGGAAGCCGTGGGCCGATAGGTCGCGGCTGCGCTGTGTAACCGGTGGCTCCGGCGAATTCCTGGCCAAATGAAAGCGTCCTGCGGGTCCGCGCTCACAAGTCAATATTTCTTAAATTTTGATTAATGGGCCAGCATTTGCGTGGTAACCATTCAGCCAAGCTATCGTTGAAACACACTCAATAAGTTATAATCTGGTTTACCCTCCTGTTTTCCGGGGGCTATACTTGAAGTCGGGGACCAGCAAAGGAGTCGGGAGTTGTGGGGCGTAACGAGAAGCTAGAGAAAAAACTTGAGCGCGAATTGCTGGCATTGGCCGCGGACTTAGGGAGAATTCGCGAGCCCGGCCTCATGATGTTTGTGAAGTCATCCGTCATGACCAGGGAAACCACGATCCAGCGCATCATGGCGGTGAAGTCCGCGCGCTATCACTTCACGGCAATGGCCGAGAACGATCCGGCCCCACATTTCCGGCGTGTTCTCGTTGACGAGGCCTTGCGGAACCTCAACGACGGCGCGCCCAATTTGGCTTTTGAGGTTTTCCGCGTGCACTTCAAAGCCTGGAGGCTATGGCGACGCCTCATTGGCGAGGCGATGGAGAAGGCCACGGAAGAAGAGCAAGCTGCTCTTCGGTCTGCCCAGGACAGTATTTCGCCAACGGACGAAACCATGCGCGCGATGATTCAATTCGCCAAAGGGCGGCGAGCCGCCGAAAGAGACGCGCTCGGCGGCAAGGGTATCGCGGCGCATAGGCGTTTTCTGCAAGAGGGGGAACGACGCGGCTTTCAGGCGCAGATCGACGGCGCCAAGAAGCCTTTTGAGTTGTGGGCCTCGTGGCGCCACAAGCGTGCGCAAACCTGATCGGCGGCGAGGTGGAGCGGCCAGGATAGTTTTACTTTATTTTTTAGTTGAGACTTTCTGAAATCGGCTCCTATCTCTCCGGAAAATTTCGAACCTCCGAGGGAACCAGGATGCCAGGAAGGGTGGATTTTCGCGTCGAGGATGGCGTTGGCGTCGCATCGATTTCAAACCCGCCGGTGAACGCACTCGGCATCGAGATCCGTCGCGGAGTGATGGCCGCGCTCGAAAAGTCGAGAAGGGACCCAGCCATCCAGGGCGTCATCCTGACGTCGGAGGGAAAGATTTTCAGCGGCGGGGCTGACATCGCTGAGTTCGATCGCCCTCCGATTGCTCCGATCCTGGCCGATGTCATCGCGGCCGTCGCTACTTTGGGCAAGCCCGTTGTCGCCGCCATGCAGGGAACGGCTCTCGGAGGCGCGGTCGAACTGGCGCTCGCTTGCACAGCGCGCATCGTAAGCCCCGGCGCTAGGCTGGGGCTGCCCGAGATCAAGCTCGGCCTGATCCCGGGCGCCGGCGGCTCCCAGCGCCTCCCGCGCGCGATTGGCGCGGCGCCGGCCTTCGCCATGATGATCGAGGGCGATCCGATATCCGCGCGGCAAGCGTTAGATTGGGGCTTGTCGAGGGAATCGCCGAGGGAGACCTGATTGCCGCCGCGAAAACCAAAACGCTCGAACTTGCGTCCCGGCCGGCGTCCGCCGATGGCTCCGGCAGGCTGGCGCGCGAAGGCGAGCGCGCCGAGTTCGAGAAAGCCGCCGCGCGCGCCGCGAAGGAGCACGCGGGCAAGCCCAATATCGCGGCTTTGATCGAAGCGGTTCGCGCCGCCTTCGACAAACCGCTCCCGGAAGGTCTGGCCTTCGAGCGTCAGCTTTTCCTTAAACTGAGGGACGATGAGCGCTCCACGGCTTTTCGTTACGCCTTCTTCGCGGAGCGCAAAGCGGGAAAGCTCAGGGACATGCCGCCCGAAACGGAGGCCCGGTCAATAACACGCGCCGCCATCATCGGGGCCGGCACGATGGGAACCGGCATCGCGATCTGCTTCTTGAATGCCGGCATTCCCGTCACGCTGATCGAAGACAACCGGAACACGCCCTCTCGAAAGGTTTCGATCGCATCAAGGCGATGCTTGACGATGGGGTGCGGCGCGGGAAATCGGCCCCGATGCGCGCGACAGACAGATCGCGCTTTTGAGCTCGAGTTTGAACCTTGAGGATGCCGCGGAAGCCGATCTCATCGTTGAGGCGGTCGTCGAGGACATGCAGGTCAAGAGGGAGATTTTTGCGAGGCTCGGCAGAATCGCAAAGCCGGGGGCGATCCTCGCGACGAACACCTCCTATCTCAACATCGACGAGATCGCCTCCGCGACCTGCCGGCCCGAACATGTGCTCGGCCTGCATTTCTTCAGCCCGGCGAATATCATGCGCCTCGTAGAGGTCGTCCGGGCGGAGAAAACGGCGTCGGAGGTTTTGAAAACGGCCGTCGACCTTGCGCGGAAGCTCGGCAAGGTTCCTGTCACAGTTGGCGTCTGCCATGGCTTCGCCGGCAACCGGATGCTCGCGCGGCGGCATCAGCAAGCGGAACGCCTTCTGATCGAGGGCGCGCCGCCGCATCACATCGATGCGGCCATGGTGGAATTCGGCTTTCGCATGGGGCCGTTCGCCGTCGTCGATCTCGCCGGCCTCGACATCGGTTGGCGCATGCGCACGGCGACCGGCGCAAAGGCCGCCATCGCGGATGCGCTTTGCGAGCGCGGGCGGCTTCGGCCAGAAGACGGGCAAAGGCTACTACATCTATTCCGAAGGCGCGCGCGAAGGCGTAGTGGACCCGGACGTTGAACGCTTGATCGAGGAGGTCTCCGCGACGCTCGGCGTGCAGCGCCGCGCAATTACCGCCGCCGAAATCATCGAGCGCCTCATCTTCCCCATGGTGAATGAAGGCGCGCGCATCCTTAGCGAAGGCATTGCGGCGCGTGCCAGCGACATCGACGTGATCTGGATGAACGGCTACGGATGGCCGGCCTGGCGGGGCGGCCCGATGTATTACGCAGATCGAGCGGGCCTGCCTTACGTGGTCGCGAGGCTTGAGACGTTTGCGGCGGCGGCCGGGGACGAAAGCCTGCTGCCTTCGCCTGTTCTGCGGGAGCTGGCGGAAGCCGGCCGCACATTCACCGAGGCTCACGCCTAAGAAACGTTTTGCTGCGGGTCAGCGGGGGAGCGCAGCCGACAATTTCAATGAGCATGGTAATATGGAACCGCGCGAATCCTGCGTCAGCTCGGGGTCACCATCCGGCAGACTGCGACTGTGGCCTGGATCAGATCCCGCGGCAATGAAGGCTTGGTCAAGACTTTGGCTCTTGGCCAGTCGTTCTCGATCGCCGACGTATCCAGCATTCCCGTGATGAAGACGATGCCCTTGCCTTTTTCATCAAGTATTCTTGCGATCGGAAAAGCGTCGCCACCCTTGAGCGTGACATCCAGCACTCCGCCATCGAGCTGCTCGGACTGTGCGAGCGACACGGCGCTCCGGACGCTCACAGCTGGCCCCACGATTTCCGCGCCAGCATCGCTAAGGGCGTCCGCAATATCGAGTACAAGCAATGCATTGTCCTCGGCGACGAGTATACGGCAGCCGTCTAACGGCCTGCAAGCCGAACGGTCCATGGTTCCTCCCAAGCCCTTGATTTTAATTTATTTTAGATCCAAGGGAAGGCGATGTTAGCGGCAGCCTTGCCTAAAATCAAGGCTGCAATTTCCGCGTGAATGGTAACGCTTGCTTTCACAGTCCTCCTTCTGCGCTGAATCAGCTAAGAACCACGGCCGATTGTCAAATTCGCTCCACGAGCAGGCCGCTGAAAAAGCCGGAAATCCTTGCTTCATCCTTCGACAAGCTCAGGAT
This sequence comes from uncultured Alphaproteobacteria bacterium, assembly GCA_963727795.1. Classification (GTDB taxonomy): domain Bacteria; phylum Pseudomonadota; class Alphaproteobacteria; order Rhizobiales; family Rhodomicrobiaceae; genus Rhodomicrobium. The sequence continues at coordinate 5,809 of CAVSHC010000011.1, forward strand.
GAGGCCGAGCGATACCAACAGCTTGGACCTCATGGTGAGCTTTTCGAACCATGCGCCGCATGGTTTTTTCAGCATCCTCCTAGCGTTCGCCAGCTTTCTTGGCCTTTTTCGCTTTCAGCTCTTTCTCCAGTTCGGCGCAGTGATCCGTCAGGTCCATTCTTGGCGTCAGATAAATGAAGTCGAAGGGTTGCTCCAGCCCTGGGGCCTTCTTCATGTAGGCCGATGGCTCAATGCGCTCGGGATCGACCTCGATAAAGGCGACCGAGACGACGGCGGCGTCCGGCAGCTTCCGGCGGATCGTGTGCGAAACGGCCCAGTCGTTGCGGACGTGTCCCGCTCCGGCGATCAAGACCGCACCTTCGCTCGCGTTTGCCTGCGTCATCGCGTTGGCGAGGGAGCCGTCCAGGGCGCGCTGCACGCGCAGCATGGGCTCCAACGCGGCGGCAGGCAGAAGATTGCAATGCCCGTCCTTGATCTCTTCGCCCTCCGCCTCGGCGATTTCCGGTTTCAGGGGCTCGGCAAGGTCGAAATCCTGGACGGCTTTTTCGAAGAGCGGCAGCGGCGCCTTTTTGGCGACCGCCTTTTGCGTGTCCGCGTCGAGCCCGCCCGCAAACAGGCGCAAGCCGGCCCCGAGCGCTGTCTCCGCAATGGGCTGGTAGATGATCCATTCGGGCCAGCCGTGCTCTTCCCATCGAAGTGCCTTTCCGAGCGCGCCGGCTGCGCCAGCGCCGCCTTGCGCGTGACGATCGAGTTCCGGCTGGAGGTTCGCAGGGACCATCTCGAAAACGACTGCGGGACGGCGGCCCTTTTTCACGAGCGCGGCGATGAGTTGAGCTTGCAACCGATGATGATCGGGATTGTCGTGGATCTCTCCGAGCAATACGAAGCGGGCTTTGGCCAAGGCGGTCTCAAGCTCGCCCGGCGTGACCTTTTGAAAGTCCGAGTTCCAGATCGTGCCGGCGAGAGGATGGTTCTGGAAATGCGGCGCAGCCCACTTTTCCTCCGCGGCCACGGTATTTGGTGAAGGAAGGGGCGCGAGCGCCGCGACTGTGGCCAGGACAAGAAAGCCGGCCGGCGATGCAAGATTCCAAATCGCCGGGCCGCGCCCGTTCCTCATGCGCCTTATCGTTGTTTGACCGATCGTCTTCAATCCGCGCATTGCGCCGCTCTCAGGATGGAAGTGATGCCGAACTCCGCCCTTCAAGGCTCCCAATCTCTGCGCGTTGTCAAGCTGCGCCATCGTGCGTCCGGGGTTCGGCGGCGAAGCGGCTCCCTGCGAGACCTCTTCGGCGCGGCCGTCCGAGGCCGCACAAAGCCTCCGTCTGTCCTCTGAGGCGCCTGATTAAGAGATCATCTTACCGGCGGGCGACAACCTTGCATTCGTTGCCATTGAAAGATTTGCACTCGCTCAAAGCCGTCTCGTCGGCTTGTGAAGTGCTTGTATAGTTATACGAGTAGCCGCAGCCTCCGCTCTTTCCGGCTGCGAACGATCCGTGACGCTGCATGCGCAGCCATTTTTCCGCAGTCTTCTTGCACTCGGCGTCCAACTGCCAGTTTCCCTCGTCAGATTCGGTAATCCGGCATTCGGTTCCGCTCTTTTCGCATTCTTCCAATGCAGATTTCGTAGCCCCGGTTGGATTTATGTAATCGTACGACCAGCCACAACTGCCGTTGCGGGCTACGGCGAAGGCTCGGGCGGGTTCAAACTTCCGGAACTTTTCTAGCCCGGCCTTGCAGTCCTGGCTGAGTTCCCAGTCGCCTTGATCGACATCGTGTAGTCTACAATCGCCCGAGGCGCGCTCACAGACGACGAGCGCCTCGGTCTTGGCTTCTTCTAATTGCTTGCGGCCAGTTGATGACGCACACCACCCGCTTCGGGCGACGGCGAAGGCTTTTGCGGCCACTTCCGTTTTCCACTTGCTGTAGAAATCCTCGCAAGCAGGTTTGAGTGACCAATCACCCTCGGTAAGCTCAATAACCCGGCAGTCGCTGCCCCGAGCGTTGCATGCCTCCAGAGCCTTGTCTCGAGCAACCGACACTTTGAGAAGGTCGGAACTGGATCCGCAAACGGCGCCTTCGCTGTCGACAGCGAAAGCCCCAACGGCGGCCGATGACCGCCATTTTTTGAGTTGCTCACGGCATGCGGCTGTGAGTTGGACTTCAAATCCCGTCTTCTCACCATTCAGCCATAGCTCGATCTTCAGCCGCGAAAGCCGCTCGGGCTGCTGTGTGCCTTTGGTCGCCTTCTCCACCTCGGCGGTGACTTGTTTGAGCATCTGCTCCACTTCGAGCCCTTTTGTTTCGGCGTGCTTCAAAAACGCGGCCGTGAACGGGCTGTTGCGCCCGTCGCCGTCCTGCGCCTCCTGCCCGGGGGCGGCCGAATAAACCACCAGCATATTACCCGCCGAAGCCTCGATGCGGCCCAGGCCCCGGCTCAAGGCTGGCGCGCGGCCTCGGCCTTTCAAGCTTTCACGGAGCCTGTCTGCAAGCGGATTGCTGCGGCAGGCGTCGAGGATCACAATTCCGGCCTTGGCGGAGCTTTCCAGCGCAGTGACGATTTCTTGCGCCGCCACCGTTTCGCGCCGGATGGCGAACTCGCTTTCGAGCTTGGCGTCCGTTGGCAAAAGATAGGCGCCACCTTCATATTGCAGGCCGTGGCCCGCATAATAGAACACGGCTATATCGGCGTCGCGTGCTTGTCCCATAAACTGGTCGATGGCCTTGACGAAGGCGGGGGCATCGGCGTCGAGCACAAGCGACGCATCGAAGCCGAGGCGCGTGAGCTTGGCGGCGATATCGGTGGCGTCGTTGATGGGGTTGCCGAGCTTGCCGGCCGAAATGTAGGCGGAATTGCCGATGACGAGCGCAATTCGTTTTTCGGAGGCGGCGCCGGCAGTGGCGCCGAGGAAAAGAATTAGGATAGCAATCAAAGCGCGGGGCAGTGCCATAATCTCGGCTTCCGTATCGTCTCTGGCGGCACCTTACCTATCGGGATAGCTTTTGGGAATGTGGGGGCTTAGCGCGTTGCTTCCCAAGCAGATGCTTGTGACTATTTGGGTACATTTCGCAGACGGATCCGGACGGTTCGTCGCCGTCTGTTCGTTAGCGAAGCCATCCGCTTAGTATTCAAGTCCAAGATCGGTAATCGCGGGATTGAGCGCGCGTTCGCCAGAGGCTGAAGCGCGAGCCTCGCGCATTAACGCTTCACAGGGCCGGAACGATAAATTACCAATTAACGGCGGAGCGAAAAGCAGAACCAGAATTCCGGCGGAGGAAGCGCAGGCAGGCCGATGACAGAGGAAATCCAAGCCCGCCGCTGGGTCATGACCGCGGTTGGGGCGCCCTTGAGGAAAGAGCCTTTCGTGGCGCGGGCTGGCGCGGGCGAAGTCGTGATCGCGGTCGCCGGATGCGGCCTTTGCCACACCGACCTCGGCTTTCTTTTCGATGGCGTGCGCACGAACCATCCGCTGCCGCTCACGCTCGGGCACGAAATCTCCGGACGCGTCGCCGCCGCCGGCGAAGGCGCGGAAGGCTGGCTTGGAAAGGCCGTCATCGTTCCGTCGGTCATGCCTTGCGGGGAGTGCGATGCGTGCCGGTGCGGCCTGTCGACCATCTGCCGGCGCCAAAAGATGCCGGGTAACGATATTCATGGCGGCTTCGCCTCTCATATCGTGGTCCCGGCCCGCGGTTTGTGCGTTGTCGATGAGCGCCGCCTCAGGAAAGCGGGCCTGAGCCTTGCTGACGTGTCCGTGGTCGCCGATGCAGTCACGACGCCTTATCAGGCGGTGCTTCGAGCAGGCGTTCGTCCCGGAGCCCTTGGCGTCGTCGTCGGCGTTGGGGGAATCGGCGGCTTTGCGGCGCAGATCGCCAAGGCGGCCGGGGCGACCGTCGTCGCCATCGACGTGGACGCCAAAAAGCTGGAAATCATGGACGGGGGAACGGCGGCCCTCACGCTGAACGCCCGCGACCACGATCAGAAGGCGTTGAAAGCTCGCATCGTCGAGTTCTGCAAGGCTCACGGCCTGCCACTGACCGAGTGGTTCATCTTCGAGTGCTCTGGGACGGCGGCGGGGCAGTTGACTGCGTTCGGCCTGCTGACCCATGGCGCGACGCTGAGCATTGTCGGCTTCACGATGGATCGCATCGAGGTCCGGCTTTCCAACCTCATGGCATACGACGCCCGCGCCATCGGCAACTGGGGCTGTCCGCCCGAGTTCTACCCGGCGGCCCTCGGTCTGGCGCTCGACCGTCGCATCGAGCTTGCCGCTTTCGTCGAGAAGCATCCGCTGGACGAAATCGAGCGCGTGATCGCGGACGCCCGCGGGCGCCGGCTCACGCGCCGCGCCATCCTCGTTCCCTGACCGATTATTGTTGGAGCCGTTTCATGCCGGAGACGCATCTCAAGGACCACGACATCGTCCCATTCGAGGCCGTTCCGAATGTCCGCTACGAGAAGCGGCCGGCGCGGCTGCCGGATGGCGAAATCGCCGAAGGTCTCTTCAACGCCTGGATCTGGCTCGACAATCCAAGCCAGTTCAATTCCTACACCACCGGCATGGTGAAAGGCGTGATCCGCGCCTTGCGCGCCGCGTCGAATGCGCGCGACGTCGTCGCCGTGGTGCTGACCGGCGCGGGCGACAAGGCGTTCTGCACCGGCGGCAACACCAAGGAATATGCCGAGTATTATGCGGGCAACCCGCAGGAATACCGGCAGTATATGCGGCTCTTCAACGACATGGTCTCGGCGATCCTCGGCAGCGACAAGCCCGTCATCGCGCGCGTCAACGGCATGCGCATCGGCGGCGGCCAGGAGATCGGCATGGCCTGCGATTATTCCATCGCGCAAGACCTCGCCCGCTTCGGCCAGGCGGGACCGAAGCACGGCTCGGCCGCCATCGGGGGCGCAACCGACTTTCTGCCGCTGATGGTTGGCGCAGAGCGCGCCATGGAGTCGGGCACGTTGTGCGAGCCGTGGTCCGCGCATAAGGCCTATCGCCTCGGCGTGATCCTCGATATCGCGCCCGCGCTGAAAGTGGATGGCGTCTTAGTCGCCAATCCGCTCGTCGAGACGGAGCGCTATCTCGACGAGTATGGCCGCATCGTCCACGGCGAGCCGAAGACCGGCGCGGCCCTCGAAAAGGGCAAGGCGCTGATGGCGCGCGGCGCCGTCGACTTGTCGCTTCTCGACGAGAAGGTCGAGGCGCTGTGCGCGAAGCTTCTTCTGACCTTCCCCGAATGCCTGACCAAGAGCCTGGAGGAGTTGCGCAAGCCGAAGCTTCAAGCCTGGAACGCCAACAAGGAGGACAGCCGCGCGTGGCTCGCGCTGAACATGATGGCTGAAGCTCGCACCGGCTTCCGCGCCTTCAACGAAGGCCCGAAAAACAAACGCGAAATCGATTTTGTCGAGCTTCGCCGGACTTTAGCGCGTGGAGAGCCTTGGACCGAGGCGCTTGTCGAGCGGCTCATCCCGAAAGCGTGAGGAGAGAGCGATGGGCGAGCCTCTGAAAGTCTGGTTCGAGCGCGATGGGCGCCTCCTGCGCCTGCGCCTCGACCGCCCCACGGCGAACATCCTCGACGCCGCGCTCATGAGCGCGCTCGACGCCGCGCTTTTGGAGCATGGCGAGCGCCCCGGTTTGCTGGGCATTCTGATCGACGCCTCGGGTCAGCACTTTTCCTTTGGCGCGAGCGTCGAGGAGCATTTGCCCGGCCAGTGCGCCGCGATGCTTGCCGGGTTCCATCGGCTGATTTTGCGCGTGCTCGCCTCGCCGGTTCCGGTGATGGCGGCGGTGCGGGGACAATGCCTTGGCGGCGGTCTGGAACTGGTTTCGGCCGCGCATCTCATTTTCGCCAGCTCCGATGCGCGGCTCGGGCAGCCCGAAATCCAGCTCGGTGTCTTTGCGCCCGCCGCGTCCTGCCTTCTTCCCGAACGCATCGGCCGGGCGGCGGCGGAAGACCTGCTGATCTCGGGCCGGTCCATCAAGGCGGAGGAGGCGATTCGGCTCGGCCTCATCAACGAGATAGCGTCCGATCCCGAGGCCGCCGCGCTCGACTATTTCGACAGGCGCCTCGCTTCCAAGAGCCCAAGCTCGCTGCGGTTCGCCGTCCGGGCCGCGCGGAGCGCCTTCGTCGAGCGCGTAACCGTCGAACTGGCCCGCGCCGAGCGTCTGTATCTTTCCGATTTGATGGCGACGCGGGACGCCGTCGAAGGTCTGGAGGCCTTCCTTTCGAAAAGGCCCGCTCAATGGAGCAGCGCCTGACATGGCCGATGCCGTATCGTCACGCATCCGGGATGCAAGACCCCTCGGCGCACGGGAAATCGCCGCGTGCTGCGAAGCGATTTTCTCGGACCTCGATTTTGGCGCCGCCCGTCTTTGGAAGGGCGACGAGGCAGGCCGCAAGGTCATCGGATACATGCCCTTCTACGTGCCGCGCGAACTGATCCACGCCGCCGGCGCGTTTCCGCTCGGCATCGTGGGCGGAGGCGACAAGCTCGAAGTCATCCACGGCGACGCCTACTACCAGAGCTACATCTGCCGTATCCCGCGCTCGACGATTGAACTCGGCGTTTCGCGTCGTCTCGATTTTGTCGACGGCATGCTTTTCCCCTCGATTTGCGACGTGATCCGCAATCTGTCGGGCATGTGGAAGCTCATGTTTCCGGCCGTTCCGGCGCGTTATGTCGATCTGCCCCAAAACTTCGACGACGATGTCGGCGGCGCCTTCTATCGCTCCCACCTCGAAGATCTGCGCCATTGGCTTGCCGCGATTACGGGTCGGCTCGCGACGGATGACGCTCTGCGGGCGTCCATCGGCCTCTATAACGAGAACCGTGCGCTGATCCGGGAGCTTTACGCCTTGCGCGCGGCCATGCCCTGGAACGCGCCATCGGCGGAAGTCTACCTCTTGTTGCGCGCCGGGCTCTCGCTTCCCGTCGAGGCGCACAATCCGCTGGTCCGGGCCTATATCGATGCGGCGCGCGCACAGCAGCGTCCGGCGAGGGACAATGCGCGCGTGGTCGTCAACGGCGCGTTCTGCGAGCAGCCGCCGCTCAACCTCATCAAGGCGATCGAACTTTCGGGCTGCTACATCGTGGATGACGATTTCATGCTCGTCACCCGCTGGGAGAAGTCCGATGTCGCGCTCGACGGCGATCCGATCGCCGCGCTTGCCAGCGCCTACCTCCACAACTCGATGTCGACCTCCGCGAAGTACGAGCCCGACGCCGCCAAGAAGGGCGCCTACCTCGTCGAAAGCGTGAGGGCCAACCGCGCCGAGGGCGTCATCTTCGCGATGCCGAGCTTCTGCGATCCGGCGCTGCTTGAGCGGCCGATGCTTCAGAACGCGCTGAAGGCCGCCGGCATCCCGTCCATAGCTTTCAAATACGCCGAGAACTCCGGACAGATGCAGCCCATTCGCGAGCAGGCCGGGACGTTTGCCGACTCGATCAAACTGTGGAGCGGAGAGTTAGGGGCTTGAACATGCGCTGTATCCCGTCACTCCGGTCGCGACCGTTGCAGCGTCGTTCCCTCTCCCAGAGGGAGAGGGACAGGGTGAGGGGATACACCCCAGGAATTGACGCATTCAAGGAAGCATGAATGAGCACGATCATTACACATCCGAAAGTTGCCAGGGCCGAGGCCGCCAAGGACGCCTCCATGCTCAAGCAGAAGGAGATGATCAACCGTCATTACGACCGGCTCGCCGACGCGCCCGGGAGCGGCGAAAAGGTGGCCGCGACCTTCGTTCCGGGCAATCTCAACGAGCTTCTGATGTGCTTCGGCTTCGTGAACAATCTGCCGGAGGTCAACGCCATCCAGAACGGGCTCAGGAAGACCAGCGGCGCGTTTGTGATGGAGGCCGAGAAGATGGGCCACTCCGAGGACGTCTGCACCTATGTGAAGTCCGACATCGGCATGATGGCGAAGGGCAACATCGGCCCAAACGGGCGCAAGCTGCCCGACCCGGATGTGCTGCTCCTCTCCTATACCGGCTGCTTCACCTTCATGAAGTGGTTCGAACTCCTGCGCGAGCAATACAAATGCGAAACGATCATGCTCCACACGCCTTATCTGGCCGACGGAGCGATCACGCCGGACATGATCAAATATATGGTCAGGCAGCTTCGGACCGATGTCATCCCGAAGCTTGAGAAGGTCTCCGGCGTCAAGTTCGACATCGATCGCCTGCGCGAATACCTCGCGAAATCGGCGCAGGCCGAAGACGATCTCGTCTGGGTGCTGCAATCGGCCAAGGCCAAGCCATCTCCCATCGACGCCTATTTCGGCGGCATCTATTACATCGGCCCGATCTTCGGCGCCTTCCGCGGCACGGACGGCGCCATCGACTACTACCGTTTCTTGCGCGCGGAGATCGAGGAGCGCCTTGCGGAAGGCAAAGGCCCCGTGACGCCCGATGGCGACATGGGCGAGGAGCGCTTCCGGCTCGTGGTGGAAGGGCCGCCGAACTACACCAATTTCCGGCAATTCTGGAAGATGTTCTACGCGGAGGGCGCCGTCGTCGTCGCTTCGAGCTACACAAAGGTCGGCGGCACCTACGATTTCGGTTTCCGGCACGATCCGTCCCGGCCGCTGGAATCGCTCGCCGAATATTGCCTCAACGTCTATACCAACCGGAACCTGCCGATGCGGGTGGACATGCTCGAAAACTATGTCCGCGAGTATGAGGCCGACGGGCTTCTCATCAACTCCATCAAGAGCTGCAACAGCTTCTCCGCCGGCCAGTTGCTGATGATGCGCGAGGTGGAGAAGAGGACCGGCAAGCCGGCCGCCTTCATCGAGACCGATCTCGTCGATCCGCGCTACTTCTCGCCCGCCAACGTGAAGAACCGGCTCGAAAGCTATTTCCAGATGATCGAGCAGAAGCGCGCAGGCGCCCGCGAGGTTGCGTGAATAGAAGAAAGCCCCCCTCACCCGGCCGCTTCGCGGCCACCCTCTCCCGCAGCGGGGGAGGGTGTGTGCCGCTGAGAAGGCGTTCCCCTCTCCCATCCGCATCCGCTTGCGGATGCGGTTTCATGGAGTGGCAATCTCGCCAAGGCGAGACTGCGTGGGAGAGGGGACAGGGGTGAGGGGGTACAGGTTTAAAAAAGAGACCGTTAAATGAAGACTTTCATCGGCATCGATCTTGGCTCGACCACGACGAAAGCCGTGCTCATCGACGAAAGCCGGACCGTCATCGGGCGAGGCATCACCAACTCGCGCTCGAACTATGAAACCGCCGCCCGCGTCGCAAGCGAAGAGGCGCGGGTCGATGCGCGCTTCACGCTTCTCCGCCGCTCGCTCGAAACGGGCGAGACGCAGGCCGAAGCCGCCGCGTTCCTTGCCGCGCTCGAGCGGGCTTTCCGCCTCGAACAGTTCCTTGAGCAACTCGCCGACCTGGAGGCGACTTGCCTCAAGCAGCTTAAGACCGAGCGGTTCGCCCGCCTCGCCGAGCCGACAGGCAAGGCGATCGAGGCTGTGTTCGAAAGGTTGCGCGAAGAGGCGCCGGGACTTTATGCGCCGGGCGCGAAGCGCAAGTCGGACTTTTTTCGCGACAACGCCGGCTCGCGGTTTCACGCACATGCCGAGGCCGCCGCCAAAGACGCTCGCGCGCCGCTCGACATGCTGTTCAATGCCTATGACAAATCCATCATCGAGGTGGAGAATCGGCCGCCGGCCGGGAGCCTGTCCGAGAATTTCAAACGCGCCATGGCCCGCGTGCTCTCAAGCTGGGACGGCGCTGCGTCAGCGCCGCAGGAGCGCATCGAGCGCGCGCTCGGCGTTGAGCTGGAAGAAACCTGGCTCGTTGGCACGGGATATGGGCGGGTCACGCTGCCGTTCTCGAAGGAGCATATCCGCTCCGAGATCCTCTGCCATGGTCTCGGCGCGCACATGATGTATCCGGGAACCCGCACGGTGCTCGACATCGGCGGCCAGGACACGAAAGGCATTCAGGTCGACGCCTGCGGCATCGTCGAAAATTTCCAGATGAACGACCGCTGCGCGGCGGGCTGCGGGCGCTATCTCGGCTATATCGCCGATGAGATGAACATCGGCGTGCATGAGCTTGGACCGATAGCGATGAGGTCCAGCCGCCCGGCGCACATCAACTCGACCTGCACCGTCTTCGCCGGAGCCGAGTTGCGCGACAGGCTCTCGCTCGGCGAGAAGCGGGAGGACATCCTGGCGGGCCTGCACCGCGCCATCATTCTGCGGGCCATCTCCATCATCGCGCGCTCGGGCGGGGTGACAAACGAGTTCACCTTCACAGGCGGCGTCGCCAAGAACGAGGCGGCGGTGCGCGAATTGCGCAAGCTGATCGGGGAAAACTACGGCGACGTCACCATCAACATCAATCCGGAATCCATCTACACAGGCGCGCTTGGAGCGGCGGAGTTCGCCCGGCGCGCCGCGCAAGAGCCTATCCACTTTTGATGGAATCAAAAGCGGGCTCTAAGTTTTTGTTTTATCGTGCGTCTTATCGGAAAACCGCTTGGCGCTTTTCCGGACGCACTCTATCTTGAGGAGCGGCCGCAATGCCCCTGACTGCTGGAATCGACGTTGGCGCGGGCGCCGTCAAGGTTGCGATCTTCGACGCCGCGGGAAGCCCGGCCGCATGGCTTGCGAAAGGGGCCGAGCGTATCCGGCAGCGCGACCCGCTCGTGCTCGCCGGGAAGCTCTACGACAGCCTTCTCGACGCGAATGGACTTCGACGCTCGGATATCGCGTATTGCGCGACGACAGGCGACGGCGAGGCGCTTCCTTTTCACACCGGCCACTTCTATTCGATGACGACCCATGTTCGCGGCGCTCTCTACCTGCGCCCCGCAGCCCGCGCCGTTCTCGATGCCGGCGCGCTGCACGGCCGCGCCATCCGCATGGACGCGCGCGGCAAGGTGCTCGCCTACAAGATGACGAGCCAATGCGCGTCCGGCTCCGGCCAGTTCCTCGAAAACATCGCGCGCTATCTCGGCATCGCGCAGGACGAGATCGGAAGCCTTTCAAGGCAGGCCGGCGATCCGGAGAAAGTGTCGAGCATCTGCGCCGTTCTTGCGGAGACCGATGTCATCAACATGGTTTCGCGCGGCGTCACCGCCCCGAATATCCTCAAAGGCATCCACAACTCCATGGCCCACCGCCTCGCGAAGCTGTTGAAGTCCCTCGGCGGGCTCGACGGCGCGATCATGATGACGGGCGGCCTTGCGCTCGACGATGGGCTCGTCAACGCCATGAAGGAGGCCGTCGCGCGGGAGAAGATCGCTGCGCCGGTCGAAACGCACGCAGATGCGATCTATGCGGGCGCCATCGGGGCGGCGCTCTGGGGCGCCTTCCGCTGGGAGAAGCTGCAAGGCGCCCGCGAAACGGCAAACGCCGCGTGAGGGCATCATATCAAATCGTCACCTTGGGCGAGTTCCGGGCAGCGATCCAACCCCGATCTAAATCGACACCATCATTCTGCGGGATGACCACCTCTCCGGGCTTACGCCCAAGAGCCGTCCGTTACACTATCTAGTCGCAGAACAAGGGTACGAGGTGCAAATTGGTGAACAGCTGCAAAGGCTGACCTCTCAAGCCGACCACCCGAAGCCTGTGCCCGCTCGAAATCAGGCGCTTGTGGAGAAACACAAGAGCGCCAAGGCCTGAACTGTCCACGAACTCGACCTTTGAAAAATCGAGGGTGACATCCTCATCAGCCTGAGCGAGGCGCTCGATGTAGGGGCGCACGCGGGAAACGTAGGCGGCGTCGAGATCGTCGTCAATTTCATGCTGCTGAGACATGGGCCGGCTCGCTGACAGGGTGTTTTCGGGGTCCCAACCCTGAGCCGCCTGGCGCGCGGGGCGCCCGGTGCGCCTCCATGCACGTCATGGCTGCTTATGGTTGTATCCGGTCCTTGTCGTATAAGCTTAACAAGATAAGGTTGGCTTAGGCTGTTAAAAGGAAATTGATTGAAATTGCGCGGTCCAAAGGCGCCGGGCCGAATGGGCCCCTGAAGCGCTTTGTGACCGGTATCGGAGTGAACCGGATGCGCCTCTTGCGCATTAACCCCAAATCAGGCGAACTAGTGTGAAGTCTCGCAATTGCCCACACCCTTTGCAGCGGGCTCTCACAGGCAATTGCGAGACATAAGCCGCACTAGCGATCCGAGTGTGGCGTTTGCGCGCCCTTACGTCACACTGGAGGGCAAATGCTGGAATCCGAAGGGCCGCAAGCCCTTCAAGAAACTGGGGATGATGGAAGGTTCCCGATGACAGGCAAGGACGGTAAAAGATCAGGCGGTGGCGCCGAGAGCGGGCGGGCGCCCATTTTGCCGCTGCCGCTTCCATCGAACATCGCGCGTCTGCCTTCGGCCGACCGGCGTGAAAAGCTTCGGATCTTGGAGGCCTTGTTGTTCGCGGCGGCGGAGCCTCTGGATGAAAGCTCGCTCGCAAAGCATCTCGGCGCGAAGGACGACGTCGTTCAACTCCTCGAAGAACTTCAGACGCTCTACGCAGGGCGAGGCGTCAATCTCGTGCGCGTGGCGGGCAAATGGGCTTTCAGGACGGCGGAAGATCTCTCCTTCCTTCTCGAACATTACTCGATCGAGCAGCGCAAGCTCTCAAGGGCCGCGCTCGAGACGCTCGCCATCATCGCCTATCACCAGCCGGTCACGCGCGCGGAGATCGAAGAGATCCGGGGCGTCAGCACATCGAAAGGCTCGCTCGACGTTCTTCTTGAAATCGGCTGGGCGCGTCTGCGCGGGCGCAGGCGCGCGCCGGGCCGGCCGGTCACATACGGAACCACCGAGGCTTTTCTCGATCATTTCGGCTTCGATTCCATTCGCGATCTGCCGGGGCTTTCCGAACTGAAGGGCGCCGGGCTCCTCGACAGCAACCTTCCGCCCGGTTTCACCGTGCCCGAGCCGGATGACAGCGTAACGCTTCGCGAAGACGAGGAACCCCTTGAGGACGAGCCTTCGGGCGAGCATTCCGGCGAGGCCGCTCCCGGCGATGGAGGGGGAGAGGCCGACGATAAAGAGCAAGGCGATCGCGAAGAGGAAGCGAACTCGAACGCCCCGATGAGGGCTGCGTCGGCGGGTTGACGCCTAAGAAAAGCCGCCGATGCGGCGCCATGTCTGACGGGCGCCAGGCCGGATCGGCTAATATCGGGCGTGAGACGCTTTTGCCGGTCTACTCACGCTTGACATGCTGTCTGCATGCAGCCACGTTCAACGCGACATGCTAGTATAAAATGACCTGCCGCTGCGAAGGCAAGGCCAAGGAGTGAATGGAGATGCCTCAGGATCTGATGTTTGGAGCGGCATGGAGTCCTCTGCAGCTCATACTTGTGTTGCTGGTGGTGGTGCTCTTGTTCGGCAAGGGCAAAATATCCGATCTGATGGGCGACGTCGCGAAGGGAATCAAGAGCTTCAAGAAGGGCATGTCTGAGGACGATTCCGCGCAAACGCCCGCTCAGCCTGCGCAGACCGCCAGCGCTCCGAAGCCGATCGAGCATGAGCCGGTTCGCACGGAAGCGAAGGCGCCTGCGGGAACAGAAACGAAGGCGTGACAAGTCAGGTGAGTGCGCGGCTTTTTTGAGGACGGCAGTCTTATATGTTCGATATTGCTTGGTCTGAGCTCCTGCTGATCGTGGTCGTCGCGCTGATTTTCATCGGCCCCAAGGAACTCCCTCACGTTCTTCACAGCCTCGGGCGCATGGTCGCGAAGCTGCGCCGGTCGGCCGATGATTTTCGCCGTCAGTTCGAGGATTCGGTGCGCGAGGCGGGCTACGAGGATCTTCATAAGAACATTCAGAACCTACAGCAAATCCGCTCCATGAATCCTGCAAGCCAGCTCAAGGACAGCATCGCACGCGCCATCACGGACTATGAGCCAAAGGCTGCCGCGGCAGCCCTGCCGGCGGAGAACGGTTCGGCTCAACAGCCTCAGGCGGAAAACAAAGCGCCGGAAGGATTGGCGCAACAGAGCGAGAAGCCTTTGCTTGAAGCGGCCGGCAACGCCAATGGCGCGGTTTTCGAAAAGCCCGCCGCCGCAGAGGCCGCACAGGAAGTCCGGCCGTCGGGCGCCCGGCGGCCGCTCCGTTAGCGGAGCCGGCAAAAGATCGCGTAGCTCCGGCGGCTTGAGCGCAGCGATGGCCGTGGTGAACCCCGAAGAAGACGACATCGACCAGACGAAAGCGCCGCTTATCGAGCATCTGATCGAGTTGCGGAAAAGGCTGATCTACTGCGTCGTGACGTTGGTCATTACCTTCTTTTTTTGCTACGCCTTCGCGCAGGACATCTACAATTTCCTGCTCATTCCCTACCGGCTCGCGGTGGGCGGTGAAAGCCGGATCGAAATGATCTACACTGCGCCGCAGGAGTTCTTCTTCACGCAGCTTCGGGTGGCGTTTTTCGGCGCGGTGGTGATATCGTTCCCGATGCTGGCGACGCAGCTTTACATGTTCGTCGCGCCCGGCCTCTACCGCAGCGAGAAGAAGGCCTTCATGCCCTACCTGTTCGCTACGCCGATCCTGTTCTTGATCGGCGGCGCGATTGTCTTCTTCCTTGTCATGCCGCTCGCGATGCGGTTTTTCCTGTCGATGCAGCAGAGCGGGAACGATCAGGTCCACATTCAATTGACGGCGCGGGTCAGCGAATATCTGCACCTCATCACGACCTTGATCATCGCCTTTGGCATCTGTTTCCAGCTTCCCGTGGTGCTCACGCTTCTCGCGCGCGCCGGCGTGGTGACGTCGCAGTGGCTTCGCAAGCAATGGCGCTATGCGGTCGTGCTCATTTTCATTGTCGCCGCCGCGCTCGCGCCGCCGGACGTCATGAGCCAGGTCGGCCTCGCCATCCCGACGCTGCTTCTCTACGAGATCTCGATCTTGTCGGTAAAGCTCGTCGAGCGCCAGCGCGCGGCCCAGGATGCCGTCAAGGCCAAGAGCGAAGACGAATAAAACTTCGCCAAGCCCTGCTTTCGCTCTCCCTGGGCGGAACGCTTTGCCCGCAGCCTGTTTCCGCTTCGAGGGGCCGGAAGCCGTTCCAGGCAGGGAGGCCGAGGTGAACTCATGCGCGTTCTTGCCATCATCAACCGCGGAGCAGGGAGCGCCTCCAGGCATGAAGCGGAGCACCTTGCAAGCATCGCCGAAGCCGCGTTTCGTGAAGCTGGGCACGAGATCGCCGTCAGCCTTGTCGAGCCGGGCGGCGTCGAGGCTGCACTTGACAAGGCCGTCTTGGAGGGGCCGGACATCCTCATCGCGGGCGGCGGCGATGGCACGGTCCGAAGCGCTGCGAGCCGGTTGATCGGCTCCGAAATCGCGCTCGGGATTCTTCCCCTCGGCACGGTCAATCGCGTCGCGCACGATCTCCGTATTCCGCTGGAGCCGCGCGCCGCGCTTCGCGCGCTCGCCCACGGCGGCTTTCGCAAGATTGACGTCGCGGAGGTGAACGGAGAGATCTTTCTCTGCAATTCGATGCTGGGGCTTCCCTCGCAGATCAGCGAGGAGCGCCAGGCTCTTCGGGTGCGCCCCTTGTGGGAACGCATCAAAGGCTACTTCAAGCTGCTGAGGACCATTCTCGCATCGCGCAGGCATCTGGAGGTGTCGATCAACGGCGATGCGGACCGGACGCTGCGCGCGCGGGTTATTTCTCTCGCCGTATCCAACAACCTTTATTGCCGTGAGCCCTCGCTTGTCTTTACGCGGCAGGCGCTCGACGAGGGGAAGCTCGGCGTCTACATCGCCAAGCCTCACAGCGGATTGGGGATGCTCTGGATTTTGGCGCGGGCGGCCCTCGGGCTATGGAGCGGGGATGACAGGCTGGAGATCCTGGCGGCAAAGAAGGTGACCATCGGCGCGCGCAAAAAAAAGCTCCGCCTTTCGAATGACGGAGAGGTTCAGGTGTTCAAGACTCCGCTGCGCTATCAAATCCATCCGAAAGCGCTGAAAGTGTTCGCTCCGGCGGGCGGGAACGAATGAAGATAGCTCTTGCGGCGGACCTGCACTTCGGAAGCGTGCCGGAAGGGCTCGCCTCGGCGCTCCGGGAGGCGATGGAGGCGCAGGAGCCGGATGTCATAGTCATCGCGGGCGACCTGACGCTTCGGGCGCGGAAAAGAGAATTCGAACAGGCCAGCGCATGGCTCTTGTCGCTCAAGCCGCCTGCGCTCGTGATTCCGGGAAATCACGATCTTCCCTACGTCAATCTCATCCAGCGCTTTCGCAACCCGTTCAAGCGCTACCGCCGTGCGGCGAACGCGGCGACCCTGATGCCGGTCGTGGAATGCGAGGACGGCCTTGTGCTCGGCTTCAACACGGCCCGCTCGTGGCAGCCGCATTTCCGCTGGCAGGAAGGCGCGGCGAGACTGCGCGATATCGAGAGGGCCAGCGCGGTTCTCGATGCCGCTCCTGCGGGGCTGTTCAAGGCGGTGGCGGTTCATCACCCGCTTATGACAATTCCGGGTTTTCCGCGAGCGCATCCGGTCAGGCGAGGAGACCTGGCGCTTGCCAGCTTTGCGAAGGCCGGCGTCAGCCTCGTCATGTCGGGGCACATCCATCAAAGCTTCGCCATCGAAGTCAGCGTCGCGGGACGGCCAATGGCGGCTGTTGGCGCTCCGACGGCGTTGTCGAGCCGGATGCGCGGCGAGGCCAACGGCTTCTGGATGATTGACGCGACCGTGCGGTCTATGGACTGCGCGCTCTGGCTCCGGGATGGAAGCGGGTTCAGGCCTGCCGCCGAGACCTCTCTTCTTTGCAGGCGCCTGGAAGGATGAGGAACGCGGGGCCAATCCAGCGTGTTTCACTTCCGAGTAAAACCCAAGGAGAGAAGCATGTTAGGGTGGGCCTTAACCTTTCTCGTAATCGCAATCGTTGCCGGGGTCTTCGGCTTTGGCGGCATTGCTGTGGCTTCGGCCGGGATCGCAAAGATCATCTTCTACGTCTTCCTCGTTCTTCTCGTCGTTTCGCTCGTTGCCCATTTCCTGCGAGGACGAAGCGTCTGATTAGCGGAGGAAACATCGGCCGCATCGCTCATGTGCGGCCGATGTTCTTTGCGTTCGCCCGCACTTTTGCGATTTCTCCGGGCTTGTCCAGAATTCAGGACTTCACCTGGGATACTTTTCCTTGTGCCGAAATCTTAGGAAATAGCGCCTTGCCGAAAGGTTAACGGCAATAAGCTACTGAAATATATTGGAAAAAAGGAACGACATCGCGACCGCCGCACTAGCAAGAGGCGCGCGGCCCGTTAACACATTATATTTAACGGACTTGACCGCGTCCCATTTCCGCCAAAAATATATTTCGTTAACCCTGCAGACTTAGGCTAGAAAGTGGCTTTAGGCAACGGTTAACGCAAATGCTGGCCGGAAATAAATCCGGCGCGCGAAAATTAACCGTCTTTCGTTAACAGGCTCGCCCGGTAACGATCTGTTCAACGCCCAGACGGTCTGGCAAATGGGTTCCTTATCGTAAGGTCCATCACCACGCGTCCATTTTGCATGTCTTCGGTTAGAAGCTCCGAGCAGTTGAGTGCGATCGCAGCCGCCCACTAGCGCTGGACATCAGCGGGTGCTCCGTCAAAGCGGACGCGCGCGGCATGGATATCGGAGTAACGACATCAACTCGGGCTGGATGGACCTCGGGGTCGAGGGTACGGAGCACGTCGCGGGCACGACGCCCCCCCGCGATGTCTTCGCGGCGGCTCAGAGGGCCGCCACGGCGTAGGTCCGTGGATCAGCGATGAGATGCGACTTTCGGACCTGCTCCGGAATCGCATCTTCTTCGGAATGAATGCGGCGCCCTCATACGGACGCGCGATGGCAAAGGCTATCAGACGATCATAAACAAGGCGCTGCGCGAATATGTGGAGCGGCATGCAAAGGAAAACGCCAATGGCTCGTGACCTTTCACAAGTCTGACGTAACGCTGCCTTGAGCCGCCGCCGCCAATCCGCTACATAAGCAGCCTGATTTCCGCGTCTTCGCATCGCACAAGCGCCGCCCCATCGCCGCGGCTGCGCACACCCCTCAGCGAAGCGCGCAACACCACGCCCGAGAAGGAAACCCCATGGCCCCTCCGCAATACGTCTATGTGATGCAGAAGCTTTCCAAAACCTACCCCGGCGGAAAGCAGGTGCTCAGCAACATCTCGCTCTCGTTCCTGCCCGACGCCAAGATCGGCGTGGTGGGCGTGAACGGCTCGGGCAAGTCCACGCTGTTGAAGATCATGGCGGGCGTCGAGAAGGAGCACCAGGGCGAGGCCTGGGCGGCCGAAGGCGTGCGCGTGGGCTATCTCCCGCAGGAACCGCGGCTCGACGAGACGAAGGACGTGCTCGGCAACGCCATGGACGGCGTGGCGGACAAGAAGGCCATGCTCGACCGCTATAACGAACTGGCGATGAACTATTCCGACAAGTCCGCGGACGAGATGGCGAAGCTTCAGGACTTTATCGACGGGCACAATTTGTGGGACCTCGACGCGCAGGTGGAGCAGGCGCTGCAGGCCATGAATTGCCCGCCGCCGCATGAGAGCGTGACGAACCTGTCGGGCGGCGAAAAGCGCCGCGTCGCGCTGACAGCCCTGCTGCTGGCGCGGCCCGACATCCTGCTGCTCGACGAGCCGACCAACCATCTCGACGCGGAGTCGGTGGATTGGCTTCAGCATTACCTCGAAGACTATCCGGGCTGCGTGATCCTCGTCACCCACGACCGCTACTTCCTCGATAGCATCACGACATGGACGCTGGAGCTCGATCGCGGGCAGGGCATCCCCTACAAGGGCAATTATTCGAGCTGGCTTGAGCAGAAGGCGAAGCGCGCCGCGCAGGAAAAAAGCGAGGACGAAGCCAAGCAGCGGACCTTGCAGCGCGAGCTGGAATGGATCAGGGCGTCGCCCAAGGCGCGGCAGGCCAAGAGCAAGGCGCGCATTCAGGCTTATGAGAAGCTCGCCGAGGAGGCGGCCCGCGACCAGGTCGGCAAGGCGCAAATCCAGATCCCGACGGGGCCGCGGCTTGGCGGTGTGGTGCTGGAGGCGGATCACATCAAGAAAGGATTCGAAGGCCGCACGCTTATCGAAGGGCTCGATTTCAAGCTGCCGCCCGGCGGCATTGTCGGCGTGATCGGGCCGAACGGCGCGGGCAAGACCACGCTGTTCAAGATGATCATCGGCAAGGAGACGCCTGACGCGGGCGCCTTCCGCATCGGCGATACGGTGAAACTCGGCTATGTGGACCAGAGCCGCGACGCGCTCGATCCGAAGAAGAACGTCTGGGAGGAGATCTCGGGCGGCCTCGATCAGATCAAGCTGGGAACGCGCGAGGTGAACAGCCGCGCTTACTGCGGCTGGTTCAACTTCAAGGGGCCGGACCAGCAGAAGAAGGTCGGCCTGCTTTCGGGCGGCGAGCGCAACCGCGTCCATCTCGCCAAGATGCTGAAAGAGGGCGGCAACCTGCTCCTGCTCGACGAGCCGACGAACGACCTCGACGTGGAGACGCTGTCGAGCCTCGAGGCGGCGCTGGAGGATTTCCCCGGCTGTGCGGTGGTCATCAGCCACGATCGCTTCTTCCTCGACCGGCTCGCCACGCACATCCTTGCCTTCGAGGGCGACGGCCACGTCGAGTGGTTCGAGGGCAACTTCCAGGCCTATGAGGAGGACAAGCTCCGCCGCCTCGGCGCCGCCGCGCTCGACACGCCGAAAGCGAAGTTCGCGAGGTTCGCGCGCGGCTAGACGCGAACCGGCTCGAAAGTGGGTAGAACGCGACCCAATTTTTGTCGAAGATGCGCCCTGGAACGGGGCGCCTTCGACGCCTGCCACAGCTAACGGTCGAGTTGCTTGAAGGGGAAACGGGTTCGGAAGTCTAATCGGCGCCTCATATGGTTGTGTGATGGGAATCACAATGTTTAGCTTAGACAAGGCAAAGGTCGATATTGAGACAGTGAGGCATGAATATATCGATGCCAGCACTAATGTTCGGCATCACAGCAATCTGCGCTTTGCGCAATTGACTCTGTTTTCTGCTTTAACCGGAGGGCTTCTTTCGATAGTTTTTGGACACCAGACAAGTATTCCCCCGTTTGCTGGGATCTGCCTTGAGGCGCTCGGGCTAGTAGTAGCTAGCACATTTTTCGTTATGGAATTAAGAACAAGTGTTTATTGGAGACATTATCGCTCGCGCGCTGCTGCGCTTGAAACCACGCTAGGTTATTCTCAATACTCAACAATACCAATTGGTAAGCGGTTAACCGCCGCGAATGCGACTAAGTTGCTCTACGTCAGCGTGGTCTTGCTATGGATAGCAATTTTAGGTTTCCAGTTTCTGCCCTAAGCGCGAGTTAAGAAAACTCGTTATAGATGCGAGGGCGCTACTGCCCCGGAAAGACGGAGTGACTTCGCTTTAACGAAGCCGCCCGATGCAAGAAAAGCAGGTTTCCAAACGTAATTTTATGTCATAGTTTTGCAGCGCTGACGTAACAAGCGGCTGCGGCGGATGCCGCAGGCGGAGAGTATTTTTGCCGTGCCGCAGGATGGAGAAATTCGGGCTGGCCTTCCCGCCGGGCAAGGCGCGCCCGCAGCGAGCGGGCTGGCCGAAGCTCTGCTCCGTTCGTCGCGCGACGCCATCGCTGTAATCGATCTCGCCGGTAACATCGTGCTGGTGAACGGCGCCGGGTTGGAAGCGATGGAGATCGGCTCTTTGCACACAGTCCGCGGCCGGCCGTGGCATTCCCTTTGGGCTCAGGACTGCGCCTCTCAGATCAATGCGGGCGTGGCGCGCGCAAGGCGCGGCAAGACCTCGACGCTCACGGTTTATCGCGCCGCCGGGGACGCGCCGTCCTGGTGGAACTTGACCGTGTCGCCGGTCTACGAAGCCGGAGCCGTGGTTCAAATCCTGTCCCAGGCGCACAAGCTGGCAGGGTCCTCGCCTGAGGAAGACAAGCTTGCGCGCGAGCTTTCCGGTCAGAGAACGGCTTTGATCCTCCTCGGCGAACAGCTTGAGGCGGAGTCCAGGCGGCTCTCGGAGTCGCGCAGGCAATTATCCCAGGCGGAAAAGGTCAAGCTGCTCGGACAGTTTTCGGGCGGCATCGCGCATGACATCAACAATGTCCTGGCGGTGATGGCCAGCGCCTGCCAAATCTTACGCAAGGTCTCCCCCTCGGAGCAGGCGAACACCGTTCTCGGCCATGCCGAAGCCGCAATCGAGCGCGGAGCGCGCCTCGTCCGGAAACTTCTCGATTGTGCGAGGGTCTCTTCCGAGGACCCCGAGATCCTCTATCTGGACCGGCTGTTGAGCGAGGATGCGGGCCTTCTTCATCATCTGGCCGGTCACGGGATCGAAATCTGTTTCGACCTTCCCAACGATCTGTGGCCGGTGCTGGCGGCGCCGGGCAAGTTTCAGACCGTTATCTTCAATCTCGTCGCCAATGCGCGCGACGCCATGCCCGAAGGCGGCCGTTTGACGGTCCAGGTCCGCAATTGCTACGCGAACGAGAGGCCGGTGAGCCTGCCGCCGAAAGACTTCGTCGCGCTCACGCTCCGCGACACCGGCAAGGGGATGACGCCGGAGGTGCTGGCGCGCGCGGGAGAGCCGTTTTTCACGACGAAGCAAAAGGGGATGGGCGCCGGACTTGGATTGGCCTCGGCCTTCGATTTTGCGGATCAGTGCGGCGGCGCCGTCGCCCTTGAAAGCGCGCCCGGCGAAGGAACCACGATAACGATCCACATTCCACGGGCGGCGGTCACGACCGGGAGCGGGTCTGTCCCATCGGCGAATGCCGCTTCCCAGCCCCATGGCGGCGCGACCATCCTTCTCCTGGAAAGCGACGATTCCTTGCGGCGGCGCGTCGGAAGTCTGTTGCGATCGCTCGATTATGCCGTAATTGAAGCGGCCAGTTCGCAGCAGGCGCTTGCCGCGGCGCTGGCGGCCGTCAAGATCGACTTGATCGTCGCCAATCTCGATCTTGCAAAGGGACCGGGGTTCGAACTCCTGGGAGAGGCAAAGCCGTTGGCGCCGGCGATTCCGCGGATTTTCCTGTCCGGACCGCAAGAGCATCGAAGCATCCCCCAAGAAATCGTTTTCCGGAAGCCAATTCAGGGACCCTTGCTGGCCCAGGCCATTCTCGAGAAGCTAGGGCGCGCGCCTCCCTCACTTGCGCCGGCGGAAACGCTGCGTATCGCGGACCGGCTTCGGGACAGGATCCGGAATCCAAAAGTTCTCGCCCTTTATGACTGCTGGCGGCGCATCGCCAACGAGAAAAGTCATCTGCCGTCAACCGCCGATGCAGCCGGCTTTGAGACCTTCCTGCCCGAAAACGCCTATCTCCTGGAAATCATGGGACCGCAAGATGCGCCGTCATTCCGGTTTGTCCGCGTAGGCAGCGCCCTGGTGGAGAGGCTCGGCCGTGAGCTTGAAGGCGAAATCTTGCGCGCCTCGGACCATGACGTGCTTGGAAGCATAACCCGCGCACTCCAGCGCTGCCTGAAGGGCGTGGCTTATTTCGACTACACGCGCTTTTCTTTGGGCGACGGCCGGATGCTCTTGTTTGAAAGGTTGCTTTTACCGGTTTCGAGCAATAAGACTGCCGTCACGCATCTTTTCGGCGTCGCGACTTTTGACGAGATGAGGGCGGCTCTCGCGGACGGTCTTCATGAAACTCGTCGACTTCAACGATCCGAACCTGGCCAGGAAGCTTGAAGATTTATCGGACGCCGAGCGTCACGATTTGCCTTTCGGCGTCATCAAGCTTGACGGAAGCGGCATTGTCACGTTTTTCAGCGCGACGGAAGCCAGGCAATCCGGATACAAGAAGCGTCCCGCCGTCGGGCTCGATTTTTTCCT
Organism: uncultured Alphaproteobacteria bacterium; assembly: GCA_963727795.1. Taxonomy (GTDB): domain Bacteria; phylum Pseudomonadota; class Alphaproteobacteria; order Rhizobiales; family Rhodomicrobiaceae; genus Rhodomicrobium. The sequence continues at coordinate 28,610 of CAVSHC010000011.1, forward strand.
GAACATCGCGCCCTGCATGGCGACGCCCGAGTTCAAGGGACGCGTCGAAGAAGCCCGCAGAGCAGGCGCCGTCGAAATAGAAATCGGCTGGGTTGGAGACTTCGACGATCCGGACCGAGAAATGATCGTCCGTATCCAATCGGCCATCGATGGCGGTCTCTGGATTTGCCTCAATCGCGACGACGCGTCAGGCTGAAAGCCTCGAAACCACGCCTTCTATTCCCAGAAAGAACATGCCCGTTCCGCCCACGAGCAGATGGGAAGCCGTCGCCGCGAGAAGCGAGTTCGTGCGGGCGAATATCCAGCCCCAAAGCATGCCGGGGAGGAAGGCTGCGATGGCGAAGGCGAGGCTGATATGCGCATGCGCGGCGGCGAAGACCAGATTCGAGGCGAGGATCGACACCCACCGGCGCTTCATTTCGCTGCCATGCAGGAAGGCGTAAAGCGGCGCCTGGATGCCCGAGCGCGCCACGAACTCCTGCATGGGCGTCAGCAGAAGATAGACCGCGAGCGCCACCCAATACCATGCCGTCATCGGGACAGGATGTCCGCTCACCTCGACATCGGCGCTGTCGATCAGCGGAACGTCCGCGAAACTCTGGGAGGTGTTGATCAAGATCCACTTCCCGGCGACGAACAGCAGGAGAAAAAATACCGACGCCTGGAGCGAAAAAGCCAGCGCAGGACGCCAGTTGTCGAAGCGCAAGCCGAAGAACCTTAGCGGGAATCCGCTCGTTGCGATAATGGGAACGAAGCAGAGGCCGAAGAGGAGGATCACGATCGGGGTAAGAACGAAATTCGCATGCGCGAGGCTCTTGAAGTTCGGCAGGAAGCTGAGCGTCAGCGTGTAGAAGGACAACAGGCAAAGCGTGGCGACAACGATGTGCCCGACGCCGTTGCGATAGGCGGCGAATTCATTTTCGAGCTGGAGGCTGTTGACCCGAAGCGCCACGAACTCATCGGCGTGTTTCGTGAGATAATGCCGGAGCTTGTTTGCGACGACATCGTGCAGCCGCCTCGTCGCGCTTCTCATGCGCAACGCCCTCAGGTCGACCACGGCAAGAACGGTCTCGGTTTTCGTAACGAAGGATAAGGCGCTGGGCTTGCCATCGACGAAAGACAACTCGCCGAATATCTCACCCCGCCGGAGCACGCTGAGCTCGTAGGAGGTCGGCTCCTTTTCGAGAGGATGCAGCCCCTCTTTCGTCAAGGCCACCTGTCCGTCGACGATGATATAAATCTTGCCCGGGTTTCTGGCTCCTTCCTGCAGAACGAAGCAACCCGGCTTGAATTTTTTGTGTTTTATGTGAGGAAGGACAAGACGTATTTGCTGCCGTGAAAGATTTTCGAACAATGGGTTTTTGGGAATTTCTAGATAACGGCCCCTCGACCGCACCGGTAAGGTGGGTACGGTTACTGTAGCGAGCGCGTTTGCCAATTCACCCATAAATTCCGATAGCCTATCTCTAGGTTCAGTTTACCTTTTGTCTCTCCGTATGCACGTAAAACCTTACGGAGGTAAAACGATCCAGTGAGCGTGCCTGCTATGTTCTGATCATAGACACAACTTCTTGAGCGTAGAAGCTAAAACAGACTGCGCAATACTGTACGCTGTCACTCTTTGTTTTGCTATCTGAACTGCTTTGGTGTCCCTTCCTGTAATAACGCCGGGCACGGAAGGGTTTATCCTAGCTGTAGGAAGCCAATTTTAAGTTAGCACAAATAATCTCCAACGCCGCCTGCATCTCCCAAGAAATTAAGTCGTCTTGTAAACGTTCACGTCCGGCTAGAGGTTGCCGATTTTTTGTGCTCTAAGACTAATAATTCGCTACTCCTATTAGCCTAGCGCCTAATTCGCGTAAGCCTCAAGAACGATTCTCTCAGCCTAAGCATCAATGATAGCTGAAGTCTACGCTTTCAGTTGTTTCAAAATCCCGTGAATATAAGACATCGTAAACGGTTGAGCCTCCGTTTTCAACAGGCGGAAAAACCGTCCGCGGCAAAAAAGGTCCGTGGCGACGCTTTGCTTGCGGGCAGAGCCAGCTAAAACAGCCTTTATTCGGGCGCGAGGCGCCCTGCGACGAATTGAGCAACGGGTCGTACTGCGATGGGGGGCCGCAGCCTTTGCGGCGGCGCACCCTTCTCTCCCAGAGGGAGGGGGCCTATGCCGTTCAGGAAGCCGGGCAGGCTTGCTTAGAGTGCGTCCGGAAAAGCGCGAAACGGGTTTCCGATAAGACGCACGATAAAACAAAAACTTAGAAAAACCATGCGGCCCATGGTTCGACAAGCTCACCATGAGGTCCAAGCTGTTGATGGCTCGGCCTCATCCTGAGCTTGTCGAAGGATGTAGCATGTATTTCCGGCTCAGTGTTTTGCGGGAGCAAGATCCGGCGGCACGGCTTCGGCGTGGACGAGCCTGATCGCGTCGGCGAGCGGCATGCTCTCCTGAGCCGGGCTCCCCAGCCGTCGAATGGAGACAGTCCGATCCTCCGCCTCGCGTTTGCCCACGACGAACATCACCGGGACCTTGGCAAGGCTGTGCTCGCGCACCTTGTAGTTGATCTTTTCATTGCGCAGATCGGTTTCGGCGCGCAGGCCCGCGCGCGAACAAGCCGCAAGAACCTGGTCCGCATAATGATCGGCGTCGGAGACGATGGTGGCCACCATCACCTGCACCGGCGACAGCCAGAGCGGCAGGTGGCCGGCATAGTTCTCGATGAGGATGCCGATGAAGCGCTCCAGGCTGCCGAACATGGCGCGATGGATCATGACCGGGGTATGCTTCGCGCCGTCCTCGCCGATGTAGAAGGCCCCAAGCCTCTCGGGAAGGTTGAAATCGAGCTGCACCGTGCCGCACTGCCAGTGCCGGCCAATGGCGTCACGGAGCGTGTATTCAAGCTTCGGCCCATAGAATGCGCCCTCGCCTGGACTGATCGAGTAGGGATGCCCGATCTGCTCCAACGCCACTTTGAGCGCCGCCTCGGACTTGTCCCATATCGCGTCCGAGCCGACGCGCTTATCGGGCCGCGTCGACAGCTTGATGATCACGTCCTCGAAGCCGAAGTCGCGATAGATCGACAGGATCATGTCGTTCATCTTGATGCACTCCTGGATCATCTGATCCTCGGTGCAGAAGATGTGCGCGTCGTCCTGGGTGAAGTGGCGCACGCGCATGATGCCGTGGAGCGCGCCCGACGGCTCGTACCGGTGCACCTTGCCGAATTCGGCGATGCGCAACGGCAGGTCGCGATAGCTCTTGAGGCCATTCTTGAAAATCTGGATATGGCCGGGACAGTTCATCGGCTTGCAGCAGAACACGCGCTCGTCCGGGGTTTCGGTGACGAACATGTTCTCGCCGAATTTTTCCCAGTGCCCGGACAGCTCCCAGAGCTTCTTCTCCATCATGTCGGGCGAGTTCACCTCGACATAGCCGTTCGCTTCCTGGCGGCGGCGCATGTAGGAGACCAGCTCGCGGAACAGCGTCCAGCCCTTGGGATGCCAGAAGACGGAGCCGGGGGCTTCCTCCTGAAGATGAAACAGGTCCATTTCGCGCCCAAGGCGGCGGTGATCGCGCTTCTCGGCCTCTTCAAGCTGGCGAAGGTGGGCCGCAAGCGCCTCCTCCGTGGCCCAGGCTGTCCCGTAGATGCGCTGCAGCCGCTCCCGGCTCTGATCGCCGCGCCAATAGGAGCCGGCAAGCCGCATGAGCTTGAAGGCCTTGCCGACCTTGCCGGTGGAGGGCATGTGCGGTCCGCGGCAAAGATCCAGCCATTCGCCTTGGCGGTAGATTTTCAAGTCCTGGTCTTCAGGAATCGCGTCAATCAGTTCGACCTTAAAGCCCTCGCCGTGCGCCGCGAAAAAGTCCTGAGCCTTGGCCCGCGGCCACACCTCTTTTGTGAAGGGCCGGTCTTGCGCCACGATGGCCCGCATGCGGTCCTCGATCTTCGCGAGGTCGTCGGGCGTGAAGCTCTCTTCGCGGTGGAAGTCGTAATAGAAGCCGTTCTCGACCACCGGGCCGATCGTGACCTGCGTCCCCGGATAAAGGTCTTGTACGGCTTCCGCCATCACATGCGCGGCGTCGTGCCGGATGAGTTCCAGGGCTTCCGGGTCGTCGCGGGTTACGATCTTGACGCGCGCGTTCGAAACGATCGGATCGGCGATGTCCGCAAGCGCGCCGTCGAGGCTGATGGCGACGGCCTTTTTCGCCAGCGACTTTGAGATGGAGGCTGCGAGTTCGGCGCCGGTGATGCCGGGCTTGAATTGACGGGCGGAACCATCGGGGAAGGTCAAGGTGATCATAAGGCCTCTCACTCCCGCCTACATGTGCGGGTAAGATGTTGGAGATGCACCCTCTTGGGTTCCCTCGCGCCGAAAGTCAAGGGCGCCGGCGCCGGCGCTTGAGCGCGAAGCCGCTTTTCGGTGGATCGAATGGGCTATGGCCTCTGCTCGCCGGAGCGGGGGTAATAGTGGAGATAGCGCCAGAAAGCCCAGAACGGAATGTCTTCGCCCCTCAGGTCCGGAGCAGGATCGTAGCCGTGGGTGCCCCAGGGATGGCAGCGGCCGAAGCGGCCAAGCGCGAGCCAGACGCCAATCCAGGCGCCGTTGAGATCGATGGCGTCGAGGGCATATTGCGAGCAGGTGGGCAGATGACGGCAGCGCGGACCGAGGAGCGGGGAGATCCCGTAGCGATAAATGTAGACCGGTGACTTGGCGGCCGCCTTCAGCGCCTTGCCGATAGCGTCAGTCATCGCCGAGCGGGAGAGAGACAAAGCGAACGCCGCCGTCCCGGTCTTGAACGGTGAGGAGGGCTTCCGGCCTCGACAGGCGCCGCAACTCCGCGAGCCGGGCCTCAAGGTCCCCGGCGCTGCGCACGCGCTGGTGCGCCGCTTCAACGATAAGATCGCCCGCTTGGAGATCGCCAGCCGCTGCGTCCTGGAGCGGGTCTTGCGCGATCAGCGCGCCCTCTGCATCGGCGGCAAGCGAGAAGCGTTCGCGGTTTTCGTCCGACAGGGGCTCGAAGCTCATCTTACGGCGCCTCGCACGCGCGTTCTGCGCCGCCGCCGGTTCGGGCGCGGGCGTTTCTTCGAGCAGGCCGATTTTCACCTTTACTGTCTTTCGCTCGCCGTCGCGAAGGATGATGACGTCGGCATCTTCGCCCACCGGCGATTGCGCCACAAAGCGCGGAAGCTGGCGCGCATGCTTGACCTCGGAGCCTCCGAAGGAAAGCACGAGATCGCCTTCCATGAGGCCGGCCGCGTCGGCGGGGCCGCCCTTGTCGATGCGCGCGATGAGGGCGCCTTCGGGGTTGGCGAGGTGATATCCGCTGGCGAGATCGTCGCTCGGGGTCTGGAGCCGCACGCCGATCCAGCCCCAGTGCGTCTCGCCGTAACGCTTAAGCTGATCGATAACGCGCTGCACCGTGTTCGACGGGATGGCGAAGCCAAGCCCTATGCTTCCGCCCGACGGGGAGAAGATGGCCGTATTGATGCCGATGACTTCCCCGACAGCGTTAAAGAGCGGTCCGCCGGAATTGCCCCGGTTGATGGAGGCGTCGGTCTGCAGGAAATCGTCGTAGGGTCCCGCGTTGATATCCCGGCCCCTGCCCGACACGATGCCGGCCGTGACTGTGCCGTTCAGGCCGAAGGGATTGCCGATTGCGATGACCCAGTCGCCGACGCGCATCCGCGACGAATCGCCAAAGGAGACGGAAGTCAGCGGCTTGGGACCCTTGGGGGGCGTAACCTTGAGAAGCGTCACGTCGGTCTTGGGGTCGCGGCCGATAATTTTGTCGACCTTGAGTTCCGTGCCGTCGGCGAAAATGACGTAGATGGCGTTCCCGCCTTCGATCACATGATTGTTGGTTACAACCAGTCCGCTCGGGTCGATTACGAAGCCTGAGCCGATGGAAGTAAATTGACGGCCCGGGTCGCCCGGCCCTTTCCTGCGATGATTGGGGCCGAAGTCTTCGAAGGATTGGGAGCCGCCGCGGCCGCGCGCTATCCGGCGCCGTTCCAGGGCGGATTGCTTGTTGTCGACAACGGCGGAGGCCACGGTGACGACCGAGTTCTTCACCCGGCTTGCGATGTCGGCGAAAGACAGATCGGGGCTTGCATCCACGGCATAGGCCTGGGAGACAGCCGCAAAGCTTGCGATTGCAAGCACGGCGGCGCCGATGGTGTGCCGGAAACGGTGGTGCATCGTCATTGAGGTCTCAGCCAGATCAAGAAATGAACCGCGGATCGTCGCTCTAACGTCTATGAGACATAAGGTGAGGCATAAACGTTGGAAGTGCAATCTTCCTAATCTGACTGCCCATACCAAATGAAGGTTAACGATCACGCCTCGCCCATCTTAGTATTTAGCGCACCGCCGGAACTGTGGCCGCGGCGCTCGATCCCTGCTGCGCCGGTTGCGCAGTTTTGACGCCTTCGCCAGCCTTGTTCATCGGCTCGTTGAAATAGCGGAAGAAGTCCGAACTCGGCGAGACCACGATGCGCGTATGCGGGCCTTTCAGGGCCTCCTCATAGGCCTGCATGGACCGGTAGAACGCGAAGAAATCTTTGTCGCGCCCGAATGCGTCCGCATAGATGCGGTTCCGCTCCGCGTCGCCATCGCCCCGCATCCGTTCCGAATCGCGGTTGGCGTTCGCGACAAGCACCGTCACTTCCTTGTCCGCCGTCGATTTGATGCGCTGCGACTGCTCGCTGCCCTGCGCCCGAAGTTCGGCCGCCTCGCGCTGGCGCTCCGTCTGCATCCGCCGGTAGATGGCCTGGCTGTTCGCCTCGGGCAGGTCGGCCCGCCTGATGCGAACGTCGAGGATCTCCACCCCAAGATTTTGGACGTCTTCGTTGACGCGCTTGATCGTTTCCTTCATCAGCGCCTCGCGCTTGTTGCGGACCAGGTCGATGAAGGTCGCGCGGCCAAGCACGCTGCGGATGGTGGAGTCGACGATGGCGGTGAGCCGCTGGCGGGCGCCGACTTCGCTGCGGAAAGCGCGATAAAACTGCAGGGGATCGGAAATCCGGTAGCGGGCGAACGCATCGACGATCAGACGCTTTTGATCCGAGGCGATGACTTCCTGCTCGTCGGTCTGCAAATCGAGAATGCGGCGGTCGAATTGCTCGACCGTCTGGATGAAGGGCGTGCGCCAGTAAAGGCCCGGCTGGTCGATTGCGCGCACAGGCTCGCCGAACTGCAGGACCAGCGCCCGGTGCGTCTGATTGACGATGAAGGCCGAAAAACCGACCGCGATCGCCGCCGCCGCCACGAAGACGAGAATAAATCCAATGACGCCCGCTCTCATCGCTGGCCTCCTGACTGTCCCGTATGCTGCAACTCGCCAAGCGGGAGATAGGGAACGACGCCGCTGCCGTTCGTCTTTTCGTCGATTATCAGCTTGTCCATTCCGCCAAGCACGCGCTCCATGGTCTCCAGATACATCCGGCGGCGCGTGACATCGGGGGCCTTCTGATACTCCTCGTAGACCTTCAAGAAGCGATCCGTCCGGCCTTTCGCCTCGGCTACGGCCTGCTCACGGTAGCCCTGCGCCGCCTGCAAAATGCGCTGCGCGTCGCCGCGCGCTTCGGGAATGACGCGGTTGGCGTAGGCTTCGGCCTCATTTCGGGCCCGCTCCTGATCGGCGCGCGCCGCCTGAACGTCCCGGAACGAAGCAATCACCTCGGCTGGCGGGTCCACCTTCTGCAGAACGACCTGCGTGACGTTGATGCCGGCCTTGTAGCTGTCGAGCGTGCGCTGGATGAGCGCTTTCACCAACTCCTCGATTTCCTGCCTGCTTTTCGTCAGGATCGGCTGAATTTCGTTCTGTCCGATAACCTCGCGCATGGCGCTTTCGGCGACGGCCTTCACGTTCGAATTCGCGTCGAGGCTGTCGCCCTGGTTGCGAACGTTGAAAAGGAAGGCGGACGCGTCCTTCACGTTCCAAAACACGCTGAAATTGACATCGACGATGTTTTCATCCCCGGTCAGCATCAGGCTTTCTTCCGACCGGTTTGGCGCCCGGATCTGACCGAACGGGCCGCTTGCGCCCGAGCTGAAACCGATTTCGATGCGGTTCTGGCGCGTATACGGGATGACGGTGACTTCCTCGACGGGGTAGGGCCAGCGGAAATTGATGCCGTTGTATAGCTCGCGGTCATAGCGGCCGAAGCGCTGGACCACGCCGCGCTCATCGGGGTTGATGCGGACGGTGAAGCCGAAATAGCCGACGGCGGCCGCCACAACCAGGAAAATGAGAATGGAGCCGGCTACGCCGATGCCGCCGGGCATAGCTTGACGGAGCTTGTCCTGGCTGCGTTTGAGGAACTCCTCGAGATCGGGCTGAGGGCCGCCTCCTGCGGGGCCTTGACCCCACGGGCCGCCTGGACCGCCCTTCCAGCCGCCGTTATTCTGATTCCACGGCATTTCGATATTCCTTCGCAATCGGCAGTTGAGCCGCTCTTGGGCTGCCCGCTCGGCTATTCACCAGGTCTATAACAGGATGTCAATTACGGTTACGATCTGAGGATCTTCGTCTGTCGCAAGCCTTGCGGATCGATCTCAAGATGGCGAATGGCCCCGCTTTTGTGGTGTGCCCGGCATATGGACCTGAGGGGCGCCCGCGTCAAGCTCAATTCCGGCGCTGCAGAATTACATCGGTGACAGGAAACTCGTCGCGCTCGCTGGCGGGCCGGTCCTGGCGCGCAACCTCCATCCAACCGCCGCCTTGAGGCGGTTTCCAGCGGACATCGCCATCGGGTCTTGCATGCACTTGTGTCAGATAGATCCGGCTTGCGTGCGGCAAAGCCTGAGCGAAGAGATCCGCGCCGCCGATCACGAAGGCTTCCTTCACCCCGCGCACACGGGCCTGCTTCCGGGCGAGGGTCAAGGCCGCTTCCAGCGAAGGCGTCTTGAAAACCCCATCCGCCAGTTCGCCGTCGGCGATTTCGCCCCGCGTCACAACGATGTTGTCCCGGCCGTCGAGCGGCCTCCCGATCGCCTCGAAGGTTTTCCGGCCCATGATGAGCGGGTGGCCCATGGTGAGCTTGCGGAAGCGGCGCAAATCGCTGCCGAGCCGCCAGGGCAGCTTGCCCTCGCGCCCGATCACGCCGTTTTCCGCGGCCGCCACGATCAGAGAGACTCTGAACTCGTCAGGTCCGGTCAAACGGCGACAGGCGCCCTTATCGCCGGGTGCGGCTTATAGCCGGTGAGGGTGAAGTCGGCGTAGGCAAAGCCAAAAATCGAGCGAACGGCGGGGTTCAGCGTCATCCGCGGAAGCGGCTTCGGTTCGCGGCCAAGCTGCTGTCCGGCCTGTTCCAGGTGGTTGAGATAGAGATGCACATCCCCGAAAGTGTGAATGAACTCGCCCGGCTGCAAATCTGTCGCCTGCGCCATCATCATCGTGAGGAGCGCATAGGAGGCGATGTTGAACGGCACGCCGAGGAACACGTCCGCCGAGCGCTGGTAGAGCTGGCAGGACAGGCGGCCTTCCGCGACGTAGAACTGGAAAAGGCAATGGCAGGGCGCAAGCGCCATGCGCGGCAGGTCGGCCGGGTTCCAGGCCGTCACGATATGACGCCGCGAGTTCGGGTCCGTCTTGAGCGCCCGCTCGACCTCGGCGACCTGGTCGATGACGCCGCCGTTTCGCGCCGGCCAGGACCGCCACTGCGCGCCGTAGACAGGGCCCAGATCCCCGTGCTCGTCCGCCCATTCGTCCCAGATCGAAACGCCGTTCGCCTTCAAGTAGGCGGTGTTCGTGTCGCCGGACAAAAACCACAGAAGCTCATGGACGATGGATTTCACATGCAGCTTCTTGGTGGTCAGAAGCGGGAAGCCCTGCGCGAGATCGAACCGCATCTGATGCCCGAAGAGCGAAAGCGTGCCGGTGCCGGTGCGGTCGCCGCGCTTGACGCCGCGGTCGCGCACCATGCGCAAAAGGTCGAGATAAGTCTGCATGACGCGAAAATACCGCGATTCCCGGCGCTTCCCTTGCCGGAAGCTCTATTTCCACTCTTCAATATCGAGATAGGGCTGCTCCGCAAGCGGCTGGATGGTGACGCCTGCCGGGATTGGCGCTTCCTTGCGTTCCTCCTCGGTGCGCTTGGCGGCTTTCTGCACTTCGGCGTCGAGGTCGATCTGTGAGCACAAGCCCAAGGCGACCGGGTCTTGCGGCTGCAGATTGGCCGAATTCCAATGGGTGCGCTCGCGAATGGACTCGATGGTCGACTTCGTGGTGCCGACGAGGCGCATGATCTGCGTGTCCCGCAGTTCCCCGTGATGCCGCAGGAGCCAGAGTATCGCGTTGGGGCGATCCTGGCGGCGCGACACCGGCGTATATTTTGGGGCGCGCTTCGTCTTGATTTCCGGGATGAACACCTTCGAGCGCGAAAGCTTCAGCCTGTAGGCCGGGTTTTTTTGCGCGCGCGCAATTTCGTCGCGGGTGAGCTGGCCCGACGTGATCGGGTCGGAGCCGCGGATGCCATGCGCAACGTCTCCATCGGCGATGCCCTTCACTTCAAGCACGTGGAGGCCGCAGAAATCGGCGATCTGTTCGAATGTCAGCGAGGTGTTCTCTACGAGCCAGACGGCGGTCGCCTTTGGCATCAGGGGTATGTCGCTCATAAATTTCCTCCGGTCCTGGAAGCGATCCCTCTCGGCTTCCTGGGCGTCTTTGTCGATTGTGTGGGGAACGGCAATCGAAGGGTTACAAACAATATAATGGGTGGTTTTGCTTTCTGCAAATCCTCGATTCCGTGAGAGCGCCGCGCCCCCTTGCGCCGCTGTCCTGTCCGGGGACGCGTGTGGAAAAGCGGCGCGAAGCGGGCTGTCTCAGGCTGGCGGCGTTGGACAAGCGGCAGCCGCCAAGCTAAGAACCTCGGCCATGAAGTTAATAGTCCTTCGAATTTCGATGACGCCATGAAGACCGGCGCCGCGCCGCCGCTGCTCCGTCCCCGGACCGTGTCGCAAGCCGCGGCGAAACCTCAGCATTACGACGACAAATACCGGCCCGATATTGACGGCCTGCGCGCTGCGGCGGTCATCGGGGTCATTCTGTTCCATTTTTTTGGCGATGTGCTGCCGTCGGGCTACCTCGGCGTCGATGTCTTCTTCGTCATCTCGGGCTATGTCATCACGGCTTACCTGTTCAGGGCGCCCAAGGCATCCCGGACCGACTTTTTCATGACGTTTTATGCCCGCCGGATCAAGCGGCTTCTGCCCGCTCTTCTCGTTTGCATCGCCGTCACAGCCTTGATCTTCGTGGCGACGACGACAAGACCCCCGCGCGAAGTCTTTACGACCGGCGCGCTGGCCTTGCTGGGGTTTTCGAATATATCGCTGCTGGCAATCAGCCATGATTATTTCGGCCTCGACGCGCATCTCAATCCGTTTACGCACACATGGTCGCTCGGGGTCGAAGAGCAGTTTTATATGATCTATCCCGCGATCTTCGCAACAGCTGGCTATTCGTGGGCGAGGCTTAGGCCGGAGTGGCGGCGTTTGCAGTTTTATCTTTTGCTGATCGCCGCCATATCCTTGCTGCTCTATCTGGCCTTGTCCGCGGTAAGCCCCGGCGCTGCTTTCTACCTGATGCCGGCGCGCTTCTGGGAACTCGGCGCCGGCGCGCTCATCTTCGTGGCGAGCAAAGGCCGGATGCCGCGCACGGGCTCCTCACTCGCTCCTTGGGCCGGCGCGTGTCTGCTTCTGGCCTGCTTCATGCTGCCTGCGAGCTGGCAGCCGTTCAACACGATCCTCGCTGTGGCAAGCGCGTCTCTTTTGATCGGCGCCTTGCAGCCTCATCACGCCGTGTATCAGGCGCTCGCGTCGCCGCCAGTGGTCTTTATCGGCAAGATCTCCTATTCGCTCTACCTTTGGCACTGGAGCATGCTGGTGCTCGGCCGGTGGACCGTCGGCGACACCCTGGCGGCTTCCCTTGTGCTGCTGGCGCTAACGGTCCTGGCGGCGCTCGGGTCCTACTTTTTCATAGAAAAACCCTTGCGCTATGCCGAGTGGGGGAGGTCCCCCCGCGCCACCATTGTGACTGGGTTTGCGGTTGTCATCCCTGTCTTTATCGCCGTCCTGCAGGTCCCGCGATTAGCGCTCAACACAAACAATAATTTGCCCGGCTTGTTTGGGGTTACTCCTCCGCCCGCCTGGGCGAATCTTCCATGCCACGGCAAGGCGGCGCTGGCCAAGCTGCAAAATCCCTTGGAAACGTGCCTGTCCGCACAAAGGACTGCCGAAAAGCCGAACCTCCTGTTTCTTATCGGCGACTTCTCACGCGGCGGAGCTCACTTTCATGGCCGCGGCGGCGGCGAAAGACTTGCCGTTCTCCGTGCGGTTCATCAATCTTGAGGACGCACGGGACTTTCCTGCCGGGTTCATTGTGGGCGTGCGGGAGTCGAAGCTGCTCGACTTTCTGGCTGACAGGCTGATCCCTGGAGACGTGGTCGCCGTTGCGTTCCATCGCGGGCATTTCAATCGGCGCAGGGACAAGCACATCCCCCTTGGCGCCGCGGCGCCAACGGCGAACCCGAAGGCTGAGGCCTTCGTCAACGGCTTCAGGCCTTACATAGGGCGATGGGAGAAGCGCGGCGTCAAGGTCGTGCTGATCCACGATACGCCGCTCATGAACGCCGTGGCCACGAGTTCCGCCTGCTTCCTGCAGATCAAGCTCTTCGGCCACAGCATTTGCAGGGTGAGCGCGGCCCAGGATCTTCACACGAGGTCCGCGCAGGATCGAGCATTCGCAAGTCTGGCTGCTTCTTCAAGAAGCGTATTTCTCTGGGATCCCCTTCCTGCCATCTATCGGGGCAATCCCACCCTCGACGTTGCCGACGGGGAGGGAAACTACATCATGCTGGATTGGAACCATATCACGGAATACCAATCGGTTATGCTCGCTCCCGTGTTTCAGGCCTTCTTGAAGGAGAGAGTTTTGAAGGCGGATTGACCCGGCGTTGCCAAACGGCACAACCCCTCACCCCAGCCCTCTCCCGTTGGGAGAGGGAGTCCGGTCGCAGCCGTCGCCACGTCGTTCCCTCTCCCTGAGGGAGAGGGACAGGGTGAGGGGTTGTGCCGTCGGTCAAGCGGGCGAACGTTGTTTAATTGCTGCGCCCGGCGGCCGGGCCTACACCTCAAGCACGATTTTTCCCATATGCGCGTTCGATTCCATGTATCGGTGGGCGCTGGCGGCTTCGGCGAGAGGGAAGGCCTTATCGATCACGATCCGGACCGATCCGCTTTCGATCAGCGGCCAAACCTTCGCCTGAAGCTCACGCGCGAGATGAGCTTTGAACTCCGGTTTTCGCGGGCGAAGCGTGGATCCTGTCAGCGTCAGGCGCTTCAGCATCAGCGGCATGAGGTCGAGTTGAACGCGCGCGCCCTTGAGGAAGGCGATCTGAACGATGCGGCCATCCTCGGCGGCGCAGGCGATGTCGTCCTGCACATAGGCCCCGCCCACCATGTCGAGGATCACATCCACGCCGCGGCCGCAGGTCGCCTCCTTGATTTCCTTGGCGAATGCTTGCGTCTTGTAGTTGATCGCGCGTTCGGCGCCCATGCTCTCGCAATAGGCGCATTTCTCGTCGCTGCCCGCGGTCGCGAAGACCCGCGCCCCGAAATGCGCGGCGAGTTGAATCGCCGCCGATCCGATGCCGCTCGATCCTCCGTGAACGAGAAAGCATTCGCCAGCCTTCAAGGCGCCGCGCTCGAAGACGTTGTGCCACACCGTCATGAAGGTCTCGGGGATGCAGGCCGATTCCGCCATGCCGAGGCCTTTCGGCGTCCTCATGCACGATCCTTCGTGAGCCAGAGCGTATTCGGCATAGCCGCCGCCCGCTGTCAGCGCCGTCACGCGATCGCCCACGCGCCATTGCGAGACGCCTTCGCCAAGTGCTGCGACCTCGCCGGCGACCTCCAGGCCCGGAATGTTGGAAGCCCCGGGCGGCGGCGGGTAGAGGCCCATGCGCTGGAGCACATCGGGGCGGTTCACGCCTGCCGCCTCAACCTTGATCAAAACCTCCCGCGCGCGCGGCTCGGGCGCCGGAAGGTCTGCCAGCGTGAGGACTTCCGGTCCCCCCGGCTCGCGAATGACGATCGTCTTCATCAGGTTTTCCTCCGGCGCGGATCTTGCCTGGGCTCATCGCAAACTCAAACGCTCGTGGAGCGGATTTGACATTCAGGCATTTGCTTACGAGGGCGCTCCAAGCGGATGCGATTGCCTGAATCGACCACGAGGACCTTTACCGCGAATTAAGAGCCTTGTGCCAATATTCTTAAACGTAAGCTGGGTCCACCCGGAACACTCAAAACTTTTTTAGCCGCGTCCTTGATGCGGCTTTTTTTTTGGCTAAGGTTCCAGAAGCCGAGCGCTTTGCTCTTCACTCTTCACTTTTTGAAAGGCAGTTGCTGCTAGGCTTTTGATTAATTGGTTCCGGCGTTTAGTTCTTGGGGCCGGTCCGTAATGCGTATGGCGGAATAGCATGAAGAGCACCTGCGTCTCAGAGAAGAATTATCCCAATGCAGCTCTCTTGTCGTTTGGGGATCGTTTCACAACGTCGCCGCAGTTTATGAAGCTCTTTCGCGAGGGCATGGACCTCGTGGAGGAAACAGCCGAATATCTCGACGGCGCAGGGAGAGCTGAGTCCAAGGCGCTTACGCCGCCTGCAAGCCTCGCCTATGCCTCCGAAAGCATCAGGCTGACGACCCGCCTTACGCAACTCGCCTCCTGGCTGCTTGTCCGCCGCGCAATCGCGATGGGGGAGATCTCGGCCGCGCAAGCCCATACCCACCGGCACCGGGTCACTCTATCGGCGCAAAGCGCTCAGCGCCCCGATGGGTTCAATGATCTGCCGGAGACATTCAGGAGGCTTATTTCCGAAAGCCATCGCCTGCACGACCGGGTTCTCAGGCTTGAGCGTGTTTTCAACGACGGCGTAACCGCGGCGAACGAACCCCCTTCGCCGATCAATGGCCAGATCGAACGCATCAGGCTCGCGTTTCCCGCCGCTTAGAGTGCGTCCGGAAAGGTGCGAAGCGGCTTTCCGATCAGACGCACGATAAAACGAGGGGCTTGAGCGGGAGCCGCCGCAGTTCATTTTTTGAAAAATGCGCTCGCAGCGTCCTTGTGGGCGTCCTTTTGCCTGATCACCGCCTCCGCGCGCGCGACCTCCGATTTCAGAAGATCGATGTAAAGACGCAAATCCGCGACCGAATAGACCGTGAGGTCTTTTAGCTTCGATGGCTGCTTTCGCGGCTCAAGATCGTCGATGTCCATGCTTCTCTCTCAGCTTTGAAACCGTGGCCGAGGGCGCAGATTAGCGCGAAGCGGGCTGAATCGCATCCAGCAAGTCGGCGGCGCGCTGGCAAATTAGGAGACAAAGGGACACAAGCAAAAACAAGAAGCTCGTGTGGCTTATGTCTCGCAATTGCCTATAAGAGCCCGCCGCAAAGGATGCAGGCAATTGCGAGACGCCACACTAACAGGATGCTGAAAAAGCCGGAAATCCATGCTCCATCCTTCGACAAGCTCAGGATGAGGTCGAGCAATATCAACAGTTTAGACCTCATGGCGAGCTTGTCGAACCATGGGCCGCATGGTTTTTCAGCGTCCTGCTAGATATCCTGAGCGGCGGCCACCGGAACGCGGGCAGGGGCGGGATTTGGGGCATCAAGAAGACTGGGATGGAGATTGGGCTGGAGATTGGCGTGGAACTCCTCGTGCTCGGGGCCGCTCAGCGCCTTCCTTGCCTTGACGCTCCAATTCCAAAGCGCCTCGGCCGGTATCGGCAAGACCAGGAACCAGTGCTCCAGTATGCCCAGGGCGAGGATCACGATGTAGAAGGTGAACGCCAGAAGCTCGAACGGGTCATGCTGGATTTCAATGGCTTTGTGCACAAGAACCGCTATGGCCACGGTCGAGACCGTGATCGACACCGGGAACAACAGGTTCATCGGCCTTTTTTTGAGGAAGCTCGACAGGTACCGCAGATGCTCGGGAAAGAAGTGATCGTTCAAATTCCTCACGCCCAGCACCGCGTTGATCTTGGCGCTTGAGTGCATCAGCCAGATGATCGTGTAGGTCCAGGAGCCGATGTGGTTTTTTCCGTGCATTGTCGAGAAACATATCACGACGCCAAGCAGAGCCGCGGTGATCTCGTGATACATGCTCGTCTCGACGGCGTGCCAGAAATGCGCCGATCCTTTGCAGGAGGCCGGGCAGGGCGTTTTGCGCGGCCCCGTGATGAGGCCGGTGTAAAAGGTGAACTGCGTCCAGGCCCACGCCAGGAGACCAAAAGTGAAGCTCAGATAAGCCGAGAAGAGACTGTCGCTTTGGCTGGTTACACTGAGGCCGTAGATCGACGCGACGAGCACGAACGTCGCGCCGAGGAAACTCCATTTATAAGTGTATTGGGGCAAATTGTTGAGGTAGATGACGGCTCCCGTGCTGAACCACCATATGAAAAGAACGAACAGTACCGGGAGCCCAAATGTAATCACCTAATCCTCACCATGCTGGAGCCAACCGTATCCGCTTTGGCAGCTCATTGCGCGCGGCGGGCAGCATGTAGAGCCGTGCGAATGTTACAGCCGCCGCAGCGGAATAGCCAACATTCTTGAAGAAGCCCAAAATCCCGCCTTGCGTCTTGGCCGCCTCGCGGGCCGCGGAGATCTGGTTAATGCGGTCCAGGCCCCGATGGAAGGCGGGATTGTCGAGATCGAGCTGCAGCGGGAAGACCTGCTGCGAAATCTGACTTGTGATGCGGAAGACCTTGAAGTCGTAGTCGGTCGGGTCCATCGCCAGCGCCTTGTGGAAGGCCGGACGGGAGTGATCGCGGATATACATCGTCGCAAAAACCGCGAGCACGAAGAATTTGACCCAGAATTTGTTGAGACCGCTCAGAAGGCGCGGGTTGGCCCGCATCAAAAGCGCGAACGCCTCGCCGTGGCGGAACTCGTCGTTGCACCAGTTCTCAAACCACTTGAATATCGGGTGGAATCTCAGTTCCGGGTGCTTTTCGAACTGGCGATAAATAGTGATGTAGCGCGCGTAGCCGATCTTCTCGGAGAGATAAGTGGCGTAATAGATGAATTTCGGCTGGAAGAACGTGTACTTCTTCGCTTTTGTCAGGAAGCCGAGATCGACGCCAATACCGAAGTCCTTGAGCGTTTCGTTGATAAAACCCGCGTGGCGCGCCTCGTCTCGCGCCATGAGCCCGAAAAGCTCCTTCATATCTGGATTTTTAGCTCTCTTCTTCATTTCGGCGTATAGCACGCACCCCGAAAATTCGGCGGTAACCGAACTAATCAGGAAATCTTCGAATTCCTTTCTTAGTTCCTCGGGTAACGCAGACATGTCGGTGTCGAACTCTTCGTTCCGGATGAAGTGACTCCTGTTCGGGTCGCTTTTCATCTCCGCGATGAGACCGTCCCATTCCTCGCGAACGGGGGTGACGTCGATGCTGTCGATCTCATCGAAATTGGTCGTATAGAAGCGCGGTGTCAGAATGGTGTCTTTTTGCGCCAAGCGCGTAGAGTCGTTCACCGCCTCGGCTTTTTGTGCTGCTGCCTCGGTCATAGTTTCCTCCTGGGGGTAAAACTGACTTCGTAGAGGTCCGTGAGTTCGAATCCGGCGTGGAGA
The DNA here is from genome assembly GCA_963727795.1 of uncultured Alphaproteobacteria bacterium. GTDB lineage: Bacteria > Pseudomonadota > Alphaproteobacteria > Rhizobiales > Rhodomicrobiaceae > Rhodomicrobium. The sequence goes on from CAVSHC010000011.1 coordinate 46,242, forward strand.
CGCGTTGTCATCCTGCCGAGCCAGTTTGCGCGCTTCACAGTCGCCTGGCGCCTCTCGATGATTTTTTCGCCGAACGCGGGCTGGATGGGTTCGCCATGAACGATGATCTCATCTCCTGGCCCGATGTCGATGTCCCCGTCGAGTTCCACATAGGCATGCAAGCTATCTGCCGTGTGCTCCACCTCGACGGTGCAAGGCACCTCGAAGATTTCGCGGCGCCCCAGCCAATCGCTAAGCGAGCGTGATGTCATTGCGCCTTGCCTGCAGTGGGCAGCAGTTGAGCAAACGTCTTGGCGTTCGTTGGGCCATAGGCGGCGAGTTCGAGCACGTCGCCAGTGGCGGGATCGGAAAGAGAGAGTTTGCCGTCGCTCCACAAGGTGAGGACGAAGGGGGCTTCCGGGCCTGCGTGGCTGCGGCGTTCACGGCTCCGCGCCATGAGGCGCAGCGCGGAGGCCATGAATGTGTTGTTTTCGCGGGGAAGCACAACGAAGGGCTCGCGAGCGCCTTCGTCATAAACGGCAATGCCGCCCCCGGGAGCATCCCGGAACATCATTGGCCGAGAAACGACGGCTGTGCGCTTCGGGGAAAGATCGACCGTTTGAGTTCCCAGGAAATTTATTGCAATCACAAGCGAGAGTATCGCTAGGATCGCCGCCGCCGCAAGCAGCGCTGGTTTATTGACACCTTGTATCATTATGGGGGCGCTTCTGATCCTAAGCGGCTTCAGCAGCGTGCTGGCCGACGCCGGACTCTTTCTTATCGTCAGTTTGGGAGGCCGCTGCGCTTGCTTCCTGCGAGCCGGAAGTTAAGGCTTCCTCGCTCTTGACAAAGGGCGCCAGCGCAGTCTTGAGAGCTTCAGCCGCCTCCTGGGAATCGGGAAGAGCGCGCAGCATAGGTTCCGGCAAGGTAAACCGCCAGGGCCGTGCGTGGGGCCAAAGAATGAGATAAGCGATCTTATCCGGCCCTTTCAGGGCAAGCGCCAGATCGCCGGTTCCGTTGGCGTGCATCCTGAGCCCGACCGACTTGATGATCCGGAGCGGGACGTTGACCGCCTTGGTGAAGGCTATGCCGTAACGAAGCACAACGCGGCGCGTGGTGATGGTGTAGATGGTCGTCCTGGCGCAGAGATAGGCGAAGGTCATCGCGATCGTCACGACGATGCCGAGCAACGCCATATACCATGTATCGATCTCCAGCGCCTCACTCAGCGGCTTATTATCCGAGAGCCTGGAGAAGACCACCCAGGCCATCAGCATTACGAAGTAGAGCGTGATGAACCGGACATGGCAAAGATGAACTGCGAGGGATCGCCAGTTTGGCGACCCCTGCCACAGAATCCTCTCGTCTTCGGAAGGCCGGAACGGGAGGCCCCGGACCGGCTCGAAGTCGTATTCACTCATATAAGGGGCTCCTGACGGGACGGCTCGGCATACAGAATGCCACCGCCATAATAGGCCACCACCTTATCTTCCTCAAGCAGCGTAATGCGGTCGGGGTTCGACAATGTCGGAGCCGCGGCGAACTGGCTTCCGAGGATCGATTCGACCTTCACGCGGCCCTTGCCCTGGTCGACCTTGGCGAAGCAGATCGGCAGGAGGACGCGCTTGCCGCCCTTAACTTCAACTTCGAGATAGCGGATGAGAACTTCCGAACGGTCGACCCAAACGTCGCGGACCGTGCCGCCAACCGCGCCGTCGGCGCCGATGACCGTAAAGCCGCGAGGATCGCGATCGTGCTCGTCGATGCTGAATTCGTTGGCGACGCGCAAAGGAACAATCCGCGTGATGCCTTCAACCGTGAGGTCCGGCGTATTGGATCTCCAGAACCCAGGAACCGGGGCCGACGCCGTCCAGCATGGGATTGCCTGTCGGGATCAAGGGCGAACCGCCGAAGGGGCTTGAAGGAACCGCTTTGATGGGGCGCTCTTTTTGAGATAGGGGCACAGACTGGGGAGAGGTTGAGGTGCCGCCGTGATAAAGCCGGAATATCTTCTTATCCGGGAGCATGAACCAGCCCGGGGTTTCTCTGCCGCCGCGGGGCTCGGAAACCAACGGATACCCTTCGCGCCGGTCTTCGCGCCGCAGGTAGATGATGAGGATCGCGAAGAAAATCCAGAACGCGTAAAGCACGACCTGAGCGACGTCGAGGTGAGTTGTTAAGGCGCCAACTGGCATTTATATACCTCCAAAGTTTTATTAACCTGGAAAATCGGCAAGGCCGAGCTGGGCTGGCGTTTGCCTGGATGCATCACCCGCCGTCCGCACCAGGGGGCCGATGGCCGCGAGCGTAGCGAACAACAGAGCAATTTCGACATGATAGACAATGAGGTAACTGGTGTCTGCTCTCATAAGCGCCGTACCGAGGCCTCCCTGCGCCGCAAGGTCTGCCATAACGTCGCGGAGGGCGCCTCCCAGCGCGATGCCGCCGCCCGTGGCTGACGCGCCGACGGCGCCCCAGGCTCCGAGAGCCAAGCCAGCTTGCGCGCTTTTTGCGAGTTTCATTGCAGCGGTCAAGGTGCCGGCTGCGAAAAAGCCGCTTCCGAACCCGAGCGCAAACACGCCAATCTCGAAAAGGATCGGTTCTCCCAAGGGGGCCGAGAATACAAAAGCCGTCAACGCCGCGAGGCCCACCAGGACGCCATAGGCGGCGATCCGGTAAGGGTCTGCGCCAGAATCGAGCGTGCGAGCCGCGAACGCGAGCGAAATAAGCGCTCCGGCCGCGAAGAGGGCTGTCAAGGCGGTTGTCTGCGAGACCGTCATGTGCAGCACTTGGCCGCCATAAGGCTCGATCAGAATGTCCTGCATGCTGAAGGCGATCGTGCCCAGGCCAAGCGCGACGAAGATTCTTCTCCATGGACCGCCGGCCATGAAAGCGCGCCAGGAGGCGGAGAAATCCGGTTTCGGCTCGGCTTCGACAACGCTCCTAGGACGCCGCGGCTCCTGTTTCCAGAGCGCAATGAGGTTGAACGCCATCGTCGCAAGGGCGGTGCCTTGAATGACTTCGATGAGGCGGAGTTGGCTGAAGTTGTAAAGCAGGCGGCCGAGCACAACTGCGCTCACAGTCATGCCAAGCAGCAGCATCACATAAAGGAAGGCGACCACGCGGGGCCGTTTGTCTTCCGGAGCAAGATCGGTGGCGAGCGCCAAGCCCGCTGTCTGCGTCGTATGCAGCCCCGCGCCGACAAGCAGGAAGGCCAAGGCGGCCGCGATCTTGCCGAGGATCGGCGGGCCGTGAGAGTCGCCGGAGAGAAGGATGAGCGCGAAGGGCATGATCGCCAGACCGCCAAACTGGAGAAGCGTGCCGAACCAGATGTAAGGAACGCGCTTCCAGCCGAGCAGGGAGCGATGCGTATCGGACTTGAATCCCAGAAGCGCCCTGAACGGCGCAAAAACGAGCGGCAGCGCGATCATCAAGGCGACCAGCCAGGCCGGCACCGCGAGATCGAGGATCATGATGCGGTTCAGCGTGCCGTTGACGAGCACGAGCGCCATGCCGACCGTGACTTGGAAGAGAGAGAGGCGCAGGAGCCGATGGAGCGGCAGCTGAGGGGTCGCAGCGTCCGCGAAGGGGAGAAATTGAGGGCCAAGCTTCTGCAGGACCGCGCGAAACGGCGATACTGGCGGGGGGTTTTGTGGTTTCTTTGCCTGGAGACGCATGGGCGCGGCGCCAACTTCTCTCTCGTCCGAATGAGCGGCGAGAGAGTTGACTTTTTCCGCTTCCCTATGGTCCCACAGGTCTGTCATGAAGCGGTCAGCTCCATAGCATGGGAGGTGTAGAAGCCGTTCACGATCCGCAGCGAGCGCGCTTGCCGCCAGCGTGTCAGCCTGCTGTCTTTGGCGATCATGCCTGAAAGCTTCGACTCCGAAACCGGCTCGATCGCGGGCGACCGATCCGAGCGTGGAAAAAGCTTTCCGGCCGTATGCATGACCGTGAGCGCCAAAGTTTTGGGCGCGAAAGTGAACAGCACCATCTCTTTTGTTCTGCCAGCGAGCCCCGAGAGCACGTTGACGAGATCTTTCGCAGGGTAATGAATGAGCAAATCCATGGCAACGCAAAAGTCGAAGCCGCCGTGGCTCTCGTCCAGCATATCGCCCGCGTGAAACTCGACATTCTCGGCCAGGTCCGCGGGCATGCGCTCCTTTGCAACTCCAATCAGCGTAGGCGAAAGATCGATCGCGACGACGTGGGCGCCGCGCCTTGCCGCCTCGGCCGAAAGCAGCCCCGTGCCGCAGCCTGCATCAAGAAGCCGCGCCCCGGTGAGATCGTCCGGCAGCCAGCTCATGAGCGTCGCGCGCATGCGGTCGCGGCCCGCCCGCACGGTCGCGCGAATTCCGCTGACGGGCTCATCGGTCGTCAACTTCGCCCAATTATCGGCGGCCGTCCTGTCGAAATAGGTTTCGAGGTCGTTGCGGCGTTCGAGATAGGAGGGAGTTGGCATCAGTTGTATCCCAGGAAATCGAAGATATCGCGATCCTTCATCGGCTTGCAGTGGATCTCAGGCTCGGCTCCATCCCAGAGGCATTTTGCGAGGCGAAGATACTCCTGCTGCACGCCCTCAACCTCGGGAGTCGGGTCCATCTCGAACAGCGTCTGCTTTTTCAGCCAACTCATGCGGATGGCGTCGAGGTCCTGGAAGTGCGCCACGCGATTGAGCCCGATGGCTCCGTTGAAGCGGTCGATTTCGTCGGTGGCGCGGCTGCGATTGGCGATCACCCCGCCGAGACGCACACGGTAGTTCTTCGATTTAGCGATGATCGCGGCCGCGATGCGGTTCATGGCGAAGATCGAATCGAAATCGTTCGCGGTGACGATCAGGGCGCGCTCCGCATGCTGAAGCGGCGCCGCAAAACCGCCGCAGACCACGTCGCCCAGCACGTCGAAGATCACGACGTCGGTGTCTTCGAGAAGGTGATGCTCCTTCAAGAGCTTCACCGTCTGGCCAACCACGTAGCCGCCGCAGCCGGTGCCCGCGGGCGGGCCGCCAGCCTCGACGCATTTGACGCCGTTATAGCCTTCGAAAACGAAGTCCTCGGTGCGCAATTCCTCCGAATGGAAGTTCACGGATTCGAGGATGTCGATCACGGTCGGGATCATGCACTTGGTCAGCGTGAAGGTGCTGTCGTGCTTCGGATCGCAACCGATCTGAAGGACGCGCTTGCCAAGCTTCGAAAAGGCCACCGACAGATTGGACGAGGTCGTGCTCTTGCCGATGCCGCCCTTGCCGTAAACGGCGAAAACCTTGGCCGTGCCGATATTCAATTTGGGATCGAGGTGAACCTGCACGCTGCCTTCGCCATCGCCTTCGGAGTCGGCCTCGGAGCCTTTGGCCCGGTATTGAGGGGTCGGCTGCGCGGGTATGCGCTGGTGCAAAGTCATGCGGCTTCCTCCATGCCAACCCCTTCGATTTGGTCTTCGAGTTCTTCGGCAGCCTTGCGAAGCGCGTCGAGCGTCTCCTCGTCGGGCTTCCAATAGTTGCGCTCGTGGGCCTCATTCAGCCTGTTGACCATGCGGGCGGTCGCCGTGGGGTTGAGAGCGGCGAGCCGTTTGCGCATTTCTTCGTCGAGTACATAGGTTTGTGTAAGGCGCTGATAGACCCACGGATCGACCTGTCCCGTGGTGGCGGACCAGCCCATGGTGTTGGTGACGGTGGCCTCGATCTGGCGCACGCCCTCATAGCCGTGCTCCAGCATGCCTTCGTACCATTTCGGGTTCAGCGCGCGCGTGCGGGTCTCAAGCGAAACCTGCTCGTTCAGCGTCCGCACCTTGCCCTCGCCCCGCGTCTGATCGCTGATGTAGACCGGCAACTCCTCGCCGCCCTTGGCGCGGCGCACGGAGCGGGTGATGCCGCCGAGCGTATCGAAATACTGGTCGATGGTGGTGACGCCGAGGTCGACTGAGTCGAGGCATTGATAGGCGAGATCGACATCGGCCAGCATGGTTTTCAAAAGCGCCGGCTGCGCCATCGGCGTGCCTCCGCGGCCATAGGCGAAGGATTTGCGGCGGCTGTAAGTTTCGGCGAGTTCGTCCTCATCCTGCCAGGCGCCGCTGTCGACGAGCAGGTTCACGTTGGCGCCATAAGCGCCGTCGCCGTTCGAGAAGACGCGCAGAGCAGCCGTCTCCATGTCGCACTTATGCGCGGCCTGATAGACAAGCGCGTGCTTGCGGACGAAGTTCTCGGACTCCGGCTCGTCGGCGGTCGCCGCTTCATAAGCCGCTTCCGCGAGAAGCTTCATCTGCAGCGGAAGCAGATCGCGGAAAATGCCGGACATGGTCATGACCACATCGATGCGCGGCCGGCCCAATTCCTTTAGCGGGACGAGCGTTGCGCCGCAAAGGCGGCCATAGCTGTCGAACCGCGGCCGGCAGCCCATGAGCGCGAGCGCCTGCGCGATGGGCTCGCCTTCGGTCTTGAGGTTATCCGTTCCCCAAAGGACGAACGCCACCAACTCGGGCAGGGCGTTCCCCTCTTCCATGTGCCTCCGGAGCAGCCGGGCGGCCTGCTTCTCGCCTTCCTTCATGGCGAAGACGCTTGGTATACGGAAGGGGTCGAAGCCGTGGATGTTGCGGCCCGTCGGCAGGATCTCGGGGTTGCGAATGATGTCGCCGCCGGGCACTGGCTTGATATAGCGGGCGTCGAGCGCGGTGACGATGGCGGGCAGTTCCGCATCGCGGCCGAGATGGCCGTACATCTCGGCGAGCTTGCTGAGCTTCTCGATATTTTTAGGCGTGCGATGATGGCCGGCCTTGCGCAGCGCGTCCTCGGCGCTGACGCCCTCGGCGACCGCCTTGATGGTCGCCTGCTCAGGGCTCTCGCCATCGAGCGCTTCGGCTGCAAAGGTCAGAAGATCGATGCGCTCGTCATCGGAGGCAAGCTTGCCGACTACGTGCAGGCCATGCGGAATGAGCGTTTCCTCAAGCTCAAGGATCTTGTGCGTCAGCGCAAGGACGCGGTTCTCCGCCTCTTCGAAGGGCCATGCCGGCTCCGTCTCGGAGAGGTCCACGGCAGAGGCCTGCGCCTGGATGAGCGTCGCAAGCGCCTCGCGCTCCTCCTGCGCGACGTCCGGCGCAAATTCGCGCCAGCGCTGCACCGATCCCTTGAGATCGAGCAAGCCGCGATAGAGGCCGGCTTGCGTGACCGGGGGCGTCAAGTAGCTGACGATGGTCGCCGCGCCGCGCCGCTTCGCAAGCGTGCCTTCGGACGGATTGTTCGCGGCGTAGAGATAGAAATTCGGCAGGTCGCGGATGAGCCTGTCCGGCCAGCAATCCTCCGAAAGACCCGTCTGCTTGCCGGGCATGAACTCCAGCGCGCCATGCGTGCCGAAATGAAGCAGCGCGTGCGCTTTGAAGTCGTCGCGCAAATAGCGATAGAAGGCGCTGAAAGCGTGCGTCGGCGCAAAGCCGCGCTCGAACAGGAGCCGCATCGGGTCGCCTTCGTAGCCGAAGGCCGGCTGCACGCCGACGAAGACATTGCCGAACTGCACGCCGAGAACGAAGACCGTCGCGCCGTCGCTCTGCGCCCTGCCGGGCGCCGGCCCCCATTGCTTTTCGATATGCTTCAGCCAGCGTTCGTTGCGGATGTAGTCGTTGACCTGAATGCGGGCGTGGACATTGGCCGGCGTGCCGTAGCGGCTGGCGTTGCCGCCGAGAATGCTCTCGCGCATGGCGTCGACGGATTCGGGCACCTCGACGGAGTAACCCTCCTCCTTCAGCCTTACGAGCACATTATAAAGCGAAGGGAAGACGGCGAGCGACATGGCGGTGCCGACGTTGCCGGCGTTCGGCGGGAAGTTGAACAGCACCACGCCGATCTTGCGCTTTGCGCGATCCGTGCGGCGAAGCTCGATCAGCTTCTCGATGCGCGAGCAGAGCGTTTCCGCGCGCTCAAGGCAGGAATGCATGTCGCGGGCGCGCGAGGTCGGGAAGGTGCAGCCGCGCTCGCAGCCCGTGCATGGCGCGTCGGTGCCGTCGGACCGGCCGCCGAACACAGTGGGGCCGGTTGCGCCGTCGAGTTCGGGGATCGCCACCATGATGGTGCTTTCCACCGGCATGAGGCCGCGCTGATCGGCGCCCCATTGCTGAATCGTCTGGAACTCGACCGGGTGGGCGGCGATGTAGGGAACGTCGAGCCTGGCCAGGATTTCCTGGGCGCCCTTGGCGTCGTTATAGGCAGGACCGCCGACAAGCGAGAAGCCCGTCAGCGAGACGAGCGCGTCGATGACGACCTTGCCATCCCGCATGAAGTAGCGTTCGATGGCTTCGCGGGCGTCAAGGCCGCTGGCGAAGACCGGGATCACGTTCAGCCCGCGCTTTTCCAGCGTTTCGATCATGCCGTCATAGTGCAGCGAGTTGCCGGCCAGCACATAGGAGCGCATCACAAGCACGCCGACCGTGCCGCCGGGGCGGCCTTTCGCGTGAGGCAGATCGGCGATGCTTTGGCCCACGCGGTTCTTGAGGGCCGGGTGATAGACGCCAACGTCCGGGTAATCGATCGGCTCCGAGGCGGAAAGCTTGCCGCGGAAAGCCTGGCGCGGGCCGCTCGCATAACGGTTCACGAGGAAGCGCACCATGTGCGCCATGTTGTCGTCCGAGCCCGCCAGCCAGTATTGCAGCGTCAGGAAGTAGGCGCGCACATCCTGGGCGGAGCCGGGAATAAATCTCAGGATCTTCGGCAGCCGGCGCAGCATCGCCATCTGGCTTGCGCCGCCGGTCTTTGGGGCCTCGCCCTCTTTTCTCTTGGGCTTCAGGCGTTTCAGGAGCGACATCACGCCTGTGTCGCTGCCGTCCATGTTGAAGCCGCCCATCTTCGTGACTTTGGCGACCTCGCTGGCGGACATGCAGGCGATCATGGCGTCGCACTTGTCGCGTCGCGCCATCAGGGCAGGCATGACGGCCTTGATATGCTCCTCGATGAAAAGCATGGTGACAAGCACGATGTCGCCGGTTGCGATGTCATCGAGGCATTCGGCCAGGAGCTCCGGGTTCTGCCCCCATTCGGACGCCGCATGAAGCGTGACCCTGAGCCCCGGCATTTCATTCGCGAGAACCTCGTTCGCGCGCGCAACTGCGCTGGCGAGGTGGCTGTCCAGCGTCACAATGACGAAGCGCACCGGAGCGCTGCTAGCGGCTGAAGTGCGCTTTTGCATCGTATAGGGTCTCTACCGTGATTTTGGAGATGCCGTGCTCGGTTGCGAACCGTTCGGTGTTACGTTTCGCCTTGCCGCGCACGAAGAAGGGAATTTTGCGAAGCTCGGCCTCCGCGTCGGCGCCCCACACGAGTTGAGCGGGCTGGGCTGGCGGCTGAGCCTCTGGGGGAGCCTCAGGCTTAGCGGCTTCTGCGGCTTGGATCCCGGCTTTGTCTTGCGCCGGGAGAGCGGCGGCCGGCGCCGCGGGCGACGATACGGAGGCGAGATGAGAAGGCGCGGCTTCCGCGTGAAACTCGAAATCCTCCCGGAACATGCCGAGCAGATGTTCCTCCAGGCCCATCATCAGCGGATGGACCCACGTATCGAAGAGCACGTTCGCGCCCTCGTAGCCCATCTGCGGCGAGTAGCGGGCCGGGAAATCCTGAACGTGGATCGGCGCCGAGATGACGGCGCAGGGGACGCCCAGCCGCTTTGCGATGTGCCGTTCCATCTGGGTGCCGAGCACGAGTTCAGGATGAAGTTCCCGGACGGCGGCTTCGACTTCCAGATAATCGTCTGTGATGAGCGGCTCGACGCCGTAGAGCTTCGCGGCTTCCCGGATTTCGCGGGCGAATTCGCGGGAATACGTGCCGAGCCCGACCACCTGGAAACCGAGCTCTTTGGAGGCCACGCGCGCGGCCGCGAGCGCGTGGGTCGCGTCGCCGAAAATAAAGACGCGCTTGCCGGTGAGGTACGTCGAGTCAATGGAGCGCGAATACCAGGGCAGCCGGGACGCGACGGGAATGTCGGCCTTCAGCCCGGTTATCGCGGCCACTTCGCCGATGAAGGCGCTCGTCGCGATGGTTCCGATCGGGACGGTCTTCGTGTAAGGCTGCTTGAACGCGCGCTCCAGATATTGCGCCGCCGTCATCGCGATTTCGGGGTAGAGCACGACATTGAAATCGGCGTCGGGAAGGCGCGCGATGTCCGCCGGTGACGCGCCAAGAGGGGCGACGACGTTGACGCCGGCGCCGAGGCTCGCCAGGAGCCTGGTTATTTCCTCCACGTCGTCGCGGTGCCGGAAGCCGAGCGCGGTGGGACCAAGAAGATTGCAGGTCACACGGTCCTGCTTCGGCCGGTCGCCCGCTTTCCGCGAGCCGGTGCAGGTGCGAACCACGCGGTAGAATGTCTCCGCGGCTCCCCAGTTTTCCTTCTTCTGGTAGGCGGGGAGGTCGAGCGGGATGACAGGCACGGGCAGATTGAGCGCCGCCGCGAGTCCGCCGGGGTCGTCCTGGATCAGCTCCGCGGTGCAGGATGAGCCGACGAGAAGCGCTTCCGGCCGGAACCGCTCATAAGCGTCCCGCGCCGCCGTCTTGAAAAGCTCCGCGGTGTCGCCGCCGAGATCGCGCGCCTGGAACGTCGTATAGGTCACGGGCGGGCGCTTGTCGCGGCGCTCGATCATCGTAAAAAGGAGGTCGGCGTAGGTGTCGCCCTGAGGGGCATGCAGCACGTAATGCACGCCTCTCATCGCTGTGGCTATTCGCATCGCGCCGATATGCGGCGGTCCTTCGTACGTCCAGACGGTGAGCTGCATTCGTCAAACCTCCAGGCGGGTACGGCGATTGAGCGGCCGGGCGAAAAGTTCTGCGAGATCGCCGGCCTGGTCGTAGCCCTGGATGGGGGTGAAGAGGAGTTCGATCGACCACTTGGTGGTCATGCCCTCGGCTTCGAGCGGGTTCGCAAGGCCGAGGCCGCAGACCGTAAGGTCGGGCCGGGTCTGGCGGCAGCGGTCGAGCTGGCGCTCTACGTCCTGTCCTTCGCTGAGCACGATGTCCTTCTGCAAAAGTTCGAGTTCGGAAGCAAGGTGCTGGCGGTGAAGATAGGGCGTTCCGACTTCGGTCAGCTTCATGTCGAGCTCGCGGCTCACGAAGCGGGCGAGCGGCAGCTCAAGCTGCGAATCGGGGAAGAAGAATATGCTCTTCCCTCCGAGCTTCTCTTTATGGGCGGAGAGCGCGCGCTTCGCTCGCTCGCGAGGAGCGCCGACAACGGCGTCGAAGCGGGTTTGATTGACCCCGAACCGCCGCGCGGCGGCCTGAAGCCAGAGCGTCGTCCCCTCCTCACCGAGCGGGAAGGGCGCGGGGATATGCTTGGCGCCGCGCTTTTGCAAGTCGCGCGCCGTGTCGGCCAGGAACGGCTGCGCAAGCAGGTACAATGTGTTCTCACCGACTGGCGGCAGGCTTGCGCTGTTGCGTGGCGGGAAGAAGTGAACGCGTTCGAGGCCAAGCTCTTTGAAGAGGCGCACAAACTGGTCTTCGACCACATCGGCGAGCGTGCCAACGACCATGAGGGAAGGCGGCGCGCCCTTGGGCTCGGCCGGAAGTTCGGGAATCAGCGAAGCGAGACAGGCGTCCTCGCCTTGCGTGAAGGTCGTTTCGATCCCGCTGCCCGTATAATTCAGGATCCGCACTTTGCCCGCGAAATCCCGGGAGAGGCGCTCGGCGGCCCTGTGAAGATCGAGCTTGATGACCTCCGACGGACAGGAGCCGACAAGGAAGAGCATCTTGATGTCGGGGCGGCGCTCCAGGAGGCGGCCAACCACGCGGTCCAACTCTTCATTGAGGTCTGCGAGACCCGCAAGATCGCGCTCCTCGATGATGGCGGTCGCAAAGCGGGGCTCCGCGAAAATCATGACGCCCGCCGCAGACTGGATGAGGTGAGCGCAGGTTCTGGAGCCAACCACGAGGAAGAAGGCGTCCTGAATTTTGCGATGCAGCCAGACAATCCCGGTCAAGCCGCAAAAAACCTCGCGCTGGCCGCGTTCGCGCAGGATCGGGCGGTCGCAAGCCTCAGCCGCCGGAACGGCTCCGTCAGCGCTCATCGGACCATCTCCGGCTCAAGCTTGACTGAGGACTCCAGCTCGCGCCTTTTGCGCGCTTCGTCGAGGCGCGCCGCGCGCAGCTTGAGGAGGAACTGCGCCGCGTTGATCACATAGGCCGCATAGGCCGCGAGCGCGACGTACATCTGTTGATGGGTATCGAGAAACCCGTAGATCAGCGCAGCCATGTAGAGTGTGTGAAGCGCGATGACGAGGAAGCTCATCACGTCTTCCCAGAAGAAGGCGGGCGCGAAAAGATATTGCCCGAAAACCTTTTTCTCCCAGATCGCGCCGGTCACCATGATCGTGTAGAGGACAAGCGTCTTGACGACGATCGACACCGTGGCGGAATATTCGCCGCTGCCGGTCGCGAGGTAGCGCAAGACGAGCACGAGACTGACGAGGAAGACAGCAAACTGCAAAGGCGCAAGCACCCCCTGGACGATCGTCCAGGGCGAGTTGTCGCGGCGGATGCGTTCTTCAGGCGTGTAAAGCGGGCGTCTCACTTTGCCCTGCTTTTGTTCCATGCGCTCTCCCCACATCGTGACACCCCGTATTTAGAACCGGAGGGGCAGGACTGTCAACATAACTTGACGTAAACCCCGATTTACAATTACTTTGCGAAGAGAGTTCATCTGGGATCACCACAAGGGGAAAATGACGACGGCGTTGTAAATTATTTTTGATGGGGTTGCCCTTATGCTTAAGCACCGGCCCGGCCGTATCAGCCCTGCTTTGGAGGACCCTATCGCATGACGCCATCGAGGAAGGCGGTTCTTGTTGAACGCTGTATGGAGGAGGATGCACAGCAAGGCCCGCTGCGCGGTTTTCAAGATCACAAAGCAGCACTTATCACACGGCTCGCCAGAACGATAGAGGGGGAAATCATTCCACGGCTTCTTCTAGTTCACCAGGCCGATTTGCCACCGGAGCTTAGGGCGGCGACGGATGCGCTTACCTCGGACGACGTTCAGGAATTAGGCGGCCTGATCCTCGCTCTCGACACCACTAGGGCTTATGCGTTCATCGAACGGAAACGCGCCAAGGGCCAGTCTCTCGAGAGCGTCATCATGGAACTTCTCGCGCCGGCGGCGTGCTACCTGGGCGAACTCTGGAAGGCGGACCGCTGCAGCTTCACGGAAGTGACCATCGGCCTCTCCCGCCTGCGGCAAATGCTCCGCGACTTTACCCCCGAGTTCGAATGCGAGGCGCCGGGCTGGCGTCACGGACGCCGGGCGCTCCTTCTTGGGACTCCCGGAGACCAGCATACCTTCGGTCTCTTTGTGGTCGAGGCTTTTCTTCGCCGGGAAGGGTGGGATGTCTCGGGCGGTCAGATTGACTCGGGTGATGAAATTGCCCACTTAGTTGATAGGCAGTGGTTCGCCATCGCCGGTTTCTCGTTGAGCTCGGAACGTTTCATCGACCGGCTCGCATCGATTATCCGGCTTGTCCGGCGGCATTCCTGCAATCGCGATATCAGCGTTCTGGTTGGCGGCTCCTTGTTCATGGAGCAGCCGGATCTGGCGGAGCGGGTTGGGGCGGACGCGTTCGCTCCCGACGGGCGCTCGGCGGCCGCCGCCGCGCGGACGCTGCTCTCCCGCAAAGCCGCGCCAAGTTAAACCGGAGTACAAGGGACTTAAAACTGAAAAAATGGAGATCCTGGTCTCTCGCACCGTGAACCTCTTTCACACACCCAAGAAGTCGCTTGGCACATTGAGCGCCGACGTCGTTGCGAGGCTGATCTCCTCGGCGGCGGATGTGGCGCTCGTGCTGGACAAGAATGGCGTCATCAGGGATGTGGCGATTGGTAGCGATGACCTGTCGAACGCCGGACTTGGAAAATGGATCGGCATTCCGTGGGCCGACACGGTCACCTCCGACAGCCGGCATAAAGTCGAAGAGCTCATTCGGGAAGCAGAGCTGAAGCTGCCGACGCGCTGGCGCGAAGTCAATCATATCGCGCCTGACGGCGAGCATGTGCCCGTCCGCTATTCGGCGTTGCAGGTGAGGGAGGATGGCCGGGTTGTGGCGTTCGGCCGCGATTTGCGTGTCCTGGCAAGCCTGCAGCAGCAGCTTGTGGACGCTCAAATGTCCATCGAGCGGGATTACGCGCGGCTTCGCCAGACGGAGCTCAGGTACCGGCTTCTGTTTCAGATCGCATCTGAAGCCATCATCATCGCGGACGCCACGACGGCGCGCATCACGGAGGTTAATCCGGCGGCGCTTGCGCTGATCGGCGAGCCCTCGAAGAAGATTTCCGCCCAGACGCTCCTTGAACTGATCGATCCAGGCGACAGCGCCGCCGTTCAAGACCTTTTCGCCACGGTGCGGTCGACCGGCACGGGCGAGAGCATCCCGATCCGGCTGGCAGGCTTGAACCGAACCTTCATTTTCTCGGCGTCCTTTTTCAGGCAGGGCAGCAGCGCCTTCATTCTCGCAAGGCTCTCCCCGGCCGAAACACAACTGCCGGAAGGCCTGCAAAAGGCGAGCGCCTCCCTCGTCAAGATCATGGAGGGCCTGCCGGACGGGTTCGTCGTCACGGATCTCGAAGCGCGAATCCTTTCGGCGAACACAGCGTTCCTCGATCTCGCGCAGCTTTCTAACCAGGAGCAGGCGCGGGGCCAGCCTCTCCAGAACTGGCTCGGCCGCTCGGGCGTCGACATCAACGTTCTGACGGCGAACCTCCGCGAGCACGGTTCGGTCAGGAACTTCTCGACCATCGTTCACGGCGCCTATGGCTCCCTGGAAGAGGTCGAAGTATCCGCGGTCGCAGCCTTGACCGGCGAACTGCCCTGTTTCGGGTTCGTGGTGCGGTCCTCCGCCACGCGAAACGCCGCGAAGTTGCGGCCAGCCAATCTCGCCCGCTCGGTGGAACAGCTCACCGAACTCGTCGGCCGCGTCTCCTTGAAAGATCTCGTCAGGGAGTTCGAGCGATCTGATCGAGAAGCTTTGCATCGAGGCGGCGCTCGAGCTGACCGGCGACAATCGCGCCTCGGCGGCGGAGATGCTCGGGCTGAGCCGGCAGAGCCTTTATGTGAAGCTCAGGCGGTACGGGCTGGGCGATCTGACGACAGAGCACGGCCAATAACCAAGCTAGGTTTATTTTCGCCGCGCGCTGTAAACCAAAATTGACAGAGCAACCCGCAAAAATTACTGTGCCACGCATGACAGCACCTGCCGAGACACCGCCAGCCCTGACGCGTCCAGACCTTGCTTCTGTTCTGGAATACATGCATCCCATCACGTGGTTCGCGCCCATGTGGGCGTTCATGTGCGGGATCGTGTCGTCCGGCGCTTCGGTCGTCGAAAACTGGCAGGTCGTCGCCATCGGCGTTCTGCTCTGCGGGCCCATGGTATGCGGCACAAGCCAGGCGGTGAACGACTGGTACGACCGCCACGTCGACGCCATCAATGAGCCTGACCGGCCAATCCCTTCCGGCCGGATCCCGGGCAGCTGGGGCTTCTATATCGCCGTCGTCTGGACGTTCCTGTCCGCCCTTTTGGCGACAAGCCTCGGGCTGTGGGCGTTCGGCGCCGCGATCCTCGGCCTCTTTCTCGCCTGGGCTTACAGCGCGCCTCCCCTGCGGCTCAAGCAAAACGGCTGGTGGGGCAACGCGGCCTGCGGCTTCGCCTATGAAGGCATGCCGTGGTTCACGGGCGCAGCCATCATGGCCGCGGCCTTCCCCGATTGGCGCATCGTTTTGTTCGCCGTTCTTTACAGCCTCGGCGCGCACGGGATCATGACGCTGAACGATTTCAAATCGGTCGAAGGCGACATCAAGACCGGCGTTCGCTCGATCCCCGTCCAGCTTGGCGTGAGAAACGCCGCGCGGCTTGCCTGCGTTGTCATGGCCCTTCCGCAGGTGATCGTGATCGGCTGTCTCATCGCATGGGACCGTCCCTTTTACGCCGACGCTATCGGCTTCTCGCTGGCGATTCAGTTCTTCCTCATGAACCGGTTCCTCAAGAACCCGAAGGGGGAGGCGATCTTCTACAATGCGACGGGCACGACGCTGTACGTGCTTGGCATGCTGGTCGCCGCCTTCGCGCTTCGTCCCCTGATACAAGGGACGATGTGATGCCCGGTTATCTCGGCTGGGGGGGTATCGTAAGGCTTGGCCTTGTGCAGATGTCGCTGGGGGGCATCATCGCGCTCGCCACGTCCACGCTGAACCGGGTCATGGTTGTCGAACTCGCCCTTCCTGCGACGCTGCCGGGCCTGCTTTTCGGCATCCATTACGCAGCCGAGATGCTGCGCCCGCGCTGGGGGCACGGCTCCGACAAGGGCGGAAAGCGCACGCCCTGGATCGTCGGCGGCATGGCCGTGCTCGCCGTCTCGGGCGTCTGCGCGGCGGCCTCGATCTCGCTCATGTCCACGAACACGGCTGCGGGCATCGCCTGCGCTGTCCTTTCCTACATTGGAATTGGCGTCGGGGCGGGGGCTGCCGGCACGTCTCTTCTGGTCCTGATCGCGAAAATAGTGAGTCCGGCCCGCAAGCCGGCGGCCGCCGCTTTGGTCTGGACGATGATGATCGCCGGAACGGCGCTCGCCGCCAGCATCGGGGGCCGGATGCTCGATCCGTTCTCCATGGCGCGGCTCGTAACGGTGAGCGGGGCGATCTCCGCCATATGCTTCACCCTGTCCGTGATCGCGATCTGGGGAATCGAGCGCCGCTTTGCCGAAGGGCCCGCGGCTCAGCAAAAGCAGACGCATTCGTTCTTCGAGGCGATCAAAGACGTCTGGTCGGAGCCTGAAGCGCGGCGGATGACCGTTTTCGTCTTCATCTCGATGCTCGCATTCAGCGCCCAGGAACTGCTTCTCGAGCCGTTTGCAGGCTCGGTTTTCGGGCTGACTCCGGGCGAAACCGCCAAGCTTTTCGGCGCGCACCGCTCGGGCATCGTGCTCGGCATGGTTTTGGGGGCCGTCGTCGGCAGCTTGAGCAGACGGAGCGTAAACGCCGGCCGCTTCTGGGTCGCAGGGGGCTGCTTCGCATCGGCCATCGGCCTTTTTG
The DNA here is from genome assembly GCA_963727795.1 of uncultured Alphaproteobacteria bacterium. Classification (GTDB taxonomy): domain Bacteria; phylum Pseudomonadota; class Alphaproteobacteria; order Rhizobiales; family Rhodomicrobiaceae; genus Rhodomicrobium. The sequence continues at coordinate 63,251 of CAVSHC010000011.1, forward strand.
CGCTGGCATCGGTGGGCATCGGCGGAATGGCGGCTTTCCTGAAACCTGTCGTATTCGGCCTCGGCATGGCCAATGGCGTTTACGCGGTGGCGGCGATCGGAACCATGATCACGCTCGCAAGCGTCGGCAAGGGCGCGCGCGAAGGGGTCCGCATGGGCCTTTGGGGCGCGGCGCAGGCGATCGCCTTCGGATGCGGCGGTGTGGTCGGTACGGCGGCTGTCGATGTCGCGCGACATTTCTTAGGCTCGCCATCGGCGGCCTATTCGCTGCTTTTTGCCGTCCAGGGAATTCTTTTCATCGTCGCCACGGGCCTCGCGGTCCGGCTGACGGCGGCAGCCGCCCTGGCGGAGCAGGATCCGAATTCTGAGCTTTCTTTCAACGCATCCGCCCAGGCCGTGGGCGAAGCCGGAGCACGAATGACATGAGTGAGCTTGACAGCTTTGACGTTGTCGTTGTGGGCGGAGGCCCGTCAGGCGCAACCGCTGCGGACGACCTTGCACGGATGGGGCATTCGGTCCTGCTTCTCGACAAAGCGGGCCGGATCAAGCCCTGCGGCGGCGCCGTTCCGCCGCGCCTGATCAAGGACTTCGAAATCCCGAGCGACATCATCGTCGCGCGCATCCACTCCGCCCGCATGGTGTCTCCCGCCGGCAAGGAAGTCGATATGCCCATCGACGGCGGCTATGTCGGCATGGTCGACCGCGAGGTCTTCGACGAGTTTCTGCGCAACCGCGCCGCTGACTCCGGAGCCGAGCGCCGCACCGGAGCGTTCGAGACGTTCTCCCGCGATGCGAAGGGCCGCGCCGTGGTGACCTACAAGACCAAGGATGGCGAGACCCAAAGCGTCACGGGCAAGGTGATCATCGGCGCGGACGGCGCCAATTCCGAGGTTCACCGGCAGGCGCTGCCCGATGTGCCGCGCGTCCCCTTCGTCTTCGCCTATCACGAGATCGTGAAGTCGCCGACGGAAGGTCACGAGAAGTACGACCCGACGCGCTGCGACGTCTACTACCAGGGCAAGATCTCGCCGGACTTCTACGGCTGGATCTTCCCGCACGGTTCCCATGCCAGCATCGGAACCGGCAGCATGCACAAGGGCTTCTCGTTGCGTTCAGCCACCGGGCAGCTCCGGAAAGATTCGGGTCTCGACGATGTCGAAACGGTCCGGAAGGAGGGCGCGCCGATCCCGCTGAAGCCGTTGAAGCGCTGGGACAACGGAAAAGACGTGATCCTGACCGGCGACGCCGCAGGCGTGGTCGCGCCCGCATCGGGCGAGGGCATTTATTACGCCATGCATTGCGGACGCATCGTCGGCGAAGCGGTGTCGGAGGCTCTCAAAACCGGAGACGCCAAGGCGCTCGCCGGCGCCCGCAAGCGGTTCCTGAAGGCCCACGGCAGGGTGTTCTGGATCCTCGGCCTCATGCAGCACTTCTGGTACCGGAACGACAAGCGCCGCGAGCGTTTTGTCAATATCTGCCGCGATCCGGACGTGCAGCGCCTCACCTGGCAGTCCTACATGCACAAGGAACTCGTTCGTTCGAGCCCTGTTGCCCAAGCAAGGATCTTCTTCAAAGACATAGCTCATCTTCTGGGATTGGTTAAGGCGTGACGCTAGCCCCAACAAAGTCCTCATCGGAAACAGAAATAACAGGGCCGAAGTCCGGATTCTGGATAACATTTCTAATCGCGTTCGTTGTGGCCCAGGCCGTTGGAGGCCTGGGCGCCATAACGACAGTCCTTGGGCCGTGGTATATGGCCCTCAACAAACCCTGGTGGCAGCCGCCGGACTATCTTTTCGGCCCCGCATGGAGCGTCATCTTCACGCTGGCGGCTTTGTCGGCTGTCTTCGCTTGGCGCAATGCTCCTTCGAAGGCGAGCCGGAGGAACATTGTCCTCTTTTTCATGGCCAACGCGTTTTTCAACGTGTTGTGGAGCGCGCTGTTCTTCCGCTTCCAGCGGCCCGATTGGGCGCTGATGGAGGTGGGAGTGCTTTGGGCTTCCGTTCTCGTCCCGATCATCGTTTTCTCGCAATATTCAAAGAAAGCCGCCTGGCTGCTCGTGCCGTATATCGCCTGGGTGACCTTCGCCGGCATCCTGAATTGGAAGATCGTTCAGCTGAATTGACGCATGACGCTTCTGCTTGACTTCATCATCGCCGTCGTCGTGATCGAGGCTGCGGCCCTCTCCTGGTGGCGCTACGGGAGAGGCGAGGCCAGCGCGATTCCAGGCGATCTGCTAAACCTGGGCTCAGGCTTCTGCCTTATGCTCGCGGTCCGGCTCGCCTGGACGAACTCATCCGCCCTCCTCGTGATCGCGCTCGTCACATTGGCGGGAGCGGTGCATGTCTTCGATATGAAGCGGCGCCTGCGCTAGCAAAAACCATGCGGCTCATGGTTCGACAAGCTCACCATGAGGTCCAAACTGTTGATAGCGCTCGACCTCATCCTGAGCTTGTCGAAGGATGAAGCAAGGATTTCCGGCTTTTCGTGTCCCGTCTCCGAATTGCCGCTTGGGCTTGCAGCGGGCTCGGAAAGGCGCCAAGCGGTTTTCCGATAAGACGCGCGATAAAGCTGAAGCGCGCTTTCGATTCCACCGAAAGCGGGTACGCTCTAATCCAGCCCTACGCAAGAAAAGGCGCCCTGATTTGGAGCGCCTACCTCGGCATCGGAGCCGGAACCGCCTTACTTACTGAGCGGTCTGCGTCTTCAGATAAGCGATAACGTCTTTCCGGTCCTGCTCGTTCTTGAGGCCGGGGAACACCATCTTGGTGCCGGGAACCATGGCCTTGGGATCGGCCAGGTATTTCTCGAGCGTAGCCTCGTCCCAAACAACGCCGTCCTCACCCGCTTTCTTCATCGCCGGAGAATAGTTGAAGCCGGGCCGTGTGCCCGCCTTGGAGCCGACGACGCCATTTTGCGCGGGCCCAACGGTAGCCTTCGCGCCGGGGCCGACCTGATGGCAGACCTTGCACTGCTTGAAAACCTGTTCGCCGTGCGCCGCATCGCCCTCCGCATAGGCTGCCGATGCGGACCAAACGAGGGCCGCGCTGAGCACACTGATCTTGATGAACGTCGTCATGCCTTTCTCCTCACCCTTACTAGGCCGCCCACTATGAAGCCGCCGGACTTTGAACCAGAATATGTTGGCAATCTCAATAATGCTCAACGCCATTTCCAAAAGAATGTGCTCCGAATTCTTCTGTATGCGTACGCAACTTTGGGAGTACACATCCATGGGCGGACAAGGTTGCGGCGTATACAGGAACACAACCAGAGATTTGCGAGGGTTTCGACGAAATTTGTGGTAATCTAGCGGGTCATTGGTCGGCAAGTGGTCCAATTCCGGCATTTGCGTCCGCCTGCAGCGCACTAAGAGCAAATGCCGGAATCGGAAGGACCACTTGCAACTTCATGGTTCTATTGGAGCCTTTGAATTTGACATTTGAGCGCGAACTCCCGGCAGGCGGGATTCAAATGTCAAATTCGCTCCACTAGGCCGCCTTTGCGTGGAGCGTTCTCATGAGCTGGAGGCCGGGCGAAGACCCTGTTCCAGGCGATCGCAGAGGCTGCGACGCGCTCGATGCCGTAATCGTGCCGCGCGTGCGCGATCTGGGCGGGTTCAACGTAAGGCGCGCGCTGCCGTCGGCGCAGCGGCAGATGGTGGGGCCGTTCATCTTCTGGGATCAAATGGGACCGGCCGTGTTCACAGCGGGCGAAGGGCTGGACGTGCGTCCACACCCGCATATCGGATTGGCGACCGTCACCTACCTGTTCGAGGGCCGGATCCTGCACCGGGACAGCCTTGGCTCCGAGCAAATCATCACGCCGGGCGATGTGAACTGGATGACGGCGGGGAAGGGCATCGTCCATTCGGAGCGCACCACGCCGGAGTGGAAAGCGGAGCCTGGCCGCAAGATTTTCGGCATCCAGAGCTGGGTGACGCTGCCGCGGGCGGCGGAGGATGTGAAGCCCGATTTCTTCCACCACCGGGCGCAGACGCTGCCTTTGATCGAGGCGGAGGGCAAGCGGGTGCGCATCGTCGCGGGCTCCATGTTCGGCGAGACCTCGCCCGTCCGCACGTTTTCGGAGATGTTCTACGCCGATGTCGAACTGGCGGCGGGCGCGAAAATTCCTCTTCATGCCGGCCATGAGGAGCGCGCCATCTATGTCGCAGAGGGGATGGTCGATATTGCCTGCGACACTTTCGAGAGCGGACGCCTCCTCGTTTTCCGGCCGGGCGACGAGGTCACGGTCACGGCTCTCGCCCCGAGCCGGCTTCTGTTTCTCGGCGGCGAGCCCATGGACGGCCCGCGCCACATCTGGTGGAACTTCGTATCTTCTTCGCGCGACAGGATTCAGCAGGCGAAGGAGGATTGGGCTCAGAGGCGGTTTCCGCTCGTGCCCGGCGACGAGGTGGAGTTCATCCCTCTTCCGGGCTGACGCCGTTCTGGCGGCGCGTGCGGGCTATCGCTCGGAGCGCGGGCGGCTGGCGATCGCGCCGGACGCCTCCAGCGCGGCGATACGATCGTCTTGAAGGCCCAGAACATCGCGCAGGATTTCGTGTGTATGTTCTCCCAGGAGAGGCGCACGCCCCACCGTCGACGGGCTGTCGGAAAGCCGGACCGGATTTCCGACCGTGAGATGTTTGCCGCGCTCCGGATGATCGACCTCCACGACCGCGCCCGAGGCGCGCAGCGCAGGGTCCTCCGCCAATTCCTTCATGGAGAAGACCGGCCCGCAGGGAATGCGATGCCGGTTCAGGATGTCCATCGCCTCGAACTTCGTTTTGCCGATCGTCCATTCTTCGATGCGCGCGAAGATTTCGTTGAGCCGCGGTAGCCGCGCTTTCAGCGTCGCGTAGCCAGGATCGGTCTTCCAGCCGGGCTCGCCGATGACATCGCAAACCGCCTCCCAGGCCGCCGCTTGCGTGATGAAATAAATGAACGCGTTCGGGTCCGTCTCCCAGCCCTTGCATTTGAGCATGCGGCCGGGCTGACCGCCGCCGGAGTTGTTGCCGGCGCGGGGGACGGCGTCGCCGAAAGGCGCACCCTCGGCGAACTGGGTATATTCTTCCAGCGGCCCGCGCGCGAGTCGCTGCTGGTCGCGCAGCTTGACGCGGCAGAGGTTCAGCACGCAGTCCTGCATGGCGCAGGTGACCAGCTGTCCGCGGCCTGTGCCGGCCCGCTGGTGCAGCGCCGCCACGATGCCAAGCGCGAGGTGGAGACCTGCTCCGGCGTCCCCGATCTGAGCGGAGGTGACGAGCGGCGGCCCCTTTCGGAAGCCTGTCGTCGAGGCGCTCCCTCCGATGCATTGTGCGGCGTTCTCGTAGATTTTGTGGTCCTCGTAAGGGCCGGGGCCGAAGCCCTTCACCGAGGCGACGATCATGCGCGGGTTCAACTCCTGGATGCGCTCCCAGGCAAAGCCCATGCGGTCGAGGGCGCCGGGAGCGAAATTCTCCACAAGCACATCGCAGGCTTTGACAAGGCCGGTGAAAATCTCAAGCCCTGCGGGCGTCTTCACGTCGAGCGCTATAGAGCGCTTGTTGTGATTGAGCATGGTGAAATAGAGGCTGTCCGCGCCCGCGATGTCGCAAAGCTGCCCGCGCGTGATGTCTCCCGAACCGGGCTTTTCCACCTTGATGACATCGGCGCCGAGCCAGGCCAGAAGCTGGGTGCAACTCGGACCCGACTGGACATGTGTGAAGTCCAGAATTCTCACGCCATCGAGCGCCAACGCCATCTTGCCCGTCCTCCGCCACGCCGCCGCCTAGAGCCTATCCGCTTTTGGTGGAATCAAAAGCGGGCTCTAAGTTTTTGTTTTATCGTGCGTCTTATCGGAAAACCGCTTGGCGCTTTTCCGGACGCACTCTAGTGTGGCGTCTCGCAATTCCCCATACCCTTTGCAGCAGGCTCTCATAGGCAATTGCGAGGCATAAGCCACACGAGCCACTTGTTCTTGCGAGTGTCCCTTTGTCTCCGAATTGCCGTACGAACCGGCATTTGAAGGAGGCTTGGCCACCCGCGCAGGGTGGGGTGGCTACGGGTCGCGGCGAACCCAGCCAACAGGCGTGAGGTGCTCCTGGGGCGTGAACCGTGTCTTGTAAGCCATCTTGCGCGAGCCGGCGATCCAATAGCCGAGGTATACGAATGGAAGACCGCGCGATTTGGCGAAGGCGACCTGTTCCATGATCACGTAATTGCCAAGGCTCCGCCTGGCGAGTTCCGGCTCATAAAAGCTATAGACGAGCGAAACGCCGTCGCTGAGACGGTCGCATAGCACCGCGGCCACGAGGTTGCCGCCGGTCCCAGCAGAGCCGGGGCGGCGAAGCCGGTACTCTGTCAGGGACGTCTCTACGGCGCTGTCCTGGATCATCATCGAATAATCGAGCAGCGACATATCCGCCATCCCGCCCTCGGCGTGCCGGGCTTCGATATAGGCGCGGAAAAGCGCGAACTGCTCGATCGTCGGCCTGCCGGCGACCCGGCGGGCCTCGATGTCGCCGTTCATCTTCCAGATTTTTGCGAGGGTGCGCTGGGGCTCGAACTCGTCGACCACGATGCGCACAGGCACGCATGCGGCGCAGTGGTCGCAATACGGCATATACGCGATGTTCTGGCTTCGCCGGAAGCCGCCCTTCAGAAGATTATCGACGAGCGCGACAGGCCTGTCGGCGGAGAGATGGGTAAAAATTTTCCGCTCGAATCGGCCCGGCAGGTAAGGGCAGGGCTGGGGCGCAGTCACGTAGAATTCGGGAAATCGTCTCTTCTGGTCCACAGTGTTCCGGGATTTTTCGATTGGAAATCCCGATCATTGTGCCGAAAAACTCGACTTTAGGCCAGAGCGTAAATTACGAAAGTGCTAAATATCGCTCCCGAAGCGGTGCAACTCGGCGCCGTGCGTTTTCAGCCAGACGCGGGCCTTCTGCATGCCCGGCACGGCATCGCGCATCAACCGCCAGAACCGCGGCCCGTGGTTCATTTCCAGAAGATGGGCGACCTCATGGGCAGCCACATAGTCCAAAACAAATGGCGGCGCAAAGATGAGCCGCCATGAGAAAGAAAGAGTGCCGCTTGATGAGCAGGAACCCCAGCGCGTCGCTTGATCGCGGATGGTGATGCGCTTCGGGGTGCAGGTGAGCGTTTGGGCATATTTCTCGACGCTCGCAGTAATATCCTTTCGCACCTCGGCTCGCAGCCAATCGTGGAAACGGCGGGGCGCGTGGACCTTCTCGCCGCTGACATAAAGACAGGGAAGCCGCGATCCGAAGCGAAGTGAGCCGAAGGGGCGCCAGTCGGCGAAGGAGAATGCCGAGGCCGGAACAGGTTCGGCGTCGCGCTCGCTCCAAACGATCCGGGAATAGCGTTGCGGACCGGCAAACCTCACAAGGTGCGGTTCGCCTCTCAGAGGCACGATCGCTCCATCGACGAAGGGCGCGGGCTCGGGCAAACGTTCCATTTGCCGTTTCAGCCAATCGGCATGTCTGGCTAGAAAAGCGCTGGCGTCCTCGACCCGGCCCCGGTTGGGGAGCGTAAGTATGGCGGCGCGCTCAGTATGGCTGACCTTGAGTGAAAATCGCCTGGCGCGCGGCGAGCGTCTTAGTTCCACGGTGCAGCCTAAGCTGGGAACCCGGAGAATAGGAGACTGCTCAAGCGGCATAATGGTTTTGGGTAGCATGAGACTTTTTGTCGATGCTTCACGCGGTTTCGAACTCGTTTGTGACTTCGAATCAAAGGTTAGCATGTGACCTCTGAAGAATCTGCGCTTTTGGAGCAACAGATTGCGGCGGAAACGATCAACATAGCGTAAGTTTTGCGCTAACGCCACAGCTAAACCCCTCATCGAGGAAATGTGAGAATACCACTTTCGTCACGGCTGCGGTTCAGCTTTCTGGCAACAGCGTGAATAAAGGGGCAATCTTCTCAACGGTATAGAACACTCCTTAACCTTACCGCAACCCTGGGCTGTGCTACTGATTGACCCACACCCCAGCGTCTGCGAATCAGGAAGGCAAGCGGCTAAAGGTAGACTGCGGCGAGAAAAAGGCTGGGGATCGCGGAATCAGGCGCAGATTCAGACCGCCTGACCGCCGGGACGCTCTTTTCCGAAGGACGGTCCTGTGATACAAGCAACGCTCCCCTAAGAGTGCTTTTGGCAATGAGGAGGCTGCTGCTGATGAACATTACGTTTGTCCGGTAATTGAGCGCGAGCACCACATTGCGAGGCCCGAGCTTCGCTTCGCCGCGCTAAAATCCTCAATTCTATAATGCGAGCGAAGCCATGCTTTCCTGGTTTGAAAGACTTATCGATCCCTATAAAGACATCCCTCTGGAGCAGCCGCCCGGCCAGCTGACCGCCTTTTACTGGCATTACTTGCGCCGTGTCTGGTGGGTTTATGCGCTCATCATGCTCATGGGGCTTGCCGGCGCGCTCATCGAGGTCTCGCTTTTCGCCTTCGTGGGAACGATTGTCGATCTGGCGAAATCTGCGAAAAATCCACAGGCATTTTTCGAGGAGCACGGGCGCATGCTGATCTGGATGGCGGTCGTGGCTCTCGTCGCGCGGCCCGCCGCGTTCGGGCTCCATGCGCTCCTGATCAATCAAACGGCGAACGCCAATGTCATGAACATGGTCCGCTGGCAGCAGCACCGTTACATGCTGCGCCAGAGCCTGTCCTTCTTCCAGAACGATTTCGCCGGACGGCTCGCGAACAAGATCATGCAGACCGGCGGGTCGATGCGCCAGACCGTCATCGAGATCGTCGACGCGCTCTGGTTCGTGGCGATCTACTGGACGAGCGCGGCCGTCATCTTCTTCGATCTCGACTGGCGGCTCGTCATCCCGCTCGTCCTGTGGCTGCTGACCTTTCTCGGGATGATCTGGTTTTTCGTGCCGCGGCTGATCCGCTACGCGACCATCGTTTCGGAGGCGCGCTCGATGCTCACCGGGCGCATCGTGGACAGCTACACGAACATCCTGACCGTGAAGCTGTTCGCTCACACGGAGGGCGAGGACGCCTACGCGAAGGAGGCGATCTCAGACCATCTGACCAAGCTGAAAAAGCAGCTGCGCTGGATCACGGGGATGGAACTCACCCAGTGGGTGCTGACCGGCATGCTCATCACCGGGACCACGGCGCTCGCTTTGTGGCTTTGGACGCAGGGCGCCATCACGCTTGGCGCAATCGCGGTGATCACCGGCCTCGTCATCCGCATCAACAACATGGCCGGCTGGATCATGTGGGTCATCACGGCGATCTTCGAGAATATCGGCACCGTGCAGGAGGGCATGGAGGCGATTTCGAAGCCCTGGAGCGTCGTCGATGCGCCGGGCGCAAAATCGTTGCGCGTCTCCAAGGGCGAAATCCGCTATGAGGGCGTTCGCTTCCATTACGGGCGCGACAGCGGGCTCATGGAGAACCTGTCGCTTGCGATCGAGCCCGGCGAGAAGGTCGGGCTGGTCGGGCCGTCGGGAGCGGGCAAGTCCACGCTGATCAACATCCTCTTGCGCTTCCACGATCTGGAGTCGGGCCGCATCTTGATCGATGGGCAGAATATCGCCGCCGTCAATCAGGACAGCCTGCGCGCCCAGATCGGGCTCGTGACGCAGGATACGTCCCTCCTGCACCGGTCCGTCATGGACAATATTCGCTATGGCAGGCCTACCGCGAGCGAAGACGAGGCGATCGCCGCCGCCAAAAAAGCGCATGCCCATGAGTTCATCCTCGACCTGGAGGACTACAAGGGCAGGCGCGGCTATGACGCGCAGGTCGGCGAGCGCGGCGTGAAGCTTTCCGGCGGGCAGCGTCAGCGCATCGCCATCGCCCGCGTGCTGTTGAAGGACGCTCCGATCCTGATCCTCGACGAGGCGACGTCCGCGCTCGACTCGGAGATCGAGGCCGCGATCCAGGAGCAGCTCTATAATCTGATGGCGAACAAGACCGTGATCGCAATCGCGCATCGGCTGTCGACGATCTCGGCCATGGATCGCCTCATCATCATGGAGAAGGGGCGCATCGTCGAGGATGGAAGCCACCAGGATTTGCTGCGGCGCAGGGGGCTTTACGCAAGCCTGTGGGCGCGGCAGTCGGGGGGCTTCCTGTTCGAGGATCACAAGTCTTCGGATCCGCTGGTCAAGCCGGACCTGTACGCCGAGATGCAGGACCTCGCCGAATAAAGGGCGCAGACCGGCGCCCCAAACGCCAAGCAGGCCGGGCAAAGCGGGAAGCTTCGCCTGGCCGGCAAGGGAGATCGTCGGCTGGCTAGTACGCCAGCATCACTGAACGAGGAAGGGGCAAACGACCTGCCAGCCCTCATAGGTCGTATAGGTTCCCGAGACGGGGTCGAAAGACTGGTAATTGGCGAAGCAGGCTGCGACGCGGTCGTCCCACGTGCCGCCCCAACTATAATATGGCGGGCCCCAAACGGCGCCGCCGGTCGCGACGCCGGCGACGAGGCCCACTGTCCCCGCGATGATGCGGGCGGGAATCTCAAGCGGATTCGGCAATCCACAACAGGGGTCGGCGTACTGAACGTTGACGATAGCTGCGTCACCGGTCTGAAGCGCAAATCCGGCGGTAACCGGCACGGCGTTCGCTGCACTCATGGCTGGCAAAGCAGTCAATGCGGCGGCGGCAGCCAGAAATAGTCCTTTGCGAAGCATAACATACTCCCTCAACAAGCAAATTGTGTAAGCTGCGCCGTCTTCTTTTGGTAAATAGCACCACATCGTGGTCATTTTTACCACTTTTATTAGAATTGTTGGTTAATTTAAATAGAAGCCGCGCTTCTTGCGGTTAAGCAGCTTGCCAAAAAGCTGAAAGCTTATGCCGCCGTTAGCGTAAGAAGGAGTGCTGCGCCATCATCGCGAATTTTTGAGTGACGTCAGAAGCGCGGCTTGGAGGTCCGCTCCCGTGAACGGCTTTTGCAGCACCGGAACAGCAACGCCGGACCAGCGCCTGTCGACGCCCCTGGCGCCGTAGCCGCTCGCAAAAATGAAAGGGATCCCCCTTTCATAGAGAGTCTCGGCCAGCTGGGCGACGCTTTCCCCGGCCACATTGACATCGAGGACCGCGGCATCGACGCGGCATGTGTTGAGCCCGCTCATCGCCTTTGCGACGCGGCTTGCCGAAAAGGCCACCTCGCAGCCGAACTCCAGCAGGTACTCCTCGATCAGCATGGCGACGAGCGTTTCGTCTTCCACGATGAGAACCTTAAGGCCACGCAGGGAATCGGGGAAATCTGCTGTCGCGTTCACGGCGCCTGTCCCTCGTCAATAACCATTTCCGGTTGCATCCCTTAAGGCGGCGCGTTGCCGGATTCGCGACCAGGCCATCCCTTGCTTTCGGGAAACTCAGCCGATAGAAACGCGTTCCCCATTGCAATTGGCGCTGCCGAATTTTTCGACCGGGAGCCCGGATCGAAAGGGCTCGCTCCTGTGTTCATGGAAGGTTGCGCATTCAGCAGGGTAGACCAGCAGGGTAGAACTCATGAAGCTTTTCGACTGCCAGAACTGCGGCCAGCTTGTCTATTTCGAGAATACGCAGTGCGAACGATGCGGGTTCGCCCTGGGATTTATGCCTGAGGCGGCCATCATGACGGCGCTGGAGTCCAAGAGTCCAGGCGTGTTCGCGCCCCTTGCCGGCCGTTCGGAGACGATGCGTTATTGCGCCAATTTTGCGCACGGAGCTTGCAATTGGCTGGTGTCAGGCGCCGATACGCTCTGCCAGGCCTGCAAGCTCAACCGGACCATCCCCGACCTGACCCAGCCGGAAAATCTCCGCCGCTGGCAGCGCATCGAAGTGGCGAAGCATCGTCTCGCCTACAGCCTCCTGCGCCTCGGACTGCCTATCGAGAGCAAGACGGAGCAGCCGGACAGCGGAATAGCCTTCGACTTCCTTGCCCCGCCGCCCGGCGAGGACGGGCAGGGCAAAATCCTCACCGGCCACGACCATGGCGAGATCACGCTCAACGTCGTGGAAGCCGACGATGCGGTGCGCGCCGAAATCAGGCAGAAGATGCGCGAGCCTTACCGCACGCTTCTCGGCCATTTCCGGCACGAGATCGGGCATTACTACTGGGAAAGGCTCGTTCGCGACAAGCCCGCGCACCGCGTGTTCCGGGAGCAGTTCGGCGACGAAACCAGGGACTACAATAAGGCCCTCGAGGCGCATTACGCCAACGGAGCGCCCGCTGATTGGGGTAGCCACCACATCAGCGCCTACGCCAGCGCGCACCCCCACGAAGACTGGGCGGAGACCTTCGCCCATTACCTGCACATGGTGGATACGCTGGAGACGGCCTACGCATTCGGCTTGCGGATCCGGCCGCGCGCCGGCCAGGACGATAACCTGAAGGCGGCCATCACCTTCGATCCTTACAAGCAATCGGATTTCGAGACCATCATCGAAGCCTGGCTGCCCGTGACCTTCGCGGTGAACAGCATCAACCGGAGCATGGGGCTCGACGATCTCTATCCCTTCGTGATCTCGCCCGAGGCCGCCGGAAAACTCAGGGCGGTCCACGATATCGTCAAGAGCGCCGCCAAGAACGATCGCACGCTCGCCCAGCGCATTTCGAGCATGGTTTTCGGGTAAGGGCGTTTAGATCTCGATATACGTGCCGACTTCGACCACCTGCTCGGAGGGTATGCAGAAGAAGTTGGACGCGGTCGTTGCGTTCTTGGTGAGAAAGATGAAGATGCGCTCGCGCCACGCCGACATTTCGGGTCTCGTCGAAGGAACCGGGATCGCCCTTCCTACAAAGTAGGAAACGGCGTCGCAATCGATCTTGCAGCCCAGATCGACATTGCGTTCGATCGCCCGGCGAAGCGAGCGCGGCACGTCGGGCGTCTCGGCGAAGCCGTATCTCAAGGTCAGGCGGACAAATCCATGATCGAGCAACTCGGCGGATACGCGCCGGTGCTTCGGCACGCGCGGGATGCGCTCCGTGATGACGGTCAGCAACACCACGGTTTCATGCAGGCACTTGTTGTGCTTGACGTTGAGCTTGAGCGACGATGGTATCCTGTCGGCGCGGCTCGTGAGGTAGATGGCGACGCCCGGAACGCGCGGCATGTTCGCGCAATTCATTTCCTCCCAGAACTCTTCGTAGCGCGGATTATCCCTCGCTATGCGATCAAAGAGGACCATCCTCCCTTTCCGCCAGGTCGTCATCGCTGCGAAAATGGCGGCGCCGACGAGAAGAGGCACATAGCCGCCTTCGAAGATCTTGATCAGGTTCGCGCTGAAGAAAGCCGCATCGACGATGAAGAAGAACGTAATTACGGTTCCCGTCAGGAGCAGGCTCCAGCCCCAGATATAGCGGGCGACAGCGCCAACGAGAACAGTCGTGGCGAGCATGGTCGTCGAGACGGCGACACCGTAGGCCCCCGCGAGGGAGTTCGATGTCTTGAAGGCGAGAACGAGGCCGATAACCGCAACCGCCAGAAGCCCGTTGATTTGCGGGACATAGATTTGGCTTGCCTCGGTTTGCGATGTGTACCGTATCTCCATCCGAGGCAGGAAACCGAGAAGGATGGCCTGCTGCGTCATGGTGAACGCGCCGCTGATGACAGCCTGGCTCGCGATGATCGTCGCAGCGGTCGCAAGCCCAACCGCGGGATACAAGGCCCAGGCCGGAAACATGAAATAAAACGGGTTTGCGACCGCACCGGTGTTTTGCAGCACCAGTGCGCCCTGCCCGAAGTAATTAAGAAGGAGGCCCGGAAGCACAATCGAGAACCAGTCGATGCGGATGACATCGCCGAGGAAGTGGCCCTCATCCGCGTAGAGCGCTTCGGCTCCGGTCAGAACCAGGAACACGGAGCCGAGAACGTGAAAGCCGGTCCAGCCGTGTTCTGTTATGAGATCGAGGCCGTAGGCCGGGTTCAGAGCCTGGAGGACTTCGGGGGTCCTAAAAATATGAGGCAGGCCGGCCACTCCGATCACCGCGAACCAGATAATCATGATGGGGCCGAAAAGCTTGCCGATGCGCGCCGTGCCCCGGCTCTGCAATATGAAAAGGCCGGCGAGGATGCCGGCGGCGATGGGGACGATATAGGGCTTGAAAACCGGCGTCGCGATCTCGAGCCCCTCGACGGCGCTCAAGACCGAAATCGCGGGCGTAATGATGCAGTCGCCGTAGAAAAGCGCGGCGCCGATCAGGCCGACTAAGACCGCGGCTTCCCGCCACCTGTCCTCTTTGAGCGGCGTGACCGCCAGAGCCGTCAGCGCCATGATGCCGCCTTCGCCCTCGTTTGTGGCGCGCATGACGACCAGCACATACTTCACCGACACGACGATGATGAGCGCCCAGAAAACCAGCGACATGCACCCGAAGACGATCGGACGCAGCGCCTCGATGTTCCCCGCGGAATGGAGCGCCTCCTTGTAGGCGTACAGAGGGCTTGTGCCGATGTCGCCAAAGACGACGCCCAGCGCGCCGATGAGCGCCGCCTGCCGCAGCGTCGGCTGTTCCGGGCTTGCTATGGACGCGGTTGTCGCCATCGCCTCGCCGGGTTATCGCCCATGAAAACGGCCCCTTCAAATGGCGCCTGAACAGCGGAACACGAATCCGTCCAGAACGGATCCAGGATCGCCAAACCGCAGAATGGCCGCTCCCTGCCGAACCATACCTCCATTTTACTCGTTTGCTCCGCTTCCCGATACCGCTTTTCGGCATTCGCGGCTTGGCCAACGAATGAACGGCATTTCGGCAGAAGGCCGCTTCCGGTCATCGGACCCATTTCGGAGAACGCCTCCTATTGGGGTACGAGCTGCCATTGCGATGCCCGGCTTCGGCTAGAACTCCCCCCTATTCCGCGGGCGAGGCGAAGGGCGCGCTTCCTGTAGAGATCTTTACGGCGGGCTGCAGCAACCACTTCGCGATGATGATCGCGCAGATGGCGCCGGCAAGCTGCGCCACAATGAAAGCCGGGACATCGGCGAGCCGGATTCCCGCGAAGGTGTTGGAGAGGGCGCGTGCAATGGTGACCGCCGGGTTCGCGAAGCTAGTCGAGGCGGTGAACCAGTAAGCTGAGGTGATATAGAGGCCGACCGTGAACGGCACGGCGTCCGGCCGCCAGCGCAGCGTGCCGAAGATGGTCAGGAGCAGGCCAAACGCCGCCACGAACTCCGAAAACCATTGCGAGGGTCCGCTCCGCGCTTTCAGCGAGAGCTGGAACAGCGTTTCATCGAACATAAGATGGGCGGCGAGTGTGCCGAGGATGCCGCCTGCGATCTGGGCCGCGACGAAGCTCACGGCCTCTTTGCCGGTAAGCTCTTTTCGTATCCAGAAGGCGACCGTAACGGCCGGATTGAAGTGGGCGCCCGAAATGCCGCCGAACACGATGATCAACACGACAAGGATCGCCCCGGTCGGGATCGTATTGCAAAGGAGCGCGAGCGCCTGGTTTCCGTCGGCGAGTTTTGCGGCCATGATGCCGGAGCCGACCACGGCGGCGACCAGAAACCCCGTCCCCAGTGCTTCCGCGGTGATTTTATGCGGGAGACGATGTGCACCCACGCTGTCGCTCGGAAGCGGGTTATTCATGGCAATCCTCTTTGCAAAGACTTTGCAGCCTTGCGGCTCTATCGCGGCCTTGGCTTTTTGCCACAGCATGAGACGCGCCGCTACAATGGCGTCGCAACGCGGTCTTTGCGGTGCTGGCATGCCGCCAAGCTTGAGACACAAATCTCCGATTTCGGCTTGTGAGATAGTATAGAATGGGGCGGCCAGCGGTGCGAGACTATTGGGAGTGTGATGCCTTGAATATCGAAGCCGTGAAAAATTATTACGGCAAGACGTTGCAGACCTCGGCCGATCTCAAAACGCAGGCCTGCTGCACACCCGGCGACATGCCAGGCTACGTCGAGCAACTTCTTTCCAACATTCATGACGAGGTGAAGGCCAAGTATTACGGCTGCGGGCTTTTGACCCCGCTGGAACTCTCGGGCCGTCGCTTGCTCGATCTCGGCAGTGGATCGGGCAGGGATGCCTACGCGCTCGCTCAACTTGCCGGATCGGCCGGTGAGGTCATCGGCGTCGACATGACGGCGGAGCAAATCGCTGTCGCCCGCGCGCACCTCGACTGGCACCGCGAGCGGTTCGGGTTTCAGACCTCCAATGTCAAGTTTCTGGAAGGCTATATCGAGCAGCTCGGCGACCTCGGTTTAAAGCCGGGCAGTTTCGACGTGATCGTCTCGAACTGCGTCATCAATCTCTCGACGGACAAGCTCGCCGTGTTCAAGGGGGCTTATAACCTTCTCAAGCCCGGCGGCGAACTGTACTTCGCCGATGTGTACGCCGACCGCCGGTTGCCCGATGTGGTCAGGGCGGACCCAGTTCTCTACGGCGAATGCCTGGGCGGAGCGCTCTATTGGAACGATTTCCATTCGCTCGCAAAACAGGCTGGTTTTCGCGATCCCCGCCTCGTCTCGGATCGGCCGGTCGCCGTGACCGACGAAAGGCTTAAGGAAAAGCTCGGACCGGCAAAGTTCTTCTCGGCCACGTACCGGCTGTTCAAGCTCGACGATCTCGAACCCCTGTGTGAAGACTATGGACAGGCGGTCATCTATAAGGGCGGCATCGAGCATGCCGGCGATGTCTTTATTCTCGACAAGCATCACGCGATCGAGCGCGGCAAGGTGTTTCCGGTGTGCGGCAACACCTGGAAGATGCTGAAAGACACCCGCTTTGCCCCCTATTTCGAGTTTATCGGCGACTTCTCCCGTCATTACGGCATTTTTGCCGGTTGCGGGACGGCCATGCCATTCGAG
>CAVSHC010000012.1:0-108655 GCA_963727795.1 uncultured Alphaproteobacteria bacterium
ATCGGCTCGCAAAAGGGGCCCCGGACCGGCGTGCAAAAAGGACCCCAGGGACCATCCTTTTGTTCGGTTCAGCAGCGCCATCCTTCCGTCCCGGCCCATGCGACTGCTGAGCCGGCGCGCGGAACGGCGGTCAAGAACGGCCGCTTTTTGCGGCCGCCCGCAGGGCTTGTTCTTGAGGGCCGTGAGCACGGCGGCATGATGAGGGGCGCCGGGCGGCGTGCTGGACGTCAGGCGCGGTGTTTGAAGCGCCAGCTTTCGTTGCCGGTCTCGATGATCTCGCAGTGATGGGTCAGCCGGTCGAGAAGCGCGGTGGTCATCTTGGCGTCGCCGAAGACGCTCGGCCATTCGGCGAAGGCAAGATTGGTGGTGACGATGATCGAGGTGCGCTCGTAAAGGCGGCTCACCAGATGGAAGAGCAACTGGCCGCCCGCTTGCGCAAAGGGCAGATAGCCGAGTTCGTCGAGGATTACGAAGTCGAGGCGGGAGAGATAATCGGCCATTCGCCCCTGGCGGCCGGCGCGGGTCTCGCCGTCGAGCCGATTGACGAGATCGACCACGTTGTAGAAACGCCCTCGGGCGCCGGCGCGGATGCAGGCCCTGGCAATCGCGATGGCGAGATGGCTTTTGCCGGTGCCCGTTCCGCCGATCAGGACGGCATTGCGCTGCTCGGCCAGAAAGCCGCCGTTCGACAGATCGCGCACCAGCGCCTCGTTGATGGGCGTGCCGTCGAACGCGAAGCCGTCGAGGTCCTTGGCCAGCGGCAGTTTGGCGATGGTCATCTGATACTTGATCGATCGCGCCTGCTTCTCGGCGATCTCGGCCTTCAAGAGATCGCCAACGATGCGCGGCGGTTCGTGCTGACGCTTGATCCCGGACGCCATCACCTCGTCGTAGGCGGCGCGCATGCCGTAGAGCTTCAGCTCACCCATCAGGGCGAGAATGTCGGTCCGTTCCATGAACTGGCCCTCCTCAAACTGTCGTAGCGGGCGCAATCGGCGGCAGGCGCGTGCTTCAAGTGCAGCGCTTCCGGCGTGGCGATGGTCAAAGCGGGTCCGGTGTCTTTCTTGCGCGCCAGGATATTCAGGATCACGCCGGACGAGTGGACGCCCTGGCTCAGGGCTTCGGCGCAGGCGGCTTCCACCGCCGCGAGCCCGTCGATGAGCGCGGCCGCAAGGATCGCTACCATCTGCCGGTCGCCGTCATCAGAACCGCGCAGTTTTTGCCTCACACGCTCCAGCGATGATGGCAGCACCCAGTTCTTGAACGGTGCGCCGTTCCGGAGCGCTCCAGGTTTTCTGGTCAAGACCGGCACGTAATGCCAGGGGTCATAGATGGTCTGGCCGCGCCCAAAGGAGCGAGCATGCTCGCCAACAATGGCGCCATCCTGCCGGATGACGATGCGATCGGCGTAAGCCTGAACCTCGACCGGGCGTCCCACAGCCCGGGAGGAGACCGAGTATTTGTTCCTGTCGAAGGAGACGAGGCAGGTCTTCGACACCGAGGCCATGACCGCGTGAAAGCCGTCGAAGCGGCCGGGTACGGCGATCAGGCTCGCTCGCTCCGCCTCGAACACCTGCCAGATGGTCTGGTCCTTGAACTCGGGATGTTTGTGCGCCTTGGCGTAGGCCACACAGCGATCGAGGAGCCAGGCATTCAGCTCGTCAAAGCTCTTGACCCGCACTCTTGGCGTGAAAAAGCGCTCGCGGATCAGGCCCACCTGGTTCTCGACCTGCCCCTTCTCCCAGCCCGACGCCGGCGTACAGGCCATTGGCTCCACCAGATAATGGCTGCACATCTGCAAAAAGCGCCGGTTGAACTGGCGCTCCTTGCCCAGGAACACCGTCTCCACCGCCGTCTTCATGTTGTCGTAGATGCCCCGCGTGCAGGCGCCCTTGAAGAACGCAAACGCGCTTGCATGGGCATCGAAAACCATCTCCTGGCTCTCGCGCGGATAGACCCGAACAAACGGCATCCGGCTATGGCAGAGCCGCATATGCGCGGCTTTCACCACCATGGTGACGCCGTTCATCACAACGGTCTCGTGGCTCCAGTCGAACTGGTAGGCTTCGCCGGGCGCAAACGTCAGCGGGATATAGGCTTGCGCGGAAGCGGCCCCGCGCTCTTTCCGCCAGCTCCTGGCGTAACGCCGCACCGCATCGTAGCCGCCATCAAACCCAACATCGCGCAGCGTCTCGAAAATCCGCACCAGCGTCAGCCGCTCCCGCCGCGCCTTCGCCTCGTTCGCCGCCAGCAAATCATCAAGCTGCTTCCGCCACGCGCCAAGCTTCGGCATCGGCTGAACGCTGCGCTCGTAGTGGAACTCCGTCGTCTCGGACCGGATCGCCTTGCGCACCGTCCTTCGAGACAGCTTCAGATCCCGGCTGATCGCCTTGATCGGCTTCTTCTCGATGAAAAATGCACGCCGGATCTTCGCTATCGTCTCCACAACCAGCATCCCAAACGCAGCCCCCTGCTTCCGCCAGGGGCTTTGTGGACCCAATCGTCAGTGGGGTCCCGTTTGCACGCCGATTACCCCGCTGACGGGGGCCTTATTGCACGCCGAAACACACTTGAGCCTAACGCCGAGCCCTCAAGGCGCTCTGCTGGTTCGGCCAGACGGCTTCATCGCATGGCGCGTGGGGGGGGCGGAGCGTGTTCGGGGACGGTGTTGAGGACCGTGCTCGACCGCATGCTGGCCAGAACCTTTGACCGTCGAGTGCTCCCGCAAACGAACGTGTCGCTTTGCGGTCCCGCAGCTCTGGCGAACGTGTTTCGCTCTTTATTGGAAGCGGCGAAGAGGGAGAGCGACGTTCTTGCGGGAACGGGCCGGGGCCGGACCGGCTTTTGGCTCTTCGGTCTCACTCTCGATGAATTGGCGGACGTTGCCAGAGCCCGCACCACTCGCAAGGTCACGGTCTTGCGTGATCTCGCCTTAGATGAATTCCGCGAACACCTCAGGAGGTTCAACGAGGCTTCCAGGCGATATGGGGATCACCCAATGAGCGAAAATCCTGCATAGCTGCTTTGAGGAAAACTCTGGGCTGAGCCTCAGATCGGGGCCGCTTCAGGTCGCCAGATTTGGGCCACCGATGGGCCACCAAAAAACGTCCCAAACGGAGCGAGATGGAAAAGCCCTTGATTTTCTTGGACTTTTGGTGGGCGCACAAGGATTCGAACCTTGGACCCGCTGATTAAGAGTCAGCTGCTCTACCAACTGAGCTATGCGCCCGCTTTGTTGCGGTCCTCTAGCTATAATGCGGATGAGGGCGCGTGTCCACGCCCGCGTCGCCTAAAAATCGACCTGATTTTTCAAACGCGCTCGGCAGGTGCGAGCGCGGCGGGAGAAGCCGTCCGGGCTGCCGGTGGAACCGTTGTCAAGGGAAGCGCTCCGTGGGAATTGCCCCTCGGCACAACCTCCGGCGCCAGCGCGCCGAGCGAAACGTAAATCTTCACGAGATCGTCCACCTTCATGTTGGGAACCTGAGTAATCGCCGAATCGGCGACAAATACGAGGCCTCCCGACATCGGCAGCGGAGCGGCGGGCAGATAGACGAGCCGGCGCCGCTCACCGCAAATCATGTAGAGTTGCTGGCTTGCAAGCAGCGCAAGGATATCGACGCCGTTCTCACCCGCGCCAAAGAAACGGCAGGACACCACGCTCATGCTCGAAAGGTCGCCGGGCGCGCCGGACCTGTTCGTCGCCAGCCGGACGACGCGCGAAACCGGCGTATAGATCGAGCGAATGAGCGGGACGCGGGAAACAAGCCTGTCCAAATAATTCTGAATGATGCTTTTCGCTCTTGTCTTCACGATCAAGCCCAGGAGCCAAATCCCGACCAGCGCGATGCCGACTCCGAGCCAGAACGCCAGAGTGTCCTGGCTGGGGCCAAGAATGTAGGTGCCGCCACGGGTCAGGAGATCGCCAAGGATGGTCCCCGGACCTATTGCGCCCCGGACAAGATTGACGATATAGGCCGCGATGAAGACGGTGAGGACAATTGGGAGAAGAAACAATAGGCCCGCAAGAAATGAGCCGATCACGCTCGTGCGCCAGAATCGGGAGATCCAGTTCAGCATGCGTGAAAATCCTTCGTCCAAGAGGCTCGGCGTTTCGTCGTAAGCGGGTGTCCGATTTCACCCCAGTATACAACGAACGCCTGATGTATGCGTTATTGAATTCTGTAACGCAAAATGCGCGCCGCAGTTTCCGTTTTGTAAACCAATTTCGAGCAGTAACGGAATATTGCGTAAGCTTCGGCCCCCCTTCTCACTCATCGATCCCTAAAAACGGGCTAAAAATCCTCAGAGGCGAAAAAGCATTGGAAGGAGCCACATGACCTGGATCGATGTCAACGGATATGCAGCCTCCGCGGCGGTGCTCGCCACGTTCTGCATGAGCACCATGATCCCGCTCCGAATCCTGGCGCTCGTCAGCAACGTGTTGTTCATGTCCTATGGCTATTTCGGCAGTCTCTACCCCGTCCTGATTCTCCATGCCATCCTGTTCCCCGTGAACCTGTTCCGTCTCATGCAGTTCCGCAGCCTGGTCCGGTCGATTAAAGCAGCGCATGCCGAGGAATTCCCAATTCAAAGTCTGTTGCCATACATGAAGGAACGGCATTTCGCCGCGGGAGAAACACTTGTCCGCAAAGGAGAGAGAGCAGACCGGCTTTATTATCTAGCCGATGGTGAGCTTGAAATCATAGACCTGGGCAAAAGTCTCATGCCCGGACACATCGTCGGAGAAATCGGGGTTTTCGCGTCCGGTCAGGAGCGAACCGCAACTGTCGTATGCCGGACCGCCTGCAAGATTTACGAATTGACAGAGGGGATAGCGAAGCAGCTTTTCTTTCAGGATCGGTCTTTTGGCTTCAAAGTCATGCAGCTGATCATCAATCGCCTCCTGGAAAACAACAGGCGGCTGCTCGAAGCCAGAAACTAGAGCATCGGACTTGAAATTGGAATCGAAGGGATTCCCATGAAGGGCGAACTGTGATTTACCATGATTGGAGGTGGGTCATGGGCAAAAGCTACTCTTTGGATTTGCGCGAACGGGTTATCGATTTCGTAGGCGCGGGCCGCTCTCGGCGGGAAGCGGCCAGCCATTTCAGCGTATCGCCGAGCTTCGCCGTGAAGCTTTGGCGACGCAGGGAAAAGACCGGATCTCGGCGCCTGCCAAGCAAGGGCGGCCTTCGGGCGGCGGCAAATTGGCCAACTGCCACGACTTCCTGATTGCGTGCGTTGAGAAGCGCCCGGATATCACCATGCCCGAACTGGCCGCTGTGCTGGAAGCCGAGCGGGGCGTGAAGGCAAGCCCGGCTTCGCTGTCGCGCCTGCTTTGCAGGGCGGGTTTTACCTATAAAAAAAACGCTACTGGCGGCGGAGCAAGAACGCGCTGACGTGAAAGAGGCGCGGACCTTCTGGATTTCGCGCCGCTTGCCGTGGATGCGAATGACGCCGCATCGCTTTGTTGATGAAACCTCGACCAACACGAAGATGACCCGGTTGCGCGGCCGCACGCTGAGCGGGAATCTATTGCGCGCATCCGCGCCTTTTGGCCGATGGGGAACGCAGACCTTTATCGCAGCCTTGCGGCTTTGGGGCCTGACTGCCCCTTGGGTGCTCCATGGCCCCGTGAAAAGGGCCGCGTTCAACCTCTATGTCGAAACCCAACTTGCGCCCACCCTCGATAAGGGCGATGTGGTCATCCTCGATAATCTTGGCAGCCACAAAAGCGAAGCAGCCGCCGAATGCCTCAAGGCGAAGGGCGCCTGGTTCCTGTTTCTGCCACCCTACAGCCCCGATCTGAACCCGATCGAAATGGCCTTCTCCAAACTCAAGGCCCATATGCGCGCGGCGCAGGCCAGAACCTGCGACACGCTTTGGAAGGCTCTCGGCGATATCTGCACGCTCTTCGAAGCCGAAGAATGCTGGAACTTCTTCAAGGCCGCAGGGTATGCGTCCGATTAAACGCACGATGCTCTAGAGTGCGTCGGGAAAAGCGCGAAGCGGTTTTCCGATAAGACGCACGATAAAACAAAACCTTAGAGCCCGCTTTTGAGTCCATCAAAAGCGGGCTCTAAGGGATCGCCTGCGGTCCGGCGGACCGGCTTATCGCCAGGCAGGTTATGTCGTCGGATTGCTCCGATCCTCCAACAAACCCTTCCACCTTGGAGATTATCGCCAGCACCAAGTCCCGCGCCGTCAGCTCACGCGAGCGCGCGATAACCGCGTGGAGCCTCGAGTCGCCAAACTCCACGCCTGAGGCGCCGGTGGCTTCGGTAACGCCGTCGGTGAAGAGCAGGAGCCTGTCACCCGCGTCAAGCGTCACTCTTTGGACCTGGGTCGCGCGATCAGGAAAAAGCGCAATGGGAAGGCCGCCTCCAGGCAGCGCCCGCGGCTCCTCTCTTTCAGGAATGAACAGCGGCGGATTGTGGCCGCAGTTCGCATATTCGAGTACGCCAGTCCTGGCGTTCAGCACGCCGAAAAAGAGCGTGGCGAACATTGAGGACGCATTTTCCAGGCACAGGATGGCGTTCGTACGGGTCACAATGGATGCAACATCGGTCTCTTCGCGGGCGGCGATCCTGAGAACGGTCACCGCGATCGCCATGAAAAGGCTGGCCGCAATCCCTTTGCCGCAGACATCGCCGATTGCGATTGCAAGCCTATCCTCGCCCATCATGAAAAAGTCGTAGAAGTCGCCGCCGACGTGACGGGCCGGATGCATTTCCGCATGGAGTTCGACGAATCCGCTCACGGGGTCGGCAGCCGAGGGTTTTGGCAGCAGCGAGCGCTGGATCAGAGCCGCGCTCGCCATTTCGTCGTGCTGGCGCCGCTTATCGAGAATTTGATCGGCAAAGCGCCGGAATGCGGCTGCGAAGTCCTGCAGTTGCGGTATCGGGTTTTTGAGATCGTCGAGTATTTGCGGGTCGAACTCTCTTTTCTCAAGTGCGCTAATAGCGTTCGTGTAAAGGCTGACGGCCCGGTTCACGCTATCGATCTGCCTGCCCAGTTGCTCGATGACGGCGAACAAGAGCGCGGGCGATTTTTCCCCAAATTCGAGAAGAGCCGCTTTGCTGATAGGAAGCACTTTCGCAGAACGAACGGCGCGAACGCTGGCCGTGCGGGGAATATTCGCGAACACTCCGATTTCACCAATGAGGCGGGGAGCCTCGAGCGTGGCGAGAGGAACGGCCCCATAGGACGTCTCCGCATAGACGAGGACGCTGCCTTCCTCCAACAGAAAGGCCTTATCGCTTGGCTCGCCCTGCCGCATCAGAATGTCGCCGGGCGCGCAGATGACGGGTTCTTGATGCGTCAGGATGTCTCTCAGAGCCTTCAGCGCGCTGTTCGCGGCGATGGCTTGGTCTTTCGATGCTGCAGATTTCATAGGGCGCGCACGCTTAAGCCGTCATTGCGAAAATTCCACAATAACGCAATTCCGGTCTCCGATACGCCTGTAGGTCAGACTGCTTGAGAAGCTCTTGATGAGGGGGATGCCAAGCCCCCCCGGCTGAGTCTCTTCAAGAGGTCGCGTTATGGGATGAGCGGGAGCCTTGGCGACATCGAATGGGGCGCCCTCCTCTTCAATCATCATGCGAGCGCAATAGCCGCCTGTATCGATTGCGATCTCGACCTGCGATCCGGAGCGGCCGGGCAGCGCCCCATGGCGCACGATATTGGAAAAGAGTTCCTCAAGACAGATTTGCATTGCGAAAATCGTCGTTTCGGGCAGAGCGGCCTTCTCCGCTACGGCTTGCAGCCAGCGCCCGGCTTCGGGTATTGCCGCAAGGTCCCTGCTGAAATTCCTGCGTGTCGTGTGCCGATCATCCATGAGGCCTTCAGGCTTCAAGACCCAAGGCGGCGGACGCGGACCGCATATCCCGTACGACAGGGATAACAGTATTGATGCCCGTCATCTCCAAAACCTTCTCCACATTCGGCTGCGGATTGAGAAGAACCATCCTGCCTCCCTTGCTCGCCAGCGATTTGGCGCTCATCATCAAGGTGCGAAGACCCAAGGACGCCATGAATGTCAGGTCCGAAAGATCGACCACGACATTCTTTCTTGAACCGGCAATGACGTTGAACTTCATATCGACCGCGCTTGCGCCTTCTATATCCATGCGCCCAGACAGCAGGACTTGCGTTATTCCATTTTCCAACTCAGTGACATCGAGCTTCATGATTTGCTCCTGGGCTTCGTTAGGGGGCTTCCTTCAAAGCGCGTCGGGGCAGGGCGCTATTCGGGAAAGCAGCATGCGCCTCAACATGTATAGCGCAGCTGCCGATGTCCGCCGGAATCGCAGCAACTTCCTTCAAAACAGTGTGATGAAGCAGACATGGGGGCGCCAAGTCCCCAGGCAATGAAAAACGGTGATCTCTCTGAGCGACTTTGTGAACTGGCGCAACCAAGTCCCGCTATGGACTGTACGGGGCGACGAACGCAGGGATCCCTACGGCCAAGCCGCCAATCATCCCGATCCCCAAGAGTTCCGTGCTGGTGATGCCCTGAACTCCCTGCGCCGGCGCCTGAGCCTGCTGAGCGTTCGCGGTGCGGGTCGGCTGCTGATTGGCCTGCTGATTGGCCTGCTGGCTGGGCTGCTGGCCCGGCTGTTGGCCGGGATTCGGCTGCTGATTTCCGCCTGGCCCATTCGTCAGCTCGTTGAGCGACATGCGCACGACAGGGTCGATCGTCAACGCAACGCCAACGAACGGAAATGCTGTTGCTGCGCTGACCCCCGGCAGGAACGATCCATCCCAGCGCGAATGGAAGGAAATGTTTCCGTCCAGGTCAACGAACACAATTTGACGGGGCGTGTTGAAGAACTTACAAACACGGGCCTCATTGCAGACATTGAGGCCGCCGTTATGCAGAAGAACCGCAGTTTGGCCAGTATCCGCGATAAATACGTCGAACACCGTGCCCCTCACTCCGAGAGAAGCGGTCGGCGTCTTTATTTCATAGGATTTTTCGGCGCGTTGCCGGTGATGAAACGGAAGGCGCCTTGTGACAGCGACACGGTAATCGAAGCCGGCGCCGCGCTCGCATTATAGATAAACTTATCGAGCACGATTCTCGCATCCGGCCCCACGGCGAGTTTGGTCTTGTCGAGAAGCTCAATCTCGGCCCGCGCGGCTGCCGCCGTTAAAATGATCTCGTCCTGGCGAACGATTGCGCCCCTGGTCAGCGCCTGCCTGCTCCCGCTGCTTTCGAGAGTGACCTGGTTTTTGACCTCGACAGTCTTGCCCACGTCGGGCGTCGCGGCGATGGCCCCTGTCGCGGGGACAAATAATAAGCCGAACGCAAGCGCAATATAGCGTAACAATAGAATCACCCTTCTATGAAAAGCCATGGGCTGAGTATAAGATCGCGGGCCTGGCTGTCCACACTGTCGCTGGATGTATCTGAAAAGTTAATAGGGATGTGTCCCTTTCGCCACATGTGGCGCTCGATCAGGCGGCCGGGACCCAGGCTTTGAACACTCCGTCCCAATCGGAGGCCGGCGGGCTTTTCATGAAGTGTGTAATTCGGGCGGAATAGACGTTCAGGAGCTTGTCCAGGCCGGCGGGCGTAATCTTCTTGCAGCGATCGAGGTCCTGGAGCGCCTCTGGCCAGCGGTTGGCGCGATAGTGACCAAGCATCGAGGCAAACGCAGACTGGAAGTCTTGAAAGTCTTTCCGCTGGACGATGGAAGGTCCTCCGAGCACCGTGTGAACGGTTTCGGGCTCCTTCTTGCCTTTCACGAGCACGCGGTCGACTTCGATCAGGGCAAGCTTGCCCGCGCACCGGCGCGCCGTCTCTTCGCTGACAAGAATGCGAAGGCCGTAATGTGCGGTCAGCCCTTCGAGCCTCGCCGCCAGATTCACCTTGTCGCCAAGCACGGAATAATCGAAGCGGATGTCGGACCCCATGTTGCCGACAACGGCGAGGCCGGAACTTATTCCGACGCCAATCTGCATGTCCTCCACTGGAGTTCCCGCCTCAAGAGCTTCCCGCCTTCGCTCCGCGTTCAAGCGATCGAGACGGATCAAAACCTCCAACGCCGTCTCGCAAGCGTTAAGCGCATGGTCGGGATCGTCAAGCGGCGCATTCCAGAAGGCCATGATGGCGTCGCCGATATATTTGTCGATGGTGCCTCGCCTCTCGATGATCGGATGAGACAACGAGGTCAGCATACGGTTCATCAGAGCGGTAAGCCCTTGCGGATTGTCCTTGAAAGTCTCGGCGATGGATGTGAAGCCTCTCACATCGCTGAACATGATCGACATTTCCCTCGTCTCTCCGCCGAGGACGAGCCGGCCCGGCTCGCGGATAAGCTGCTCGACAAGGTCGGGGGACAAATACTGTCTGAAAGCCGTGCGAACCTGGGTCCGGCGCTTCTCTTCGCGCAGGTAATTAAGGAAAGTCATAAGGAGAAAAATCACGAAGCTCGACGCGAGCGGATAGGTGATGTCGATCAGCAGGCGGTGGGCCGAGAACAAATCCCAGGCCGCCGCCACAAGCAGGGCTGCGGTTGCTGCGCCAATCAGCAGGTTCGCCCACGCGCCGAAAAGGGGCGCGGCCGCTATAATCGCGGCCCCGATCGCGATGGCGAGCACAATCTCCAATCCCAGCGCGAAATTCGGTCTGGTCAGCGTCGTGCCGCCAAGGATGCTTTCAATGATTTGCGCGTGGATCTCGACGCCTGGGATTACTCTCTCGAAGGGTGTCGATTTGAGATCGAAAAGTCCCGCGGCTGAGGTCCCAACGATCGCAATCTTGCCTTCGAGCCGGTCGCGGGGGACATCGCCCGCCAGCACGCTCGCCGCGGAGACGTATCGTTTCGGATCGTGAGGCGTGAACGCGATCCATAATTGACCGTCCCGGTCCGACGGGATTTCAACGCCCGCGACGACGACGCTCTTAACGCCGGCTTCGTCCCGCTTCACAACGAGAGTCGATGCGCCGGACGCTACGCGAAGAATTTCGACAGCCATGGCCGGCGCGACGGCATTTCCGACGGAAAGCACGAGCGGCGCGCGCCTTATCACGCCGTCGCGTTCCGGCCGCACGGTAAGCATTCCCAGGCCCAAGGCCGCGCTCTCGAGGACGGGCAGGTTTCGTAAGGGAGCCGGGACGCGCATAAGGTCTTCGCTGGGATCGCCGCCGATTGTTGCGATGGATGCTTTCACGTCCCGCGCCGCCTGCGCCCCATCGCCGGGCTTGTTCCAGACTGCGGAGCGCGCCAGGACGACGCGCGCCCGCTTCAAGGACTTCCGCAAACAGATCATCGTTATCGGCAAGCGCGGCGAGCTGGCGCTTCAGATCGTCGCCGCCGGCCGGGAAGACCTCCGCCAGATTATGGGGAGACAGGCGATCGCTCTCGGAAAAGATGATGTCGAAGCCGACCATGACAACGCCGTCCTCAACGAGCCTGTCGACGAGTTTCGCCAGAACCGAGCGCGGCCAGGGCCATTGGCCAAGCTCGCTCAAACTCTTGTCGTCGATATCCACGATCGTAACCGGATAGTCCGCTACCGCTCTCGGACGCGCCTTTTGGAACTGATCGAAGAGAAAATTGCGGGCGATTTCCAGCGGCGCCGGGTCGAGGAAGCGCAGGAGGACAAAACCCGCAAGGGCGGCGACGCCCGCCAGGCGGGACTTCGGACAATATCTTCTTGATATCGATCATAAGGATGTGGCGGTGCGCCCGTGCCATGCTGTCTGGCGAAAGCTTATGGCAGGCCGCCTCGGAAGAAAAGCAGGCAGTTCACGGCGCTCCACGGACCGCCGCCAGCTACGCCAGCCCTGCGCACGGGCGCCGTCGCAATTGCGAAGCCTCGACGATCGCCGGCCGGCCGCGCCCTCCGGCGTCCCGGTTACTCGCGGACGACCACGCTCTTGATGTTCACGAACTCGCGGATGCCGAAATGCGAGCATTCGCGCCCGTGGCCGGAGTGCTTGACGCCGCCGAAGGGCATGCGCGGGTCGGACCGCACGCTGTCGTTCACGAAACTCATGCCCGCTTCGAGCATCTCGGCGGCGATGCGTTCGCCCCGGGTGAGATCGGACGTGATGACGGCTGACCCGAGGCCGAACTCCGACTCGTTCGCGATGCGGATGGCGTCCTCCTCGTCGCGCGCCTCGATGATGGCCGCGACCGGACCGAAAACCTCCTCGTCATGAGCGGGCTGGCCTTGCTTCACGTCGCTGAGCACGGTCGGAGGATACCACGCGCCGGGCTTATCCGGGATCTTGCCGCCGCAGAGGAGGAAGGCGCCTTTGGCGATGCTGTTCTGAACCTGGCGGTGGACTTCGTCGCGGGCCGCAACGCTCACCAGTGGACCGAGCCTCGTGCCGGGTCGCGCGGATCGCCCATCTGAATGGCGTGCATCTTGGCCGTAAACGCTTTCTCGAAGGCCTCCTTCACCGCAGAGACAACGATGAAGCGCTTGCCCGCGATGCAGCTCTGCCCCGCGTTCACCATGCGCGCGGCCGTGGCTACGGTTGCGGCGCGCTCGATGTCCGCGTCCTCAAGGATCAGATAGGGGTCGCTTCCCCCGAGTTCGAGCACCACCTTTTTCAGGTTGCGGCCGGCGGCCGCCGCCACGCTTCGCCCTGCCGCAACGCTCCCCGTCAGCGCCGCCGCCGCGATGGCGGGATTGTCGATCAGGGCCTCAACGTCGCTGCTCGGGATGAGCACCGTTCTGAAGACATTGGCGGGGAAACCCGCCTCGCGGAAAACGTCCTCGATGGCGAGCGCGCAGCCGGGAACGTTGCTCGCATGTTTCAAGACGGCGGTGTTTCCCGCCATCAGCGCAGGCGCAGCGAACCGGAAGACCTGCCAGAACGGGAAATTCCACGGCATGATGGCGAGGATGGCCCCGAGCGGGTTGAAGGCCACGAAGGCTTTGGGTCCGTCCCAATCGACAGGCTCGCGCGCAAGAAACCGCTCGGCATGACCGGCGAAGTAATCGCAGTTGAAGGCGCATTTCTCGATTTCGCCCAAGGCTTCGGTCAGGGTCTTGCCCATTTCCGAGGTCATCAGGGCTGCAAACTCGCTCTTGCGGCGCCTGAGGCTTGCAGCCGCAGCCTTCATCACTGCGGGCGCGCTCGGCGAACGGTGTCTTCCGCCAATCCTTGAACGCCTCATGGGCCTTGCGCGCAATCGCGAGCGCCTCCTCGCGCGTGTGGCCATGATAGGCGCCCAGAGGCAGCGCCGGCCGCCGGATCTTCCGTCGTGAAGACAGGCCGGCCATCATCTTTCTCAACCGGCGAATGCGCTTCGGAGTTTCCTGTGTCATAACGCCCTCCAGCCCGGCCTTATAAGTCTCCATCGCGTCAGGACGCGGCCACGCCCGATATAATGTGCTCGGCCTCACGAAACAGGGCCGGATCGACGCGATGCCCCGACGCCTTCACATTCTCTTCGATTTGATCCGGCCTCGTCGCGCCAATAATCGCCGAAGCAACGTTGGGAATGCGTAAAACCCAGGCGAGAGCAAACTGTGTGAGCGTGAGCCCCGACGCCTTGGCGACCGGCCTCAGTCTTTGCACGGCTTCCAGAACGCGCGGCTCCAGCCAGGACCGCTGGAGAAATCCGCCCATGGCGCGGCTCGATGCGCGGGTGCCGTTCGCCGGAGTTTCGCGGGGCTTGTATTTACCCGTCAGCACGCCCTGCGCAAGCGGCGACCATACGATCTGGGAAATGCCGTTCGCTTCGCAGAGCGGGACGATCTCCGCCTCGGGCTTCCGCCAAAGGAGCGAATATTGGGGCTGGCTCGAAACGAAGCGAACGGCGCCCTTCATGGCCAGCGCCTCCGCGACGACGCTTGCGGGCCACTCGGAAAAGCCCACATACCGCGCCTTTCCCGCGCGAACCAC
This sequence comes from uncultured Alphaproteobacteria bacterium, assembly GCA_963727795.1. GTDB lineage: Bacteria > Pseudomonadota > Alphaproteobacteria > Rhizobiales > Rhodomicrobiaceae > Rhodomicrobium. Next base: position 13,871 of record CAVSHC010000012.1, read on the forward strand.
TTCGGTCAGGGCCTGCATGGTTTCTTCGAGCGGTGTTTCGGGATCGAAGCGATGGCACTGGTAGAGGTCCACATAATCCGTCCTCAGCCGGATCAGTGAAGCGTCGAGCTGTTTGTGAATCTGCGCGGCGGACAAGCCCCGATCCGTATCGGTCATGGGGAAGTAGAGTTTCGTCGCCAGCACATAGCTGTGGCGCGGCACGTCATGAAGCGTATCTCCCAGGAAAGCCTCGGCTGCGCCGCGTCCATAAATATTTGCGGTATCGATGAAATTTATGCCGAGATCGAGAGCCTTGCCGACGCAGGCCCGGGCCGTGGCCGCATCGACGCCGCCCGAATAGGTGAGCCAGGAGCCAAGCGCGATCTCCGAGACGGACAGTTCGCTGTCGCCGAGCATGCGATATTTCATGTTTGCCTTTCTCATGTGCCGTTTCGTAATTGCCTATACCCTTGCGGCTCTCATAGGCGCCTGCGAGACACTAACCTGTTATTTCTGCGGAAGTCTCTTTGTCTCCGAATTGCCGTAAGAGCGTGCAACCTGGCCGGCAAATCGGGGACGGGACCAAATTCGCTCCACGAGGGTTGGGTCGCCGGATCGATGCACAAGAATATCGCAATCCTGCTTCAAAGAGGCCAGAATTTACCTTAACCTTCAAGCGATCTTCCTTCCGGCCCTCCCGCAGTCCTGGCGGTGATCTCATGTGGTCTATCATGTCAAAAACACGCGCACTGTTCCCGGTGCTGGCCGTGCTCGCAGCCGTCGTCGCGCTCTCGGCGCCGCCGAACGCCCAGCGCGCCAACGATCCGGCCGCCGACGCCCTCATCGGGTTCGACGCGCGGTTCCAGCCGGTTGTCGCGGAAAACGGCATGGTCGCCGCGCAGGAGAAGATCGCGGCCCAGGTTGGCGCCGACATCCTGAAGGCAGGCGGCAACGCGGTCGATTCCGCGGTCGCCGTCGGCTTCGCCCTCGCGGTCACGCATCCCCAAGCCGGCAATCTCGGCGGCGGCGGCTTCATGCTGATTTCGCTCGCCGGCGGCAAAAAGCTCGCCATCGACTATCGCGAGACGGCGCCCGCGGCCGCAAGCCGGGACATGTTTCTGGATGCAAGGGGGAATGTGGATCGGGACAAGGCGCGCTACAGCCGGGCTTCGGCCGGCGTGCCAGGGACCGTTGCGGGCCTTCTTCACGCGCTTGAGCATTACGGCACGATGTCCCGCGAGCGCGTGATGGCGCCGGCGATCAAGCTCGCGGAAGAAGGTTTCCCGGTTCCCTTCGGCCTCGCCTATGCCCTCGCGAAAAGCACCGAGCGCTTTTCGAATGATCCCTCGACGGTCGCTTATTTCGAGCGCCGGGAGGGGGAGCCCTACAGGATGGGCGATATCTTCCGGCAGCCCGATCTCGCGAAAACGCTGAAAGCGATCCGCGACAAGGGCGTAAGCGGATTTTATGAAGGGCCGGTGGCCGACATGATCGTCGCCGAGATGAAGGATGGCGGCGGTCTCATCACGCACGACGATCTCAAGAACTACCGGCCTGTCGAGCGCGAGCCTGTGCGCGGGACATACCAGGGCTATGAGATCGTATCCATGCCGCCACCCTCGTCCGGGGGCGTCCATGTCATCCAGATGCTCAACATTCTTGAAGGCTACGATCTCAAGAAACTCGGACAGAACGACGCCGACACGATCCACCGGCTGGTCGAGGCTATGCGCCGCGCCTATGCCGATCGGGCCAAGTTTCTCGGCGACCCCGATTTCGTTCAGGTTCCCGTGGCGGGGCTGGTGAATAAAGCCTATGCGGCCGAGCTTCGGAAGGGCATCAATTTGGAACGCGCCACGAAGTCGGCTGACGTGTCGGCCGGAAAGCCGCCCTCGGCCGAGGGCGACCAGACGACCCACTTTTCCATCATGGACAAGGCCGGCAACGCGGTTTCGAACACCTATACGCTCAATCTTGCTTTCGGCAGCGGATATACGGTCGGCGGAGCGGGCTTCTTCCTCAACAACGAGATGGATGACTTCTCGGCGAAGCCGGGAGCGCCGAACGCCTACGGCCTCGTCGGCGACGAAGCCAACGCCATCGCGCCCGGAAAACGGCCGCTCTCGTCCATGGCGCCGACCATCGTTCTAAAGGACGGCGTTCCCTACCTCATCACCGGAAGCCCTGGCGGAAGCACGATCATCACGGTCGTGCTCCAGGAACTCCTGAACGTGCTGACCTTCGACATGAACGTCGCGGAAGCGACCGCCGCGCCGCGCATCCATCACCAATGGCAGCCGGACAATGTCATCACCGAGCGCGGGATTTCGGACGACACCTTGCGCATCCTCGAAGCGCGCGGTTTCATCCTGCCAAAGAACCCGGATGGAACATTCCAGCACCGCGTGCTCGGCCGGGCGAACTCCGTCATGAAGAAGGCCGGGCTTTTTCTTGGCGCCGCGGACACACGCGACGGCGACGGCGCAGCGGTCGGGTATTGAGCGTTACCGCTCCAAAAGGCGCGCTGGACGGCTCGATCCTTAACGTCCGAGGCGGGAGGCGAGCGCGGCAACGTGCCCCAACCCTCTTCGCGCTCGCCTGTCCGGGCCACAGACAAGGCGAAGCTACAGCCCGTCGTCCGAATCGAGAAGCTCTTTCGCTTGAAAGCGTTAAGCGAAGGTTCCGGCCGCTGCCTTTGCTTCTGAAAGAGTTCAGTCATCGGCTGCGCCACACTCAGCGCATCCTTTTCCCGGATCTCAATGTAAAGCTCGATGTCGTCGATATCGAAGCCATTCGGCCATGCGGGACGCCGCATCCACTCGCGCACCAAGCGCATACCCGAGCGCGGCATCCGCCGGCGATAAGCCTGCCGCCCTCTCAGGCGATCAGCGCGTCATTGCTCTGAAGGGAACGCATGGATGTGCGGAGGCGCATGTCGCCCTGGGACGACGATCCCGAAGAAAATTGAAATGGTTGGCATCGCGCGGAACTAATTATCCAAAAAGCTGCGCAGCTTGCGGCTGCGGCTCGGGTGCTTCAGCTTGCGCAGCGCCTTCGCCTCGATCTGGCGGATGCGCTCGCGCGTCACCGAGAACTGCTGGCCGACTTCCTCGAGCGTGTGATCGGTGTTCATGCCGATGCCGAAACGCATGCGCAAGACGCGCTCCTCGCGCGGCGTGAGCGAGGCGAGCACACGGGTCGTCGTCTCGCGAAGGTTCGACTGGATCGCCGCGTCGATGGGCAGGATCGCGTTCTTGTCCTCGATGAAATCGCCGAGGTGGCTGTCTTCCTCGTCGCCGATGGGCGTCTCAAGGCTGATCGGTTCTTTCGCGATCTTGAGAACCTTCCGCACCTTTTCGAGCGGCATGGACAGCTTCTCGGCCAGTTCCTCGGGCGTCGGCTCGCGGCCGATCTCGTGCATCATCTGACGGCTCGTGCGCACGATCTTGTTGATGGTCTCGATCATGTGCACGGGGATGCGGATGGTGCGGGCCTGATCGGCGATGGAGCGGGTGATCGCCTGCCGAATCCACCATGTGGCGTAAGTCGAGAACTTGTAGCCGCGCCTGTATTCGAACTTGTCGACAGCTTTCATCAGGCCGATGTTGCCCTCCTGGATCAAATCCAGGAATTGCAGCCCGCGGTTGGTGTATTTCTTGGCGATCGAAATCACGAGTCGCAGGTTCGCCTCGACCATTTCCTTCTTGGCCTGGCGCGCTTCTCTCTCGCCCTTCTGGACGATCTTCACGATGCGCCGGAACTCGCCGATGTCGAGCCCGGTCTCGGTTGCGAGCGCGTAAATCTCCCTGCGAATTTCTTCGATCCGCGCGCGCTCTTTTTCAATGACCTTCTGCCAGCCCTTGCTTTTAAGGGTCGAAACGCGGTCGATCCAGTTTTGATCGAGTTCGCTGCCCTGGTACTGGCCCAGGAATTCGTCGCGGCGCACGCCATAGCCATCGGCAAGGCGAAGCAGGCGGCCCTCATAACCGATAAGCCGTTTGTTGATGTCGTAAAGCTGCTCGACGAGAGATTCGATACGGGCCGGGTTCAAGGACAGGCTTTTCACATCCTGAATGACCGCATCCCGGAGCTTTTTCGAGCGCCGTTCTTGCTGCGGCGAAAGCGAGTCGTCCTGCAGCCTGCGTTCGACATGCTGGTCCTGAAGCTTGCGGAGCTTCTTATATTCGGTCGCAATCCTGTCGAAGGTTTCGAGAACCTTCGGCTTCAGCTCAGCCTCCATCGCCGCTAGCGAGAGGCTGTTTTCGAGGTCGTCGTCCTCATCGAAATTCTCTTCGCCGCGGAACTCGGCGGTTTCGCCGTCGCCGCCTGCCGCGCCGTCGCCGTCAGCGGGGCGGGCGTGACCGTTCGCGCCATTGATCGGCTGCGCAGCGCTTCGCGCGCTCCCGTTCGCCGGGGCTGGAGCAGGAGCCGGAGCAGCGGCCGGAGGAACTTCCTCGGGCACGTACTCTTCTTCCGCGCCTTCTTCCTCTCCGTCGCCGGTTTTGACGAAGGGCCCCGAATAGGTCGCTTCGAGATCGATAATGTCGCGGAGGAGAATCTTCCCCTCGTTCAGTTCGTCGCGCCAAATGATGATAGCTTGAAATGTGAGCGGGCTTTCGCAAAGGCCGCCGATCATGGCTTCCCGGCCAGCCTCGATCCGCTTGGCGATGGCGATTTCGCCCTCGCGAGACAGAAGCTCAACCGATCCCATCTCCCGCAGATACATGCGCACGGGGTCGTCGGTGCGCTCGCTGACCTCGGTGGACCGGTCCTGCTTGACCGGCAAGTGAGCCTGCGGGCTCTGCCGCTCCTCATCCTCCTCGTCGATGGGTTCGGCGCCCGCTTCCTCAACTTCCTCGGCATCGACCACGTTGATGCCAAGGTCGGAAAACATCGTCATGATGTCTTCGATCTGGTCCGGAGAGACTTCCTCCGGCGGCATGACTTCGTTGATTTCGTCGTAGGTCACATAGCCGCGCACCTTCGCGGCCTTGATCAGCCGTTTTACGGCGGCATCCAGAAGATCAAGGACCGGGCTGTCCGTGTTTTCGGACGCTGGCGTCTCCTGGTCTTCGGTTTTCGTCGTCGCTGTGGCCATTATGCACTCCAGGAAATGCCGAAATTCGGTGCGCCAAGGCGGACAGACAGCCTTGCTTTGGGGTAGCGTTCAATCTCGAGGGGCACAGAGACAATAAAGGATTGCCCGCTACGGCATTCGCGATTCGATTTGCGAAACCACTCCTTTTGATAAGTGGCTGTGCTTAATACCGCGTTACTCATGAAGCTAAATTCACGCCTTGCCACGCGCCCCTTATATTATCTGGTGAATGTTTGCGGCGGCCGCAATATAGGATGCCTGTTTTAAGATGCCGCAATCTCGACCTGCTGCTTCACCGCATAGAGCTTGGAGAAATTCTCGCTCGATGGCTCGCTGATGCAATCATTCGCAGCTTCCTGCAGAGAGTGTGGAAGTCCTGCCTTGCCATGAAGCATCATGACATGCCGCCACCCTTCCAAAACCTGCTCTCTAGTTGCGCCCGGTGCGAATTGCGAATCAGCATTATGAGCGCAAGCACGCGAACAGCGCTCGACGACCGCTCCAAACCCTCCTTTGGAGAGGTGCTCTAACAATTTTTCATTGTCAAGCACTTCCTCCGTCTGATGTATGGTTAACATCGCGTTTCGTATGCGGCAACAGTCTGCATCGTCCAAATGCAGGCTTGCGATCTCCTCCACGTGCTCGTCGAGGAGCCAAGGGTGGCGGACGATGGCCACTATGAAAAGCGCCTCGCGGTGCGTGCTGCTTGGTTCCGACGGCTTGACGATCTTGCTCGAAAGAAGGCTTGTCGTGCGGGCTCGGGGATCGGCATGGCGCCGACCTCGCCTGTCTTTGCAGACCCTGATCCGTGCGCTCCCGCCAGGAAAAATCGGCGGGATCCGGCGCCGCTCTCGCTATCCTGCCTTGGGCCTGTATCCGCTTCCGGAAAGTTGCGATATATTCGCGGCTTAGTCCCCCATGCTGGATCTGCCGGACCAATTCCATAAGCCGGGCTTCGAATTTCGCGCGCTGCTCCGGCGTCTTTAGGGGGTGACGGCTTTGCTCGCGGGTCCAAAGCACATCGATCAAAGGCGCGGGCTCCGCCAAAATTTGGGCGAGCGCGTCTCTCGCGCCGCCGCTGACCATGTCGTCCGGGTCCCGGCCCTCCGGCAGGAAAGCGAACTGCAGCGACCGCCCAGGTTCGAGATGGGGCAAGGCTGTGTCGATCGCGCGATGTGCGGCTTTTTGGCCCGCCACGTCTCCATCGAAGCAAAGCGTGGGCAGGGGAGACATCGTCCAGAGAAGGCGAAGCTGATCCTCCGTCAGCGCGGTCCCCAGCGGGGCGACGGCGTTCGCGAAGCCCGCCCGGCGAAGCGCGATCACATCCATGTAGCCTTCAGCGACAACGACCGACTTGGCGGTTTTAGCCGCCTCGCGCGCCGCTGCGAGGTTGAAGAGAACGCGGCCCTTGTGAAACAGCTCCGTCTCGGGCGAATTCAGATATTTGGGCTGCTGATCGGGCAGAAGCGCGCGGCCGCCGAAAGCGATGACCCGAGCCTTCGCGTCCGTTATTGGAAAGATCAGGCGCCCACGGAAACGATCGTAGGGGATGGCGATGTCCTCGCCATGAATGAGAAGCCCCGCATCCTGCATCTCGTCGAGCGAAAAGCCCCTGCCGCCGAGGTGCTGCTTGAGGCTGGACCTTGTGTCCGGCGCGAAGCCGAGCCGGAACGCTTTCACTTCGGCAAGCTGCACGCCGCGCTTCTCCAGATAGGCGCGCGCGGCGCTTCCCTCGCGGCCGGCCAGCATGGCCTCGAAAAACCGGCAGGCTTCCTCCAGCGCATCGCGGACGCGCGATTTCGTGGCTCGCCTTCGCTTCATCGACGGGCTTCGGCGCGGGAAGGACGACCCCTGCCTCCGAGGCCAGGCGTTCGACCGCTTCAGGAAATGAGAGGCCGCCGACCTTCATCAGGAAGGAGAAGATGTCGCCGTGCTCGCCGCTCGCGAAGCAGTGGTAGAACCCTTGTGATCGTTCACGGTGAAGGAGGGCGTGCGTTCGGTCTTGAAGGGAGACAGCCCGATATACTCGCGCCCCGCCCGCTTGAGCTTGACATGGCGCTCCACCACGCGGCTCACCGGCACGCGGCTGCGGATCTCGTCGAGCAAATCGGCTGGATATCGCATGAAGCGCTGCTCCCGCGAATTCTGGTCTCAGGCAGTGGCGAGAAAGGTTAATTTGGAATACTTATGGAGTGATTCGCAGGCTGCTTCGTACACTGAGGTCAAGGGGACTGTCTTTTTGCCCGCTATTCGCCCATATAGGCCGCGCGCGTTTGAAAAAGTGGACGATCGATGATTTTCCTGGCTATCGGACTTCTGGCCGTCAGTGTGGTTCTTTATGCTCTCACCGGTGAAGGCGATACCATTGCCGGCCTGCCGCGCGACGACTTTCCGCGCGTGGCCGGGCTTCTTTCCATTCTCATTTTCCTCATGGCGGGCGCTGCAAGGCTTACGGCCGGCAGGGCGGCCGAGGCGCTGAAAGCGCTCGGAAGCTGGATGGCGATCGGCCTTGTCGTCGTCGCCCTTTATTCCTATCGGAGCGAGCTTGGCGAAGTTCGGGACCGGGTCGTGCAGGAGCTTCAGCCGGGGTCGGTGCAGACCGTCACGCCGGGCGTGGCGGGGCGCGGGGCGTCGTCTCGATCCGCAGGACGGGCGAGGGGCATTTCATCGCCAAAACCCAGGTCAACGGCAAAGTCATCCGCATGATCGTCGACACCGGGGCTTCGACGGTGGTGCTTCGTCCGGAGGATGCGCGCAAGGCGGGTATTCAAGTCAGCGCGCTCGATTACACCGTTCCGGTGGAGACCGCGAACGGGAGGGCTTTTGCGGCCCGCGTGAAGCTCGATCGGGTTTCGCTGGGAGAGTCTGACTTTGGAAAAGGTCGAAGCGCTTGTCACGCGGCCGGGCGCGCTTCAACAAAGCCTGCTCGGTATGAGTTTTTTAAGCCGTTTGCGGTCTTATGAGTTCTCAGGGAACAAGCTCCTGATGAAAAGCTAGGCTTTTGTGCGCCTGTCTTTCCTGGGGAGTAAACGGCGGAGGATGAGCCCCTCATGAAAGCCGCACACTTCAACAGAGAATCATGAAGGAGCTTCTGGTATGGCTCATCGCCATAACCGGCGCTTACCTCACTTTCTCGTCTTTCGAGCCTCTTTACGATCGCGCAAGGCAAGCGGCCTCGCGCGCCGGATTTGGTCATCTCTTCGAATTCGAGACGAACGCTTCGCGGCTGGCGCGCTTCAACACCCGCGTGCTTGACCGCCTCGACGCTTCCGCTGCGCGGCACCATCTCCGCAGGGCAGGAGCAGACTGCGGCGCGGAAGGTCGTGCTGAGCGCAAACGATTACGGCCACTTTCACGCTGTCGCCGCAGATCAGGGGCCAGCAGGTCGAGTTCATGACCGACACAGGGGCCACCTATGTGGCGCTGAGCTATGAGGCGGCTCAGAAGCTCGGTCTGGCGCCGCAAAACCTGCGGTTCAACGGCAGGTCCACGACGGCGAACGGCGTTGCGCGCGTGGCGTCCATCGTGCTCAATTCGATCAAGATCGGCGACATCGCCGTCAAGGATGTCCAGGCTGTCATCGCGGAACCGGGCCGGATGACGCAGAACCTGCTCGGGATGAGCTTCATCAGGCAATTGTCGGGTTTCGAATTGAACGGCGCCCGGCTCACGATGATCGAATAACGACGGCCCCAGCGGGCTGCGGCGGCGCACGCTTAACTAACCCCGCCGCGTTAATCCGCAGAAAAGCGAGGCGCGTCATCATGGCCGCCCTTTGAGACGGCCATCCAGAAAAACGCGTGGCATTTGGGCTTGATGACTGGATGGCTGGGGCAGACCAAGCCATGAGGCGAAACTTCGCCATTGTTTTCCGGGCCTTTTACGCCAGCGAAAACCTCCCGGTAACAGAGTTCCGGGATGACGGCGGCGATCTGGATCAGCTCGCCGCCCGAACCGGGCGCTTCAGGAACTCCGGCACATGGTCTCCAAGGCCGACGACGGGGCGGAGGTAGCCGGCGGCAGCAACTCGCGATGATAGCGCGACACGCTGCTCCGGTCGCGGTCGCGTTCACGCCGCGGCGCGCCGCTGCGGATGGACCGGACCTCGGCGGGCTGCCGCTGCTCGGCCGCAGCAGGCTGTTCCTTTCGGCCGCCTTTTCCGCGCCGGCGCCTGCTCGCGTCTCTCGCTGAAATCGGCCGACGCAAGGTTTTCCGTCGACGGCTCACCGCCGATCCATTCGATCTTGGCCTTGCAAAGCGCTTCGATTGCGCGAAGCCCTTTCATCTCTTTCGGCGTCACGATCATCGCGGTGAAGCCTTCGCGGCCGGCGCGGCCCGTCCGGCCGATGCGGTGCACGTAGTCTTCGGGGCTGATCGGAACATCGAAATTGAAGATGTGGCTCACATCTGGAATATCGAGGCCGCGCGCCGCCACATCCGAGGCGGCGAGATAGGTGATTTCACCTTTGCGGAAAGCTTCCAGGGTCGCCATGCGCTGGCGCTGATCGAGGTCGCCATGCAGCGCGGCCGCATTGAACCCGTGCTTGACAAGCGATTTGTGCAGAACCGCGACGTCTCTTTTGCGATTGCAGAAGATGATCGCGTTTTTGACAGCGCCCGCCTCGTTGCGCATCAACTCGCGCAGAACGTGGCGCTTTGTCTTCGAATCGGCGGGGGAGAACCTGAGCTTCTGGGTGATGAGTTTCGCGGCGGTCGCGGGCGGGCTGACGCGGATCTGCTCGGGGTTGCGAAGGAATTGCTCCGTCAGCTTCTGAATTTCCGGAGGCATCGTCGCCGAGAAGAACAGGGTCTGGCGCGACGGAGGCAGAAGCTTGCAGATCCGCTCGATGTCGGGAATGAAACCCATGTCGAGCATCCGGTCCGCCTCGTCGATGACGAGATAATCCACCGCGCTCAACAGCAGCTTGCCTCGCCCGAAATGGTCGAGAAGGCGCCCGGGCGTCGCGATGAGGATATCGGCGCCGCGTTCGAGCTTTCTTTCCTGATCGTCGAAAGATACGCCGCCGATCAAGAAGCGCAACCGTCAGCTTGTGCTGGGCTCCGAGAGCCTCGATCGCTTCAGCGACCTGCGCTGCGAGTTCGCGCGTCGGCTCCAGAATGAGGGAGCGCGGCATACGGGCGCGGGCGCGGCCTTTTTCGAGCATTGTCAGGAGAGGGAGAACAAACGAAGCGGTCTTACCTGTCCCCGTCTGGGCTATTCCGACCACGTCGCGCCCCTCAAGGGCGAACGGAATGGCTTGAGCTTGTATAGGGGTGGGGATGGTATAGCCTGCCGCTTCGATGGCAGTCAGCACTTTTTCGCTGAGCTTAAGGTCTTTAAATGTCATATCCCGTTGAATTTTTGGAACCACATCCTTGGGGTTCGGTGATAGCATCACACGCACAATGCGAAATGATGACATGGATGCGTCAGGACTTCAATTGAGCGTGGTATTGCGGGAGGCCGCGACACTTCAAATCCGAGATAACTGCCGGAAGTGAGGCAGAAACCGAAGTCCACCTGGCGCTACGAGATATATGATCGGAACGGGGCGGGCAGTCAACCCCGAGCCGGCAAATTTGCGGTGGGGTGTAACTTTTTTGATTTCGCAGGCTTTTCCATATGTGCATGCGGACTCGAATTAACAAGCCGCCGCGATAAATCTGGACAGCGGACACAGCTCGGTTACCATCCCGGTTGAAACGAGGTTGTAATGCGTACGCTGGCTCTCCTCGCAATTTTACAGAACTTGACAACCGGCGCCTTCGTCGCCGCTTGCGCCGAGGCGGGCGCGACCGCCGCGGATTGGCTTTCCTGCGCTCTCCTCCTCATCGGCAACTGCCTGTTTTCCTTCCATGTCGTCATGGAAGGTCTGCGCGCGGCGCGGCCATAAAGCCTGCTCTACCGGAGGCCGTTGAGAGACGCGGATCCGCTCACGAACCTGCTTCCCTTCAGAAAAAAGCGAAGCGGCCTCTCCGCATCCCGCGTGATGCCAATGCGCACGCTGACGCCGATATCGCCTGCGGCGACGCCGTCCGATGCAAGCCAAACAGCGCCGGCCGAGCACAGATCCAGCGCCGTCGAGGTCTCCGGTCGATGTCGAACGCCTTGGCCAGCCGTCCAGGCCCGCGCAAAAGGTCGCGCACCGGCACGTCGCCCCGGTGACGTTTCATGGCGTCGAGGCCGGTCAGCGGCTCGGCTGCGCGAATAAGGACCGCTTCGCCTACGCCTTCCTCTGCGCCGGTGACGTTCAGCATGAAAGAAACGCCATAGGCGAGATAGACATAGGCATATCCGGGCGGTCCGAACATGATCTTGTTGCGGGGCGTCGGCCCGCGAAAGGCGTGGCTCGCCGCATCGCCCACGAGATAGGCCTCCGTTTCGACGATGCGCGCGGACGCGATCGCATCCGGAAACGCCCGCACGACGAGCTTTCCGATCAGGAAACTCGCGAGCGCGGATGTATCCCTCGGAAGGTCTTCGCGGCTGAGGGGCTGGAATTCAGCGGTCATCCCCGACAAATACAGCCGGACTGAAGGCATTTCAAAGCCTGCGCCCCCGCCTTAATGTTTCGAGAACATGTCGCGCAGCTTGCACAGAGATGTTGTGATGTCGAAACGCTGGTCGGGCAGAGGTTCGCCGGCGACGATGCGTGTCAGCGCCGCCGAAGGATCTGTTTCGCCGGTCAGGATCACGTCCGCGCCGCGCTTTTTCATATGCCGCACGAACCCGTCGCCCGCGCTTCCCGCCACCACGATGTCCACGCCGTCGAGCGGGTGCGGGCCATCGTCGTGGAAGTGATGCAGCACCTGATGTTTCTCCAATTCGATGCGAGAGGGAGGGGGCAGCGGATCGCCAGCCTTTACCGGGGATAGGTCGTAAAGCAGCCAGCATTGCGCCTTGCCAGCGTGACCGCTAACCGTCTTCCAATCTTTTGTGGCGATCACGATCTTCATGGCCTTCCCCCGGTCAATCCGGGAGGCATTATACGCCGATCGAAGGCCCCTGAATATGCGCCCGCGCGCTTACTTGACTGCGATCCTGGATAGACCGTCATCCCCATCGTTGCGCTCGGGCGGCGCACCAGTCAGGCTGCATAAGAGCGCGTACACGTCCACGTTGTTGATCAAGCGGAGCTGTTGTTTCTTGATACGCGGTCCGGCCGCCAGGAACAGTCCCCACATGGCTGGCTCCATTGGGTCGTAGCCGTGCTGCCCTGGAACGAAGGGCCGATCGGGAGTGTCGCTGATGGTCCATCCGGCTTGCGCGAGGCAGACGACATCTGGAATGCGGCGGTGAGTCCCGAAGTGGAATCGCTCAGGGATGGCGGTCTTCGGCCAGCAGGTCATGTGCTTTTCAGTTGCAAGCTGGCTCAAGCTCGCCTCTCGTTCCGAATCGCCGATTGAGAAGGCCGCCAAAGAACCCGTCCACCGGATCTTCGCCGTTTCGATGCCGCTCAGAAGCGATTTGAGGCCGATGACATGGGAGCGGTCAACCTCCGCCATGCCGTGGTCGGACACGATGACAAGGTCCGTCGAGCCCAAAAGGCCAAGCCGGTCGAGGCCGGCGATGAACATCTGGATGGCGCTGTCAACCCGATTGACCGCCTCCCCAGTCTCGGGCGCGTCCGGGCCGAACCGATGGCCAAAGCTGTCAACTTCGGAGAAGTACAAGGTCGCAAAGTCGGCGCGCTCCGGCTCAGGGCGATTGAGCCAGGAGAGCAGCTTCCCGGCCCTCTCGGCTGAAGTCATCGTTTCCTTGTATGGCAGCCAATCGTCGGGCTGGACCCCCTGAATAGGAACCTCGCTTCCGGGCCAAAAGAGCGTTGAGGAGCGTTTGCCGTTGCGTTTGAGGGTGACCCAGATCGGCACGCCGGCGTTCCACCACGCCGGGTTGACGAGGACGTCGCGCGCCGTAAGGGAAAACGGGGGGCCAGGGATCGCCGGGTCGAACATGGTGTTGTTGACGATCCCGTGGTGGTCCGGGAAGAGACCGGTCACAAGGGTATAATGGTTTGGAAAGGTGACGGAGGGAAAAGACGACAGCAAGCCGTCCGCCAAAGCGCCGTTGCTGGCGATAGCGTCCAGAGTTGGCGAATTCCCGCGGCGCAGATAGCCGGGCTTGAACCCGTCTATGCTGATGAGCACGACAAGGGGTTTCCCGCTCCTGAGGTCAGCTTTGTGTGCGAGCGGGATCAAAGCGCCGGCAGCGAGAAGCGCAAAGATGAGCAGGCGGTTGTTCAGAATGAAGCTGTTCATGTGAAATCGCTACCTGACCCTAAGCAGATTGCGCAGCGCCAGCAGAAACAGGAAGATGAGCCCTGCGCTGACGAACGCCTGAAACAGCGACATGGCGGAGACGCTTAAAGGAAGGACGGCGCTTCCCCCCGGCTCCACGCCGTACAGACAGCCGAAGACGCGCTTGGCATTGGTTGCGTCGTTCCAGTCGATCTTCAGGAACGCGTTCCTGAACGACAGATAAAGCGCCTCGGAAAAACGATCCGAGGAGCCTGCGTCGCAGGTAGCGGATGCGGCGCCGCGTCCTCTTTGCGCGACAAAATAGACCGCAAACGCAAAGATCGAGAAAAGCCAAAGCAGGAAGGGCCGGATCAGCGACCGGCCGAAATTGGCGACGCCCCCATAGATCCATCCCAGCCAGAAGCGGGCCACGCCGCGCCCAAAAGGCTTGTCGAGCCAGAAGCGGCGGCACCGGAACTCCTGCGCGAAGAACTCCTGTTCCCGAGTCAGATCCTGCGCCTCGAAGGCCAGTTTCTTGAGGCGGCGGTATTTCGCCGAGGCGTCCGGGTCCGCGCACACCTTCATCAGCGTGAAAAACGGCCCCCTTGGATCGGTTGCGCCCGTCTGCTTCCAGCGGCGAAACCGTTTGAGAGGATCTGCGACGCTCATATTGTCGACCCTCGGAGGCTCGTGGAAACTCGCTTCGAGGAAGCTCGGGACGTTCCTGAACTCCGCGTTCGCCAGCACGAAAGCGACCTTGCTCTGTAGAGCGGAAAAATCGGCCTTGGCCTTGAAAAGCAGCGCTCGAAAAAGAGACGGGAGCCTCAAGATGCGCTTCGCTAAAAGTGGCGTCTCCCTCGAACTGGCTTTCCTTGAAGCTCGAATTCCGCGCGAGCGTCACCCCCGAAAAATCGGCGCCGTTCAGAAAGCGGCAGGATGACCACGACGCGCCGCGGTCGAAGCGGGCGAAGCGGAAAACGGCGGAGCCGCCAAAGTCCGCGCCCGCAAAGTCGGCGGCGCCGCCGAAGCGGGCATCGAGGAAATTGGCCTCCATCGCGAATTTCGCGCGTGGGAACCGCGAGCTTCCCTCAACCCGCATGTCGCAAAAAAGCGCGTTGTTTTCGAAGCGCGCCTCGCGAAACGAGACATCGCTCCAGAATTGACTGCGCTCCAGCTGGCATTCGCCTTTGAACGCCGCCTCCGAAAAGCGGGCCTCGCCGGTGAACTGGGTTTCCCTGAAGGCGGCGGCGCCGAAAAACTGGCAGGCATTGAAGCCGGCGGGCGCCGAGAAAACAGCGCCTTCGAAAACCGCGTCCGCCGTAAACCGCGCCTCGTCGAAGCGCGCGGTCCCTGCGAATTGGGCCTTCGAGAAATCGGCGCTGCCGATCATGACCGAAGACCTGAAATCCGCCTTGCCCACGAAGCGCGCCCTCTGGAACCTCACACTGTGAGTAAGCGGGCCATTCTTCTCCTTGAGGAACTCCGCCCTCTCGAAGTCGGCGGAGCCGTTGAAAACCGCGTCGTCGAATACGGTTTGCCCGGAGAATTTGGCTGCCTTGAAAGTGGCGTCGGCCTGGAAATCAGCGTGGCTGAAATTGACAGGCAACTGGAATTCTGCGCTGGCGAACGAAACCGGCCGGTCGAACACCGCGCCGGAAAAGTTGAGCGCGCCGGGGAAGATGAACCCCTCGAAGTCGATCTCCTCTTCGAAATGCTCATTCGAGAAATCGGCATTGGCGACTTTCAGCCAAAGCTGCGTTTCATCGTTGTCGCCCTCGCCGTACCAATTCAGGCAGAACGCGCCTGCCTCCTGGAAATTGGATTTCGATTTCAGAATTTGTGAAGCCCAGCTGTTCCAGGCGTCGCGTCCCATCTCAAGGAGCGCCCGGGTTTCCTGCCCATTCATGCGGCTCAAGTCCCTCTACCATCGCCAGCGTCTTCAAAGACGAGCCGAACATCGGCTGGGATAACGGCATTTTCAGCACGAGCTGAGCCGTTCGCGCGGTTTTCTTGAGATTTTTCTTTTGAAGACCTGTGAAAAACTGTGCTTAACGCTTGTTTGCATACAACGAATTATCGCGAGGGCGGCCATGGTCGAGTGGTTTACAGTTCTTGTCTTATGCCAATTGGCAGGCGAAGCGCTTGCGGCGGCGGCGCATCTGCCCATACCGGGGCCTGTCTGCGGCATGGCTTTCCTTTTCGGCGTGCTCGTCTGGAATGGCCGTGTTCCCGAAGACCTCGGCAAGACCGCCAATGCTCTTCTGTCGAATCTGTCGCTGCTTTTCGTGCCTGCGGGCGCAGGCGTGATGCTTCATTTCAAACTTCTGGCGGGCGAGTGGCCGGCTCTTGGCGCGGCGCTCGTCGTGAGCACGCTTCTGACGATCGCGGTGACGGCGCTGGCTGATGGCCTACCTTTCGGCGGAAACGAGCGTCCGGGCGTCGAGGAGCGCCGCGGTGACTAACCTCAGCGACATCTGGGTCTATCTTGCCGCAAGCCCGCTCCTGCATTTGACGCTCACGCTTGTCGCCTATCGGGCCGGAACCCTGATTTACCAGCGGCAGCATTCAAATCCGCTGTTCAATCCGGTCTTGATCGCCGTTGTGATCGTCGTTTCGATCCTGCTTTTGACGCGGACGAGCTATCAAACCTACTTTCAGGGCGCGCAGTTTGTGCATTTCCTGCTCGGACCCGCGACTGTCGCTCTTGCCGTTCCGCTCTACCGGCAGGTCGAGAGGGTGAGGCGGTCGGGGCTTGCGATTGCGATAAGCCTTCTTGCCGGCTCGGCGACGGCGGTGCTGAGTGCGGTCGGCATCGTGTGGCTCTTCGGCGGAGGCCGCGATTCCATCGCTTCGATCGCGCCGAAATCGGTGACGGCCCCCGTCGCCATGGGCATCGCTCAGGAGCTGGGCGGCTTGCCGTCTCTTACGGCGGTTCTCGTCATCCTCACTGGAATCCTTCGGCGCGATGCTTCGGGCCGCCGCTCATGAACTGGCTTGGCGTCAAGGATTGGGCGGCAAGGGGACTTGCGATGGGCGTCGCGTCCCACGGAATCGGGACGGCGCGGGCGCTTCAAGTCAATGAGGTCGCGGGCGCATTTGCAGGGCTCGCGATGGGGCTGAACGCGCTCGCGACGGCCATCCTCGTGCCTGCGCTTTGGCGGCTTTTGTCCAGCGGATAGCTGCCCGGCTTTAAAGTTCCGCCTCGATCAGGCCGCGCTTTTCCAGCAGCGGCTCGACTTCGGGGTCGCGGCCGCGGAAGGCGCGATAGGCCTCGTCCGGCTTCATCGTGCCGCCGGACGCATAGACGAACTTGCGCAGGCGCTCGGCCACTGCGGGATCGAAGAGATCGCCCGCCTCCTCGAAGGCCTTGAAGGCGTCGGCCTCCATGACCTCCGCCCAGAGGTAGGTGTAATATCCCGCGGCATAGCCGCTGCCCGCGAAGATGTGCTGGAAGTGGGGAGGCCGGTGGCGAAGCGCGATAGCGTCCGGCATGCCGATCCGGGTCCGCAGCTCCTCTTCGAAAGCGCCCGCGTCCAAAGAGCCGGGCGATCCCACCTCGTGAATATCGAGATCGAACAGCGCCGAAGCCGTGTATTCGGCGGTTGCGAACCCCTGGTTGAATTTGCGCGCGGCGATGAGTTTCTCGGCAAGCTCCTCAGGGATCGGCTCGCCTGTCTCCGTGTGCCGCGCGAACCGGTTGAGGATCTCGGGCTGGAGAAGCCAGTTCTCGAAAAGCTGAGACGGCAGTTCGACAAAGTCGCGATCCACGCTCGTGCCCGACAGCGCTGCCATAGGTCACATCGGAGAGGAGGCCGTGCAGCGCGTGGCCGAACTCGTGGAAAAGCGTCCTCGCATCGTCGAGGCTCAAAAGAGCAGGCGCGCCCTCGCCGCCCTTCGTGCAGTTCAAGACGTTCACGACGATGGGCAGCGTTTCGCCGTCGAGCCGTTCCTGCTTTCGGAAGCCGCTCATCCAGGCGCCGCTCCGCTTCGAGGGCCGGTGGAAATAGTCGCCCATGAACAGCGCGATGCGGCTTGCCGTCGCGGTCCGTCACCTCCCATACGCGCACATCGGGATGATAGACGGGAATGTCGCGCGCGCTCCCGGAAGCTGAGGCCGAAAAGCCTGTGCGCGGTGTCGAATGCCGCCGCGATCATGTTGTTCAGCTCGAAGTAGGGCTTGAGCGCCGCCCCGTCGATGCTGAACTCGGCCTTGCGGCGCTTTTCCGTGTAATGATGCCAATCCCAGGCGGCCAAGGGCTCGTTATGGCCTTCCGCCTGGGCCATGCCTTCGAGCGCCGCCTGCTCGCTTGTCCGCCCTTTGCTTCGCGCCGCGCCAGACCTTCTCCAGAAGCTCGCGCGCCTGGGCGGGCGTCTTCGCCATCGCGTCGTCGATCTGGTAATCGGCGTATGTCTCGAAACCGAGAAGCTTCGCAAACTCCGCCCTGAGAGCCAGAATCTCCTGAATGAGGGGTCGGTTATCAGCGGCCCCGGTCTCCTCGCCGCGAGCAAGGTAAGCCTCATAGGCCTTCTTGCGCAAATCGCGCCGCTCGGAAAACTCCAGGAACGGCTCGATGCTCGCCCGCGACAGCGTGATGACGTGCTTGCCCGGCAGGCCGCGGTCGCGCGCCGCCTGCGCCGCCGCCTGGCGGACGAAATCGGGCAGGCCCTGCAGATCGTCCTCGCCTTCGAGGACAAGCTGAAACGATTTCTCCGCCGCCAGCACGTTTTGCGCAAAGGCCGTGTGCAGTTGCGACAGCCGCGCGCCGATCTCCGTCATGCGCGCCTTCCCGGCTTCGTCGAGCCGCGCGCCTGCGCGCACGAACCGCTTGTGATATCTCTCCAGAAGCTGGCGCTGCTCGGAGGTGAGGCCAAGCGCGTCCGCCTGTGCGTGAAGCGCGTCGATCCTCGCGAACAGATTTGCGTTCGTCAGGATCGCCATGCCGTGCATGCTGAGCAGCGGCGCGATCTCGCGCTCGATCTTCTGCCGCTCGTCGTTCGTGTCGGCGGATGCGAGATTGAAGAAGACCGCGCTGACCTTCTGCAGACCGCGGCCGGCCCGCTCCAGCGCCTCGACCGTATTCGCGAAATCCGCCGTGTCGCGATTGTTGGCGATCGCCTGCACCTCAGCCAGATGAAGCCGCATCGCCTCCTGGAACGACGGGCATGAACTCTTCGTCCTTGATTTCGGCGAAGGGCGGCGTCTCGAACGGCGTTTCCCAGTCTTTCAGCAGGATCGATTCAGCAGGCACTCTCTGTCCTTTCCCGGCGTTGCAGGCCCCCGGCCGGCGCGAACGCCGGACCCGATCTCAATAGGGCGGCCGGCCGAAGGATTTCAATGCCTGGTGTTTCGTCTGAATCGCCGCCCAAAGCGCTGCGGCCGGCCGGCTTGTTATTGGAGTTCGAAGGGCTCGAATTTTCCCGCTTCGTTGAGCTGGGTGCCCCACACTTTATGAGACCCCTGGTGCTCGCTCCGATTGAAGGTGATGGCCGTTCCAAGCCCCAGGTCGAAGTCGTGCATGGTCTTCGAGCGTTTCCACGACGTGGTCGGTGTCGAGCTGCGGTCCCTATACTCTTCAAGGCCTCGACCAGCACCTTGGCGGCGACATAGCCCTCCAGGGACACATAGTCGGGCGCTTCTCCGCCAAAATATTTGGCCAGCGCATTCTTGTATTCCAGGATCAAGGATGAGTAGCCATCCACCGCAGGAACGACCTGGGTCACGATCACGCCTTGCGCGTATCTCGGGCCGAGGAGCAAAAGCTCGTCGCGGAGCGAGGTGCTGCCCACGAAGGAGACGTTCGAGTAGATCAGGCCGGGATAGGCGTCTTTCGTCCTCTCGATGAATTTCGCGGCCGCCCGGTAGGTCGCAACCATCACCACAGCCTTGATT
Source organism: uncultured Alphaproteobacteria bacterium (assembly GCA_963727795.1). Classification (GTDB taxonomy): domain Bacteria; phylum Pseudomonadota; class Alphaproteobacteria; order Rhizobiales; family Rhodomicrobiaceae; genus Rhodomicrobium. The sequence continues at coordinate 33,076 of CAVSHC010000012.1, forward strand.
GGCGTCTTGTTGGCTTTCAACTGGGCGATGGCCGGGTCGACATCGACCGTGTTGCGCTGATAGCCGACACGCAACACGAACCCGCCGTCGCCGCCGCGAAGCGCGCGCATCGCTTTCGTCACGCCCGCAAAACCGGCGTCGCCATAGGAGTCCTGCTGTGCGAAGACGGCGATCTGTTCCGGCTTCAGCCGGCGCACGCTCACGAGGTAGCGGACGACAGCGCCGGTCTCCTCCGCGTAGCTGGCGCGGTAATTGAAAACATAGCGGTCCGGCGGTTCGTGCCGCAGAATGTCGGCACCGGAGAACGCGCCGAAAAACAGCGCGCGCCGGTCGAGGGCGAACGGATAGGCGACCGCGGCCGTCGCCGTGCCGACATTGCCGATGAAGCCGAACACCTGGTCCTGATCGTAGAGCTGTTTCATGGTGTCGGCGGTTCGCGTAGGCTCATAGCCGTCGTCGGCTGTGACGAGCTTCAGGAGCCGCCCGTTGACGCCGCCCTGCTCGTTCGCCACGCTGAAGGCGGTTTCAATGCCGATGCGCATCTGCTGACCAAGGTCTTTCGCCGGTCCTGAGAACGGAGCGGATATGCCAAAGCGGATTTCGCGGTCCGTCACGCCTTGAATTGGTCCAACCGCGACCTTCGTCGCGAAGCCCGTGGACTGCGGCGCGGGTCATGGCGTTCATCTGCGGCGCGGACTCGGGCGAGGACACGCTCTCAAGGTCCGCCAGTTCCCGATCCGCGGTCGCGCAATCGGTCTGCTTCGTATTGACGGCTCGCGCACCCTCCAGATAGCCCCCGTTGAACAGGCCCATGACGGACCTGCTCTCATCCTCGCCGGCGGAGGAAGACTTGATCACGTCGGTGATCTTGTCCGAAATCCCTTTGATTCGAGGCCGGGCCACATTGGGGCAAGCCGACGCCGCGCCGAGCACACGGCCGACCCGGCCCGCCAGAGCGCGAATAACATGTCCTTTGTCATCGCGCGGAGCCGGGATTGCGGAGAGGGGCGCCGCCATCAAAAGAGCGCTCGCGAACAAGAAGACGGGTCGAACTTGCACTCCAGCCCCCTTTTTCTACGTCAACATTATTTCCAATTTTGGGGTGTTACAAACGCCAGTCCTCTGTGCATGCGGCGAAATCAAGTGCTCAGCGGTCTATTGCAGATCGAAGGGCTCGTATTTCCCCGCCTCATTCAGCTGGGTTCCCCAGACCTTGTGGGACGCCTGATGCTCGCTTCTGCCGAAGTTGATCGCCGTTCCCAGCCCCACATCGACGTCGCGCATGCTTTCCAGGGCTTCCACGAGCTTTTCATTGTCCAGCTGCGGACCTGCCCTTTTGAGCGCCTCGACAAGAATCCGGGCCGCTACATAATATTCAAGCGACACGTAGTCCGGGCCTTGACCGCCAAAGTATTTCGCCAGCGCGGACTTATAGTCCAGTATCAACGACGAGTATCCGTCCACGGAAGGAACAACCTGTGTGACGATCACGCCTTGAGCATATTGAGGACCAAGCAGCATCAACTCATCGCGCAGAGACGTGCTGCCGACGGCGGACGGGTTCGTATAAATCAAACCCGGAAGTTCAGGACGCGTTTTCTCGATGAATTTTGCCGCCGCACGATAGGTGGCGACCATGACAACGGCCTTGATGGGCGTCTTGTTGGCTTTGATCTGGGCTATGGCCGTGTCGACATCCAGCGTGTTGCGCGGATAACCCGTCCTCAGGATGAAGCCGCCGTCGCCGCCCCGAAGCGCGCGCATGGCCTTCGCCGCCCCCGCGAAACCCGAATCCCCAAAGGCGTCCTGCTGGGCGAAGACCGCGATCTGCTCGGGCTTGAGCCGCCGCACCCTCACCAAATAATGCACGGCGGCTTCGGTCTCCTCGGCATAGCTTGCGCGATAGTTGAAAACGTAGCGGTCGGGCGGATCGCGCCTGAGGTTGTTCGCGCCGGTATAAGCGGCATAAAACAGCGCCTGGCGATCGAGCGCAAACGGCGCGGCGACAATCGAGGTCGCCGAGCCGAAGTTGCCGACGAAGCCGAAAACCTGCTCTTTGTCGAAGAGCTGTTTCATGGCTTCCGGCGTCCGGGCAGGTTCATAGCCGTCGTCGGCGATCACGAAGCGCAGCATGCGGCCATGAACGCCGCCCGCATCGTTCGCCGCGCGGAATGCGGTCTCGACGCCGACCCTGATTTGATAGCCGTAATCCTTGTTGGGGCCGGTCAGCGGCACCGCCCCGCCAAATTTGATTTCCGTGCTGGTGACGCCGTGGACCGCAGTGGCCGTCAATTGCGGCGCAAAAGGCGCGGCTTGCGCCGACGACGCCATCGCGCTGGATGGACGCGCGGACGGGACCCCCGATGCGCTCTCGAGATCCGCGAGCGCCCGTTCCGCCGACGCGCAATCGATCGCAGCCGTATTCACTGCCCCGGTGCCTTCAAGGTAGCTCTCGTTGAGCACGTCGATGAGCACTTTGCGTTCGTCGTTGCTGGCGGAGGACGAGGCGATCACATCGGTGATCTTGTCCGACATCGCCTTGACGCGGGCTCGATCCACGCCCGCGCAAGCAGACGCGGAGCCGATCACATGGCCGACGCGCACCGCCAAGGAGCGAAGCACGTCGCCTTTGCTATCTTTGGCCGCGGCGGCGGCATGGGACACAGCCACCAAGGATGCGCACGCCAGCAAGTAAACAAACCGAATATTCATAGCCCCTCCCAAAAACATGCCTCATCTCTAAAGGAAAGGTCATGCGTTGGCTGTGATTGCGGGGAGCAAGAAAATAATCAATGAATCGCTCCCAACCGCTTCAAACCCTCTTTGCTACCTTCAATGTCCGGATTAAGGCGCAGCGCGTTTTCATAGTCCAAAATCGCTTCGGCGCGGCGGCCCAAAATCTCAAGAACGTGCGCGCGCGTGTCGAGAACATCTGCGTCGTAGGGCCGAATTTGTAATGCTTTGCCAGCATCTTCCAGCGCGCGGACCGGATCCCCCATGCTGTAATAGGCCCAGGCGCGGTTGTTATAGGCGTCTGCGTCTTTAGGCCGCACCTCGATGACGCGCGTATAATCGGCGACCGCTTTCTCGAACGATCCCATCTCGCGAAAGGCGTTTCCGCGCGCGAACCAGGCGTCCGTTCCGCGCGGGTTGATTTCGATCGCCTTGGTGTAGTCCGCGGCCGCGCGGGCAAGATCGCCCTTCGCCTGGAAGACCGCCCCGCGTGAGAGATAGGCCCAGGTCGCGCGCGGATTGAGCGCGATGACCGCATCGTAGTCCGGAAGCGCCCTGCTGAAATCGCCCTTTTCGCGATAGACCTCGGCCCGTGCGAAGTAGGCCTCGTGAAGCTTCGGATCGATTTCAACCGCCTTCGTGTAATCCTCGACTGCGCGGCTGAGGTTGTTCTGCTTCCGGTGGGCGGAGCCGCGCCGGTAATACGCTTCGGCGTCTTTCGAGATCGATCTCAAGCGCTTTCGTATAGTCGGCAAGCGCGCGGTTCACATCGCCTGTGGCCCGATAGGCGTCGCCGCGCGCCAAATAAGCGGGAGCGGCCCCGGGCTCTTTGACGATCAGCGCCGTGCAGCCGCTGATCGCGAGCTTGAAGTCTTCCTCCTGGCGGCAATCGCTTGCGTCGGACGCGCACGCAGGCAGGGCGAATACAAAAATCGCCAAGCCTGTCAGCCAGTACTTATGCATATTCCGCCGCCGCCTCAACACGCCTCCGGCCCGCAACGCGGCGTGCCGGTCATGCATATGACAGAACAATGCGGATCACAACTTTTTATACAAAGTCTTTGTTTTGAAGGAGGTAGTTGGCGGATTTTCAAACATGCCTTCGAGCGGCCGTCCCGAAAATGAGCGCTGTCTGGGCCGGGTTCCGCAGGCCAAATCCCCCGAAGGGAGGAAGGCCGCGCAGCAAGTTACGGGGCACAACGGGGTTGGTATGTCTGCGAGACGTTGGTCAGTGCTTCGCCTGGAAATCCGGGGGGCGGTTCTCTTCGCTCATGTGGCGAGACCGGCCGCTCCATGAATTCTCGCGGACTTCAATTTCGCCTTGCCAAAGGCTGCGGCCCGCGCGATGCACAGGGCGCAAAATGTGAGGCGATCAGAGTGACGAAGCCCAAACTGCTGATGACGCGGGTGCTGAGCCCCGCCGTCATTGAGCGCGCGCGCCGCGATTACGATCTCGACCTGAACGAAGCCGATGCCATCATGGGCGCGGACGAACTGGCAGCGCGGTGCCAAGGCAAGGACGCGGCGCTGATCACGCTCACCGAAAAATTCACGGCGGAGGTGATCGGCAGGCTTCCGCCATCTTTGCGCGTCATCGCCACCTATTCCGTGGGATTCGAGCACATCGACCTTGCGGCTGCGAAGGCGCGCGGCATTCGCGTCTCGAATACGCCCGACGCGGTGACCGTCGCGACCGCCGAGATCGCAATGCTTCTCATTCTCGGCTGCGCCAGGCGCGCTCCCGAGGGCGAACGCCTTCTGAAAGCCAAGAAGTGGGGCGGCTGGCAGCCAATGCAGCTCATCGGGCGGCGTCTCGATGGCAAGCGGCTCGGCATCCTGGGGCTCGGCAAGATCGGGCAGGCCGTCGCCAAGCGCGCCCGCGCCTTCGACATGGAGATTCACTACTATAATCGCCGGCGTTGCAGCGCCGAACAGGAGCAAGGCGCGATCTACCACCCCTCGCTCGACAGCCTCCTTGCGGTGAGCGATGTCCTCTCGATCAGCGCCCCCTCGACGCTCGAGACCCGCGGCTGCATCGACGCCGCGGCGCTGGCGAAGCTGCCGCGCGGCGCCATTGTCGTGAACACGGCGCGCGGCGACCTCGTCAACGATGACGACCTGATTACTGCGCTGAAATCCGGGCAGGTTGGCTATGCCGGACTCGATGTGTATAAGGGCGAGCCGAACATTCATCCCGGCTATTACGACTTGGAAAACGCGTTCCTGCTGCCGCACATGGGCACGTCCGCCATCGAGGCGCGCAACGAAATGGGCTTCGCCGCGCTCGACAATATCGACGCGGCGCTGGCGGGGCGCGAACCGCCGAACGCGCTCGTCTGACCAATTGCAACAAAGCGAATAAGGCCATGCCAGACCTTCTCCTCGAACTGTTCTCCGAAGAAATCCCGGCCCGCATGCAGGCGCGCGCGGAAGCCGACCTTGCTCGCATGATGACAGAGGCGCTGACGCAAGGCGGGCTCACGGTTGGCGCGACCCGGTCGTATTCTGGGCCGAGGCGGATCGTTTTCATCGCCGAGGGCGTGCCGGCGCAATCGGCGGCTACGGTTGAGGAACGAAAGGGTCCGCGCGTGGGCGCGCCCGGGAAGGCTGTCGAAGGCTTCCTGCGCGCCGCGGGCTTGAACAGCCTCGACGAGTGCCAGATCGTCAAGGATCCGAAGGGCGACTACTACCTCGCGCGCGCCGAAAAGCCGGGGCGCTCCGCGCCTTCGATCGTCGCGGCGGCGGTTCCGGAGATCGTCCGCAAATTTCCCTGGCCGAAATCCATGCGCTGGGGCGCGGGCCGGCTCCGCTGGATCAGGCCGCTTCATTCCATCCTCTGCCTTTTCGACGACAAGCCGGTCGAGTTCGAAACCGATGGAATCAAAAGCGGCGATATCACCTATGGGCGCCGGTTCCTGAGTGGCCAAAAAGTCACAGAGTCGAAAACTTTGAAAATTTCAAAGAACTCGGACTATCCGGAGGCGCTGTTACACGCTAAGGTTGTGGTCGCAGGAGGGAATCGAGCGAAAGCTATCCTCGAGGGCGCGCTAAAAGCCGCCTCGGATGCTGGGCTCGCTCTTGTTGAAGACCACGGGCTCTTGACCGAGAATGCGGGGCTCGCCGAGTGGCCCGTGGTCCTTTCCGGCAAATTCGATGAGAGCTTTCTCGACGTGCCGGAGGAAATCCTGATGACGTCCATGAAGGCGCATCAGAAGTGCTTCTCCCTTCGCAACAAGCAATCGGGCAAGCTGGCGAACCGCTTCATCCTCGTCTCGAATTTGGACGCGGAGGACGGCGGCAAGGCCATCGTCGCCGGCAATGAGCGCGTGATCCGCGCGCGCCTGTCCGATGCGAAGTTCTTCTGGGAAAACGACCGCGCGCGTCCGCTCGAAGGGCTGACGGAGCTGCTGGAGCGGGTGACGTTCCATGAGAAGCTTGGGACGCAACTCGAACGTGTCGAGCGCATCAAGAGCCTCGCGCGCGAGCTTGCGCCGCTGGTCGGGGCGGCCCCGGATGAGGCGGAGCGCGCCGCGCATCTCGCCAAGGCCGATCTCATGTCCGAGACGGTCGGCGAGTTTCCCGAGTTGCAGGGCGTCATCGGGCGCTATATCGCGCTGGCGCAAGGCGAGAAGCCGGCCGTCGCGGACGCCATCGCGGAGCACTACAAGCCGCAAGGGCCTTCCGACGCCGTGCCGACGAACCCGGTTTCCATCGCGGTGGCGCTCGCCGACAAGCTCGACATGCTTATGGGCTTTTGGGCCATCGACGAAAAGCCGACCGGCTCGAAAGACCCGTTCGCGCTGCGCCGCGCCGCGCTCGGCGTGATCCGCATCGTGCTGGAGAATGAACGACGCCTCCATCTCATGTCGCTTTTCGAATTCGCGAGGAAGCTTTTCAATCCTGGAACTTCAGGATTGGTGGATTGGGGTGGTGCCCAAGTTGACCAGCGAAGTGTGAACCTGTTGGAATTTTTCGCAGATCGGCTGAAGGTTTACCTGCGCGACAAGGGTGCGCGCCACGACCTGATCGACGCCATCTTTGCGCTTCCGGGCCAGGACGATCTCCTCATGATCGTGCGGCGCGTGGAGGCGCTGGGCCGCTTCCTTGAAACGGAAGACGGCGCGAGCCTGCTGGCGCTGGTGCGCCGCGCGCTGAACATCCTGAAGATCGAAGAGAAAAAGGACGCGCGCGCCTACGACGGCGCGCCTGCCGCGAAACTCCTCAAGGAAAAGGAAGAGAAGGCGCTCAACACCGCCATTATCGCGGTGGGAGAGAAGGTTGCGACAGCGCTCGCGTCGGAGGATTTCGAGGAAGCCATGGCGGCGCTCGCCAAGCTCCGCGCGCCGGTTGACGCCTTCTTCGACAAGGTCACGGTGAACGCGGAAAATCCGGACCTTCGCGAGAACCGGCTGATGCTGCTCGCGCAAATCCGCGCGCTCACGCTGCAAATCGCGGATTTCTCAAAGATCGAGGGCTAACCTGCCAGCACCCGCGCGCTACTGCTTGCCCCAAGGCGAATCCGTGCGCTTCGCATCGGCGCCGCCGGAGCTTTGATCGCGCGGGACCTCCGTGAACTCCACGTCGATCACGTCCTCGGCGCGCTTGGGCTTCGGCTGAGGCTTCTTGTTCCATTGAGGCTCGGGCCGCGCCTGCGGACGCGAGGAACGATAGGGGCCCGTCGACCGAAATCCATAAGAGGCGCCGCGCCAAATCATGTTCCGCATGGACGGGATCAGCAGCATGAACGCCACCGCATCGGAAACAAACCCCGGTATCATGAAAAGCAAGCCCGCTAGCGTCACCGTTCCGCTATCGAGAAGCGTCTTCTCCGGCGGCGCGCCTGCGCGCATCGCCTCCATCACGCGAAGCCCCACCACCCGGCTTTGAGAGCGGATCAGAAATGCCCCGAAAGCAACGCCGCCCGCCAGCAGCAGGAACGTGGCCAGCGGACCGATCCAGCGGCTCATCTGGACGATCGAGGCGACCTCGAGCACCGGCCAGGAAATCATAAGGAAAAAGATGATGAAGGGCATAGCTCGCGTTATCCTCGTTGCAGAGTCGCTATTCGACTTTCCTTAATATAGGCGCGGGCGCGCGGGTCTGCCGGGAAAATCGCGGAGATTTGGCGAAGCTTGCGGCAAACGGCGCGCGACTATAGCCAGCCGAGCTTAAAACTCTTATATCACGAGCAGGCATTTCATAACACGGCCTCAGGGTCAGGAGCGGCGGCTTTGACGATGAGCGATATCTTTGACCTTACCAATATCCTGCTTTTGGCGGTTGCGGTGGCGATTTTCTTGCGGCTGAGAAGCGTGCTCGGGCGGCGGACTGGAGACGAACAACCGCCGCGGCTGGATCCCTACGCGGCGCGCGACGCCGCGGCGCCCCGCGACAATAACGTAATCCCCATGCCAGGCGCCCGCCCGGCTCCGCCGAGCGCGCAGCCTTCCGGTCCCAGCGTGGACGAGCGCGTCGGCCCATTGGCCGAGAACAGCCGCGCGCTGGCGCCCTTGCGCGATATCGCGAAAGCGGACCCATCCTTCGACACGGATTCTTTCATAAAGGGCGCGAAGATCGCCTACGAAGCGATTGTAACGGCCTACGCGAGCGGCGACCGCGAAACGCTGCGCAATCTCCTGTCGCGCGAGGTTTATGAGAGCTTCAGTTCCGTGATTTCGGAGCGGGAGTCGCGCGGCGAGACCAATGAGCTGAGCTTCGTCGGCATCGCTTCGGCCGACATCGCCGACGCCAATCTTTCAGACGGCGCAGCCCATGTCACCGTTCGCTTCGTCAGCGATCTGGTAACCGCCGTGCTCGACAAGGCGGGCAACGTCATCGAAGGCGATCTGAAGGCGGTGCGGCAGGTCACCGATGTGTGGACCTTTGCGCGCAATATCGCCTCGCCCAATCCCAACTGGCAGCTTGTGGCGACCGATTCGCTCGAAGCATAAGGCGTGGCCGGGCAGAGCCAGGGCGCTCTCTGGCGCTGGCAGCACCCGGAAGGGGAGGGGGCGAAACTCCCCGCCCAGCCTGTGGCGTTCGCAAGCATGGCAGGCTGGGACGCGGACGATCACTGCGATGCGCTGGCGTGCTATCTGAGGTCGGCAAGGCTCGCCGCGTGGGAGGCGCCGGCGCCCTCCGGCGAGGATCTTGCCGCTGCGCTGAAGGATCGCGCGGCCGCGCGCCGGTTCTTCGAGGAAAACTTCACCGCCTTTCGCATCCTGACGCCGCCCGGCCTCCTGACATCTTATTTCCAGCCGGTTCTGAAAGGCTCACGCACACCGTCCGCCACCTTTTCCGTCCCCGTTTATCGCAGGCCAGCCGCGCTGCGGACGCTGCCGCCAAATCATCCGCTCGCCGCCAGCGGGCTAACTGCGGGGCGCGAAGGGCAGGACAGCTGGGAGCCCTATTTCACAAGGGCCGAGATCGAAGCCGGCGCCCTTGCAGGCCAAGGTCTCGAAATTCTCTATCTCGATGACGCCATCGACGCCTTCATCATGCACGTCCAAGGATCGGGGCGCATCGAGCTTGACGGCGGGACCGTCGCGCGGCTGAGCTTCGATGGGAAAAACGGCCACCCCTACACGTCAATCGCGAGGCGGCTGATCGAGCGCGGGCATCTTGCGGCGAAGGACGCCGGCCTGGAAGGCATGACAAATTGGCTGCGGGCTCAGCCGCAACCGTCCGTGGCGCTCAACGAAAACGCCTCCTACATCTTCTTCAGAGAGCTGGATCCGTCCGAAGCCGCTCCCAAGGGATCGCTCGGCTCGGAGCTCTTCGCAGGCCGCAGCCTTGCCGCCGACCCGCTTTACCACAGGCCGGGAATGCCTATATGGGTTTCGTCGCCCGGCCTCAGCTTCGAGGGCAGGCCCTTCCAGCGGTTGTGCATCGCGCAGGATACGGGCTCGGCAATCCGCGGGCCTCAGCGGGGCGACATATTCGCAGGCACGGGCGAGGAGGCGCGGCATGCCGCCGGCCGCATTCGCCACGCATGCGAATTCATCGTCATGCAGCCGCGATGATCGTTGGGGCGGATAGGGGTTGTGGGGAGCATCATGGAAGGCCGCAGGCGCAAGCGGTTCCTGTCGGAGGAGGAGATCGAGCTTTGGGCTCGCGTCACGCGGCTTGACGAGCCGATTGCGCGCGCGCGGCCTCAATCCCCAAACGCAGAGCCCGCGCCGCCTTCGCGGCAGCAAGCCGCGCCTGCGCTAACGGCCCCTGCGTGCGCCACCCCGATCGCGCCCCTCCTAGCCCCGCCAAAAGCGGCGGCTCCAGCCAGGAAAGAGCCTCGCACGCCGCCGCCCCATGAGCCCTTCGATCCGCGCATCGGCAAACGGATTGCGCGCGGCCGCCGGGAGATCGATGCGCGGCTCGATCTTCACGGCTTGCGTCAGCAGGACGCCTACCTTGTTCTGCGCCGCTTTCTCGCCCGCTGCCAGGCCGATGGCCTCCGCCATGTTCTCATCATCACCGGCAAGGGTGGAAACGCGGACGAGGGCGGCGAGAGGGATTTCTGGCGCTCCGAGGAACGGGGAGTCCTTCGCAGGCTGGTCCCTCATTGGCTTGCGGAGCCGAGTTTGCGCCTGCACGTGGTGAGCTTTACCGAGTCCGCGTTGAAGCACGGCGGCAGCGGCGCGCTCTACGTCACCATCCGGAAAGGCCCTCGCCATCCGAGGCATGGCGGGTAGCGGCTCATCGCGAACGCTTCTTATCGAATCCGGCGGAACGGTCCGCGCCGATTGGTCATCCCGCGCGCGCTGCGGCACGAAATGCTGCTGCGCGGACACGGGATCTGGAGATCGCGGGTAGCGCCTTTGGCTTTTCCGCAATGACGTTTGCCGAACCGTTCAACCGGTTGCTGTATCAGACCCTATTCCGCCGCGCGCGCTGGAGGCTCCTCGGACTGCTCCTCCTCGAAGCTTCCGGCCTTCACGAGACGCTCGAAAAGGCCGCCAGCGGCGGACAGCCCGGCGAATGTGCCGGCTTCGACGATGCGCCCATGTTCGAGCACCAGGATTTTGTCGGCATTCGAAACCGTCGAAAGCCGGTGCGCGATGAGGAACGTGGTCCGGTCGCGCCTCACGGCTTCGAGGGCGCGTTTGATCTTCACCTCAGTCTCGTTATCGAGGGCGCTCGTCGCCTCGTCGAGAATGAGAATGGGCGCGTTCTTGAGGATCGCGCGGGCGATGGCGATGCGCTGGCGCTCGCCGCCGGAAAGGGCCGAGCCGCGCTCTCCGATCATGAACTGGTAGCCGCCCGGCTTCGCACAGATGAAATCATGAGCCTCGGCGAGGCGCGCCGCCGCTTCGATCTCTTCTTGCGTCGCGGATGGGCGTCCGATGCCGATGTTTTCAGCGATCGACCTGTTGAACAGCCCCGCATCCTGAAACACGACGGCGATCGACTGGCGAAGAGAGGTCAAGCGTCACGTCGCGGACATCGATCCCGTCGATGAGAATCCGTCCCTCCTGCGGGTCGCGGAGGCGCTGAAGCAGCGCCAGTGTCGTGGTCTTCCCCGATCCGGTCGGGCCGACAAGCGCGATCGTCTCTCCCGGAGCCGCCTCGAAGGTCAGTTCAAAGACACCTTGCTCCGTGTTGGGAAAGCGATATGTCACATTTTCGAACTGAACGCGCCCCTGCACGTCGTCGAGCGGGACGGCGCCGGGCTTCTCGACGGTGCTGCCGCTTGTATCGAGAAGCGCAAAGAAATTCGCGAGCGTCGGCGCCTGGAGGAAGATGCGCCCCACAAAGCCGGACAGCATATCGAGCTTGCCGATCAGAAGGTTCGCGAAGCCGACGAAGGCCACGATCTGCCCGACGGTGACCTCGCCCCGCTTGGCCAGGATCGCTCCCATCGCGAAAACGGCCACCATCGTGATGGTGGCGGCCGCGCGGGTGAGCACGGTCAGCATGGCCCACCAGGTCAGCACAGGATATTGCGCGCGAAGAAGGTCGGCCATAAGGGCGCGAAGCGCGCTCGTTTCATTCACAAGCCGCGTATAGCTTTGGACGACGGTCACATTGCCGATGACGTCGCCCACGCGGCCGAACACGTCTTGATTATATTGCTCGACATTCGCCTGACCGCCCTCCGTCCGCTTGATGATGATGGTGTTGGCGAGGGCATAAAGAACGGCCAGAACGGCCAGGAGCGCCGCAAGACGCACATCCATCGAAATCGCCGCAGGCACGAGGAGAATGATTCCGACGATCGCAGTCAGATGCTCGCGCAGAAACGAAAGCCAAAGCGCGAAAAGCTGGTCGGTGCCCGCAAGCATGATCCGCACGACCCGTCCAGACCCTTGCTGCGCGTGATAGCTGAGCGGAAGCGTAATAGCCCTCTCAAAGGCGGCGCTCATCGCGGCGAGCCTTTGTCTGTGCGCGAGCCTGTCGGCCATGATCGCGACCGCCATGCTGGCGATAATGTTGAAGAGGCCGAGCGCTGCCCAAATCCCGATGATTCGAAACGCCTTATGGCCTTTCGAAAGCGCATCGACCACCTGGCCGAAGAGGATCGGCTCCGCAAGCTGGACGACTGCAATAGCGCTGCCCGCCAGAACGAGCGTTATGGCGAGTGCGCGCTCCGACGCAAGCATGCCAAGAGCGCGGAGATAGAGTCTCGCAAACTTCATATCGGGACCGCCGGACGAACAGTGCCTGCCGGCTATAGTGACGAATGCTTGAGGCCTTGTCCATGTGCCGCTTGGCGCGCGGATTTTGGCGCGGGCTTACGCGCTGCTCATCGTTAAGCAGGGTTTCATGGCCCCCCAGCGAATCGGCGGCGTCCCTCTGTGGGCTGCAGGTTTTGCAGAACTTCTCCGCGGAATACGATTAGCGCCTGCTTCGGACTGTCACGAGAGCCGTTCTGCCTGAAATCAGTAAATGCCGGTCAGCTAGTAGAATGCGATGACCACGAAGACGGCCAGCGTCTTGATGCAGCGCCGCTTTCGGCGTATGGCGCGAGTTCAGTCTCAGCTGATCGGCGCGCTTGCTAAGAACAGGCCCAGCGATCAGGCGGCGCGGCGCTGTTGCGAGGAAGCCGCGGTTGCGATCGTTTCCTGCCTCCCATCGGAAAACAAGGCGACGATGCTGTCGTCGGCATGCAGCAAGAGGCTCACGAGGGAGCGCTTGGGCCATCCGTTGGGCGAGAGGCGGGTGACCTTCACGCGGCCCGACTCGCAGGGGAACGAGGTCAGCATCCCTTCCGGGTGGATCAGCTTCACGTCGACGTCGACGTCAGGGGCGCACGGCGCTTTCATCTCGCCCGGCGGGTTCAGAACGGCGCCGCCGCCGGCCTCGAAGATGTAGTCATGGTCGATCGCGTTCCACGACCCGCGATGGGAGCGCGACCGCATGCGTGCGAAGCATCTCCAGACCGCCCCGATTGCGAAGTTCGCCGTGAGGCAAATCCAGCGAAGCTGCAAAGTCACGCGCTCGCCATCCGGAGCGATGACCGCAGCCTGGCCTCCAGGAAATGAGGCGGCCAGGAAATCGCCCTCGATGCCGCTGCCGATCCTGTCTGGCAGCCGGCCGGAGACATCGAACAGCCCGGGGCGGTCATCCCTTTGACCGGCCGGAAGATTGCAAGCATAAGCGATGCTCGATGTCGGAGACGCGGCAAGCAGGCTATCGGGAAGCGTAAGCGGAAAAGGCGTGCGCTCACTCCTGCCGCCGATCCATCCGATGACCGCTTCCTCATGCGCCGTCATGATTCGCCCTTCGCCGTCGAGCTGCAGCTGAGTTGGAAAGGATTTCGCGGGCGCGGGGCGCTCAACCATGAAGGTTCGCCTGCATCGAGGTTGAAGTTCCACCTAAATGTCACAGGAAGCGTCACCAAACAGTGAATAACCTGTTTGGTTTGTCATACCCGCTGTGCCGGGCGCGAAAAGCTTGATAAGAGCAACACGCGAAAATTGCGCACACCATGAAGCGCAATCCAAGGGTGTGTCATGACGCTTGCGGTCATCATTCCGGCATACAATGAGGAGGGCACCATCGGGCCGCTCGTGCACGAGACTTTTCGTGTCATTCCTCCAGAAATCTTGAGCGAGGTGATCGTCGTCGACGACGGCAGTTCTGACGGAACAGGCAACGAAATCAAGGCGCTTATTCCAGTCTATTCGAGGCTCCGTTATATCCGCCACAGGGCCAGGACCGGCCAGAGCGCCGCTGTCCAGACCGGCGTGCTGGCGACGCGCCGCCCGCTCATCGGAACGCTCGACGGCGACGGGCAGAACGATCCTGCCGATATCCCAAGTCTCTTGCAAAGGATCGGCGCGCCGGGGCGCGGCGGTCCGGCTTTCGTCGGAGGCGTTCGCCGCGAGCGAAAAGCCAAAAGCTCCAGGCGCATCGCAAGCCTCTTCGGCAACGCGGCGCGCCGTGCGGTCCTTGGGGATGAGTGCCCGGATTCCGCCTGTGGCATCAAGGTGTTCCGCCGGGAAGCGTTTTTGCGGCTGCCCTTCTTTACAAGCATGCACCGCTTCAATCCGGCCCTGTTTCTGATGTACGGGCACACAGTCGACTATGTGGCCGTGAACGACCGTCCCCGCCTTGCCGGCGAATTGAAATACACCAACATCAGCCGGCTCCTCCTTGGGGTTCAGGACATCATCGGCATCCTATGGCTGCGGCGTCGCACACGGATTCCCGAGATTTCCGAGGACACGCTTGGCGTTTCGCGCCTCACGCAGTCGGCGGCAGCATACCGGCGGCTCATGCCCGCCGCGTCCAGGCGCATCCATTGATCTGACCACGGGAGCGAGAGGCATGGACATCGCGAAATTCGGTCTATGGTGGTCTGCAGTCACAAGCGCGGAGATGGCGTGGATTGTCTTCGGGCTTGCCGCGCAATCGATGTATCTCCTGCGCTTCCTTGTTCAGTGGATCGAAAGCGAGCGCGTCAAGCGCAGCATCGTGCCGGAGACGTTCTGGTATTTCAGCCTGGCGGGCGGAGTCATGCTTTTTGTCTACGCCGCTCATCGCGCAGACCCGGTCATCATGCTTGGCCAATTGCTGGGCCTCATCGTCTACGCAAGAAATATCTATCTTATTTGGCTTCACAAACGCCCCTGCGGATCCGGGGAGCGCGCGTGCAGCTGTGAAGTGTGAGCCGCTCCTAGGAAAGTTGGACCGGGCGATGCGGATTTTTTGGTAGAAGCCAAACTCATGGGTTGCGATCTGGCGCGGATCGGCCTATGTCAGTCTTGTGACGCGGGGTGGAGCAGCCCGGTAGCTCGTCAGGCTCATAACCTGAAGGCCGCAGGTTCAAATCCTGCCCCCGCAAGACCTAACTCGTATTCTCCATAAGCCCTTGATAAATCGAGGGCTTATTCTTTTTTTGTGACTTGCTTGCAACCTGTCTTGGCTTTTCTATCGCGCTGGTCCGGCTTTGATTGAACGCTCAGTGCAGCTCCCCGCCAGAACCATGACCGGCGTTGACGGACAAAGCATTCCAGGCTCAGAGCGGCCTGCGTCTTTCCCGGCTTAAGCGCGCTCGTTCCAGAACATCGCTCCAGGCCAGACGGGCTGCTTCGGGTAGACGTTCCCGGGCCGCCTCCAGCTTTTCTCTCCATCTCGGGTCAGTGTCCCAGGCCGTCTGCCACGCGGATGCAAGCTCCAAAGGCCGTTTTATGCAAAGCGCGCCGATCAGCGCCTGTGCTTGCGCGATGTCCTTGACTGATTTCGTCTGGTCGCGTCGTTCGACTGCGACAATCAGCTTATGCACCGCGAAGCGCTCTGCCCGAGGCACAGAAACCGGAACGCCCCCGCCGCAAAGCATCACCGATCGTTCAGGTTCATGGATCAGAAAATCCAGATGCCGCAGAGGCTGCGCGCCGGCGCCCGCCAGCGCCTTCATCCTGGCCGGTCGATGCTCTTGCCCCTACGATTACAGCGACTATTGCAAGCACATCGCGGCCGTTCTGATTAAATTCGCAAAAGAGCCTGAAGCCGTGATCGAGCGCCCAACCATAGGCGCTCTCCTCCAAGAGCTGAGCCGAGACGCATGCGCTGGTGCTGGCGAAGGCGCTGCAGCAAGCTGGCGCTCATGACGAGGCGTTGAAAATAGCCGAAGCTGGGCTTAGCTTGGAGGGAGAAAAGAGCGACGATTGGCATCGGCGGGTATCGGCGCTCGCCCATTGGCTGCGCGACTATGCCCGCGGGCTGGGCCGGGCAGGCTTGGCTGTCGAGACGGCTTCCATTGCGTTCGATTGCACGCTCTCAATGAGAGACTACGAGGCGGCCAGGAATTGGTCAGGTGAGTGTTGGGCTGCCCTTCGCACCAAGCTTTTGGAGCGCCTTGCACAGGCGCCACACGCCTCAGACCGCGTGCGCATCTATCTCAGCGAGGCGATGAAACTCTCGATCAGGCCGCTCACTCATAAGCTTGGCTATGTCTTCCGATTAGAATTCCTGAATAGCCTTGGGCGAGGCGCATTATTAGATTGCTCAACAGGTTAGGGGAGCGCATGGCCAATTCATGGAGGAAGCAATGAAGACCTGGATAAAGCCGCTTGCCGCAACCCCTGACGCTGGAGTGACCCGCTATCTTCCGTCGGGGCTTGACGCGCCGGCCTGGCGCGTCTGCGCGAAATGGCCGCTTACTCAATTCTTCACGCGGTTCTCATAGGATCGCGCAATCTTTTGAGGCTGGGAGTTGTGACTTCCCGATATAGTCAAGCTTATATGTTCAAAAGCCTGCACTCGAGAATAGCTAAAACGGAGATACTATGGCGAGCGAAAGCAAATGCCCGGTAGCGGGCGGGACCCACGCACACACCAACAAGGATTGGTGGCCGAACCTGCTTAACCTCCAGGTTCTTCACCAGCACTCCGCGCTTTCCAATCCGATGGACGAGGGATTTGATTACGCCAAGGAGTTCAAGAGCCTCGACCTGGACGCCGTGATCAAGGACCTTCGCGCCTTGATGACGGATTCGCAGGATTGGTGGCCCGCCGACTTCGGCCACTACGGGGGCCTGTTCATCCGGATGGCGTGGCACGCCGCGGGCACCTACCGCATCGGCGATGGCCGAGGCGGCGCCGGACGCGGCCAGCAGCGCTTCGCGCCGACCAACAGCTGGCCGGATAACGCCAACCTTGACAAGGCGCGCCGTCTCCTGTGGCCGATCAAGCAGAAATACGGCCAGAAAATCTCCTGGGCCGACCTGTTGATCCTGACGGGCAACGTCGCGCTCGAGTCGATGGGCTTCAAGACCTTCGGTTTCGGCGGCGGCCGCGTGGATACGTGGGAGCCCGACGAGGACATCTACTGGGGCCCCGAAGGCAAGTGGCTGGCGGACGAGCGCTACACCGGAGAGCGTGAGCTGGACAATCCGCTCGGCGCCGTGCAGATGGGCCTGATCTATGTCAATCCGGAAGGTCCGAACGGCAACCCCGATCCACTCGCGGCTGCGAGGGATATCCGCGAAACCTTCGCGCGCATGGCGATGAACGACGAAGAAACGGTCGCGCTCATCGCGGGCGGCCACACCTTCGGCAAGACGCACGGCGCTGGCGACGCCGCGCTGGTGGGCCCGGAGCCGGAATCGGCCCCCATTGAGGCGCAGGGCCTTGGCTGGAAATGCAAATACGGCACGGGCAAAGGCGATGACGCGATCACCAGCGGCCTCGAAGTCATCTGGACCACGACGCCGACGAAGTGGAGCAACAACTTCTTCTGGAACCTGTTCGGCTACGACTGGGAACTGACCAAGAGCCCGGCCGGCGCCCATCAGTGGAAACCGAAGCATGGCGCAGGCGCGGGCACCGTTCCGGATGCGCACGACCCGTCGAAGCGGCACACGCCCTCCATGCTCACCACCGACCTCGCCTTGCGGTTAGACCCGGCCTACGAAAAGATCTCGCGGCGCTTCTTCGAGAACCCGGATCAGTTCGCGGACGCCTTCGCCAGGGCCTGGTTCAAGCTCACACACCGCGACATGGGCCCCATCGCGCGTTATCTCGGCCCGCTTGTTCCGAAGGAGACGCTGATCTGGCAGGACCCGATCCCCGCCGCGGATCATCCGCCGATCGGCGAGGAGGATATCGCCGCTCTGAAGGCGAAAATCCTTGGCTCCGGTCTGTCCGTTTCCGAACTGGTCTCGACGGCCTGGGCGTCGGCCTCGACGTTCCGCGGCTCGGACAAGCGCGGCGGAGCGAACGGCGCGCGCATTCGCCTGGCGCCGCAGAAGGATTGGGAGGTGAACCAGCCGGCTCAGCTTGCTAAGGTTCTTCAGACGCTCGAAGCGATCCAGAAGGACTTCAACGCTGCGCAGTCCGGCGGCAAGAAGGTCTCGCTCGCCGACCTGATCGTTCTCGGCGGCGGCGCCGCCATCGAGAAAGCCGCGAAGGCCGCAGGGGTCGACGTGAAAGTTCCCTTCACGCCAGGGCGCACGGACGCGTCGCAAGACGAGACCGACGTTTCCTCCTTCGCGCCGCTCGAACCGAAGGCCGATGGGTTCCGCAACTATGTCCACGGCAAGCAGAGGCTTACGCCAGAGGAACTGCTGGTGGACAAGGCGCAACTCCTGACGCTGACAGCGCCCGAGATGACCGCGCTCGTTGGAGGCCTGCGCGTGCTCGGCGCCAATGCCGGCAAGTCCCCGCACGGTGTCTTCACCAAGCGGCCGGAGACGCTGACGAACGACTTCTTCGTCAACCTGCTCGACATGGGCACAGCGTGGCGGCCCGCCCAAGGCGCCGAAGGCGTCTACGAGGGACGCGACCGCAAGACGAACGAGGTCAAGTGGACCGGCACGCGCGCCGACCTGATCTTCGGGTCACACTCGCAGCTCCGCGCGCTGGCGGAAGTCTATGCCTGCGCGGATTCGAAAGAGAAGTTCGTGAATGACTTCGTGGCGGCGTGGAACAAGGTCATGAACGCGGATCGCTTCGATCTTCGCGGCTGATCCCGCGGAACGGCGCGGGGCGCGCCGCGCCGAATCGAAAGACAGAAAATCGGGGCGGCGTCTTAAATGGCGCCGCCCTGAAAAATTGTGTGGCGCCGATAGCTTCGGCGTCGGGCGCATCGATCCTGCCTGGTTCAAGATCGCCCGCAATCTTGGCGCAAATTCCAATCATCTGCTCGTCGCAGTCGTCCTGCCCCCCATCGCCCTGATCGTGGCTGGATGTGCTTTTTGAGCCGGGCAGCGGCCCTCGCGCAGCCATGCAATCGCCTTCTGCCAGCCATGCTTCGTGGAACATGCTGTTTGTCGCAAAACTGTTTTGCGATTTGGGCGATCATGCGCATGAATAAGAGAAAAGAGGCGACGTGGCATGAGTTTGGTTATGCGCGGCACCGTGGAAAGGCGAGCGACCCGGATGCATCAGATGATGGCTCGCCTGCAGGTGGATGTGCTTGTCCTGGCTCGCAACGGCGGCGCTTATGCGGAGGCGCGCGCCCAGTGCCTCTCGTGCGATCGCGCCGCAGAATGCCTTCGCTGGCTCGATAGAAGCGGCGAGTTGAACGGCGAGCCCGATTTTTGCGCCAACCTTGTCTTCTTCAACTCCTGCCGCCGCAGCGTTCCCTGCAGGCCCGTCGCAGTCCGGCGCAGTCCCCAAGAGTCTCATGACCGGCACGCCGGGGCGCGTGCGTGATACGCGGCGCGCTCATCGCAGAGCATCCTTGATGCTGCGGGCTTCCTCCTCCGAGAGCATCGCGCCTTGCTTTTTCGATCTGAGCAGGTCGCGGGCGCCGGCGAAGCGCGGGCCATGCCAGAAATGCAGGCACCCATTGCAGCCGCGTCCGCAGCAGCCTTCAACGCCAAGCCGCGGGCTGCGGACCGTCACGCCCTCCTGTTCCGAACGCAGAGCCTCGATAAGGTCCTCGCGCCTCTTCCGATAGGCGCCGCCGTTCGGTTCGCCAAGCTCAGCGGCTTGAGCGGCGCGGTCGAGCTTGAGCCGCGCTGAGGCCTCGTCGCCCAGCGGCATCTCCTTGCGCACCACGGTGAAGACCGGGAAATCGCGGCGCAAGCTGCCGGCATCTTCCTCGTGAAGCCACGCAAACGGAATGCGGATCACCGGCTGTTGTCCGGCATTGATGCCCTCCGCCGTCGTGACGCGGCCGTGGCGGATGTCCTCGAACTCGTAAATGCGCAAGAGGACCGGCGCGCGCGGGGTATGGGGAACGAATTCGAGGATATCGCCCATGTCCAGGCGGTTTTTCAGGGCGAGGAAGAAGGCGTCGCCGGAGACATCGGTAATCATGCCCGCATATTCCCACGCGGCGAGCGTATGAGTGTCCTCGAAATTGTGCGCGTGATGGCTGAGTTTTCCGTCGTGGAAGGCGAGCGAATAGCCGCGGTTCGGGATCGTTGCAAGCTCGCGCATATAGGCATGAGGCCGCCAGGCTTCCGGGGCCTTGCGCCAATCGTCGATGGCCATGCGGTAGGCCCGGGCCGTCACCGCCACGTAATAGGCGCTGCGATTGCGCCCCTCCACCTTCAGGGAGTCGATGCCGAGCGCGAGATAGTCGTTCAGCCTCGGCATCAGGCACAAATCCTTGGCGTTGAGGATATAGGAGCCGCGATCGTCTTCCTCCAAAGCCATCAGCTGCCCCGGCCGGTTTTCTTCTTCGATGAAGAACTCGAAAAGCTCTCTCGTCGCTTCGTTCAGCTCAAGCTCTTTCAGCGAGCCGTCCTTCAAGCGGACCTTGACCTTATAGTTCCAGCGGCAGGAGTTCGTGCAGGCGCCCTGGTTCGCGCCGCGCTCGGTCATGAAGTTCGATAGGAGGCAGCGCCCAGAATAGGTCATGCACATCGCGCCATGCACGAAGGCTTCGAGCTGGATGTCCGGGCATTTCTCGCGGATTTCCTTCAACTCCTCGAAGGAGACCTCCCGCGCAAGCACCACCAAAGTCGCGCCGAGCCCTTCCCAGAACTGAACGGAAAGCCATGAGCAGACATTGGCCTGCGTCGAGATATGGATTGCAAGTTCGGGCGCGGCTTTCCTGACGTAAGCGAAGACGCCGGGATCGGCCACGATGACCCCGTCGGGCCGCGCCTTGCGTATGGCCTCAAGAAAGGCCGGCAATTTTTCGATGTCGCGGTTGTGCGAAAACAGGTTGAGGGTGAGATAGGCGCGCTTGCCTTTCGCATGGGCAAAGGCGACGCCTTCGCAGACGTCATCGAGCGTCATCTGCGAGCGGGTGCGCAAAGACAGGTCGGGCGTTCCCATATAGACGGCGTCGGCGCCGTAAAGGATGGCGACTTTCAGCTTCTCCAGCGACCCCGCCGGCATGAGCAATTCTGAGACGCGATTCATTGCATAAAGCCTCGCGAAATGGCGCCCGGCGGCGGGCAGCGCCTCACCCCATGCTGACCCGGCCGGCGGGATGGCTGATCCGGTCGGTATAATAGGTGATGAGAGCGAAAACGATCCATGCGCCATTGAAAACCATCCCTGCCGCAAGGATCGCTTCTCCAGGTATCGGGCCGATGGTGGCGCGCTGTACGAATTCGCTGAAGCTGGTCACGGGCGCGGGATGAATGATGATCTTGCCGAGATAGGCACAGGCCTGGATCGCCAGGACATAGGAATAGGTCCGACGCAACCTGCGCCCGACTGCGCGGGTCAGAGTGATATGGTATTGCGGTTCGCGGTAGTCCTGAGACAGAACGGTTTCCCACCCGTTCCCGCAGATGCAGCCTTTTCCTAGAAGCATGGGGGCGTAAAAATTCGTTTCCAGCCAGCGGCATCGCGCCCGCCATACATTGAAATACCGGTAACGGCGGGCCTCGAAGAATAGAAACACCACGATCAGGATACCCATCAGAAGGATCGGCAGAGCCGAGGCCTCCGTGCGCGAAAATGAGATGGACATCGCAAGGCCGAGACCGGCCACGGCCCAGTTCGTGGTGTTATCGAGGCGTGTGCGCCAGACAGTGCTCCGGTAGACTTCGCCGCGATAAAGGTGCGCAATCGCGCGGATCTCCGCCGCGTTGAACTCACGGACACCTCCTGGCGCAGTCTGATACGTATCCATGACCGCCTTCCCCCTGACCGTCGCGCGCATTTGACTTCTATCAAAGCGTGAGCGGAATGTCCGCTCCTCAACGGAAGATGATCAGCGTGCTATTGTGCTGCTGCCCAGGAGGCGCATTGAATGCCCAATTCGAAGGCGGCGCCGGTGAGCATAGCGGTCGATGAAACATTGCGGGTTTCCGGCCTGCTCCAAGCGCCGCCTCGGGCGCGCGCCTGTTTCGTGCTGGCGCATGGGGCGGGCGCGGGCATGACGCATCCCTTCATGATGGAGGTGGCGGCCGGTCTCGCCGAGCGCGGCATCGCGAGCCTTCGCTATCAATTTCCCTATATGGAGCAGGGCCGCAAGCGTCCCGACCCTCCGAAGATCGCCTGCGCGGCCGTTCGCGCCGCCGCCGCCGAGGCGTTGCGCCTTTTGCCGGGCGCGCGGCTCATCGCTGGCGGGAAGTCCTTCGGAGGCCGGATGACATCGCAGGCTCAGGCGGCGGCGCCCCTTCCCGGAGTTCGCGGCCTGGCGTTTCTCGGATTTCCGCTGCATCCGGCGGGAAAGCCATCGGCAGTGCGCGGCCAGCATCTCTTCGAGGTTCATGTCCCGATGCTGTTTCTGCAGGGAAAGCGGGACGCGCTGGCGGATCTGAAGGAACTTGAGCCGCTGTGCTCGGCGCTTGGCGAAAAGGCGGAGCTGGAGCTTTTTCCCGATGCGGACCATTCCTTTCATGTGCCCGCACGCAGCGGAAGGACGGACGCCCAGGTGCGGGCCGCCTTGCTCGATGCGATCGCCGCATGGATCGAGAGCCTGCCCGGCCGATCTACCGGGGCGAAAGAACCTTGTCCCAAGGGGCTGCGGGGCTGAAGCTTTTGACGAGGAAATCGATGAAGGATCGCACCTTGGCGGGCGGGCGGCGGTCCGAAGGGTAGACGGCAAAGATGCCTGCGAGCGGGGCAGGGGACTCGTCGAGCTCTGATCGGCACGAGCAACCCCGCCTGGATTTCTTTCGCGACGAGGAATGAGGGCTGGCACACGATGCCCTCGCCTGCGATCGCCGCAGCGACAAGCGCGTCGCCGTTGTTGGCGTTCAGGCTGCCGCTCACCGGAAGGCTGATTTCCTTGCGGACGCCGAACAGCCAGCGTCCCGCGCTGCCCGCCCGCGAAAGCGTGTAGCCAAGACAGTTATGATGCGCGAGGTCCGCGACGGTTCGCGGCGCGCCCTTCTCTTCGAGATAGCGAGGCGCTGCGCAAACAAGCGTATGGCAGGGAGCGAGCTTCCTCGCGATCAGGCTCGAACTTTGCAGATCGCCGATGCGCACCGCCAGATCCCAGCCTTCCTCGATAAGGTCGACATGGCGGTCGTTGAGGCCGAGGTCGATGCTGACCGCCGGGCAGCTCTTTATGAACGCGGGAATCAGGGGAGCGATCTCCCGGACGCCGAAGGAGACGGGCGCGTTCAGGCGCAGCGTTCCGCGAACCTCGACAGCCCCGGCGGCGGCGTCGGCGTCGGCGTCGCTCACCTCGCCCAGGATGCGCTCGACCGCATCGAGATAGCTGCGCCCGGCCTCGGTCAGCGTGATCCGCCGCGTGGTGCGGTGCAGGAGCTTCACGCCGAGACGGGATTCGAGCGCCGCGATATGCTTGGTCGCCATCGTTTGCGACATGTGAAGCGCGCGCGCCGCAGCCGAGAGGCTGCCCAGGGCGGCGACGCTGGCGAACACCTGCATTCCGGTCAAGCGATCGAGCATAGCGCCCCATCTCACACTAATGGTGTTAAACGATAGCACTAGAATGCCGATTATCCAACCAAGAGAAGCATGCCACCTAACGGCATATCCAATCCAACGGAGGCTCTCATGATCGATACACGCACAGCGCCTTATGCAGCTCTCCTTCTGCGCGTCAGCCTTGGGGTTCTGTTCCTCGCCCACGGGCTCCTACTCAAGGTTTTCACCTTCACCATTCCCGGGACCGTCGGCTACTTCCAGAGCATCGGCTATCCGGGCGCATTCGCCTATCTCGTGATCGCGGGCGAAATCGGCGCGGGCGCCGCTCTCATTCTCGGCACATATACGCGCGTTATTGCGCTGCTTGCGCTTCCCATCCTGATCGGCGCGACGCTGCAGCACATCGGCAATGGCTGGGTCTTTTCGGGCGCTGGCGGCGGCTGGGAGTTCCCCGTGTTCTGGATCGCGATGCTCTTTGTGCAGGCGCTTCTCGGCGACGGCGCTTTGGCCTGGCGGCCCTCGTTCAGACTTGCGCCGCGCGAAGCACGCCGAACAGGCTCTCTAGTGTGGCTGCTGAAAAAGCATGAAATCGTGGCTTCATCCTTCGACAAGCTCAGGATTAGGCCCGGTATTTTCAATGGGTTAATCCTCATGGTGAGCTTGTCGAACCATGGGCAGCATCACTTTTTCAGCAACAACGAGTTGAGGAAGGCCGCCATGAGCCAAGCTGAAACAGTCCCGCCGCCTGCGATCGAACCGCAGCTGACGACGCGCCCTATCGATGGCGATGTCCGCATCGGCCACGTACATCTGAGGGTGGCCGACCTCGACCGCGCCCTTGCCTTCTATTGCGGCGTGCTCGGTTTCGAGCTGAAGCAGCGGTTGGGCAGTCAGGCGGCTTTTCTCGCCGCTGGCGGCTATCATCACCACATCGGGCTCAACACATGGGAGAGCAGGGGCGGGTCTCCGCCCCCGCGCTCCTCCACGGGCCTGTATCACATCGCGCTGCTTTACCCATCGCGCGCCGTGCTGGCTGACGCCCTGAAGCGTCTGCTGGAGGCGAATGTGCCGCTGGAAGGCGCCGCAGACCACGGCGTCAGCGAAGCGATCTATCTGCGCGACCCTGACGGCAACGGGGTCGAGCTTTACCGGGACCGCCCGGAATCCGAATGGCCGTGCAACCCTGACGGGACCATCGCCATGACGACCGGGTTCCTCGATCTTCAGGCGCTGCTGAGCGAAGCGGCGTAGCCTAGTGGTCCGATTCCGGCATTTGCATCCACCGCAGCACGCTGAGAGCGAATGCCGGAATCAAAAGGGACCACTAGCAACTTTATTATTCTAGTGGAGCCTTTGAATTTGACATTTGAGAGTGAACTCGCGGCAGACGGACTCAAATGTCAAATTCGTTCCACTAGGTCGAACAGCACAACAACTGACGCGAAAGAGCCTTGCGATGCTCGTGACGCTGGTTCGCTTCGATGCAGTCTATTACGGCCTCTTCCAAGTGCAACCGCCGGCGCATTGCCGACTATCCTTCGCTGGCCGCCTATCTGAACCGCCTGCTTTCCGTCAGCGCGATACGCGAAACGGTAGACATAGGCCATATCAAACAGGGCTACTACTCGATCCGCGCGCTCAACCCAACTGGCATCGCGCCCGCCGGACCGTCGCTGGACTGGGGGCCCCGATCGGAATGACTGTATGTTCGCTCGCGTTCAATGACCGTGGTTCTCATGCCATTTCTGCACGACCGCCAGGGTGTTCTCGATGTGCTTCTCGGCGCTGCGATCGGCGTAGGCGAAGATGATCTTGCCATCGGGCGAAATCACATAGGAAATGCGGCTGGCGAAAGCGGCGCCCGGCAGGCTGTACGCGGCATCGTAGGCCTTGATGACGGAGAGGCTGGGATCTGCGCCGACCGGGAATGTATCGCGGCATTCCTTCGCCGAGAAATCGCGCTGCACTTCGATCGGGTCCGCTGAAAGGCCGATGACGCTCGCTCCGGCGGCTTTGAAGTTATCAATGTTGTCGGCGAAGTCGTGCGCCTCCTTCGTGCAGACGCTGGTGAAGGACTTGGGATAGAAGTACAAAACGACCGGGCCTTTTTTCAGCGCGCCGGCGAGCGAGAATGTGAAGTCCTTGCCGCCTTGCGCGGCTTG
The DNA here is from genome assembly GCA_963727795.1 of uncultured Alphaproteobacteria bacterium. Lineage (GTDB taxonomy): Bacteria > Pseudomonadota > Alphaproteobacteria > Rhizobiales > Rhodomicrobiaceae > Rhodomicrobium. The sequence goes on from CAVSHC010000012.1 coordinate 58,665, forward strand.
CACCGTGAAATCGGGCGCGGCGTCCCCCTCATTCAGAGCCGCCATGGCGTTGGGCGCGAAAAGTCCAAGAGATAAAGCGAGGGCAAGGGTCGAAGGCTGCATTGAAGACTCATCCTGTCTTTTGTTGTGCGCGTGAGGGCGGCCTGGCCGGCTGCCTGCCAACGGCGCCCGGAACCTCGTCGCCACCAATAAAGGGCGCCGCTGCAAGCTTGGCAAGTCAATGACAGTACACGATCAGTTGCGCTTGCTTACGCCGATGCCATGGTTTTGGGGGTAGCTGTTCCCGCTCGCAAGCCTGCCGCCGCAATCCTCTAAGGGCAAGGGCGCTGGTTAGGCTTTCGCGACGGCTGCATTCAAATCTGACACGCAGCGGTCGAGGGCGCTGATGGCCCGATCTGGGCAGGCAGCGGCGGCCTCGTTCCCCATTTGCCAGCGCCAACTGCGCGATCCAACTAAACTAAACTGCACGTATTTTTCTCAACTGCTTCGTTATTTTACAAGAAGCATAGAATTGTACGTACCCGGAGAAGAAAAACTAAATATCTTTGCTTTTGAATGCGATTTGCCGGGGCGCTTGGTAAAAGCAGTTCAAAGGGCGCCGGCGCGGCGAAATCAGACAGAAGACGGACTTGCAGTCACTCTGCTTGGCATTCAGATCGATGAACAGCTTATTCCGGCCGGAGGCCGTCGCTCACAATACGAAGCGGTTGGCAGGCGAGGTTCTGCTGGCGGCTCCGCTGCCTGCCAAGGTGGTGGGCTTGACGCTGTCGGGCCTCGTGCTGACGGCCGCTCTTTTTGCGGGTTTTGCAACCTATGCGCGCACGGCCACTTTGAGCGGCTGGCTGATCCCGGACCGGGGCCTGATCCGCGCGGCCGCGCCCTCCACGGGCTTGATCCAGTCGGTGCTTGTCGCCGAGGGGGACGTGGTTCCCCAGGGGCGGCGGCTCGCGGAGATCGCTCTTTCGGCCGAGACGAAGGAGGGAAACGCCGGCGAAAGCCATGCCCGGAGCCTTGAGGAGGAGACGGCGGCGCTGAAGGCGCGCAAAGCCGCGACCGTTGCGAGGCTGAACGCCGAGGCCGAGCAAACGCAAACCAGGCTTGCGAATTTCGAGCGCGAGCTTCAAGAGGCCGAGTCGCAGGTGCTATTCCAGCTGCGCCGCCTGAAGCTCGCTCAGACCCAGGCCACCGCGGCCGAGGAGCTTGGCCAAAGGGGGACGTTGTCGGCCCGCGATGTCGAGCAGCGGCAATCGGCGGCTCTGGCGATCGAACTCGAACTTTCAGGGCTTCGCCGGCAGGTGGCGGGCATTCAGCGCGAGATCGCAGACGGAAAGGCGCGGCTCTCGTCGATCCCGATCGAGATCGAGGCCGCAAGAGCCGATTCCCAGGCGGCGGAAGCCGCGCTGAAGCACCGGGCGAGCGACGCGGAAGCGCGCCGGGCGGTGTTCGTGCTCGCGCCTATAGGCGGTCGCGTGGCGGCTCTCCCGGTCGCCGCCGGACAGCCTGTGACGGCCGGGGCCACGCTTGCCGTCATGACGCCGGCGGGGAGCCGTCTGGAGGCCGAACTCCTGGCCCCCTCGCGCGCCATCGGCTTCATTCACGAAGGTCAGGATGTGCGGTTGCAATTGCAGGCCTTCCCCTATCAGCGATTCGGCACGGTGGTGGGCAAGGTTAAGTCGGTGTCCGGCACCGTGCTTGGCCCATCGGAAATTTCCATTCCGGGGCTTCAGGTTCATGAGCCGGTCTTCCGGGTGCGGGTCAGTCTCGCCGCCGAGGACATCGAGGCCTATGGCCAGCGCCACGCCCTTCAGCCGGGCATGCTGCTGACGGCTGAGGTGGTGCTCGACAACCAGAGCCTGCTCCGCTGGCTTTTCGATCCCCTTTACGCCGTGAGCCGCAAGACATGAGCATCGCAGGACTGAACATTACGGGCCACGCCCGCCTCCCGATCATCATCGCAGCCGAAGCGGCCGAATGCGGGCTGGCCTGCATGGCCATGATCGCAAGCTACCATGGCCACGATGTCGACCTGAACGGCATGCGCCAGCGCTTTTCGTTGTCGCTTTCCGGCGCGACGCTCCGCAGCCTGATGGGCTTTGCCGACGCGTTGAGCCTTTCAGCCAGGCCGCTGAGGGTCGAGCTTGCGCATCTGAGGAAGGTGCAAACTCCCGCGGTGCTGCACTGGGACCTCGATCACTTCGTGGTGCTCGCCAAGGCGCGGAAGGGGAGCATCACCATTCACGATCCCGCCTGCGGCAAGCGCACGCTTTCCATGGAGGAGGTTTCCAAGCATTTCACGGGCGTGGTGCTGGAACTCGCGCCCAGCGCGAATTTGACCCCGCTTGTGGCGCGCGGCGCGCTGCCGCTCTACGCCTTGTGGGCGCGCATGAAGGGCGGGTACGGCGCCTTCGTCCAGGTGCTCGTCCTGTCTGCTCGGCGCTCTTGATCGCGACCTTCGCCGCGCCTTTCCAGGTGCAGCTTGTGGTCGATCAGGCGCTTTACCGCTCGGACGGCGATCTCCTGACCGTGCTGGCGATCGGCTTCGGCTTGCTGGCGCTGGCGCAGGCGGGGCTTGAAGCCTTGCGCAACTGGGCTTTGCGCGTCTATGGCCAGCTTCTGACCTTTCAGATTGTCGGCAACCTGGTGCGGCATCTCATGAGACTGCCCGCGGACTTCTTCGAAAAGCGCCACCTGGGCGATATCCTGTCGCGGCTCGGCTCGGTGCAGCCGATCCAGGACGCGATCACGCGCGGGCTGGTCGCCGCCTTGATCGATGGGCTGATGGCCTGCCTCGCGGCGGTCGTGCTGTTCTTTTACTCGACGCTGCTCGCCGCGGTGGTGATCGCGGGCGTCGCGCTCGAACTTCTGATCGCAATCGCCTTCTACAGCTCCACGCGGGCGCGCATGGAGGAGGAGATCGTCGCCAGGGCCAAGGAGAACACGGTTCTTATGGAGTTTGTGCGGGCCGCCGTGACGATCAAGCTGCTTGGGCGCGAGGCCGAGCGCGAGGCTGTCTGGCGCGACGCCTATGCGTCCGTCACGAACGCCGGTTTCCGCGTCGGCAAGCTGCAAATTGGCCAGAACTTCCTGCAGAGCACGGTCACGGGGCTGCAGACGGTGCTTGTCACCTATCTCGCCGCCCGAATGATCATCGCCGGGGAAGGTTTCTCGATCGGCATGCTGTTCGCGTTCCTCATGTACCGGGCGACCTTCACCGACCGCGCGGTTGCGCTCATCAATCAGGGTCTTCAGTTCCGCCTTCTGCGCCTGCATCTCGAGCGCGTGAGCGACATCGTGGCGAACAAGGCCGAGGCCGGCGGCCCGACTCCGCCGCTCGATGTCAGGGGCGGCATCCGGGCCGTGAGGATTTACTTCAGGTATGGCGCCAGCGATCCGCTCGTACTGGAGGATTTAAGCCTTTCCATCGAACCCGGAGACTTTGTCGCCATCACGGGCATGTCGGGCTGCGGGAAAAGCACGCTTATGAAACTGCTGATGGGTCTTTATCCGCCCAGCGCAGGCAAGATCGAACTCGACGGGCACCTTGCCAGCGAGGAGCGCTGGCGAGCCTGGCGCAAGCATATGGGGTTTGTCGCGCAGGATGACCGGCTCCTGTCGGGCACGCTTGCCGAGAACATCGCGGCCTTCGATCCCGACCTGAACATGGCCCGCGTCCAGGCCGCCGCCGAGGCCGCGCACGTTCACGACGACATCTCCCGGCTGCCCATGCAATATCTTTCGCTCGTCGGCGATATGGGCTCGACGCTTTCAGGCGGCCAGCGCCAGCGCGTGCTGCTCGCACGCGCCTTCTACCGCCAGCCCAAGATCCTGATCCTCGACGAGGGAACCGCCAATCTCGATGAGCCCACCGAAGAGAAGCTCGCGGACTTGATTGCAAGCTTGTCGATCACGCGCATCGTCGTGGCGCACAGGCCGGCCCTCATTCGCCGGGCCGAAAAGGTCTTTCTGGTTCAGGACAAGCGCCTTATTCAGCTGAAACCGCAGGCCGGACTCCTTGGCGCAAAGGAAAACCGCCTGCTCGCAGCCGAACAGGCGCACGCGGGTTAAGGCGCGTCTCAGATTGTTTTATTGTCGAGGCGCCTTACAAAAGCGAGCGTTTGCTCAGCTCTGTTTCGCCATGTTTCGAAATTCGACGAATGGAGCACCGGCTGCGACAGGCGAGGCCTGTATGACTTGAGGTAAAGCAATTCGGAAAAAAGCCGGTCATCTTTCTCGATTGAACTTTCGAGGTCCGGCAGTGCTCTCCCGCCAACCCCGGCGAACTCAGCCGGCAGCGGAGTAGTCAAAAACTTCGCCATGCACATGCACCCAGGCAACAAGGTACGGGTGAGCCGGTAACATTTGGGCTGAGCAATGGTTGCGCATCGCATGAAAAAGTTTATCGGGCGTGCAATTCATTAACAACCATGCCCGGAAGGCTGCCCCCTAATCCTCCAGGCCCATGCGCGCCGGGCAACTGGCGCAGGCGCCGCCGCCGGGGCTGCACATGGGCGCGTCATCGCCGCCCTTTGCAGGCGAGGCGATAAGCGAAAGCTGCTTCGTCAGTTCTGTGCCGCCACAGGACGGACATTGAGGTACGGTGGAGGAGCGGACCAGGGTTTCGAACTGGTGGCCGCACTTGTTGCAATCGTAGCCGTAAAGCGGCATGGGGTCTTCCAGGTGGTTTCACACTGCTAAAAGAGATGCGTCAAAAAAACGGCCCGCGCAAGGGCCAGCCCCGCTCCGGCTGTCAGACTTTCGAACGCCGTGGAGTCAGGCGAGAAAAGCGGTTCTAGCTCGACCAATGCTTCGCCGTCTCGGCCGCGAAATCGCGGTAGGAGCGCGGCGCGTGCCCCAGGCGTTCGCCCATGCGCGCGACAGCTTCAGGCTTCGCCACCATCCCGCGGGCGTGGAAACCCGCGAACATGAGCCGCAGGTCGCGAGCCATCCAGCCGGGGGCGAAGGAGGCGAGCTGCGTCTCGAACGCCTCGAGATCGTCCCCGCCGTAGCGGATTGGACGGCCAAGAACATCCGACCAGATCTGCGCGATTGTCTCGCCGGTCAGCGCATCGGGTCCGGCAAGCTCTATCGTCTCGCGCGGCAAAGCTTCTTCGGCGTTTTCCCGCGTCAGCAGGCACAAGGCGGCGATTTCCGCGATGTCGCGCGTGTCGACCATCGAGACGCCCTTGCTTCCGACCGGCTGAGGGTAAACGCCGTGCCCCAGCAGCACGTCTTTCATGCCGAGGTCGTTTTGCATGAAATAATTCGGCCTGAGGATGGTCGCGGGTAAGCCGCACTTCTCGATCATGCGTTCCACGGCGTACTTTCCGGTGAAATGGGGAACGTCGGGGAAGGTGTCCGCATGGAAAACCGAGAAGTAGACAACGCCCTTAATGCCCGCCTCCCGCGCGGCGCTCAGCGTTAAGAGCGCCTGGGTGAGTTCGTCAGGCGTGACCGCGTTCAAGAGAAAGAGCGTGCTCGCCTTCGCCATGGCGGCCTCAACCGCTTTGACGTCGAGGAGATCGGCTTTCACGGGCGTGACCCCGCTCGGAAACTGCGCCTTCTCCGGCGTGCGCGCGAGCGCATGGACCTCGGCGCCTTTTCCGGCGAGAAGGGCGGCGACCTGCGATCCGATGGCGCCGGTGCTGCCGGTCACAAGAATGGCCATGGCGATGCTCCTTTATCAGCTTCGTGGGTCTTATTACGCTGGCATGCCGCAGGGCAGGGCGCGCGCCGAATGCTTCTCGTTTCGCGCAAGAGCTGTGCGGCGCTGCGGCGATCTCATCCCGTGAAAACTAGGCGATGTTTGAAGCAGCCGCCAGCCCCGCAGGATAACGTGTCGGTGATGGGTGGCGACCGGCCATCAGCGCGTGGCCATCTCCTGGAAGCGCATGGCCGCGGGGCCGCCTGGAAGAGGAATTTGCTTGGACCACAGGCGCGCGGATTGCCCTTTTTCGAAGCCGAAGCGATAGAGCGACTGCATATAGACCGCGTTGAACCCCGGCTTGACGCCCGGATTGGCTGCGAGCCAGTTTCCAAATGCGTTATCGATGAAGGTGAGATTGAAATGGTCGCTCCCGACGAAGGCGGCCGTCGCCAGAAGCGTGCTTTTCGCATCATTCTTGATCAGGGTCGAGAACGAGCGCGAGACCGTCGAGAGAAGGCCAGATTGAACAACCTCGAACTGGGGCGTGATGTGGTTGTTCATGATGATCCAGACGCGGGGCCTGACTTTCGGGTCGGCGGTTCTCCTGCCATTCACGAAAGCGATGTCGGGAAGAACGAAAACCTGGCTGGTTGCGCCGCCATCGACGTGCATTTCCCTGAAGGCATGGCCGTTGGCTTGCACTTCGATATAGGTCGGGCCGAACAGTCCCGGAATGCTCGCCGAGGCGACCAGAACATTGCGAAAAAGCTCGCGGTATTGCATTCCGCCCGCTGCAATCGCGCCCATGTCCCAGACCACGCCGCGCTGCGCATCGAGATTTGTGGTCAGGATGAGAAGGCGCCGGCCTTTGGCATGCTCGGCCGCGACCGCTTGAAGAAGGTGCTGGTCGACAAATTTATCGACGAGGGTCACGAGCATCTCGTGCCGCGTATCGACGGTCCCGAGAAGGGTGAGGATGTTGCCGAGATCGCCGAGGTCCTCCGCGGCGTCCTCCGAGAAGGCCTTTTGCATCTCGCCGTCGTATCCGGGGCCTAGAAATGCGAACGGGGCGATGAGGGCGCCGGCGCTGACGCCCGTGACGAACGTGAATTTGGGACGGGTTCCGGTCGTGGTCCAGCCACCCATGACGCCGGCGCCGAAAGCGCCGTCATAGGCGCCGCCGGAGAGCGCCAGGATGTCGAAGCTTTCCGTCGCCGGACCGGGCGAGGCCAGCACGGTGCCGCGCAAGAAGCGTTGGAACTCTGCCTCGCTGCCGTCGAGCCAGAAACGCGCAGCGGGAATTCCGGGAATTTCCGCGATAGCCTGCTCGCGCGCAGTGAACGGCTCACGTGGCAGGAATGAGCAGGCCGCGAGAACGAACGCGATCATGGCGAGGCTGAAATATCGCCGCCCGATTGCGCCGAGGCGGCCAAACTCAGAGGGGCTCGATTTCCCGCTCATGCGCCCCCCCCGCAGCCGTTGAACCACGCGCTACCTCATCCCACGCAGTTTAGCATGCGTCAATGTTGCGAAGCTTGCGGTTGCGGGTAAAAAATATGCGTCGTGACATAGTTGCAACCATGGGCAGGTCTCAAGAGCGCCGTGGCGGGCTCCAGTAATCCGTGAGCCTAAGATCGCCGCCGGAGAGCGGCGCGAACAGGGATTGCAGGCAGGCATCGGTCACCTCGCCCAAGGATGGCGGACGCCACTTCGGCGACTGATCCTTGTCTATGATGACCGCGCGCACGCCCTCCAGAAAATCGTGCATGCGGATCATCCGCGTGGCGAGCCTGTACTCGACGATGAGGGCTTCTTTGAGGCTCTTGTATTGGCTCCCCCGCCGGTAAGCCTCGAAGGTGACCTTCAGGCTGAGCGGCGAGCGCTTGGACAGGATCGCGAGCGTTTCCTGCGCCCAATCCCGCTGCTCGCCCTTCTCGCTTTCCAGGCCCTTGAGCACGTCCTCGACCGATTGAGCGGAAAAGATGCGATCGATGGGGCCGCGCAAGTTTTCGAGCGCGCTTTTTCCGGGCGGCTCATGCAACCCGTCCAGAACCGCGTCGATGGGCTCGCCCTCGATCATCGCCGCCTTGATCGTTTCGAAGTGCGAAGCGGAGATGCAATGCGTCGCGAAGCCGAGATAAATTGTGTCGTCCCGGCCGCAAGCGCGTCCCGTCAGGCCAAGATAAAGCCCTGTCTTTCCGGGCATCCGGGGCAGGAACCAGGAGCCTCCAATGTCGGGCAGGAAGCCGATGCCCGTTTCGGGCATGGCGAACCGGATGTTCTCGCCCGCAACCCGGTGCGTGCCGTAAAGACAGACGCCAACGCCGCCGCCCATGACGACGCCGCCGATGAGCGCGACGTGCGGCTTGCGAAAGCATTCGAGCGTCCAATTGTGCTGATACTCCTCGGTATAATACCGGTTTGCCTCCTGCGGACTGTTGAGGCTCAAATCGCGAACGGCGCGGATATCGCCGCCGGCGCAAAAGGCCTTGCCTTCCCCCTCCATCACAATGCCGTAGATATGCGGGTTCCTGGCGCAGCGGTGGGTGAAAGCCTCGAGCCCCCGGATCATCTCGATGGTGAGCGCGTTCAGCGCCTTCGGTCTATTGAGGCGAACGAGGCCCGCACGGCCGCTCTCGGCGCAAATGATCTCGTCGTCCGGCGCTTGGTCCATGTCTTTTCCGCTGTCGCTAAGATTGGGCTAGTATCGAGAACTACCGCAAAACGTCGCACCCCCCCGCAAGGGGAGAAGGGACGGAGTTGCAAGCGCAAGCGTGCCCCCTCTCCCCTTGTGGGAGAGGGCTGGGGTGAGGGGTGCGCGGTCGTGCATGTGTCATGCTTTTGCGAAAGTGGGTAAGTTCGGGCTTTCGGACTTCGAGCGGTAAACCGCGATCTTGATGGGACCGAAAAGAGCAGCCTTCGCCTTGTTCAGCAAGGGCAGCGGAGCCTTCTCGAACATCTCCATCTGTTCGCGGCCGCGCTCGCGCCCGGCATTCTCGAAAATGAGGTAGATGCTCCGGGGGTCAAGCCTCAGCGAGGTCGCGGCGTGCTGCAGGATGACGTCCAGGTGTCCGTCACTGACGCCGTCCGGGAAGAAAAGAACGGCGGGCTGAGAGGGAATGGTTACGCCGTCGCGATCCCCCCGCAGCGCTCTGACGTCCCGGCAAGACAGATACGACCTCGGATATTGCGCGAGATTCATTTCGAGCGTCTCCGAGCCCGCCGTGTCGAAGGCGTATCCGGCCGCATATTCGAAGTTCCGCCGGGCCGCGAGGAGCAACGTCCGCCCGTTGCCTGCGCGGAAATCGACGAAGGCGTATCGCTTCAAGTCCTCAGGCAACGCCGACAGAGCCCAATCCAGAAGCTTTCTCGGAATCGGACCCTGATACACAAACGACTTCTCAAGGCCGCTCTCTGTCCGATCCACTCGATAGACTTCAAGCGAGGGCGATTTGCAGAAAAGCAGGCGCTCGGCCTTTCTGTCGAAGACATGACGGTGAACGGCGCTGAGGAGAGCGAGCCTGCGGCGGCGCCAATCGCGCGGAGCCATGCGGCGCGAGGCGGCGGCGAAGGTCTTGGCGCCCTTCGCAAGGGCGGCTCTTGCAGCCTCGCCGGACCGCTGGAGGCGCAAAGCCGTCTGGCTTGCGACGGCTCCACATAGGGAACGAAGCGCCGTTCCCGCCGCGCGAAGGCCCGATCGGGCCGGTTCCGCCAGGGGGCTCGCCTCGGCGGTCGAGTTCTGGGGACTGCACGATGCTTTCGAACGCTGCGGGAGAAGGCTCTTCCAACTGCGTCTGAGGGAGGGAAGGCGGCGGAGCGTAGTCCGCCGGCAGGTCCGAATGCTCCAGGGGATTACCGGATCGCATCTGCGCCTGCGCCGTCGTCAGTTCCTCGATCAGTTTCATAGGAACGATTTCCGGCTCGGGCGCCCGCAAAGATGGTCCGCTGGCCTCCGGTTCCGAGCGCGCCCTCTCGCCAAGGCCGCTGTCGCGGATGGCTGTTTCCAGAAGATCGGCGAGCGGAGGATCGTTCTCCAGGCGCCGATAGGCGCGGCGATCGGCATTCGAGAATTTGCTGAGCCGGGTCTCTGCTGGATCTTCGTTCGTCATGGCGCCTTCGCAAAGCCATTGCCGGGACAGCTCGCGCGGCGCGCCTACTGCCCGGCTCTGAAAAGTCCTCGAACAGGATGTTTCACAAACTCTGCACCGATTGGCAACCGGTAAGGGGCGCGCACGGAGCATAGGAGCCGGGAAGAAAAACAGGTCCCGGCATTACGCCGCCGCAACTTTACTGCGCGTCAACCTTTCCATGTCAAAGTCTTTGTAGTTGGTCTTGATTTTAATTTGTAAGGAGAGCCCGCGTATCATGGCTTCTTTTGGACAGACCCACAGCCGCCCGCGCGACGCATTTCCGAGCGTTAGCAGCCGCCTTTACAAATTTGCTCTTGTCTTGACCGTGAACGAGGAGCTCGCGCGGGCCCTTCTTCGCAGCACCCTTAAGGGCCTCAATACACGAAAAGAAATTAGAGGAGACGATCGCGAGGGTCTGATCGGCGCGTTGCGCCGCATGTACGGTCTTTGGAGCGCGAAGCTGTCCGAGGATGCAAACCTCCACAAGAGGTGCCCCGTGGAACCTCGCCTTTTCGCCGTGAGCTTCCCCAGGGGGCCACTGGCCGGCAACGCCCATTTCGCCAAATTTATTGCGGCGATGCCATCTGCGCAGAGGGCAGCTCTTTACCTTGTTTATGGGGAGGGCTTTTCTTACGACGAAGCTGCGGAAGCCACCGACCACGAGATGCTGGCTCTGATGAATCTTCTTGCGCGGGGGCATGTTGCTTTGTCCCATTGGCTTGACCATCGCGGGCTTTCCGACGGCCGCGACGCAGATGCCTCGCCGGGCCGGGAGCGTGCCGCATGACGCAATTGAGTGATGAGTTCCTGCTGGCCTATATCGACGGCCAGCTCGAGAAAAATCAATCTGGCGAGGTCTCACACCTTACAACCGTCAACGCAGAGGTTTCCCGGCGCGTGGCGCGTTTGAAGCGCTCGCAGGCTCAGCTAATCGAGAGCTTCGGAGCTTTCGCGCGCGAAGAGATCGCGCCGCCGCGTATCGTGCTCCAGCCGGAGGAAGAAGAAGGCAGACAGCTTCATAAAGCGAAGCCAATCGCGCGCGCGACCGCCCCGGCGCCGCAAAAGGCTCCCGACGCAACGAGGCAGATGCTGTTCGTCGCCGCCGTCTTCGCAGGAGGGCTTTTCGGCGGCTATGGCGCGACGTTCCTTACAGCACAAAATCCGCCGCCGCCGGTGAAGGATGCAGAGAGAGCGCCCGCTGCGCAGATGCCGCCATCGTCGTGGTCCGGGGAAATCGTGCGGTTCCACAGTTTCTTTCCGCGCGAAACTTTGACTCCCTATCCCGACGCAATCGCCAATCCCGAGTTGATACGTTTCCAGCTTTCAAAAATTACGGCGAAAGCGCTGACGCCTCCCGATTTCAGCCGGCAGGGCTATACGCTTCATCGCGGCCAAACGTTCAACTACCGGCAGGACCGGATGATGCAGCTTACCTATGCGTCGAAGACCGAGCCGCCTCTCACGCTCTACGCGATGCCTGCGACTGAAATGGCGGACAGCCCCATCGCCATCCAGGCTTTGGGCTCCAACAAAGCTGCAAGCTGGGTGGCCGACCACGTGCGCTTCCTCCTGACGGCGGAAAAAAACGAGGAAGACTTGAAGCTGCTCGCCGTCATGGCTCAGAGCCAGATGCCGAAGAAGTCCTGACCGGGGCGACGGTGTGAACCCCGTTCAGGGCGAGCACCGCACTGACAACGCACCGGAGAACGAGCGCGTTGCAGCGACTCGGCGCGCGGCGTCCTCTTTTTGGATGCGCTACAGAACCCGGTAGACGGCCGGTGACCGTGCTGAACCTGGCCGGGTAGACTGGATCAAGTTCTTCTTCTCCAGGGATCCGAGAACCGAGTGAAGCGATCCGAGTGGAATCTGCGCAGCCTTCGCGAGAACGGCGGCTCTCGCGGCGACCTGTTTGTCTTGATCCATCATGTCGCGCAGCGCATTGAGAACGGCGCTTTGCCTCTGGCTCAGATCGCCGTCAGATCCATTCTTCCGTGGCGCTTGCCGGGACGGAGCTTCCCGCGATACGGGAGCTGCTGCTAGGGGCGCTTCTTCCTGCCTCGCTTCGGGTTGGCCGGTTTCGCCATTCTGAAAGGCGGCGTAGTCCCGTGCTCGCGCTTCGTCGTAGAAGGTCGCGATCACTTCCAGCAAACGGGGATTTCCTGTTTCGGTGCGGACGACTGCCCAGGTAGAATCCTCCAGAGCGGCTGTCTTATAAATCTCAGTTTTGCTTTCCATAACCTGTACTCTCTCTCTCAGCCAGCTGGGATTATGGGCTAACCCCGTGGCCATTTCGCCAAACTGCTTCTTGAAAACACGGGCAGCGTAGCGCGGATTGGTTGCTAATAACATGTAATGAAAACTAAACTCCAGTTCGAAGCAATGGCTTATATGCCCGGCCTTGCATTTCACGCCTCACCGCAAAGGCGTCAGCCATGATCGATTTGGAGGACTTGTTCTTCAATATATGGGAGCAGGTGACGGCAAACTCACTGCTCTGCTCCGGCTCCATTCGGCATCGCGCGCTTGCGGCGGTTCCCATGAACCTAAATAATGGGCAGTTTGCAGGGCTTAAAGCTTTGGTCAAGAAAAAAGCGTCCGGAAAGCGTGCGGCTTAACTGTTCTACAGGGCGGCTTCAGCGCGATCGATGCCTCAGCTTAAGGCAGGGCGGCGAAACGGCTTAGGAACGCAAGCCAATCGGGTCAGCTTATCCGAACTCAAATGTCCAGACCCCATGTTCGCCACCTGCTTTTTCAGGTGGCGAATATAGGGTCTAGATGGCGTCCGGAAAAGCGCCAAGCGGTTTTCCGATCAGACGCACGATAGAACAAAAACCTAGACCCCGCTTTTGATTCCATCAAAAGCGGATAGGCTCTAGTGCAAGCGTCTGCCGCCCAAACGGGCAGTGATACCCGGCCGCTCATAGCCCTGCTCACAGATGATCCGGTACGTGATCACCCAACTGGGGCCCAGCGGATCTCCGGCGCGCGGCTCGAATTCGGGGATGTATTTCGCTGGCGGGATGGAGCGAATGAAACGGCGGATCTTCCCGCCGTCGTTTATACTCCCACAGACGAACGTTTGGTCTTCGAAACGGACCTCGTGGTTGGCTACACCATGATTCGCAGCCAGTGCTGGGGCGGCAGTTGCAATCAGAATCGCGAGGGAACTTTTAAGCATGTCGGACGCTCCTTTGCGTCTCGCAACCGTGCGGCCTGCCTTTGGGCCAATCTGAAGCGAGATCGGCCAGGTGTTGATCCGGACTAACAAAAGTCCGTAAGCGCGGGTTCCTCCTATCACGGCTTTTTGCAACCAAAACCGGAGCCATCCGCTCTCGAAGGTTGCGGCGGGAGAAGAATGAGCAGCGCGGAAAAACTGGATGACGCCCAAGCCGCATTCAAAACGGATAGGAACGCGAAAAGCATTCCTGTTGTCGCCGATGAGCGCCTCGAAAGGGTCTTAACTGCGATACTGCGGCGGCAGAGTAGCCGCAGGCATGGAGAAATTTTCAGGCTCACGTCCCAGGCTTGTCGAGCCGGTTGGCCACACAGACCGGCCACACCGGACATCACCGTTTGCCGGATCGATGCTTGCAACGGGTTTGTCTATTACCTTGCCTTCGCGTCGGATTTCACAAACTGCTTGAAGGTTTCAACGGTGTCAGACCAGGACTGAACGCGCTGACCGGCAGGCGCCGCCGCTTCCTCCTGCTTAGGGCGGTCTTCGAGGTTTGCGCCGCCGCTCTCGCCGCTTTCCATGACCATTGTCCTTACAGGCGCAGCCGGCAGCTCAAATGTGCGTTGTACAGGCGGAACTGACGGTTCGGCCGCGCGTTGTTGAGGCGCAGTTGAAGGTTCGGAAGCGCGCTGCAGGCCGCCCTTCTTCGAGGTCACCTGGTCGGGACGCGCCATCCAGCTGTCGAGCTGTGCGTCTATGCTTGGGGCCGCTACGTTTGCTTTGACGTCCGAAGGAGACGAACCGGTTACGAAATACGCCACCGCGCTGCCTGCAAGGAAGGCGAATATGCCGGTTGCGGCGATGTAGGGCAGGAGCGCCGACCGTAAAGACTGAACCGGCGCGCGCTGGGGTTCAGCGAACCTGTAGGAGAGTTTTTGAGCGAGCTTTCGTTCGTCGCCGTGCTCACTATGCTCGCCATGCCAGCCGCCGGCATCGTAAGGCTTCTTACGCTGCTCACCCGCTTCGGTCCCGCCGCCGGATGAGTACGGCGTGGAGCGGGAGGCGGCTTGCGTGTGCGGATCCCCGTCAAGAGCGAAAGAGGGCGCCCCGGAAATGTTTTTCGATGCCCGGAAGTCCGCCGTCAAATCGGCAGTCGCTTTCTCTATGATCTTCAGCCAGGCAAGCGCATCGTCTGCGGCCACTGGCGCAGCAGCAGCGGGCGCGGGCTGCGATTCTTTCTCGTGACATGGCGACGCAGCCTCATGGCCGGGCGCGAACTTTTCCTTTGGGTCCGGTACGATCACTAACGGCGTCTTGGCCTCACCGGATGGGTGGAAGCCGGCGTCCGGATCGTTATTGGCAAGTTCGCTCAACTTGAAGACGTTGCCCGCTTCGCTTAGCTTGACCACGCTTTGCATAAAGACGCCCCCTTCCCATATAAAGTCTTTTGCTCAGCTATAGCCCTTCTTAAGGTGATTCGCGCTTTACGTAAGGAAAGCTGATGCTTTCATAGGACTTGATAACATGTAATGTTGTGGGGTGCGGCCGCCATCGCCGCCAAGACTGCAAGAGGGAGGATCGATCCATTGGCTGAATTTGCGCTGAGAGTGCGCGAACACATGATGATTTCGCACAGTCTGCCCGACCCCGCGTTTGGACGCGCTCAAAGGACGCACGGTGCGACTTTCATTGTCGACGTGACATTTTTCCGGGAAGGCCTGAACGAGAAGAACATCGTGGCGGACATCAGCCTGGCCCACGAGACGGTGAAGGCGGTGCTCGCGCCGCTCCACTACGGGAATCTGGACGACATTCCCGACTTGGCCGGGCAGCTCACAACCGCGGAGTTTTTGTGCCGCTATATTTTCCGGCAGCTCGCTGACGTCATCGCCGACGGGATGCTCGGCGCGGATGGCAAGGCCATGTCGCGTCTTCGGGTGACGCTGCGGGAGAGCCATGTGTCCCGCTGCTGGTTCGAGGATGCGCTCGCGGGTTGATGCGCGCCGTTTTCGCGATCCCAGGCGACCTTGCCGCGCCGGACGGAGGATACGTCTATGCACGCAAGATTTTGCCGCACCTCGCGAGAAGGCTGAGCATCGAAATAGGCCCGCTTCCCGGCGGTTTTCCGCTGGCCGGGAAGGAGGTCCTCACCGAAGCGGCGGCGCGGCTGGCGGCGTTCGACGCGCCGGGGGCCGTGCTGTTCATCGATGGGCTTGCTTTTGGGGCTTTGCCCGCTGAGGCGCTCAGGGTGCTCAAAGCGCCGCTTGTCGCCCTCGTCCATCATCCGCTTGGGCTGGAAGAGGGATTGAGTTCCTCGCAGAAGGGCCGGTTGCTGCAATCGGAGGCGGACGCGCTGGCGCTCGCCCGCTCTGTCGTGGTTCCGAGCCGCGGTACGGCGAACGAACTGGCGCGCCTGTTTGGCCTTCCTGCCGGCAAAGTTATGGTCGCTGAGCCAGGCATCCTGCGCGGTGAGCGCGCTCCCGGAGCCGCGCTTGGCGATCCGCTTCATATTGTGAGCGCCGGGACGCTTACGCCGCGCAAAGGGTTCGGCGTGCTCGTCGACGCCTTGAACGAGGTGAGCGATTTGCCGTGGCGAGCGACGATTGCCGGGGCGCTGGACCGCTCGCCGGAGACGGCGGCGTCCGTCCGGGCGAAGCTCTCCAGGTTCGGCCTTGAGGAACGCGTGCGGCTCGCCGGGCGCCTCGGCGAGCCGGAGTTATCGGCGCTTTACAGTTCCGGCGACGTTTTTGCGCTGGCGAGTTTTTACGAGGGGTACGGCATGGCCTTTGCGGAAGCGATGGCGCATGGCCTGCCGGTGGTGGCTTCCGGAGAGGGCGCGGTGCGCGACACTGTGCCGCGTCCTGCGGGCTTCGTTTGCAGGAGCGGAGACGCAGGCGCCTTCGCGCAAGCCCTGCGTTCCCTGTTATCGAACCCGGCTCTGAGGCGTGGGATGGCGGAGGGCGCCTGGAGGCATGGGCAAACCCTGCCGGATTGGGCGCAAACGGCGGACACGATAGCAAGCGTTCTGAGGCGCGCCGCTCAATAAGCGCGTTTTCAGAGGATTGAGTGGCTTGCAGACCGGCCGCGCCCGCCCGGCGAGGCTACTTGCTCTTGTCTTGATCCTGCTGCGCGGCGGAGTCCTCCTCCTTTGGAGCGTCCTTCACCTCGACTTCGCCCTTGGCGTTAATCGTGACAAGCGCGGCGATGTCAGCATTTGAATTGCTGTCGTAACTTGTGACGCGCCACGTCACTTCGTTCTCGGTTCCGTCCTCTTCGACGGCCAGGAAGGCGTTTGGCAGCTTCTTCGCTGCGATCTGCTTGACGGCGATCGTCTTATGGACCTTGGACGTGTTTCCGTCCGGACTGACGGCCATCAGCTGCAGGACGAGATGCGCCTGAGTCGTATCGCCAGCGGGCACGGTCAATATGGTCGCACGGAAAACGCCGGAGGCGTCGTCGCCGTCGCGCCATGTGCCTGCGGTAGCGACCTCGGTCACCTCTGGCGGGACGGAAAGCGTCAGCTTTTCCGCATCTTGCGCTCTGGCGGCCGAAAGTGTTAGGCATGCAACGATAACAGTTGCGGCTATTCTCGCGTACATCGAAACTCTCCTGGGATCAGCGAAGCTGGCGGAGCCGCTCTCGAAGGCGGCCTATTAACGCGGTGGTTATGCTTTGGTTGTGACATAAGCGTGGCGAACGGGTAAGAGCATCCTAACAATAAGCAGCGCGCGCCCGCAATAACAACATTCTCGACGTTGGATTTCAACAACCTTCACAGGGGACTATAGTGGCCGAACCTAACGCACTCTCCCAAGCCCGCGCATTATTGGCGCCTATTAACAAAGACGGTTATAAATTTGTTGCTATAGCGGCGGGCGTAACAGCCCTCGCCTTTTTACTTTCGCTCAATTGGCTCGCGCTTTTATGCTTGCTGGTGACTGCCGCACTGGCATTTTTCTTTCGCGATCCTTCGCGCATCGTCCCGATGCGCGACGGGCTGGTGGTCGCTCCCGCAGACGGGGTCGTCATCAGCGTCGAGCCTGTGGTCCCCCCCTCGGAACTCAATCTTGGAACCGAGGTCAGGACGCGTGTCTCTATCTTTCTGTCTCTCTTCGATGTTCACGTCACCCGCGCGCCCATTGCGGGCCAGATCGGCATATCCGTTCATTCGCCGGGACTCTACAAAAATGCAGCGGCTTCGGACGCTTCAAAGGTCAATGAACGGCAAAGTTTCGTGATCGAAGCCAAGAATTCGATCCGGCTCGGCGTCGTTCTTGTCGCGGGCTATGTTGCGCGCCGCATCGTGCCCTCGGTAAAGCAGGGAGATGTTGTAGCCGCGGGCGGGCGGATCGGCCTGATCCGGTTCGGCAGCCGGGTCGATGTTTATCTCCCGATCAGCACGCTGCTTGTGTCCGAGGGACAGCGCACCCTCGCCGGTGAAACGGTCATCGCCGACCTTGAGTTGCATGAGGCGCACCGGACTTTCCAGCGCATCTAGCAGGATGCTGAAAAAGCCGGAAATCCTTGCTTCATCCTTCGACAAGCTCAGCGACTGTCTTGGCTGTCAAGCGATTTGCCATGGTTTTTGGTCTCGGACGATAGCGTTGAGGATGGTGAGGAGTTTCCTTGCGACGGCGACGAGAGCGGCTTTCTTTGGCTTCCCGGCGGCGGCGAGGCGGTCAAAGAAGGTTTTCAGGGTTGGGTTGAACCTCGCTGCGACCATCGCCGCCATGAACAAACAGGCGCGCACGCTTGCCCGGCCTCCTGCGATGAAGCTTTTGCCGCGCCACTGTCCGGACTGGCGCGTGAAGGGGCAAAGACCGGCCAGCGCCGCGATTTCCTTGCGCGTCAAAGTCCCAAGCTCGGGCAATTCAGCGATGAGAGTGCGTGCGGTGGTAGGGCCGACGCCCGGGACGGAGGTGAGAAGCTCCTCGTTCGCCTTCCACAATGGGGAAGCCCTGACGGCCGCATCGATATCGCCGTTGAGGCTTGAGAGCTCTTTCTCCAGGGCCTTCAAGAGGCGTTCGATGCTCTTTCTCAGGCGTTTGGCGGGAGCGCGGCCAAGTCTTTGTTTTTCGGCGACGATCATCTCTACGATTTGCCGGCGCCTTGCGATGAAATCGGCGAGGAGCTGGGTTTCGGCGTCGGCCAGCGGTCTGATGGCGGGCCTTGTCGCTTCGGCAAAGCGCGCAATGACGGCTGCGTCGATGGGGTCTGTTTTGGCTCTTTTGCCGAGCGCGTGGGCGAAGGCGCGGATCTGGGCCGGATTGACGACGGCGACGGGCAGACTGGCGGCGGCCAGAGCCGCGGCGACAACGGTTTCGAACCCGCCCGTGGCCTCCAAGGCGATGGTGACAGGGTTCGAGGCGGCGAGCCTGGCGCAAAGGCTGTTCAAGCCTTTTGCGTTGCGTTCGATCGTGAACTGTTCTCCCGAGGGCCAGAGCGCCACATCGAGCTTACCCTTCGAAACATCGATGCCTACAAAAACAGGTTGCGCATTTGTCTCCATCCCGGCCCTTCCTTGTCTAAACGGGCTCAATATGCGGCCCCGGCGACTGTTCGGGCTTAATGGACTTGCGGCGGAGGACCCATGCTGAGCTGCGGACTTTTCGGCCCCAGGGTGAGACGGCCTCTCCGCCGCGCCCGCATCGGCACAAGGCCTCGCCAATGCGGCGGTTTTCAAGTTACAAGGATGAGGTCGAGCACTATCAACAGCTTGCACCTCATGGTGAGCTTGTCGAACCATGGGCCGCATGGTTTCCGAATTGCCGTATGAGCGTGCTGCAAGCCCAAGCGGCGATTTAGAGACGGGACACTAGATTATGGTTCAGTCCGAAGCGGGAAGTGGAGTGCCTCAAAACCATTTGCTGAGTTGCTTTTCTGCCTCAAAATCGTACCCATGGACAGAGTCCAATCCTCGGGTGAAGGAGACGCCTGTGCAGCCTTCAGTTTTTAGCGGCGCTTCCCGGCAAAGCCGTTGGGATCCGCCTTATGCAGCATGATCATGGGCGCCCGTTCAAGGTGCATGGCAGAAACAGCGCTGCTTCGGACAAGACCGGTCTGCGCCGGGTGAGGCGGCTCGTGCCGAACCTGATTACGCTCGCCGCGATGCTCTGCGGCTTGACTTCGATACGCTTCTCCGGCGAGGGGCAGTTTGCCGGCGCAATGGCGCTGATCCTGATCGCGGCCGGGCTGGATGCAGCCGACGGCTTTGCCGCCCGCCGTCTACAGGCGCAATCCGAAATCGGAGCGGAACTGGACTCGCTTGCCGATTTTCTGAATTTCGGCGCCGCGCCGGCGATCCTTCTCTATGACCGGCATCTTTACGCGCTCGGAACGGCGGGCTGGCTGATCGCCGCCGTTTATGTGATGGCCACGGGTCTGCGTCTGGCTCGCTTCAATGTGCAGTCGAAAACGGGCCTTCCGCTAACACCCAAGCCGAAGAAGAAGTGGTTTTCCGGTCTGCCATCGACGGGCGCCGCAATGGCGATTATGGGGACGGACGCCGCGGTGCTTCGATTGCAGGCTGCCGACGCGTCCACCATCCTCGCAGGCGCCGCTCTCGCCGCAAGCGCCTTGATGGTCAGCAAACTTCCTGTCCCCTCGCTCGCGGCGCTGCTTAGCCGGACCCGTTAATATTGGACCGGGAAGTTCGCCTGCGTTTGAACGCGCTCCCAGAACGTCTGGTTGTTGTAGAAGCCAGGATAGTTATAGGCGGCGCCGTTGATGAAGGGGAACGACCGGTGCTGCCAGTAGTATTCATGGCCGCCAATGTGAGGGACATGGCCGTCAGGGTAGCCAGAGGAGTAGAACCCGTAATATCGGGGCTCATGTGAGTAATGCCGGTGCGCGTATCTGTGGTGGTAACCCCGTCCATATTCGGCCGCAGAACTTGGGACGCTTCCCGCCAAGGCAGCAAGGCCCAGGAATGCACTCAAAAGAATTCTTAACATCATCATCTCCCCCTAGCTCGCCCCTGGAATGCCTTCGCGGACGCCAGAGCTTCAGCCCACCCGCCGCGATAAGTATAGGAACGCCCGGCAATCGTACTAGTGAGGTTTTGCAACGGCGTAAATAAATTGTCTCAGCCGGCTCTCTTCATGGCGAAAGAGGGCGCGTAATTGTCGCGTACGAAGCGTTGCCGAAGGATTTCGAGCTGGCCCAAAGGGGTCGCATGAAGAAGCATCACGTGACGCTTGACGAGGCCGTAATTCAAGAGCTTTTCGGCATGGTCCGACGGAATGTCCGTCGCAAGGCAGGGACGCTTGATGATTTTCTCAAGCGAAAAGCGCTCACCGCGCGACATTTGAAGTGCTGGCATGATTCCCTACGCAAACTGTCTATGATGTTTGATGGGTAAAGCTAGGCGATTACGGTTAACAAATCTGGTAAATGCGGGCTTGAATTTGATCGAATGTTGCGAGCGGGATTGCGGCGAAAATGGCAGCGCCCTCATATAAGGAGAATTCGCCTGTGGAGAGGCTGTGAAAGCGGAGAGGAGTGATGTGTATGACACACAATGGGGCCAAGGAGCCGGTTGCCTCTGAACTGCGGCTCAACCGGGACAAGACGATGCTTTCGGTCACCTTCTCGGACGGCGCGTCAAGCGCGCTGCCGGCGGAGCTTCTGCGCGTGGTAAGCCCGAGCGCCGAGGTGCAGGGGCACTCGCCATCCGAACGCAAGCTCGTTCCAGGCAAGCGGAGCGTGACGATCCGGGCCATCGAACCTGTCGGGAATTATGCGGTTCGCCTCGTCTTCAGCGATGGGCACGACACGGGTATCTATTCATGGCCCTATCTTTACGACATTGGCCGCAGAAAAGACGAGCTATGGAACGCTTATCTCGAAGAGCTTGCTGCGGCGGGGCTTGGCCGTGACCGATGAAACTTTTGGACAGTCTCGCCAAAGGAAGCGCCAGGATAAAAAACTGTCGCAAAAGTCCGATAGGCTTACGGCGAGCGCGAGCCACAGGCCGATTAGTTTTTTGCGTCGAATGACCAATTCAAATGCTCACGAGCTATGAAAAAGGCCCGGCGAACCGCCGTTTGTCCGGCGTCCGCGGCTTTTTGACAGGCGAGACGCACAGCGATAGGGATGTTGCGGGTTCCACTGCGGCGCCTGAGGCCGGGCCTTTGACAAGGCTCTTTTCACGCAGATGGCTCGTCCTGCTCTTTGCCGCCATCATTTTCGTGCTGTCCGTCATCTATAGGCTGCCTTGGGAAGCAGAGGCGGCGGCGCTTCTTGCCTTTGCTGCTGGCGCGGCGCTCATTCCGCGCTTCGGGATCAGTCCAGCCATCAGCCCGCTGGCGGTTCCGCCCTGGCCGCCGGTTGAACCTTTCACGATGGCGGCGTTGGTGATCGACGCGCTTCCAGAGCCGGCGATCCTCCTTGCGCGCGATGGGGCCATCCTTTCTTCAAACGGCAAAGCGCGCGACCTGTTTGGCGCGATGAAGCCTGGATTTCACATTTCGAGCGCCACTCGAAGCCCGCAGCTGCTCGAGGCCATCGCAGACTGCGGGCCTGAGAAGAGACAGCGAACCGTCAATTTCAGCGACCGCGTCCCCGTGGAGCGCCACATGGCTGTGACGGTGTCCTATCTCGAAGGGCAATCCAGTGGCGGCCCCTCTATTCTCGTTTTTTTCCACGATCTTACGGAGCAGCGGCGTCTCGATCAGCTGCGGGCCGACTTCATCGCGAATGCAAGCCACGAGATCAAGACGCCGCTTGCGTCGCTGATTGGGTTCATCGAGACCCTGCAGGGGGCGGCGCGCCATGACGAAGCGGCGCGCGACCGGTTCCTGCCGATCATGGCGAAGCAGGCCGAGCGGATGGCTCGATTGATCGGCAACCTCATGTCGCTGAGCCGGGTGGAGATGCGCGCGCATCTGAAGCCGCAGGGGCTCGTCACGATTTCGGAACTGGTCGGCCATGCTTGCGACGCCCTGGAGCCGATGGCCTCGCAGGCCAACATCAGCGTTCAGGTTCGCTCGGAGCTCGATGGCGTGAAAGTTCCCGGAGACCGGGACGAATTGACCCAGGTTTTCCTCAACCTTGTTCACAACGCCATCAAATACGGCCGGCCGGGCGGGTGCGTGTCCGTCAATCTTCAGCGCCGGCAAGATGGACCGCCGGGCATGATCGCCGTAAGCGTCGAGGACGATGGGCCTGGCATAGCGGCTCAGCACCTGCCTCGCTTGACTGAGCGGTTCTACCGGGTTTCAGGCTCGGCGGCGATGGAGAAAGGCGGCACCGGGCTCGGGCTTGCCATTGTGAAACACGTCGTCAATCGCCACCGCGGCGAATTCAAGATTTCTTCGAAGGTGGGGATCGGCTCGAAATTCACCGTAATCCTCGCCGAGTACATTGCTCCTGCCGAGAGCGGCGGCCCCAGGAGAGATTGAAGGGTTGGCCGCCTCGCGATAAAAGACGCATTGTCCGTCAAGCGATTGGACTGTCATGAAAGCTTCATCGGGCCTTCATAAAACAGTTGTGCCGCCGTCCTACCATCCGGCGCGTTCGACCTCCAACTGGTGGCGGGTTGTAATTCAATTCAAGGGAGAGCACAGTGTATACACGTCTCGCCACGCTTGTGGCGGCTGCGGCGGCTGCCTCGCTTCTTGCCGGGGGTTCCGCGTCCGCCCGTGATCAAGTCAAGATCGCTGGTTCCTCAACCGTTTTTCCTTATGCGAAGATTGTCGCAGAGAATTTTGCGAAAGCTAATTCGACTGTCAAGGCGCCTGTCGTTGAATCGGGCGGATCAGGCGCAGGCATCAAGCAATTCTGCGACGGCGTGGGCGAAGAGAGGATCGACATCGCCAATTCCTCCCGCCGCATCAAGAAGACCGAGCAGGAAACCTGCGCGAAGAACGGCGTTGCCGATATCGTGGAAGTTAAGTTCGGCTATGACGGCATTGTGTTCGCGTCCGACGTGAAGGGGCCGTCCTTCGCGTTCGAGCCGAAGGATGTGTTCCTTGCGCTGGCCCCGGAAGTCGCCGCCGGTGGCAAACTCGTCGCAAATCCCAACGAGACCTGGAAGCAGGTGAACGCCGCATTCCCGGAATGGGACATCGTCGCCTTCATACCGGGTGAGAAGCACGGCACGCGCGAAGTTTTCGAAACGAAGGTTCTTGTCGAGGGCTGCAAGGCCTCTGGCGCCGAGAAACTGATCGAAGAGAAGCTGAAGGAGAGCGGCACGCCCGCGGATAAGCTCGCCGGGGCTGTCGAGAAGGTCTGCTCGAAGGTCCGCAAGGACGACGGCGGCAAGCATGCGATCGACATCGACGGCGACTACACCGAGACGCTCGCGCGGCTTCAGTCCAACAAGCAGTCAGTCGGCGTGTTCGGTCTTTCGTTCTACGAGAACAACACCGACAAGCTGAAGGTGGCCACCGTCGGCGGCGTAATCCCCTCCGTAGACACGATCGCCGCCGCCAAATATCCCGTGTCGCGCCCGCTCTTCTTCTATGTGAAGAAGGCTCACGTGGGCGTCATTCCTGGGTTGAAAGAATACGCCGAGTTCTTCGTGAGCGACAAGATGATCGGCGAGGATGGTCCTCTCGCTCAGTATGGGCTCGTGCCGCTTCCGGCGAACGAGGCCAAGGCCACGCGCGAAACCGTCAAGACCCTGAAAACGCTCGGTCCGCTCAGCTAAGACGCGAGGAGCGTGGCGGGCGCGCGGCGGCCGCCACGTTATTTTGCATCTAAACTACACGTATCTTTGGGAGTCGGCTGTGTCTCTCGGCACATTGTTTTTGAGCTTGCTGGGCGCGGGGATCGTCGCCTTTTTTATTGGTTATTTGCGCGCAAGGCTGATGGGGCGAGGCCAGGAGCCGCGGTCCTTCCATTCCCGCCCCAGCTATCATGGCGGCTATCTCGCTATTTTGACGGTCCTTCCGTCCCTCCTCGTTCTTTCGATCTGGGCGGCCGTTGAACCGGGTTTTATCGACCGCGAAGTTGAGGCGACTCTGCCTGCTCAAGTGCTGCAAGGGTCGGAGGCGCAGATCGGCCTCACGATGGGCGTGGTGCGAAGCGTGGCTTCAGGGCTCACACGTCTCAGTCCGGCGGAAATGCAAGCTGCGAAAGCCGACCCGCAGGAGGCGCAACGGCTCCTCTCCGAGAAGGGCATCGCGGTTGCGACGGCTCCGGAGCCAGCGATCATTAACAGCGCCGAAACCCTCAACAGGCTCAGGCACGAAAGCAGCCTGGCCAAGACTGTCACAGCCGCGTTCCTGGCCCTGTTCGGTTTTCTCTTCGGGCTCTTCAGGATTTCGCCGAAGCTCAGGGCTCGCAATCGCGTCGAGCAGGTGATCGTGGCCGGTCTGGTGCTCGCCTCTTCGGTTGCGATTTTGACGACCGCGGGGATCGTGCTTTCGGTGCTTTTCGAGAGCATCGATTTCTTCAAACGCGTCTCTATCATTAGCTTCCTGACCGGAACCGTCTGGGACCCGCGCTTTTCGGAAGCGGGCGGCGGCCCGACGGAAGGCCAGTTCGGGCTCGTGCCTCTCCTGTGGGGCACGCTCTACATCTCTTTCGTCGCCCTGCTGGTTGCTGTTCCGATCGGCTTGCTGGCGGCGATTTATATGTCGGAATATGCGCATCCCAAGGTGAGGGCGACCGTCAAGCCGCTGCTTGAGATGCTGGCCGGCATCCCGACCATCGTCTACGGCTTCTTCGCGGTCATAACCGTTGGCCCGTTCCTGAATTTCGTCGGCTCGAAAGCCGGCCTCGTCATCCAGCCGACAAGCGTGCTGACGGCGGGCATTGTCATGGGGATCATGATCATCCCCTTCGTCTCATCGCTGTCCGACGACATCATTTCAGCCGTTCCTCTCTCGCTTCGCGAAGGATCCTACGGCCTCGGAGCCACACAATCGGAAACGATCAAGCGCGTGGTCCTGCCCGCAGCGCTTCCCGGCATTGTCGGCGCGATCCTTCTGGCCGCCTCGCGGGCGATCGGCGAAACGATGATCGTTGTGCTGGCCGCTGGCATCGCCGCCAATCTGACGCTCAATCCCTTCGAGTCGGTCACGACCATGACCGTCAAGATCGTCAGCCAACTCACCGGGGACCTGGAGTTCAATACGCCTCAAACGCTCGTCGCCTTTGCCTTGGGGCTTACGCTGTTCATGCTGACGCTCGGGCTCAACGTCTACGCCCTTTACATTGTGCGGAAATACCGGGAGCAGTATGAATGAGCGTCCTTGCCGATGACCCAGCCATGTCCGATCTCGCCGAGTCCCAGGCTCCCAGCCGCTTCGATAACCCGGCCCTTATGCGCAGGCGCCGGAGAGCGGAGATCCGGTTTCAGCTTTATGGCCTGATCGCCATTGCGATGGGGCTCTCCTTCCTGGCGATCCTGTTTACCTCCATCATCGGAAACGGCTGGACCGCGTTCTTCCAGACGTCGATCGAGCTTCCGATCACCTTCGACGCCAAGGAAATCGATCCCGATGGCGCGCAAAGCGAGAGCGCGCTTGCGCAGGCCAATTACCAGAAACTCGCCTACGCGGCGCTTTACAAGGTGCTTGGCGTCGACCCCGCGAGCCGTGCTCAGCGCAATGCGGCCAACGCGCTGCTTTCCCGTGAGACCGACTTGCAGCTCCGGACGATGGTGATGTCCGACCCATCGCTGATCGGCAAGACAAAGAGCGTGTGGGTTCTGGCGAGCGGCAATGCCGACGCCTTTCTCAAGGGCAAGATCGACAGGAACCTTCCCCAGGAGAACCGCCAGATCTCGGATCAGCAGATCGGCTGGATCGACAAGCTGACCGGCGAAGGCATCATGAAGAAGTTCTTCAACACCGGGCTTTTCACGAACACCGCTTCGAGTTCAGCCAGAGACGGCGGGCCTGGCGGTCGCCCTTCTCGGCTCCTTCTATATCATGCTCATCGTGGTGCTTCTGTCCGTTCCGCTGGGCGTCGCCGCTGCGATCTATCTTGAGGAGTTCGCGCCAAAAAACCGCTTCACCGATCTGATAGAGGTGAACATCAATAACCTTGCCGCCGTGCCGTCCATCGTATTCGGATTGCTCGGGCTCGCGGTTTTTATCAACTTCGCCGGTTTGCCGCGGTCTGCATCCCTCGTCGGCGGGCTGGTCCTCACGCTTCGCACCCTGCCCACGGTCATCATCGCGACGCGGGCCGCGATCGGCGCCGTTCCGCCCTCAATTCGGGAGGCGGCGCTTGGCGTCGGCGCGTCGAAGGTGCAGACGGTCTTTCATCATGTTCTGCCGCTTTCGCTGCCCGGCATCATTACCGGCACGATTTTGGGTCTGATCCAGGCGCTCGGCGAAACGGCGCCGCTTCTCATGATCGGCATGGTGGCCTTTGTGGTCGACATCCCGACATCCCCCCTCAGTCCGGCAACCGCCTTGCCCGTCCAAATCTACATGTGGGCAACCGAAGCTGAACGGGGCTTCGTGGAGAAGACCGCGGGCGCAACAATCGTGCTCCTCGCCATCCTCGCGGTGATGAACGTCATCACGGTCATCCTGCGCAAAAGGTACGAACGCAAATGGTAGAGATTTCTGTCGAGACTTCGGCCCCAGCCGCTGTCGATGAGTTAAGTCCCGATCGCCCAGTAGATGCGCATCGGCGCGACCTCAAGGTCACCGCCCGCGACGTGTGCGTCTTTTACGGAGAAAAGCAGGCGCTTTTCAACGTAAAGATCGACATAGCGGACAAGGGCGTGACAGCCTTCATAGGGCCCTCCGGCTGCGGCAAGACGACGTTCCTTCGCTGTATCAACCGCATGAACGACACCATCGCCGGCGCGCGCGTGACAGGCGAGATCAAGGTTCAAGGCAAGAACATCTATCTTCCCGACGTCGATCCCGTTCAAGTCCGAGCCCGCGTTGGGATGGTGTTCCAGAAGCCGAACCCCTTCCCGAAGACGATCTTCGAGAATGTCGCCTATGGCCCGCGCATCCATGGCCTTGCGAGGTCGAAAGCGGAGCTCGAGGAGATCGTGGTGAAAAGCCTCAAGCGGGCCGGTCTCTTCAACGAAGTGAAGGATCGTCTCGACAGCGAAGGCACCAGCCTTTCCGGCGGCCAGCAGCAGCGTCTTTGCATCGCGCGCGCCATTGCCGTCAGCCCGGAGGTCATTCTCATGGACGAGCCCTGCTCGGCGCTCGATCCGATTGCGACCGCGAAGGTTGAGGAACTGATTGACGAGCTTCGCGAGAACTTCTGTATCGTGATCGTGACCCACAACATGCAGCAGGCTGCCCGTGTTTCTCAGCGGACGGCCTTTTTTCATCTCGGCTATCTCGTGGAGGAAGACGCCACGGATCAGATCTTCACAAATCCAAAGGACAGGCGGACGCAAGATTATATTACAGGGCGGTTTGGCTAGGCGGCTGAAACAAAATACGGGAAAATGGCGCTCCTGCAGCGTGAGCCGAGCTGATGAATGCGAAGATACTGATTGTCGAAGACGAAGAGCCGATCGCCTTGCTGCTCCAGTATAACCTGGAGGCGGAGGGATTTCGCGTCTCTCTGGCTTGCCGAGGGGACGAGGCGGAGGTGGCGATCAGCGAGGAGCCGCCCGATCTGATCATTCTTGACTGGATGTTGCCGGGACTTTCAGGGATCGAGCTGTGCCGCCGGCTGCGCGCGGGGAAGACGGCGCGCCTCATTCCCATCCTTATTCTGACAGCGCGCGGGGAGGAGCAGGATCGCATTCGCGGCCTGACCATGGGAGCCGACGATTACGTCGTGAAGCCGTTTTCCGTGCCCGAACTCCTGGCCCGGGTGCGCGCCATCCTTCGCCGGGTGAGCCCAACCCGCATCGCTCAAACGCTTGAGGTGGAGGGCATCGAACTCGACCGCGAAGCCTACCGCGTCATGCGAAATGGCCGCGAGGTGCGCCTCGGGCCGACGGAGTTCAAGCTGCTTGAATTCCTTATGCAAAGTCCAGGCCGCGTATTTTCGCGAACGCAGCTTCTGGACGGCGTCTGGGGCCGCGACGTCTATGTCGACGAGCGCACCGTGGACGTTCATATCGGGCGCCTGCGCAAAGCGATCAATCGCGGCAAGGAAAAAGACCCGATCCGCACCGTGCGCGGCGCTGGCTATGCGCTCGGGGAAAAATATCCTGGCCAGGGCGCCCTGGAGTAAAAGGAACCGGGGCTTGCGCCCCAGTTCCACCCCCCGCAGTCTTCGATAGCCGCCTTAAACCGCCCGGCGCTTGCGCGCGACCGGATTGTAGGCAATGGCGGCGTGATGATCGCAATAGGGACCGCCGAAGGATTTGCGCCGGCCGCAAAAATGAAAGCCCTCTTCCATGGGATCGCCAATCGGCCAATGGCACATGCAATCCTTGAGGTCTATCAGCTTGACGAGGCCTTCGGGCGCTGGCTCCAGTTCCGGGATAGCGCGCAGCGGAATAACCGAGGCGATTTTCCGTTCCAGCGGCTGGGGCGCTACCTTAAGGGCGGTATTGCCAAAGGTGCGATATTGAACTTGTGCAGAACGCGCAGGAAAAAGCGCAATATTCGAACGCGGACGGGATGTCCTGATGCGGGACGTTGTGGCCCGGCCAGCAAGACCCAGGCGATGCACTTTTCCGATAACGGCGTTTCGAGTAACTTCTCCAAGTTTTGTGGCGATCTGGCTCGCACTAAGGCCATCCGCCCAAAGCTTCTTCAAGAGTTCAACACGTTCATCTGTCCAACTCATAAATGTTAGCTCCTCGTTCATTCCGGCGGATGAACCGCGAAAAAAAATCGGGACCACTGGACGAACCAGTGGGGCCACGGGCGCTAACGCAAGACAAGGAAACACGGCAGCATTCGAAACCCTCGACTGAGGGCGATCTCCGGCGGAAGCCGGGACAAAATCTGAAACGCTACCTACTGGGATACAGGCGTCGCACGACGCTCTGCGGTGTGGCGTAAGCGATAAAATCGCGTTCGGAAAGGGACTGCGCCACATCCATCTTTGATGCTTGGATCATCGCACAAAAGGAGCGGCTCGACAAATTACCCAAACCTTAAAAGGCAGGAAAAGCGTTCCATTTTAGAGCCACTGTGTCTTTTATGCCGGTTGACAGAGTGGCGAACACACGGAAAATAGCCTTCGGAGCCGAAGCCGCCCTCGCCGGAGCGGCTTTTTTTAATCGGAAAACGAGTGGAAAGAATGTCTGCGGTTCTTGGAACCTATGCACGCATCGATGTCGCGTTCGAGCGGGGAGAAGGCGCCTCTCTCTTCACGGCGGCAGGCGGCCGCTACCTCGATTTCGCCGCGGGGGTCGCCGTCAATATATTGGGTCACGCCCATCCCCACCTTGTCGCCGCCGTAACGGAACAGGCGGCCAAGCTCTGGCACACCTCCAATCTCTATCGTGTGACGGGGCAGGAGAGGCTCGCCGAACGCCTTTGCAGCGCGACCTTCGCCGACAAAGTGTTCTTCGCCAATTCCGGGGCGGAGGCGATGGAAGCCTCTATCAAGATGGCCCGGAAATATCATAGCCACCGCGGCAATCCCGAGCGCTACCGCATCCTGACATTCGAAGGCGCGTTCCATGGGCGCACGCTTGCGACCATCGCGGCCGGCAATCAGCCGAAGCACCTGGCAGGCTTCGGCCCCAAGGTGGACGGGTTCGATCAGGTTCCGCTCGGCGATCTTGCCGCGGCGCGGGCGGCGATCACAAAAGAAACCGCCGGCATTCTGATCGAGCCGATCCAGGGCGAGGGAGGTATCCGGTCCGCTGGCTGGGAGTTTCTCAGGGCGCTGCGGCAACTGGCGGACGAGCATGGCGTTCTTCTCATGCTCGACGAGGTTCAATGCGGCACGGGCCGCACAGGCAAGCTTTTCGCCTATGAGTGGGCCGGCGTCGAACCGGACATCATGGGGGTCGCCAAAGGTCTCGGTGGCGGCTTCCCGATCGGGGCCTGCCTCGCGACCGAGGCGGCTTCAGCGGGCATGACCGCGGGCACGCACGGTTCGACCTTCGGCGGAAACCCGCTCGCCGCGGCGGCGGCCAACGCGGTCCTGGACGTTGTCCTGAAGCCAGGCTTTCTTTCGCATGTCCAACAGATGGGCTTGATTTTTAAGCGGCGGCTTGCTGAAATCGCTTACCGGCACGGGCGTATCATAGCGGAAATCCGTGGAGAGGGGCTGATGCTCGGCCTCAGATGCAACGTTCCCAATACGGACGTCGCCGGCTTGCTTTTTGAAGAAGGTCTGCTGACGGTTACTGCGGGGGACAATGTCGTCAGGCTCCTGCCTCCGCTTATTGTGACAGAAACGGAACTGGAAGAGGCGTGCGTGAAAATAGACAACGCATGTGCGAGGCTTAATGCTAAACTTACAGCGTGACTCTACGCTCAGACGGCCAATGACACCGCGTCATTTTCTTGACATCGACGATTTTGATATCGATGCGCTTCGCTTGATCCTCGACTGCGCCAACACTCTTAAGCAAGCGTTCAAGACTCCCGACGCGCCGCGGCCAAAGCTCGCCGAAGGCTCAATTCTCGCCATGCTGTTCGAGAAAACCTCCACGCGCACGCGCGTCTCGTTCGATGTCGCCATGCGGCAGCTCGGCGGCGAGACCATCGTGCTCAACCATTCCGACATGCAGCTTGGCCGGGGCGAGACAATAGCGGATACGGCGCGCGTCCTGTCCCGCTATGTCGACATCATCATGATGCGGGCAATGTCCCACGAGACTCTGATCGAACTCTCGCATCATGCGACAGTGCCGGTGATCAACGGCCTGTCCGACCGCTCTCATCCCTGCCAGATCCTGGCCGATATCATGACATTGGAGGAGAGGAAGGGGAAGGTCGAGCCATTGCTGGTGACTTGGGTCGGCGACGGCAACAACGTGGCCGCCTCGTGGATCCATGCCGCGGTCCGCTTCGGCTTCACGCTTCATCTCGCCACGCCGAAAAGCTTGCGGCCGCCGCCTTACCTGATCAACTGGGCGCAATCCGAAGGCGGCAAGCTTGTCCTGTTCGAGGATCCCCGCGAAGCGGTGGAGGGCGCCGATTGCGTCGTCACCGACGTCTGGGTCTCGATGGGTCAGGAGAAGACGGTTGAACGGATCGACCTCTTGAAGCCCTATCAGGTCAACATGCCGCTCATGGAAAAAGCCGCGAAGGATGCTATCTTTATGCATTGCCTGCCGGCGCACCGCGGCAGGGAAGTCTCGGACGATGTTATCGACGGGCCTCAATCGGTTGTCTTCGACGAGGCGGAGAACCGGTTGCATGCGCAGCGGGCAATCCTTGCGTGGTGCCTTGAGAAGGTTTGATGGGTGGAGATTACGGAAGGTTAGCCGGCGGGCCCGGCGAGGGTAAGTTCAACGATTACGTTCTCCCTTTTCAGCTGGAAGCATCAGGCGCTCGCGGGCGCCTGATCCGTCTTGGGCCGGTTGTGGATGAGATCCTCAGCCGGCACTCCTACCCGGAGCAGGTTCTGCTCCTTCTGGGTGAGGCTGTGACGCTCACCGCGATGCTGGGGACGGCCCTGAAATTCGATGGCAAGTTCATACTGCAGACCCAATCCAACGGGCCGGTGAGCTTTCTTGTCGTTCACTACAATTCGCCCGGCCATGTCCGGGGCTACGCCAGCTACAATCGCGAGGATCTCGCCCGGATGAACGGCGTGGGACGGGGCAGGCCGCTTCTCGGCGATGGCCATCTCGCCATGACCATCGATCCCGGCGCTGGCATGGAACGCTACCAGGGCGTCGTCGCGCTTGCCGGCGACACGCTGGTGGACGCGGCGCATGAATATTTCGATCAGTCGGAGCAAATCCCAACCTTCATACGCGTCGCGGTCGCGCGCCACTTCACCGCCGGCGACGGGGCGGGCCCTGGCCAATGGGCATGGCGCGCCGGCGGCCTGATGGTGCAGAAGCTGACCCGCGAGGGCGGACGGCAGGACAGCGACGACTTCTCGAACCCCGATGAGCAGGCCGCAAACGGCGACGGCTGGCGGCGCGCCCTGGCTCTCGCCTCCACCATCGAGGATCACGAGCTTCTGGATCCGACGCTTGCTCCGGAACGGCTTCTCTACCGGCTGTTCCACGAGGAGGAGGTGCGCGCCTTCGACGCCACGCCGCTCAACTCCCAATGCAACTGCTCGCGCGAGCGCGTCGAAGCCATGCTGAACCAGTTCTCGGCCGAGGAGCGCGACGACATGGCCGAGGACGCGGTCATCACCGTCACATGCGAGTTCTGCAACACGCACTACAAGTTCGACGCCGGCCGCGATGTGAAGTCAGGATAGAACGCAACCCCTCATCCTGTCCTTCTCCCGCAAGGGGAGAAGGAACGCCGCTGCAGCGGCCGCGCCCTGCTCCCTCTCCCTTCGCGGGAGAGGGCTGGGGTGAGGGGGAGCTTTTAAAGGACCCCGAGCATGCGCTTTGAAGGAACCGAAACCTATGTCGCGACCGGCGACCTGCGCGTCGCGGTCAACGCGGCCGTCGTCCTGGAGCGCCCTCTTCTCGTGAAAGGGGAGCCCGGCACCGGCAAAACCGTGCTCGCGCGCGAGGTCGCCACCGCGCTGAACGCGCCGCTCATCGAATGGCACATTAAGTCCACTACGAAGGCGCAGCAGGGCCTTTACGACTACGACGCCGTGAACCGCCTGCGCGACAGCCAGCTTGGCGACGAGCGCGTGAAGGACATCCGCAATTACATCCGCAAGGGCAAACTCTGGGAGGCTTTCGAGTCCGGCACGAAGCCCGTCCTGCTCATCGACGAGATCGACAAGGCCGACATCGAGTTTCCGAACGACCTTCTGCAAGAGCTCGACCGCATGGAATTCCACGTCTACGAGACGGGCGAGGTCGTGAAGGCGAAGGTGCGGCCCATCGTGATGATCACGTCGAACAATGAAAGGGAGCTGCCCGACGCCTTCCTGCGCCGCTGCTTCTTCCACTACATCCGCTTTCCCGACCGCGAGACGATGCAATCCATCGTGGACGTGCATTACCCTGGCCTCAAGCCGCGCCTCCTCAGCGAAGCGCTCAACATCTTTTTCGACGTCCGCGATGTGCCCGGCCTCAAGAAGAAGCCGTCCACATCGGAGCTTCTCGACTGGATCAAGCTGCTTGTCAGCGAGGACATCGACGCCGAGACGCTCAGGGAGCGGGATCCGCGCAAGCTCATCCCTCCGCTGCATGGCGCGCTCCTCAAGAACGAACAGGACGTGCAGCTTTTCGAGCGGCTGGCGTTTTTGAGCCGCCGGAAGGGGGAGGGATAGCGCGCAAGAGGCCATATATCCCGAACCCGCGCCACCCGCGCCGCCGAAACCGCGCGCACGTCTTCACAGCACCGCCCCGCAGAACTCGCGGATCAGCCCGCGCACCGCTGCCGCCTCCGCAGCTCCGTTGACCGCCTTGCGAAATTCTGCCGCCCTGGGCAGCCCGGCGCCGTACCAGCCGAGATGCTTCCGCGCCACCAGCACGCACGCGCGCTCGCCGTAATGGGCCAGCATCGCCTCGAAGTGCTCCATCGCGGTCTCGAACAGCACGCGGGGCCCCGGCTCGCCTGGAGCTACGCCCGCGAGGAATGCCGCCGCCTGCGCAATGATCCAGGGGCGTCCGCAAGCCCCGCGCCCGATCATGACGCCATCGGCGCCGGAAAGCGCCAGCGCGCGCGCCGCGTCAGCCGGGCTTAGAATGTCGCCGTTCACCACGACGGGAATGGAAACCGCGTCCTTCACCTTGCGTACAAAGCCCCAGTCGGCCTCGCCGCCGTAGAGCTGGCAGCGCGTGCGCCCATGCACGGTGACCATGGCGATGCCGCACCCTTCCGCGATGTTCGCCAGGCGCGGCGCGTTGAGATGGTCCGAACTCCAGCCCATCCTCATCTTGAGCGTCACCGGCGCCTTCACCGCGTTAACAACCGCCTCGAAAATTTTCGCCGCATGCGCCTCGTCGCGCATCAGCGCCGAGCCCGCGAGGTCCCTGACCACCTTTTTCACCGGGCAGCCGAAATTGAGGTCGATGATGTCCGCGCCGCGATCCTCTGCGAGCCGAGCGGCTTCGGCCATGATTTCCGGGTCGCGGCCCGCGAGCTGGACGGCGAGAAGCCCCTCGCCGGCCTCCCGCTCCAACATGCGCAGCGTCTTGCGGTGCTCGCGAACCACAGCCTTGCTCGCGAGCATTTCGGTCACAACGAGGCCGGCTCCGAATTTCCTGACGATGCCGCGGAATGGCCGGTCGGTGACGCCGGACATCGGCGCAAGAACAACCGGGCTCTGAAGCGTCACTCCGCCGAGCCGGATAGGCCGCAATCGCGCCCCGCCTTCCGTGACATGCGCCGCAGGATCGAGCATGGGCCGGACCCTAGCACTTGCATGCGGATTGCGGATAGTCCTGCGTCAGAAATCTTGTTTTGGCTGCAGCGGCAGAACTGCCGCTGCCTGCCGTCTCCCAAACGCGGCAAGAGCGGCAATCCCAAAGGAAAGGCTCCGGCGCATTTCCGTCAGCGCGAGGCTGTCCGGCTCTGCTAGGCCGTATATGCCGGACGGGTTTCCTTGGCGTCCGCGCCTTTGTGCCCGAGAAGGTCGCTCTTCAGAACCAGGGAGTTGACGTAGTCCACCTTCACCTTGGTTTCGATGACATCCTTATGCAAGGCGGCAAGCGTCTGCTCGATCTTTGCAAGAAAGGCCAAAACAGCAACAAAACCTAGAAAAATCCAGAGGTCCATTTTTTCTCTCCATTGCTTGCGTGTTTAGTTTCATTGCCGTGTGGGAGGGGCCGGTTTTAACTTTCCATTTGCATGTGAGCGGCAACGCTTATATGTACTGGCAAGATTAAAACAACCCCTGGTTGTGTCCGCGAATGACGGCGCGGCGGCCATGGTAGAGCTTTCTCCGCGTTGAGGCTAGTTTTTGGGACAAGAGTCAGCCGCGAATTCTTGACGCTTTATCCTTTAAACTTTGCTTATGGTTATCATGGATTTTGCCTTTTCAGGCGGGCTGCGGCGCGATGCAGGGCCGCACCCCGCATCACGGGATGAAAGCGCGCCCATGACCCGGCGGCTCAAGCCAGCGCGCGAACTTCTGCCGTCACGCGCCGGAGGCGGTCAGCGAGCAAGCGGCCAAGAGCGAAAAGCAGCCGCTGATACAGCTCCGGTTCGGCGCGTTGAAGGTCATTCAGGCGCTCGAAGGTGAGAACATAGCAGGAGACAGCCGAATCCGCGACGACGTTCGCCGCCCGTCGGCCGCCATTTAACAGAGCAAACTCGCCGAACGCGACGCCCGGACGGCAGCCAGAGCCACCCAAGCTTCTGCGCACGCAAAGTTTCACGAGGCAAGGCAGGCTCCGAAAGGACTTGCGTTTGCGGCAGGTCCGCCCAAAGGTTCAACTTCGGAAAGAAGGGAGCGAGGCCGCCATGGATCTGCCTGTCAACGCCTTCAAGCGCGCGCTGAAAGCGGGCCGTCAGCAGATCGGCTTCTGGTGCAGTCTGCCGAGCCACGTCACGGTCGAGGTGCTCGCGGGAGCGGGGTTCGACTGGCTGTTGCTCGACACGGAGCACTCCGCAAACGAACTGCCGATGGTCTACAGCCAGCTTCAGGCCGCCGCTTCGGGCGGGCCTGCGCACGCCGTCGTCCGCCTGCCGTGGAACGACGCGGTGATGATTAAGCGGTTCCTCGATGCGGGGGCGCAGACCCTCCTGTTGCCGATGGTCGAGACGGCGGAAGAAGCCAGGCGCGCGGTCGAGGCCACGCGCTATCCGCCGCAGGGGATCCGGGGTTTCGCTGGCGCGGCGCGCGCCCAGAAATTCGGCCGCGTGAAGGATTATCACGTCCGCGCGCACGAGGAACTTTGCGTGCTTGTGCAGGTCGAGACCCGGCGCGGCCTCGAAAATCTGGACGCCATCGCCGCCACTGAGGGGATCGACGGCGTCTTCATCGGACCGGGCGATCTGTCCGCGGCGCTCGGCTATCTCGGCCAGCAGAAGCACCCGGATGTTGTCGCCATCATCGAGGGCGCGATCCGGCGCATCCGCGAGTTGGGCAATGCTTCGGGCATTCTCACCAGCGACGAGGCGCTTGCCCGCCGCTATATCCAGGCGGGCAGCCTGTTCACGGCGGTGGGCGCCGACATCAGCCTTCTCGCGCGCGGCGCCGAAGCGCTCGCCGCCAGATTTCGGAAATCTTGACCGGCGCCTATCGGCGAAGGCAAGCTGGCCTGACTTGCAAGTAACGCTTATCCGCGGGGCGTCCGTCCCGCTCGCACGTAGGTTGGGGGAGCCGCTGAACAATATATCTGCACGGTGAATTTTCGGGCCATTTCAGCGACATCGGCAGGATTGAGCGGGTGAGCGATATTTGCTTCTACGTTGGGCGTTACCTCAATACCTTTAACAGTCAAAAAGTTAAAAACGATTGGCATCTGAATTGCGAAGTTCACGTTCTGAGGAATACTGTTAGCCGCTTTCATCACCTCAAGGGCGTTCAACTGCGCAACCACAACGCCGACCACATTGCCCGACAAATCCAGAAGCGGCCCTCCACTGTTGCCGGGCTGGATCGGCGCGGACATCTGTAGAAACCGGGTGTCGTCTCCCAAGCCACTCTGCGACGTGACATTCCCCAAGCTAAAGTTACCGCTTGCGGATAGAAAGTCTGAATAAGGGAAGCCATAGGCGGCAACCTGTTCGCCTAGGCGAGGCCGGAGGCGAAACGAAGCGGATAAATCACCATCCAAATCCGTTTTTAGCAGGGCCAGGTCATTCACCTTATCTAAGCCGGCTGTTGTCGCCGGATACCAAGGTTTATCTGGATACCTAATAGAAATGTTCGAACAATTCTCAATAACGTGGTTATCCGTAAGGACGTAATTGGTTGCAACAAAGAAGCCTGTTCCAGATTTTGTCTGCGCCTCCTCTTGCTTGTTTGACTGCGGTACGTAGGGGCGTTGGTTCTTGCATTCAATTACGGCCATGATCGCCGCCCTACTGCCCTTCATGCTAAGAGAGGCGAGTAGGCGCTTGTCATCATCAAATATTTGTAGATCGCCGGTATCGGCCAGAGTCTCCATATATTTTAGTCTTATGTCAGTAGCAAGAAGTATATCTTCATCACCGGATCTAAACTTTCCATCGGCTAATCCATTGATCGTCTTAAAATATAGCGTATGATTTGTCTTCCTTTTTACCCAATTAACCCATTTTGGATCATAGAGAATTATTGCCCAATGTTTTCCGTCATTATCTTCCATTAAAATAAGTTTAAGCACAGTTCCGCGATTGTATTCAGCTGTTGCTTGACAGCGATTGGACGTATCAGTTGTAAAGAACCCTATAGACCAACCTTCTACGTTTCCGAGATCCTCACCAGCTTCTGCGATCGAGAGGGGCGCTGCAATAGCCGTGACAAACAAGAGTGTTGCTGCGAGCTTTTTAGCAAACCCCATCATCTTTTTGCCCCTTAATAGGCCTCAAAGCATCCGATTAACCTTATCTTAAACGCGAACCTGAGCTTGACCAAAGACATTTTTGACGCTCTGCTGGCGGCGGCTCGCGCGCGCGGCTGTTCATGGGTAACGCTGGTGTTATGCGCGGCGCTGCAGCATGTGCTGGCGCGGCGCGATCCCGGCGCATGCGTGTTCATCCAAATCTCGGCTGAGAGATGTGCGGTGTGGCGACTTCTCATCCACGCTTCGGCTAAACAACTTCGATACCAAAGAGACATCCCGCCACGAGATGATCCGTTTATAAATTTTTTAGTTGCCCTTGATAAGCGTCAACGAGAAGAAGCGCTGCTTTTACTTCAATGTAAGCAAGTGCGTGGAAACCTTGTCTGAGTTCGCTGTGATGAAAGCCCAGCCATCGGCACAATTCGACATGTCGCCGGTCCTGAAAATGTACATGGAATCCATCGATGTCTGGAAAAAAAACTACGATGCCTTCCTGAAGAGCGGAAAAGACATGCAGGCCGCCTCGACCGGGCGCTTTGGCGAAAAGGCCGGGGAAGCGGCGCGTTCCGCTGAAAGCAACGCATCCGCAGCGGGAGGGGCAGGGCGCCCTTGCTGCACGAAGCGCTTGAACTTTCGAGGAAAGGCGAACACTTAGCTGTAGCAGGACAACCGTTCCAGGAGTACGGGAGGGGTCATGATCGGAAGTTCAAGCGCGATCGACCGCTTTTTTCATTACGCGCTGGCGAAGCCCACGGGCGGCGTCAGCCCCGCCGGGCTTTGGCTGTCCTACCTCGATTGGGCGGCGCACCTCTCGCTCGCGCCTGGAACGCGGGCAAGGCTGGCGTGGAAGGCTCTGAGCGCCTCCGCCGCTTATCAAGTCTACCTCGCTTCGGCCCTTCAGAACGCCGATGGCAAGGCGCAGTGCGCCGGGCCGGCGGGGCGCGACCGGCGCTTTTCACATCCCGATTGGGAGCGCTTGCCCTACAACGCCCTTCAGCAAGGCTTTCTGCTGTGTGCGGGGTGGTGGGACGAAGCCACGAGGAACATCCGGGGGGTGAGCCGCCATCACGAAGAGGCGGTAAACTTCGCGGCGCGCCAGCTCCTGGATATGGCCGCGCCATCGAACTTCCTGATGACGAACCCCGAGGCGCTGGTGCGGACGGTCCGGGAAGGCGGGGCCAATCTTCTTCGCGGGCTCTCAAATTTCCTGGAAGATGCGCAACGGTCTGTCGCAGGATTGCCCCCCGCCGGCGTCGAGGCGTTCAAGGTGGGCGAGAACATCGGCGTCACGCCGGGCAAGGTCATCGCGCGCACGCGCATGATGGAGCTTATTCAATACGCGCCGGCGACAAAAACGGTGCATCCCGAGCCGGTTCTGATCGTCCCGGCCTGGATCATGAAATACTACGTGCTCGACCTCTCGCCCCAAAATTCGCTAGTGAAATATCTTGTGGATCAGGGGTTCACCGTCTTCATGATCTCCTGGAAAAACCCCGACGAGAGCTATCGCGACGCGGGCATGGACGACTACCGGCGGCTGGGGATCATGGAGGCGCTGAAAGCGATCTCCCAGGTGGTCCCTGAGCGGAAGGCGCACGCTCTCGGCTACTGTCTGGGGGGCACGCTGCTGACCATTACGGCGGCGGCCATGGCTCGCGATGGCGATGAGCGCATCAAGACGCTCACGTTGCTGGCGGCGCAAACCGATTTCAGCCAGCCCGGGGAGCTCGATCTTTTCGTCGGCGACAGCACGCTCGTCTTCATGGAAGACATGATGGAGGAGGTTGGCTATCTGGAAGGAACCCAGATGGCGGCGACCTTTCAGCTTCTGCGCTCGAACGACCTGATCTGGTCGCGCATGCTTCACGACTATATGCTGGGCGAAAGGCAGCCGGTCATCGACCTCATGGCCTGGAACGCAGACCTGACGCGCATGCCGGCGCGCATGCATTCGGAGTACTTGCGCAAAATCTTCTTCGAAAACCAGCTTGCGGAAGGGCGGTACTTCATCGACGGCCGCGCGGTGGCGGTGCGCGACATCAGCGCCCCTATGTTTGTCGTCGGCACGGAGTCGGATCACGTCGCGCCGTGGCGCTCGGTCTACCAGATCAATGTGCTTGCCGATACGGACGTGACCTTTCTCCTGACGAGTGGCGGCCACAATGCGGGCATCGTCTCGGAGCCGGGCCGCAAGAACCGGGTCTACAGGGTCGCTACGTCGAAACATCGCGACCCTTATATCGAGCCCGGCAGGTGGCTGCAGCAGCACCAACCCATCCAGGGGTCGTGGTGGCCCGAATGGGTCCGCTGGCTCAGGGCCGGATCGAATGAGTTTTCGGCGCCGCCGCGGATGGGCGCTCCAGAAGCCGGTTACCCGGCGCTTTGCGACGCGCCGGGCGCCTACGTTTTCGAGTGACCGCCGGTCTTCACGGAAGCGTCTCGACGCGGACGACGCGGAAAGTCCGCATCACCTCATCCTCGTGCTCGCGGATGGAGACGTACTCGCCGACCGCAAATTTGTGATTGCCGAGCCGGTATCCGAACTCGTCGTCGTCGGCGTCGCCGTGGATGTCATAATGAAAAGCCCAGTGGCCGCCGGGCTTCCTCACGAGATGCCCAAGCTCGTCATCCTCGTTCAGCCAGAAGCGCCGGACCCGGCAGCGCTCCCGGTATTTTTTCCAGAGAACGGGATCGAGCCGCCCTTCCGCGTCCAGTGGCCCGACAAATTCATAGCCGTGCCTGTTGCTTCCTTCAGGGTGCTCGCGGTCCCGAGCCAGCTCCAATCTTACTTTTCTTAACGTCATGACCCGATCTCCAACAGCGAAGTGTCAGTGCGAGACGAGCGTGGGCACACTTGTATCCCGCAGAATGTCCCGGCTCACGCCGCCGAAAATCATTTCGCGGAGCCGCGAATGGCTGTAGCCGCCCATGATGAGAAGATCGCAGCCATTATCCTCCAGCAGCCGCGAGAGGATGGCTTCACCGGCGCCGCCGCTGCCCGCGTATGAGACGTCGAGGGACGCCTTCACACCGTGGCGGGCGAGATTGGCGATCAGATCCGCTCCCAGAGCCTCGGCGGACGGCCTTTGGTTCTCCTTCTCGATGAGGGTGATGGCGCGGACTGTCGATGCAGACTTGAGCAAATCGAGGGAATCGAACACAGCGCGCGCGGCTTCGCGGGTATCGTTCCATGCGATGACGGCGTTTTTGCCGATCGGCGCCGCAGGCCTTTGTCCAGGCAAGATCAGCACCGGCCGGCCGCTCCGCATAATCGCCGTCTCGGAAAAATCGCTCCAGGCGTCGGGAATGTCTTCGCTGGGTTTCCCGCAAACGATGAGGTCGGCGGTGCGGCCATGCTGCGCGATGAGATCGCCGCCTGCAGCATAGGAGGCTGTAAAGCAGCGCCATTCATACGTCACGGCGCTCTTTCCGGCGTACTCGTCGAAAACGCGCTTCGCGCCCGCGGCCGCTTCCTTGCCGGCCTTCTCAAGCCTGGTTATGACTTCGTCGGAGACCTCGGCGGGGAATTCGCCGTAGACAGGCAGATCGGGCGTGAGATGCAGCGCGATCACATGAGCGTTTCTTTCGCCGGCTATCTTGAAGACTGGCTCGATGACGCCGGCTGCGTCCTTCTCGGAAGGTAAATACACGAGGATCGTTTTGATAGACATGGTAGCAGCTCCTGCTTGCCCGTCGATGCGTCAATCCTAGGCATCAGGCAACGGCCCGGCTTTGACCATCGTCAATATCTTCGGAGCAACTTTCCATCTGGGCCACGCCGCTCAAGACATCGATATCCGGGATGATGATGTCGCGGCTGGAGGGGAGGCTAATGACTTGTTTTTTCTTCAACTGGCTGAACTGCCTGCTCACGGTTTCGAGCGTCAGGCCGAGGTAGTCCGCCATTTCCGCGCGCGTAAAGGGCAGATCGAAATGCGCCCAGTTCTTCGGCTGCTCCTGGATGACCTTGCGGGGCGCGCGCCGGGCCATCATCAGGAGAAAGCCCGCCACCCGTTCATAGGAGCACTTCCGGCCGAGCAGAAGGGTCCAGTCGCGGCAGAGATCCAGCTCGCGAATGGTCATATGAAAGATCTGGCGCTCAAGCTCGGGATGGGATTTCAGGAACTGTTCGAAAGCCGCTCTTGGATAGGCGCAAAGCTCGACATCCGTCGCCAACTCCGCGGCATAGGAATGGCGCCTGTTCAGCGACTGACCCATGAAATCCGTGGGATAGAGAAGCCCGACGATATGCTGATGGCCATCGGCGAGCGTCTTGACGAGCTTAACAATGCCGGAAGTAATGTTGTAA
Organism: uncultured Alphaproteobacteria bacterium; assembly: GCA_963727795.1. Taxonomy (GTDB): domain Bacteria; phylum Pseudomonadota; class Alphaproteobacteria; order Rhizobiales; family Rhodomicrobiaceae; genus Rhodomicrobium. The sequence goes on from CAVSHC010000012.1 coordinate 100,308, forward strand.
TAGTGGTCGGCCGGATCGCCGTCGCGGAAGACGGCATGATGCGCGGGAACGGCTTTTCTTCTTGAAAGCCGCAGGAGTTCCGCACGAACCTCGCCGTCCAGTACAGCGCAAACTCCGTCGCATCGGACGGGACAGGTTTCGCAGCGTGAGCGTAGACCATGCATTCACGCTCTCCCATGACTGCACAAGAAATTACCATATCACCGAGGTATTATTCGAGCAAACGAATTTAAAGGCCCCGGATCAGCACGCGCTGCAAAAGGTTTTTTATTTTTCGAAGTCGCCTCGTCCTCCAGTCTAAATCTGCAGATTATCGCCAAGATGAAGCTTAACCTGCGAGTTTGGGACTTTCGTCAGATCTTTTGCAACTTCTCCCAAGATGACCGCTTTGACTTTTTCGCTGAGCGTCGAGCGGATCATGCCAAGCGTCTCAGGGGCGGCCGCAATCACAAGTTTGTCGTACTCGCGGTTCGCCAGCCTTTTATCCAGCGCCTCGGCCAGAGACTGGGCGAAGCGTTCCTTCTCCCGGCGATGAAGGTCCTCCCGCTCGATGGCGTGGCGCGAGACATTTGCGGATTCGTGAACCCGCCCCGGCCGGTCGCTGCTTAGCTCGTGATCCGGCTTCAACTCGTGGCGCATATCCGAGTCCGGCACTTCCGAGAGCGGCTTGCCGCGCCCTTCGGATAACAAGAGGCGGGCGCGCCCGCCGTCCGCCACGAGGATGTAAGTTCGGATTGTCTTCATGGTTTGTCTCTCTACCCTTTTCCGCCCAGGCTTTTCAGATAGGCTGCCGCGCGCCGGCGGTCTGCGGCCTCAGTTGGAATTGTCAGGCTTATTCTAGTAGAGCTTCTGAATTTGACATTTGAGAGCGCACTCGCGGCAGAGGGGACTCAAATGTCAAATTCGCTCCACGAGCGAGCGCCGGAACTCAGTAGAGATAAAACTCCTCGAGCAGGAGGGGTTGCAGCTCCGCAGGCAATACTTTGCGCAGCTTTTCGATTTCGTGGGCGTCGATCTTGTCCGCAATCGTTGCGAACACCGCCTTGACCTTGGACTGAACATCGGAGCCGAAACTGCGGCCGGCTTCGTCTTCGATGGCGGCGAGGAATTCGTCCAGGTGGCGCGTCTTGGTTTGAGGTTTGGTTGGCTGCCAGCCCTCGTAATAAAAGCCGCGGATCAGCATCGGGAGCTGCGCGCCGAAATGCACCGCGTTTTCCGGGCCAATCCGGTCGCGGAAAACATGCAGGGTGGCGCGAAGCACTTGATAGGTCTGATGCCGGTCGGCCGTGCCGAGGCGCGTCATCAAATCCTTCAGCCAAAGGTTCGTTTGCTGAACAGTCGCGTCGAAGACATCAAGACCCGTCGTCATGGGGAGCCTCCCTAACAAGCACAGTTATCCCGGATCAGCGGAAACCAGTTCCTCCAGCGATGCCATGACAATTATCAAATCACCGCAGCGTCATGGACAAAGGTAGGCGCGCGTGAGGGGCACGGCGTCCAATTGCCTGGCGAGTTGGATTTGGAAGACAGCCAGATCGTGATGACGGAAGCCAACCTCGCAGCCCGCGAGGTAATACTCCCACATGCGGCAGAAGCGTTCGGACATCATGCCTGCCGCCTTGTCCCACGAGCTTTCGAAATTCCGCCTCCACGCGGCGAGGGTCTCGGCGTAATGAAGCCGAAGCACCTCGATGTCCGTGATCAGGAGGCCGGATTGCTCGATGGCGGGCGCGATCTCGCTTAAGGCTGGAACGTAGCCGCCAGGAAAAATGTATTTGGCGATGAAGGGATGTGTGAACCCCGGGCCCGACAACCGGCCGATTGTATGGAGCAGGGCGACGCCGTCCTTCTCAAGGCAACTGAAGAGCTTATTGAAGAAGCTTCCGTAGTTTGGAAGACCGACATGTTCGAACATGCCGATCGACACGATGCGGTCGAAGCGTTCGTTGAGCGCGCGGTAGTCGAGGATGCGAAACGTCACATTGGATTCGCCTGCCTGCGCGGCCCGCGCTTTCGCGTAGCGTTCCTGCTCGTCGCTCAAGGTTATGCCGAGAACCTTCGCGTCGGCTTCCCTGGCGAGGTGGAGCGCAAGGCCGCCCCATCCGCAACCGATATCGAGGACGCGAAGGCCAGGCTTGAGGCAGAGCTTCCGGGCGATAAGGCGCTTCTTGGCGTCTTGCGCCTCGTCCAAGGTTTGCGCGCCCTCCTCGAAATAGGCGCAGGAATAGTGCCGGTCCCTGTCCAGGAACAGCTCATAGAGGGAGCCCGGCAAGTCGTAATGATGGCTGACGTTTCGCTTCGAGCTGATTGGATTGTTCGTCTGACGCGACAGCCGGGTCGCGCGCCTGAAACTGTCGGCGAGCCGCATCCAATATGGGAAATCCTTCTGGCGGAGGTTTAGCGCAAACAGGGTCAGAAGATCGTAAATCGATCCGGCCTCCATCTCCACATGCCCGTCCATGTAGGCTACCGCGAAGGCGAGGTGAGGGTCGAGCAGGAAGGCTCGCTGCGCCTGGCCGTCATTGAAACGGATCGCAATCGGCTTTCCGGAGCCGTCGCCAAAGACGCGAACCTCTCCCTTCCAATCGCGAACCTTCAGGCGCCCCGCCCGTATCACCGCTCTCAAAACGGTCCAAAGGGCCCAGGAAAAGGACGGCTTATGCAAAACCGATAGCTGCGCTACTCCCTGCGCCATCGCTATGAACTCACGTTATGGGGTGCGCCTGCAACAAAATCACGGAAACGGCGCACGCGCTAAGCTTACCTAGTGTCTCGTCTCCGAATTGCCGCTTTGGTTTGCGGCAGCACGCTCGCACGGCACGCTACACTAGGCTGTCAATAATCGGCTCGAAGACATTGTTCCCAATAAATTAGCTTCGCTTCTTTGTGATTCGTCAAAGTGCAAGGCTCGACGGCCCCGTAGACGTTTACCGCTACCGTCAGCGATAGGTCTTTCAAATGCAAAACCTTCACCTCGAACAAAGAGATTGGCAGAACATCCTCGATCATATTTCGCGGTCCGAAAATGCCCGGAAGGTCACCATAGAGGTGATCCGCGAGGACTTGGGCGCGCAGAAGGAAGTCGAGAATGTGACGCTTCGCGGCTTAAGCTACGATCCGAAAGGCGGCCTCATCGCGATCCGCGCGGGCGCCGTGGAGCATATGATTCACCATCCGGCCGGCGTCGAGATTGCGCATGCGGGGACGGATCTGATCTGCCTCGAAGTGATCGGCTCCGACAAGTCGCGGCACCTGATTTCGTTCATCCCTCCGCTGCATCTGCCGGACCTCTTGCTCCCCGCGTATCGCTAGTACGCCCCGCGGGAAGTTGGCGCCACTTTGCTGCATGCGCGCGAGCGAACTTCGGGGGGCTAGGCTGTACTGGAAGCTATGGCTTGCTAGTCGGACACGGTCTTGACCAGGAATAGGCGGATCGCATCGGCAAGAATGACCTTGCAGTTATGCTCCCGCCCTTGCTGTTCTTCGACCCTGGCTTGGGCGATCAGCGCTTCGAGATTCGCCTGCTCGGCTTTCGAGAGCGTCATGACCTTCGACATCTCGTCGATGACCTGCCGGCCCTCCGCGCAGGTGGCGGCTCGCGCCGGAGCCGCAAATGCGGCAAGAACCAGAAAGACGCCCAAAACCTTATTCATGACGAGTCCACGCAAGTTCCCGGCGAAAGCCGGGCTTTTCCTTCACCGAGCCTTAGGTCTTCGTTTTGACGGTCAAAAGGCAGTGCAGGCATGAGACTATGATTTCTGTGCAATGTGGCCGGAGCGCCGCAGTTGGCGAGGCGCAAGGCGCGGATCCGTCAGTGAGGGCGGCGCTCATCCGTCTGCGCTTGCGCAAATCTTCGCTTAGTGGAATAAGGGCAAGGGCAGAGCCTTTTCGCCGGGGAGTTCCCCCCGATGGCTGGTCTGCGCCACGTCTTACAATCTGGCCGCGGGTTGGGCAAATGACGTGGTCTCTCTCAGGTCAGGGCGTGTAGCTCAATGGTCAGAGCCGACGGCTCATAACCGTCTGGTTGTAGGTTCGAGTCCTACCGCGCCCACCATCATGGCAATTTTTCCTTGAAATCATTGGGAGTTCCCCTCCAGACCCTTGTTTGCAAGGGCTTAATCGTTGTGGGTATGGATGGGTGAGCGACCCGAGACATAGGTGACAGTTTGTACCGGACACATAGGTAACACTTTTCGCTTTCTGGCGGGGGTGTTGATGCCGTGGAAAGCGTGTTCGGCGATGGAGGAACGTCTTCGTTTTGTGGCTCGGCTTCTCGATGGCGAGGGCATGAGCGATCTCTGCCGGGAGTTCGGCATCTCTCGAAAGACCGGCTATAAGATTTACAACCGCTACAAGGATGAGGGGCTCGAGGCGCTGACCGACCGTTCGCGCCGGCCGGTGCGCTATGCGAACCAACTCCCCGAACCCATTGAGCGCATGATCGTCCGCTTGAAAAAGGACAAGCCGCACTGGGGGGCAAGGAAGATCAGGGAACTCCTTGTCAGGCGGCTTGCCGGAGACGTCCGCATCCCAGCCAAAAGCACCGTGCATGCGGTTCTCGACCGCCACGGCCTTGTCGCCCGCGCCCGCAAGCGGCGGAACCGGGCGGAAGGAACGCCGCTCAGCCAGGCCTTGCTTCCAAACGATCTCTGGTGCGCCGATTTCAAGGGCGAGTTCAAGCTCGGCAACGGCCGGTATTGTTACCCTTTGACCGTCACGGACCAGGCCTCCCGCAAGCTCCTTCTCCTGGAAGCCCTTGAATCAACCAAGGAGTCGCCTGTCCTGGAAGCTTTCTGCCGCCTCTTCCAAGACCAGGGCCTGCCAGCCGCGATGAGAAGCGATAACGGCCTGCCTTTTGCCTCTCCCAATGGGCTCTATAACCTCTCAAGGCTTTCGGTCTTCTGGCTCAGGCTCGGCATCGCGATCGAGAGGATCAAGCCAGGTCATCCTCAACAGAATGGCCGCCATGAGCGCATGCATCTCACCTTGAAGAAAGAAGCGACCCGCCCCGCTTGCCAAAACAGCCTGGCTCAACAAGCGCGCTTCGATGAGTTCCTCAATGAATTCAATACGGAAAGGCCGCACGAGGCGCTTTCCATGAAAACACCGGCCGAGGTCTACACCCCCTCGTCAAGGCCCTATCACGGCCTGCCCGAAATCGAATACCCCTTGCATGACAAGGACGTCCTCGTGACCGTCTGCGGACGCATCTGCATGCACAGAAAAAAGATCAACATCCCTACCGTCATGGCAGGCCAGAGGCTTGGAATCAAAGAAGTGGACGAGGGTATTTGGCTCGTCTCCTTCATGCACTATGATCTCGGATATATCGACCTGGAGCAGAAAACCTTGCAAACCATCGATAACCCGTTCGGCACGAGGTTGTCACCCATGTCTTAGGTACAAAACGTGACCTATGTCTCCGGGCTGGACAGGGGGCAGGAAATTTGGAGATCCCCATGAAGCTCATCAATGCAACCATAAGACGAGAAGAGTTGCGCGCCCGGCCCTTCAAGCTTTTCGACGGCGGCGGCCGCTATGTCCTCGTGAACCCGAACGGCCTAGAAGCTCGGGCGGCTGAAATATCGCTTCCGCAGCATTGAGAGACAGGCATCGTTCGGAGCTTGGCCGCCGTTTCGCTGAAGATGGCCCGTCAGAAGCGTGATGAGTTCCGCCGCATCCTTGCTTCCGGTGATGATCCCAGCTGGGAACGCATCTAAGCAGGCATTTGCGGCTCAGCCAACGAATGGATGCCGCCTCATCTTCGGCTGGAGTGTGTTTCGGCGTGCAATAAGGCCCCCGTTAGCGGGGTAATCGGCGTCCAAACGGGACCCCACTGACGATTGGGTCCACAAAGCCCCCTGGCGAAAGCAGGGGGCTGCATTTGGGATGCTGGTTGTGGAGACGATAGCGAAAATCCGGCGCGCATTTTTCATCGAGAAGAAGCCGATCAAGGCGATCAGCCGGGATCTGAAGCTGTCTCGAAGGACGGTGCGCAAGGCGATCCGCTCCGAGGCGACGGAGTTCCGCTACGAGCGCAGCGTTCAGCCGATGCCGAAGCTTGGCGCGTGGCGGAAGCAGCTTGATGATCTGCTGGCGGCGAACGAGGCGAAGGCGCGGCGGGAGCGGCTGACGCTGGTGCGGATTTTCGAGACGCTGCGCGATGTTGGGTTCGATGGGGGCTACGATGCGGTGCGGCGCTACGCCAAGAGCTGGGGGAAAGCGCGCGGGGCCGCGTCAGCGCAAGCCTATGTTCCGCTGACTTTCTCGCCCGGGGAAGCCTACCAGTTCGACTGGAGCCACGAGACCGTTGTGATCAACGGCGTCACGATGGTGGTGAAGGCCGCGCATATGCGGCTGTGCCATAGCCGGATGCCGTTCGTTCGGGTGTATCCGCGCGAAAGCCAGGAGATGGTTTTCGACGCCCATGCAAACGCGTTTGCGTTCTTCAAGGGAGCCTGCACGCGGGGCATCTACGACAACATGAAGACGGCGGTGGAGACGGTGTTCCTGGGCAAGGAGCGCCAGTTCAACCGGCGCTTTTTGCAGATGTGCAGCCATTATCTGGTGGAGCCTGTGGCCTGCACGCCGGCGTCGGGCTGGGAGAAGGGGCAGGTCGAGAACCAGGTTGGCCTGATCCGCGAGCGCTTCTTTACGCCAAGAGTGCGGGTCAAGAGCTTCGACGAGTTGAATGCCTGGCTCCTCGATCGATGCGTGGCCTACGCCAAGGCGCACACACATCCCGAGTTCAAGGACCAGACCATCTGGCAGGCGTTCGAGGCGGAGCGGGCGAGCCTTGTCGCCGTACCCGGCCGCTTCGACGGCTTTCACGCGGTCATGGCCTCGGTGTCGAAGACCTGCCTCGTCTCCTATGACAGGAACAAATACTCGGTCTCCTCCCGGGCTGTGGGACGCCCGGTCGAGGTTCAGGCTTACGCCGATCGCATCGTCATCCGACAGGACGGCGTGATTGTTGGCGAGCATGCTCGCTCTTTTGGGCGCGGCCAGACCATCTATGACCCCTGGCATTACGTGCCGGTCTTGACCAGAAAACCTGGAGCGCTCCGGAACGGCGCGCCGTTCAAGAGCTGGGTGCTGCCATCATCGCTGGAGCGTGTGAGGCAAAAACTGCGCGGTTCTGATGACGGCGACCGGCAGATGGTCGCGATCCTTGCGGCCGCGCTCGTGGACGGGCTCCCGGCGGTGGAAGCCGCCTGCGCCGAAGCCCTGAGCCAGGGCGTCCATTCGTCCGGCGTGCTCCTGAACATCCTGGCGCGCAAGAAAGACCCAGGCCCCGCCGTAACCATCGCCACGCCGCAAGCGCTGCACTTGAAGCACGCGCCTGCCGCCGATTGCGCCCGCTACGACAGCTTGAGGAGGATCAGTCCATGGAACGGACGGACATTCTCGCCCTGATGGGTGAGTTGAAGCTCTATGGTATGCGCGCCGCCTACGACGAGGTGATGGCGGCTGGGATCAAGCGTCAGCACGAACCGCCGCGCATCGTTGGCGATCTCTTGAAGGCTGAGATCGCCGAGAAGCAGGCGCGATCGATCAAGTATCAGATGACCATCGCCAAACTGCCGCTGGCCAAAGACCTCGACGGCTTCGCGTTCGACGGCACGCCCATCAACGAGGCGCTGGTGCGCGATCTGTCGAACGGCGGCTTCCTGGCCGAGCAGCGCAATGCCGTTCTGATCGGCGGAACCGGCACCGGCAAAAGTCATCTCGCCATCGCGATCGCCAGGGCCTGCATCCGCGGCGGCTCCAGAGGGCGCTTCTACAACGTGGTCGATCTCGTCAACCGGCTCGACAGCGAGGCCCGCGCCGGCCGCCAGGGGCGAATGGCCGATTATCTCTCCCGCCTCGACTTCGTGATCCTGGACGAGCTGGGCTATCTGCCCTTTGCGCAAGCGGGCGGGCAGTTGCTCTTCCATCTGGTCAGCCGTCTTTACGAGCGCACCTCTATCTTGGTCACTACCAACCTGGCCTTCGCCGAATGGCCGAGCGTCTTTGGCGACGCCAAGATGACCACCGCGCTTCTCGACAGGCTCACCCATCACTGCGAGATCATCGAGACCGGCAATGAAAGCTGGCGCTTCAAACACCGCGCCTGACCACCAGCACGCCGCCCAGGCGCTTACCATCATGCCGCCGTGCTCACGGCCATCAAGAACAAGCCCTGCGGGCGGCCGCTGATAAAGCGGCCGTTCTTGACCGCCATTCCGCGCGCCGGCTCAGCAGTCGCATGGGCCGGGACGGAAGGATGGCGCTGCTGAACCGAACAAAAGGATATTCCCTGGGGTCCTTTTTGCACGCCGATCTGGGGTCCCTTTTGCGAGCCGATT
>CAVSHC010000013.1:0-173054 GCA_963727795.1 uncultured Alphaproteobacteria bacterium
AGATCACCTTACATTCCGGCCCATGCCACGAGCCTCCAGGGAAGAGCAAATCGAGGAGGCTCAGCGTCTGGCGCATGGGTTGCGTACGCTTTTGCAAGCGCCGCCGGCAGCGTGAACTCGTTCGGCGCGGTCCTCCCCAGTTCCGCTTCGAACGGTAAGCCTCGGCTGTTGCGGAGCCGCGCGAACCTGCTTAGCGTGTTGCCATGACCGCACGTCTCATGGACCGTGAAAAACAGGACGAGGATGCAGGCGAGCTTTCGCTGCGCCCGCAAAGGCTGTCCGAGTTCATCGGCCAGGCGCAGGCCCGGGCGAACCTCAAGGTTTTCATCGACGCCGCCCGCGCGCGGGGCGACGCGCTGGATCACGTGCTTTTCGCCGGTCCTCCGGGCCTCGGAAAGACGACGCTGGCCCAGATCGTGGCTCGCGAGCTTGGCGTGAACTTCAAGAATGACGTCCGGGCCGGTGATCGCCAAGGCGGGCGACCTCGCCGCGCTCCTGACAAACCTCGAAGAGCGCGACGTGCTTTTCATCGATGAAATCCATCGCCTCAATCCGGCGGTCGAGGAAATCCTCTATCCGGCGATGGAGGATTTCCAGCTCGATCTCATCATCGGCGAGGGACCGGCTGCGCGGTCGGTGCGCATCGACCTCGCCAAGTTTACGCTCGTGGGCGCGACGACAAGAACCGGCCTTCTCACCACGCCGCTGAGGGACCGCTTCGGCATCCCGATCCGGCTCAATTTCTATACGGAGGACGAACTCGAGGAGATCGTGAAGCGCGGCGCGCGCGTGCTCCAGATGCGGATGACGCCGGATGGCGCACGCGAGGTGGCGAGGCGGAGCCGGGGCACGCCACGCGTGGCCGGAAGGCTGCTTCGCCGCGTGCGAGATTTTGCCGCAGTCGGCGGGTCGGCTGAGGTCGGCCGGAAGGTGGCGGACGCGGCGCTGGGGCAGCTGGAAGTCGACCCTGTGGGGCTCGAACTCCATGGATCACCGCTATCTGCGCTGCATCGGCGAGAACTATGGCGGCGGTCCCGTTGGGATCGAAACCATAGCGGCCGCGCTGAGCGAGGGCAAGGACGCGATCGAGGAGGTGATCGAACCCTACCTTTTGCAACAGGGCTTTATCGGCCGCACGCCGCGCGGCCGGGTGCTCACGCTCAAAGCCTTTCGCCACCTCGGGCTTACGGCGCCGCAGTCGAGCCGGGACTCCCAGCTCCCACTTTTTGACGGCTCTCGTGAGGAGTGAGGGGTCGCTGCCGGGCCACTAATCCGAGCAAATCTTTCACCCACAGGATACGCACAGGACTCCGGGAACCGGCCCTTTTTTAAGGTGACATTTCGGCGGGATTGGCTTTTTATAAAAGCAAGCAGCGTTGGTCTGCAAGAGTTCCAATCCACGTGGACTCAATTGCCACGATGGATGGAACAGGACGCCTGACGAATTGGTGTTGCGTACGTCAGGCGATTTCTGTTGCTTTTTTTTGGGGTCGCCCATTCACATATTTTTTCCCAGCATGGTGCTATCGGTCCGGCGCGATCATCAATTCGCCTTGATCCGCCACCACCATCGCGTGCGTAGACGCAGAAGGCTGTTTTCGATTATAATACGCCCATGAGCAACGCGACGAGCATCACCTTCCAAAAGAGCCGGGCCGCCCTTGCGAATTTGGGCCGGACGGTTTGTTCCGGCATGCTGATGGCCCTCCCGCTTGGCGGGCTCGTGCTTTTTTTCGAAATGACCGAGCCGGCCAAAGTTACGAACACCAGCTTTTTTGCGACCAAGATGGCGAGCGGTTCCGCCGCGGAGCTCGCTGGCGACGTCTCCAGCAGGCCTTGGCTTGCGCGCGGCCGGTCTTTCGCTCGCTTTGAGAGGGTGAGCGCCCAGCAGCGCTCCGATCAGCGCGATCAAGGCGCTTTGAAGCTGACCGAAGGAGATACCGAGCGCGCCCTTGCGAATGCGCCGTTTGGAAGCCTCAAGGCCGGTTTCTATACCGAGTTTCTCAACAAGGAACGGCGGCGAATCGGGCTTCTTATCGTGAGCCGCGAGCCGATTTTCGACCGGGTCATTCCAGACAACAGCAGGCTGACGAATTTCGTGGAGGCGTCGACCGCAAACGTGGTGTACGTTCGTCTGGGGCCGCTATCTCTACAGGGCTGAAATCGAGGATAAGGGCGTAGAGCCCGGTGTCGTCGTTCAAAAGGTTCTCTAGGGCTTCTCGTTTATCAGCATCAGATAAAAGTCGAGTTCACGCTCAAGGCAGGCTGCGATGGTTTCCGCCCGCCGGAAACCGTGGCCCTCGCCTGAAAATTCATGATATTCGACCGGCACGCCCTTCATGCGCAGGGCTTCGGCAATCATGACCGACTGATCCCTGGGGACGACTTGATCCTCAGCGCCTTGAAACAAGATCAGGGGCGTTTCGATGGCGCCGGTGTGGTTGATGGCCGATCTCTCGCGGTACAGCGCCTCATGGTCCTCAAGCGAGCCCCCCAGAAGAGCCGCCTGATAGCCCTGCTCGAATTTGTGGGTGGTCCGCTGCAGCGCGGCCAGATCGCAAATTCCGTAGTAGCTGGCCGCTCCCCGGAAGAGATGGGTCTTTGCGATGGCCATCAACACGGTGTAGCCCCCTGCGCTGCCTCCGGTCACGAAGATGGCGTGCTCATCCGCAAGCCCCTCGGATGCCGCGAACCGGGCCGCATTGACAGTGTCCTCGACATCCGCAACGCCCCAAGCGCCCTTGAGGCGGTCGCGGTAAGCCCGGCCGTAGCCTGTGCTCCCTGAGTAATCGAGGTCGAGCCAGGAAAATCCGCGTGAGGTGAAGAACAAGGTCCTCGGCTTCAGGCCGCGCGCCGCTGAGCTGGTCGGGCCGCCATGAAGACTGATAATGAGCGGCGGCTTCTTTCCGCGCGGTCCCTCAGCATCGGGATTGGCGGGCGGATAGAGGAGGCCATAGACTTCGCCGGCCGCGCTTGGAAAGGCGATCTGCTTCGGCTTTGAGATGGTAGCGCTCTCGATGGCCAGCGAGACGCTGCGGCGGATGATGGCCGGACCTTGAGAACTCGCGAGTGAAACGGGATCGGAAACGATGCACAGCGCTTCGTCATCGGTCATTCCAACGAGGGTCGCTGTCTGCTCGCCGGCCGACAGGGCAGCCACCGCCGTCAGACCGTTCGCATGGCTTTCCAGCGCGCCGGTCTTGAGGTCCAGGATCGCCGTTTGCGTCTCGCCCATGGTTACATAAGTGAGATAGGCTTTCCGGCCGGCGAGGAGCCCATAGCTTGCGGCGTTGAAGCTCCAAAGCGGCATGGACAGGTCGCCGTCAAGGCGGGAGACTTGTTCGAGGCCGTCCTCCGTCCAGCGGTGGAGATTTCCGGCGCCTCCCTTGTCCCAAACGAAATAAAGCGCGCCATCGGCGCTCCATTGCGGCTGGAAGCAGGCGCTTCCGTCGCCCCCGGCGATGCGAACGGGCTCCGTGAGCGAGCCGTCCCCGGAAACCGTGGCGACGAAGAGCCCGGCGGCGTCCCACGGCATATCCGGCAGGTCCCAGGCAAGGAAGGCGAGCCGCCTGCCATCGGGGCCGATGCGCGGGCTTGCATAGAAATCGCGGCCCTGAAGGGCGATGCAGGCCCCTTCCGAACTTCGGCCCTCCGCGGCAATGGTCCAAAGCGCGTTCTGAGGCAGGGCGGCCGCGCCATGGGTTTCGCCCAGGGCGATGAGCCTTTTGCGGCGATGGTCCCAGGTCATGTCTGCGAAACGCGTATGGGGAATATCGGTGACGCGGCGAATGAATGGCTGCGGGCCGCTCGCAAGGTCCGCCGCGTAAAGATCCTGGTCGGCGTCGTTGACGAAATAGAGCACGCCGCCGGCAACAAGAAACTCGCCGCCGCCATATTCGTGAACCCGCGATCGCGCCGAGTATGGAGCGGGAAGGAGTTCGGCTGCGTCATCCTTTGCGGTCCAGCGCATGACAGGGGACCGGCCCTTCTCGGCGGGGCGGCTTTCGCTCCAGTAAACGGCCGGGCCTTCTGCCTGGATGCGCCCGAAACGAAGCGCGCTCCCGGCCACGGACGCGGCGGAAATGAGCGAAGGCCAGCGCCCAAAGGGGACAGCGACTTTTTCCATGAGTAGGGCCGCCTCGATTTCTTTTGCCGAGCTTGCGATTCGACGTTGCGGTTCTTGCCGGGGGCAGTAATTCTCCTGGCGGGGCATTCGATAGGTGTGATCGACGATGGTGACATTGCAAGATTTTGTGCCGCTTACACCGGCGGAACAGAGGCTGTTGGCGGTTTCGCCGGCGGGCAAGCAATGCTCGTTCTCCCGGACACGCCCGTTGGCCCCGGCGGAAGACAATCTGATCAGAGCCGATTTCCTGCGCTTTCTTGCGCTCGACCGCGATGTCGCCGCGACCGTTCACGATGGCAGCCTCAGAGTTCAGGGCGCTTACATCGATGGCACTGTCAACCTCGATGGGGCGAGGAAGGTCAGGCCGCTCTGGATCGTGGACTCCACCATAAGCGGAGAATTCAGTTTCGCCGATGCCGACACGAAGGTTGTGAGCCTTGACAGAACTGCTGTCTCCTCGATCCGTGGGGAAGGGGTCAAGGTCGATGGCAGTCTGTTGCTGCGCGGGACGGCGATCGATGGAAGCTTGCAGCTTTTCGGCGCGGAAATAACGGCCGCGCTGTCCTGTACCGGGTGCAGAATTGAGGGAAGGCATTGGCGCTCGCAGCGCCTTGCCGCAGATCTGACGACGGTCACGGTCGGCGGGAACGTCGAGTTTCGGGGCGGCTTCAGGGCCAACGGCCTCATCCATCTCGACGACTCCGAAATCGGCGGAACGTTCGACTGCTCCGACGGAAAGTTCTTTTCAGGCTTCGATCCAGAAATGGAGCAAGCCTCTCTCTGGGACGTCGCGGTGCGCGCGCTTAAATGCCATCGGTTAAACCTCAAAGGCAGCCTCTATCTCAGGGGCTGCGACAGCGAAGGCGAGATGTCATTCTCGGGCGCACAGATCGGCGGCGACATCGATTGCAGAAACGGCCATTTCCGCGGCACGGGGAATGGCGAAACGGCGGCATTGCGCTTCACCCGGATCGAGGCGGGCGGCAACATCTATCTGTCCTCAGGCTTTACGGCCTTTGGCAAGGTTCAATTCAATGGCGCGCGCGTTCGCGGAAGCGTCGATTGCCAAGGAGGCGCCTTTTCCGTTCCCGAAGGCGTTGTGTCCCGGGATTTCGCCGCGCCGGGCGAGGCTTTCTCGGAGGACGCCATGTCGCTCGTGAACGCTGAGATCGGGGGCGCTCTGATTATAGGGCCGATACCCGGAAAGGATGACCGCGCGGCAGCCTTCGACGGATCTCTCGATCTCAAAAGCGCCCACATCCACGTGCTCGCCGACAGCCCGGACGCGTGGCCCAAGGAAACCCATTCCAACGGCCTCAGGAATGTCATCCACCTTGATGGGTTCACCTACGACCGCTTTGGCGGAAGCGCTCCCATCGACGCGGAAACGCGCGTTAGATGGCTTCTGCGCCAGCCGGCCGCGCATCTCCATGCCGACTTCAAGCCTCAACCTTTCGAGCAGCTTATCGCGGTCCTTCGGTCGATGGGGCACCCGGAAGAAGCGCGCCGCATCGCCATGCGCCGCCAGGAGTTCCTTCTCGGACGGCCTTTTCGGCCGAAGCCCGCGCGCGCGGCGTGGAATTCTCTGGACGCGACCGCTTTCCAGATCGAGAAGTTCTTTCTGCGGATTTTCGGGATCCTCCTCGGACACGGCTACCGCCCCGCGCGCCTGCTTTGGGCGATGGCGCTGATCGGGGCTTTGTGCGGCTACTACTACAAAGTCGCAGCGGAGCAAGGTGTGTTTGCGCCGCGAGACTTCTCAAGTGTTTCTCGCTTCAGATTTTAAAGACTGCAGGCCGGACAAATGGATGAACTGCGAGACTATTGCGCCGGGTTTCGCCGAGTATCCGAAATTCAATCCCTGGGTCTACTCGTTTAACGTGCTTCTGCCGGTTGTCGATCTTTATCAGGAGAAAAGCTGGGCGCCGATGCAGAAGGAAGTGCAGGTGACGATCCTCGGTAACGGCATCGCCCTGCCGGAAGGCGCAACGAATGCGGTTGTCGTTGCTGAAATCGTGTTCGGCTGGGTGGCGAGCCTCTTGCTCGTTGCGACCTTCTCCGGCCTCGTGAAGACCGATTAGACCAGGATCATCGTTTGTCATGGCCGGGCTTGACCCGGCCATCCATATCATTCTGATAAAGTTGAGTTTTTTAGCTGGATGGCCGCATCAAGTGCGGCCATGACGGAGGAGTCAAGCTTGCGCTTGTCAGCGTTTGTAGCTGGCTTTCGACAGCTTCGACTTTTGGGGTTCCTTGCCGACGAAAAAGCGGCAGCGCGGATATTTGAGGGGGCATTCCACGCTTTTCGTGAAGGCGGCGTGGGCCATCCGGCAGCGCGGGTATTTGGTCGGGCAGATGGTGTTGCTGCTTTTCACCGCTTCGCGAAGCATTCTGCACTGAGGAAGCTTCGGGTCGCAGGTCTTCGCAACCGCGTCGACCAGTTCCTTCGGATCCATCTGCGGAACATTCAAGGCCTGGATCACGGACTTGCCATTATCTCCCGCGCCGGAGGTCAGCCACTTGTTCCGCTCTGTCGACTCTGCAAGCACCGTCCTGCTTTTCTCCGACATTGTCTCAGCCTCTTGCGGACTGATCGGCTTATCGAGCTGCTTGCAGCCCGGCAGATGAACGGCATGGCGGTGACCGTCTCCGCGGCGGTCCGAGAAATAATAGCGGCCGTCGCAAACCCAGGCCACGGGCGGAAGGCGGTCGCGGTCGAACAAAATATCCGCGCGCCGCAGATCGGCCCAGAACTCATTCATGTGCGCGGTGTCCGAGACGGCCGGGGCATATCGCGCGAAGCTGAAGGGCAGAGCGAGGACGGGGATCCTGGCCTGACCGCTGTGAAGCGCAGCGCGCACCGCGTCGTACACCTCTTCAACATTGTCGTCCTGGATTGCGAAGCATCCGACCGACCCGCATTTGCCATGAATGAGGATGCCTGATCCGCCTCTGCCGTTCATGACATCGAACCTGTTCGGGTAGTTGATGTTCATGGCGCGGTGCCAGCGCGGATCGACGATGAGGTCGTCAGAAGTGATGTGGTACAAGCCTTCCGGAGATTGCCTGTCTCCCTCGTACATTTTGGGGCCCAGGCCGCCAGACCAGCGGCAAATACGATAGGTCTTGAAAAGGACATAACGGGCGCCTTGTTGGACCCACAGCTCCATTTTCGAGGTCTGCTTGTAAACGCGAATGAATACGGGAGAACCAAGCTTCAGGTTCTTCGCTGCGAACTCGGCTGCAAGCAAGCTTTCTCGCGCAGCCGCAATCGAACTCGAAGTCTGTTCGATGCGAGGCGACGCGACGGCGTCTCCAATCGCCGCCATGCAGAACGCAACTGCGCCCAGTAGTACGCAGGCAATACGAAAACGCATCTTTACTCCTTCCAAACTACGCTTACTGCGCGGAACTCAAAGCGGGCACTGAACGACTCCTTCCGATTAACGAAAAAGTAACGGCCCTAAGTCTAGTCACATAACTTAATTGTGATGTTAATATGACGTTAACTGGACAGATCGTCGCAATCGTCGTGACAAAGTTTTACGAAAATCTATTGTAAACCGAATGAATTGGGCCGATCTAGGTTCACTTAGAAAGTAGAACGCCATTCACGTGTCGGATTTTTGGTCAAACCATGATGGTTGTGACAGGGTTCGGCACGCTGAATTTGAGCGCCTGAACAAATATGCTTATGGGGAACTGCCTCGCGCTTTGCCCGTTCCATTCGCAACGAAAGCGCAATGCTTGACGCAACTTGCGGCGCTTGTGAAACGTGAGAGGCTGATAGATTTAGTGCGCGGTCCGGAAGATTTCGAATTGCGGGACCGGGCTCATCGCGGTGAAGAAGGTCGCGCCTTCCGGACTGGCGCTGGCGAAGGCTTTTAAGCCGTCCGGGCCGATATCGTGCAGGTCTCCCCGCTCGTAATGAACGCCGCCGTAGTCGTAGGCGCCCCAAAGCACAATGACGAGCTGGCCGCCGTGCTTTTCGGAGCGAAGAACCGCGCCCGGTTTAATATGGACGATTCCGGAGGCTGCCGAGGCTCCGGCAAGCTTCGGCAGATCGAACCTCAGGACGCCGTCCCCCATGTCCTTCCACGGAATGCCATCCCGCCGAAGTCCGGTCGCCCGCGCCAGGGGAGCGGGAAGGATAACCTCATTTCCCGGTTCCGGCGACGCGCCCTGTCCCTGGAACTTTTGAATTGCCTCGCGGGCGAAGCGATCCATCGAGCGCCTGATGAAGTCTTCGTCGTCTTCCCCTGGGGCAAGGCCGTCAAGCAGCAGGCCGCCAATATCGTCCATCAAGCGAAGGGAGGCCCGGCAATTCTTGCAGAACTCAAGGTGGCACTGCAGAACCATGGAAAACGCAGGATCGAGCGTGCCGGCCGCTTGGGCCATCAGCGTCTCGCCCTGAGGATGGTGCCGGAGGATCGTCATGAGCCCTGCCCAATGGAGTCTCGAATTTTTTCGTATGCGAGCCGCATTCTCGATTTCACGGTACCCATCGGGACGCCGAGCGCCCCTGCAATCTCACTATGCGAAAGTCCATCGATATAGGAAAGATGCACGACTTCGTGTTGCTCCGGCGGCAGCGCCTCAAGAATTGACCGGATACGTTCGCTTTGCTGGTTTCGGTTCAGCGCCTCATCGGGTAAATCGTCATCGTCGGCGATTTCGTTCAATTCTTCGGGAAGGTCTTGATAGGGGGCCTGCCGCCGGATGCGGTCGATCCGCAGGTTTCTCGCGATGGTAAAGAGCCACGTCGCCAAGCTGCCCTTCTGGGCTGTAAAAAGATGCGCTTTGCGCCAGACCGTAAAAAGGGTCTCCTGGGCGATATCCTCGGCAGCGGCGGAGTCGGCGCCTTGCCTCATCATCAGGGCTTTGATGCGAGGGCCGTAAAGCCGGAAAAGCTCCTGGAAAGCTTGCTGATCGCGGTCGCGAGCTATCCTTTGGATGAGATCGTCCATGCAGAATTAATGACAAAAGCGCGCGGCACAGACAAATAACTTATCGGCGAACATGCCTGACCCCGCGGGCGCTTGCGTTTCACCGGATGCTGAGAGCCGTCCTGGACCGCAACAGCGGGAGTAAGTGCGGATATCACTTTTTTTGGAAATCGCAAGAAATTGGCAAGGGTCGAGGGAACTGCCTTAGTCTTTCCGCTTTTCGAGCCTCAGCATTAGCTGTATGGTCGATAGGGAATTGTGAGGAGCGTGTTCCTGCGCTTCGCTGTAGCTTGTGGCAAGTAAGACCTCTAGGACGCCACCAATAATGAATGACACTCTCGCTTTAGTTGAACTCAGAAACTTGCGGCGCTACGCGTACTGTATCCTCGGAAACAGACGCTTGAGCGACATCGCGGTTGAAACCGCTCTGAACTCCCTCGTATCCGAGGTAAAGGCCGTGAGCGGTCGCGCCATATCCCGCCTCGACCTCTACAGGAAGGTGAACGAAGCGTCGGTTTCCTGTCCGGGCAATGTCAGCGCGGCCCCGGGAAGCTGGCTATACGCCCAGTTCCAGCGCCTCTCGCGGGAGCAGCGGCAAATCGCAGCGCTGAAGTCGGTTATCGGCCTCCCCTATACCGACATCGCCTCCATCATGGATATGGGCGAAAATGCGGTGCGCCGCATTTATTGCGAAGCGCTGTTGCAGTTGCGCGAGAAGCCCGCTGCCGTCCTCATCATCGAGGACGAGGTCTTCATCGCTCTCGATCTTCAGCAGATCGTTCGGAACCTCGGCTTCTCGGTGGCTGGCATCGCCAAGAACAGGGCCGAAGCGCTGCGCATCGCCGGGCTTTCGAAGCCGAAATTGATCCTTGCCGATTACAGGCTGAGGGACGACACAGGCGTGGAGGTGGTCAAGGCCATCCGCCAGCAGCTCGACACCAACGTCATTTACGTGACGTCGCATCCCGACGAAGTCGCGGCGGCCTGCGACGGCGACAACGACCTCGTCATCGCTAAGCCGTTCAATCCGCGCGCTCTTGCGGCTGCGGTCCAAACGCATCTGGCGGCGTAACGCCGCCACCTGCTACCTGCGCAAGACGCGCCCCGCCACCGCGTCGAGCTTCCCGATCAATTCGGGGTCCCGGGCCTGTGGCGCGGTGATGATCGCGTGATCGAGCGCGCGGTCCGAGCCGATCGGGCAGGGCTCATGCTCTTTCGGGAAGCTTTTGGCGAGCGCCGCGACCAGCCTCCCTGCCTTCTCCGAGTTGCTCTTCAAGACCTTCAAAATTTCCGCGATGTCGACGTCGGCGTGGTCGTCGTGCCAGCAGTCGAAGTCGGTGACCATGGCGATGGTCGCGTAGCAAAGTTCGGCTTCGCGCGCGAGTTTCGCTTCGGGCATGTTCGTCATGCCGATGACGCTGCACCCCCACGATCTGTAGAGGAACGATTCCGCGCGCGTTGAAAACTGCGGTCCTTCCATCACGAGGTAGGTTCCTCCGCGCGAATAGGGAATGCTCTCGGCTTTCGCGGCGGCTTCGATCTTGTCGACCAGCGCGGGACTCACAGGATCGGCCATGGGAACGTGGGCGACGCAGCCTGCTCCGAAGAACGACTTCTCGCGCTGGAAGGTGCGGTCGATGAACTGATCGACGAGCACGAATGTGCCGGGCGGCAACTCCTCCCGGAACGAGCCGCAGGCGGAAACCGAGATCAGGTCTGTCACGCCAACGCGCTTCAACGCGTCGATATTCGCCCGATAGTTGATCGAGGTGGGCGATTGCTTATGCCCTGGGCCGTGACGCGGAATGAAGGCGACGGGGAGGCCGGCGATTTCTCCCATATGGACGGCGGAGGAGGGTTCGCCCCATGGCGAGTTCACGGCCACTTCCCGCTTGTTTTCGAGTCCGGGCAGATCGTAAAGCCCCGATCCGCCTATAATTCCCAAAACCGATTTAACCATAACCTTCTCCTGCCGGGCTCAATCCGCGTTTGCGGCATCTCTCAAACCCGGACGCGAGATGTCAAGGCATTACCTCGATGTAGTAGAGGGAAAAGACCCACCGCGCTTCCTCTTCATCTGTCCTTTTCTGGCCCGCGGGCAGTGGCCGCACCGCGTAAAGCGGACCGAAATCCCCAATCCCGAAGGCTTCGCCGTTCGCCTCGGCAGCCAGCACCCAGCGTTCCGATTTCGCTGTTTCCAGCGTCATCTCGGCGGCATAACTGTCGAGCGCGGAAAGCCGGACCGATTTCGCATCGCCTAGCGGCTTTGCCGCAGCAAGAATGTCGCTGAGCAGAGGGCCTTTGAAGACGGTCTCGCCGCCGTCCTCCGTGAGGGGCACGGTTTGCTGCGGCAGGGCGAGCAGATCGCCGAACGTGAAGGCGCGGGCCTGATTGAAGCCGAGGTTGTTGTGATTGAAAAAACGATCGCGCTTCGCGTCGAAGGGAGGCCGGTTGGGAGCGCCGATGAGGCCGCCCACGGTCAGGACCACTAGCGCGCAGGAGGAGGCGGGCGCGGCGCGCGAGGCGCTCATAAAGGGAAAGGCGGCGGCTCCGGCGAAAAAGCCGAGCAAGCCGCCGCGGCGGGACACAGATGTTGAGAACATGACCACTCTCCCTAATCGCCGCGCGTCTTGACGCGCATTCCTAGCTAGCAGACTGCTGACGAAGCAGCAAATTGCGGCTTCAGTCTTCGACTGACGATACTCAGCATTTAATCCTGTCCTTCTCCCGCCAGGGGAGAAGGGACGCTGTTGCAAGCGCGAGCGGACTCCCTCTCCCCTTGCTGGAGAGGGCGGGGTGAGGGGGGATGACTTTTGCGGACCAACGATTTTGGATCCTATGCGCTTTCGGCGTGTCGGGATGAGCGAGCCAAGGAACCGATCAAGCTGGCTTTCTTTGGAAAACCGTGAGACCGTAAAGCGCCGCCTTCCAAGAGACGGCGATCAATCTCTATTTCTCCGCCGTATGACCAACGATTGCATCGCAGGACACCCCCCACCCCTGACTTCTTTCAGCGAAGGTTCCGCATCGCGCGCGGCGCTCCTATATCAATGCGAGCTGTTTTGGTTCCATTTGAAGCATCATGCCGGTCCTGACCGGGCATCCGCGGCATGAACAGGAAAGGGCGATGGGAAGCGATATGCCTTTAGAGTCCCTGGGCGACAGCCGCCAGATCGCGGTGGAGCGCGCTTTGGCCGAGTTTCGCGCGGCGAGGCCGGTTGCGATCCGGTCGGCGGCGAAAACCGTGCTCGCCTTTGCTGTCGAGGGCCTGGACGAAAGGCTTGTGACCTTTCTCGACAGGGAAGGACACCATCCGCGCGTCGTCGTTCCCGGCGAGAAGCTCAAGGCGGGGGGAACGTGGATCAGGCCGGCTGCGGTTGTCCGGGTCCGGCCCTTTACGCTCGAAAATCTGCAAGCCTGCGTCGCCCGCAACGTGGAGACCGACGGCTGCAAGGCGGATCCAGCTGTTCCCGATCTGGCGGAGGCCGCCGCGCTGGAACTCGCCAATCTCTCGCTTCTTCTGCCCGCCGTCGCGATCGCCGACGCCTCCGCCAATGCGATCCTCGCTGTGCCAATCCTGGCGGTGGCCGCTGAAGACATCTTCGCCTTCCGCGACCGGGCGGCGCGGTCGCTCAAGATCGTGTCGCGCGCCTTCGTCCCGCTGGAAGGCGCAGGCTCATGCGAGTTCGTCGTGTTCCGGGGCGGCGACGGCTTCAGGGATCAGATCGCGATCCTCGTCTCCGATCCCTCGCCTTCGCAGCCCGTGCTTGCGCGAATCCATTCGGCCTGCCTGACCGGCGATCTTTTCGGCAGCCTGAAATGCGATTGCGGCGAGCAATTGCGCGGCACGGTCAGGGCGATGGCGGAGCAGGGCGGCGGCGTCGTGCTCTATCTCGACCAGGAAGGCCGCGGAAACGGCATCGCCAACAAGATGCGCGCCTACCGTCTTCAGGAGCAGGGCTTCGACACCTACGACGCGGATGAAATGCTGGGGTTCGGCCAGGATCAGCGGCGCTTCGACTTCGCGGCGGAGATGCTGAAGCAGCTTGGCTTCACGTCGGTGCGGCTGATGACGAACAACCCCCATAAGATCGAGGCGCTGCGCGAGGCGGGGCTCAGAGGTCGTCTCGACCCATCGCGTGCTGACGCGGCCAACGGCGCATAACGAGAAATATCTCGCCACGAAACGCGACAAGGGCGGCCATCTGCTTGGCGACATGGCGCTCGACGGCGTGGACCTCGGCGACCTGCTTTCGCCCGCGTCAGTCTTAAGTCGTGCCGTCAATCATCGCCAATGCATGGCGGATGGCGACGAAGGCGGGCTTCGGGCGAATAGCAGCAGCAGCGGCCACAACTGAATTAGATTGCAATTTTTCAATGGATAGCACGGCAACCTGCGCGCGTCCTGGCGATAAAGCTGTGCAGAGAGGTCACGAAGCGCGTGATAGGCGCCACAGCGTGTGGTTTAACGTTTGAGCTTAAAGCCAGCCGGGTGGTGGCGGCGTAGTGTGCAACCAAGTCAGTCTCGCTGTTTCGGTTATGACAACAAAAAAACTGCTTCTTCTTCCCGGCGACGGCATCGGCCCCGAGGTCATGGCCGAGGTCAAGCGCGTCATCGCATGGCTCTCGAAAGAGCGGCCGGGCGCACTTCGAAACTGAGGAGGATCTGGTCGGCGGCGCGCCTACGACGCGCATGGCGAGGCCATTTCCGACGCCGCCATGGCGAAGGCCAAGGCCGCCGATGCGGTGATATTCGGCGCGGTGGGCGGCCCGAAATGGGACAAGGTTCCTTATGCGCAGCGGCCC
This sequence comes from uncultured Alphaproteobacteria bacterium, assembly GCA_963727795.1. Taxonomy (GTDB): domain Bacteria; phylum Pseudomonadota; class Alphaproteobacteria; order Rhizobiales; family Rhodomicrobiaceae; genus Rhodomicrobium. Next base: position 13,879 of record CAVSHC010000013.1, read on the forward strand.
GAGGCGGGGCTTCTCCGGCTTCGCAAGGATCTGGAGCTTTTCGCGAATTTGAGGCCCGCGATCTGCTATCCGGCGCTGACGGAGGCATCGAGCCTCAAGCGCGAGGTGGTGGAAGGTCTCGATCTCATGATCGTCCGCGAGTTGACGGGCGGCGTCTACTTCGGCGAGCCGAAAGAGATCGTGACCATGGAGAACGGTGAGAAGCGCGCCGTCGATACCCAGGTCTACACCGAGCATGAAATCGAGCGCATCGCGCACGTGGCGTTCGATCTGGCGCGCGCCCGCGGCAAGCGGGTGGCGTCCGCCGAGAAGCGCAACGTCATGAAGACGGGCGTGCTGTGGAATGCCGTCGTGACCCGCGTGCATGCGGAGTATCCGGATGTCGAGCTGACCCACATCCTCGCCGACAACTGCGCGATGCAGCTTGTCCGCTGGCCGAAGCAGTTCGACGTGATCGTCACCGACAATCTTTTCGGCGACATCCTCTCGGATCAGGCGGCGATGGCGACAGGGTCGCTCGGCATGTTGCCATCGGCGTCGCTCGGCGCCAAGGATGCGAGCGGCAAGCGGCCGGCCTTGTATGAGCCCGTTCATGGCAGCGCGCCGGACATCGCAGGGCGCGGCATCGCCAATCCGATCGCGACCATCGCCAGCTTCGGCATGGCGCTGCGCTATTCCTTCGGCATGGGGAAAGAGGCGGACCTTCTCGACGCGAGCATCGCCAATGTGCTTGCCAAGGGCCTGCGGACTCAGGACATCATGCAGGGCGGCATGACAAAGGTTTCGACTGCGCAGATGGGGGAGGCCATCGTCAGCGAACTGGATCGGCTGGCGAGGGCGGCAGCCTGAGCGTTGCGGGACATGCAAAGGAGAATGCGGAGTGGTGGCGGATCACTTCAGTGTCATCGGATTCAAGGCAAACTCGGCTGAGGCGCTTTCTTCGCTGGTGAGCAGCCTTCTTGAAAAAGGCGGCGAGAAACAGCCCTGTGCGGCAGGCTATTACCACCGCCTGCGCTCTGCGGTCGGACCCGAATTATGGGTTCACATGCAAAAGGATGCCGGGGCGGACGCAGATCCTTACGTCGCCGTTGGCATCACGCCGTTCTTCGAGGGCGAGGGCCGCACGCCGATCCGCGTCCGGGCCATGCGGCAACGCCCCTACGACAACCATTTCGAAGGCGCATTTTATGTCGAGCTCGGCCCGACCATCGCGCTGATCGACGTGGTGGATTTCGCCCGTTTTTCAGGCAAGCGCGTGCCTTTCATGGCAATCGCGCAGATCGTCGCGTTCCCTCACGATTTCGCCGTCTTCGAGAACGAGGCGTCTTTCAAGGCGATGCAAGACGGGAAGACGGTGAAATTCACGCCGCGCTCTTTCCTTGCGAGCGGGCTTTTCGCTGGAGGCAACGGTTCGGGCGAGGTCGTTTTCCTCGATCCGGAAGCCGAGGATTTCCGGGCGCCTGCGCGCGCCTTCCTCACGGGCGAGGTGCAAAAGACCGAGCGCCGCCGCAATCCCGAGACAGGCCAGGACTTCATCTGGGCGTTGATCAGCACGGCGGGAGGCACCTTCGACCTCGTCGCGGACGACACCGTTCTGCCTCGCGCCTTGCGGCCGGGCATGATCGTTGAAGGCGAGTTCTGGCTTTGCGGCCGGCTCGTGGAAACCTTCGGCGACGCCTGATCAGTGCGAAAAAACTTCCCTTGTGTATGCGAATGTGTATGGTACACAAGCGGGTGACATATGCAGGCTGTTAATGCGAACGAATATCGATATCGATGATGCGCTCATCGACGAGGTCATGAGGGTGGCGAACGTGAAGACGAAGAAGGAGGCGGTTCATCTTGCTTTGCAGGAGTTCCTGAAAGCCAAGAAGAAAAAAGATTTGTTCGACCTCGCCGGCAAGATCGCGTTCGAAGACAGTTACGATCACAAGGCGCTGAGGCACACCCGCTACGATGCTGATTGACACGAGCGTGCTCGTTGCCCTGTTCAAGGACAGGTCTGGCGTCGCTGCGTGCGCGCTCCGCACCATCTTGGACGGGCGCGATTACTGTCTTACCCGTTTCACCCAGATGGAGCTGTTGCAAGGCGCGCGCGACGAGAAGGAGTGGCTGAAGCTTTCGGATTATCTCGCCGATCAGGATTATCTTGAAGCCAATGAAGAGACGTGGGCGACTGCGGCCCGGCTTTACTTCGATCTACGCCGCAAGGGCCTGACTGTTCGAAGCGTTATCGACTGCTGCATCGCGGAGATCGCCATGTCGCACGGCGTAACGCTCCTTCATAACGACCGCGATTTCGCGACCATCGCAAAGCTCCGCTCTCTGAAGCATGTGCAGTTCGACGCCATGGCGGCGCCAGCGTTCCACGAGCCTGAGCAGGCTGCCTTGCGCTAACCTTCCAACCTCAATATTGCTTGAATCTTGCCGCGTTGCTACCCAAGGTCCATGGCGCGCCGCGGTAGGGCGAAGAGGATTTTTCAGACCATGACCGGCACAGGCCAGCAATTCATTATCGTCGGCGAACGCACCAACGTCACCGGCTCGGCGAAATTCCGCAAGCTGATCGAGGCGGGCGACTACGACGCCGCCCTCGCCGTCGCGCGCGAGCAGGTGGAGAGCGGCGCCAACGTGCTCGATGTGAACATGGACGAAGGCCTCCTCGACTCCGGGAAGGCGATGACCACCTTTCTCAATCTCATCGCGTCGGAGCCGGATATTTCCCGCGTTCCGGTCATGATCGATTCCTCGAAATGGTCGGTGATCGAGGCCGGGCTCAAATGCGTGCAGGGCAAGGCGATCGTCAATTCGATCAGCCTGAAAGAGGGCGAGGAGCCGTTTCTGGCGCAGGCGCGGAAAGTCCTGCGCTATGGCGCGGCCGTGGTCGTCATGGCCTTCGACGAGAGCGGGCAGGCCGAGACGGCGGAGCGCAAATTCGCGATTTGCCAGCGCGCCTACCGGCTGTTGACGGGGCGTGTCGGCTTCGCGCCCGAGGACATCATCTTCGACCCGAATGTCTTCGCGGTCGCGACAGGCATCGAGGAGCACAACAATTACGCCGTCGCTTTCATCGAGGCGGCCCGGCGCATCCGCTCGGAACTGCCGCATGCGCATGTCTCGGGCGGCGTTTCCAATCTGTCCTTCGCTTTTCGCGGCAACGAGCCGGTGCGCCAGGCCATGCACACCGTCTTCCTCTACCACGCCATCCAGGCCGGCATGGACATGGGCATCGTGAATGCGGGCCAACTCGGCGTCTATGACGACCTGAAACCGGATTTGCGCGAGCTTTGCGAGGACGTCGTCCTCAACCGGCGGCCAGACGCGACGGACCGCCTGCTTGAGGCCGCCGACAGGTTCAAAGGCGGCGGCGCCAAGAAACAAGCGCCCGACCTCAGCTGGCGGGAGCGCCCCGTCGCCGAACGGCTGAAACACGCGTTGATCCACGGCATCGCCGATTTCATCGACGAAGACACGGAGGAGGCCCGCCGCGCCGCCGAGCGGCCTCTCCACGTGATCGAAGGCCCTCTCATGGGCGGCATGAACGCCGTCGGCGACCTGTTCGGCGCGGGCAAGATGTTTCTGCCGCAGGTGGTGAAATCGGCCCGCGTCATGAAGAAGTCGGTGGCCTATCTCATGCCCTTCATGGAGGCGGAGAAGCGCGAGGCGGGGCTCGAAAACGCGCCGGCCGCAGGCCGAATTGTGATGGCGACCGTGAAAGGGGATGTTCACGACATCGGCAAGAACATCGTCGGCGTTGTGCTTCAATGCAACAATTACGAGGTCATCGACCTTGGCGTCATGGCGCCCGCCCAGCGCATCCTCGATCGAGCGCGCGAACTGAAAGCCGACGTAATCGGGCTCTCGGGGCTGATCACGCCGAGCCTCGACGAGATGGTGTTCGTCGCGTCCGAGATGGAGCGGCAGGGGTTCGACGTGCCGCTTCTGATCGGCGGCGCGACGACAAGCCAGGTGCATACCGCTGTCAAGATAAGCCCGAATTACCAGCGCAATCAGGCGATCTATGTCACCGACGCGAGCCGCGCCGTGGGCGTCGTCTCGAACCTTCTCGGCGGCGATCGCGCCGCCTATGTCGCCAGCATCCGCGAGACATACGCGTCTGTCGCCCGCGCCCATGAACGCGGACGCGCCCAGAAAGCGCGTGTGAGCCTTGCGCAAGCGCGGCAGAACCGGTTCAAAATCGATTGGCCGGCTTATCGCCCGCCGCGCCCGGCTTTCACTGGCATCAGAGCCTTTACGAACTATGATCTCGGAGCGCTCGTTCCCTACATCGACTGGACGCCCTTTTTCTACGACCTGGGAAATCAAGGGGACATACCCCGGCGTTCTGAGCGACAGCCGCTATGGCAAGGCGGCGTCCGCTCTTTATGCGGACGCCGAGGCCCTGCTCCGGCAGATCGTCGCGGAGGGGTGGCTCGTCGCGAATGGCGTCATCGGGATTTGGCCGGCGAACGCGGCCGATGACGACGATATCGCCGTTTACGACGATGAAGCCCGCGAGAAGCGGCTGGCGACATTTCACACGCTCCGCCAGCAGATCGTCCGCGAAGGCGAGCGCGCGAACACGGCGCTTTCCGATTTCATCGCGCCGAAATCGAGCGGCCTCGCCGATTACATCGGCGGGTTCGCCGTCACCGCAGGCATCGGCGAGGAAGCCGTCGCCGAACGCTTCGCGGCCGCGCATGACGACTACTCCAAGATCATGGTGAAGGCGCTGGCGGATCGTCTCGCCGAGGCTTTCGCCGAGCACATGCACGCCCGCGTTCGCCGCGAGTTCTGGGGCTACGCCAAGGACGAGGCGCTGACGCCGGCCGATGCGATCGCCGAGAAATATCGAGGCATCCGCCCGGCGCCGGGCTATCCCGCCCAGCCGGATCACACGGAGAAGGAAACGCTCTTCAGCTTGCTGGACGCCGAACGCGCCACCGGCATGAAGCTCACGGAAAGCTTTGCCATGATGCCTGCCGCCTCGGTTTCAGGCCTTTATTTCTCGCACCCTGAAAGCCACTATTTCGGCGTGGGCAAGATCGAGACGCGACCAGGTGGAGGATTACGCCAGACGGAAGAACTGGCCCATCGCGGAGGCCGAGCGCTGGCTTGCGCCCATCCTCAATTACGAACCGAAGGCGGAGGGGCGGAAAACCGCCGCTGCATAGGCGCCCGGAAGTTCTGCGCGGACCAAGTCAGGAGCCTTCGTCGGCCTCGAAACCCTCGAAGGCCCATCGCGTTGCGAGGCCAAAAAGCAGCAAGGCAAGGGGCGGCCCGAGCAGCACAATGGGCGCGACCAGAATTGGCCCGCCGATGCTTCGCCGCCGATGTACACGATCGAGAAATAAAGCAGCCATCCCATCGACCCACGCGCCCGAAGCCAGGATCCAAAGGCGGAACATCCCCCGCCGCCAATTGATGGGGGCGGGCTTTTCTCTTTCCAGGTTAAGCCGGCGGCGTTGCATCGGCGAGTCTGTTGGCTTTTTGGCCTGACGATCTCCGCTGTTGCCGCGAAGTGATGTTATGTTGTCCATGCTTTCGCCCCAGCCTATCTGGCGATGCCAATAGGGCCGCCCCTGAACCTGTACAAAAGCATAGAGTGCCTAGACTGTTCCGGCGCCAACGGCTCTGTCCGCCCCGCATGGAAACCTGCGATCTCCCAAGCGGCGATTTCACCTTAGCATATTTCTAGAAAATTGCGACGGGAACGTGAACGGTCAGCGCGCCAGGGCTTTCTCGAGAGTCCGCCAGAGGAAGCCTTCCGCTTCGCTTCTGTCGCCCAGAACATAGGCGGCGACATTCGCGTTCTCCAGCATAAGGCTCTGCTCGTCTTTCGCCGAGAGACGGCCCGCAAACAAGCAGCCGGTCGCCTGCAGCGATAGGGACGCCGTCGCCGGGGAGCTCAATCGTCTTTCCGCCGCGAATGGCCAATAGCGCCATGCATGGAAGCCTGTCCTGTCTGAATTTAGAATGTCTCGACAGATCGCTCGATGCAGACCTGCCGCTGCGAGCGATGCATGTGGTCGGCGAGACCGGGCGCCTCGCTTTCGTCGATGGAGAAACTCCAGAAACCCGGCGTTTCGTCGCCGACAAGCGCGCGCAGGCTTTCTGCAAGCGAGTAGGCCCAGAAACCGTCCTTATGCCGGACAAGGTCCAGAAACTCCGCAAGAAGCGGCGTCCGCAACACGGCGATGCATTCGTTCGCGATGATCTGGCTTGAGACCATTGTCATACTGGCCCCGAACCTCGCAAACAGCACTTGATTGGCCTGCAAATTCTGCCGCACGATGATGAAGATGCGCGGGTTGATGCGGCGGGCCGCGATGGATATGGCAAGGTTCGTCGTGTCGTCGTCGGTGCCCGCGAAAATCCCGGACGCCGTTTCGACGCCGGCCTCGTGAAGCACGGCCGTTCCCGTGCCCAGTCCCTTGATCGATGTCAGGCCGTCCGCCCGTATTCCGGCGGGGTCGATGATCGTCGCCTTGAAGCCGCCCCTTTGCACCGCGGAGACGACCTCGTTGCCGAAGCGCCCATAGCCGCAGACGATCCAATGGCCCGGCGCGGCGGGAATCCTTGGCGGCAAGCTTGGCGGCAAATAGGAGCCCGGCGTGCTCGTCAGCCAGGCGAGCAAGCGGTGGCTGTCGGGCGCTCGCATGGCGAGTTCAAGATGATCTCCGAATTCGCGGAAGGGATTGATCACGCGATAGGCGCCAATCGAGGCCATGGAGGCGGCGACGGAGGGCGAGTCGGCGCGGCCGACGACAGGCAGGCCCGGCCGCAAGAGGGTGGCGGCGACCGCCACGGCGAGGTTGGCCGAATCGTCATTGCAGAGGGCCAGGACGCCTTTGCATTCAGGCTTCAGGAGGCCGGCCGCTGAGAGCGATTCGGGCGAGCGGGCGTCGGCGGCCAGCAAGGGAGCGTCGCTCGAAAACTCCTCGATCTCCAGTTCTTGGATTTTGCGCTCATCCCTGTCGATGGCCGTGAACCGGTAGCCGAGCTTGTCGAGCGCCTGCACAACGGTCATGCCCGTCTCGCCGAGACCGCAAATAAGATAGAAAGGTTCTCGCAGCCCGGCGACGGAGCGCCGGAACCGCGCGCTGACGATGGCCTGCCGGAGGCCTGTGTCCTGAGCGAGGCCCAGGAACGAGGCGAGCAGATACGCCCAGCCGATAACGGACAGATAGATGATGACCGTCACGAAAAGACGTTGCTCATCGGTGAAGCCTTGCGGGATCTCGCCGAAACCGATCGTCGTGGCCGTGTAGGTCACGAAATAGAAGGCCTCAAACAGCGTCATATGCCAGGGATGGCCTTGAGCGTCGACGCCCGGAATGAGAGCAAGCCCGGCTGTCGAGAAGGCGAAGATCAGAATAATCAGGATCAGAGGCGCGCGGAGACGGCGTATCGTTATGAAAAAGACGCTCTGCACATCAACGCCTTTGGATGGCCGTATCGATGACCATGATGGTGACGGACACGATATTTGCGAGAAGCGCGCCCGCGGCTAGCGACACGATGCCGGAGAGCGCCTGCGCGCTGAGCGGGCCGCCATCCTTCGGGCTCGTGAAAAACCAGACAAGGGCGGCGGCGATCAGTAGAAGCAGGGCGACGAGGCTGGAAGCCAGATGAACCGCCCCGATATGAGTGCGATCGCCGAATTTCAGAACGACGGCGATCAAACTGGCTGTCACCGCTGCGAAAAGCTCCCATACGCTGTGATGGTTCGGATTGTCGATGCCGCCATAGACGAAGCCGAGGTTCAATGCGGCCGCCAAAAGGATAAAGAATCCAAAAACAACTTTTTCCAAGTTCATCGATCGGCCCGGCCGTGCGCTGCTGCTGAATGTCTTTAGCTGAAGCATGCCTGCATCGGGGGGGCCTTGCGAAAGATCAACACGGCGCCAGTCTCGTTGCAAACGCGCCGCCGCAGCATCGTCATTTCGACAGGCGCACGTGCGCTGCAGATCAGGCGTACGGAGCGCGAACGACCCTTCATCACTATTTTGCGTTCGGCGCCGCGGCGCCGCTCACGCCTTTCTTAGTTTTTCGTGATGATCAAATACCCTACCTTGGTTGTCAGAAATAGAACGACGAAGGAGACTTCACATGACAACGATACGCAACATCGGCATCATGGAATGGACTGCGATCGCATTGGCTATCGTTATCACGCTCGCGCCGCTGGTTCCCTACGGCGTCTGATACCAAGGGCAGGCACAGGTACAAAAGGGCCGTGGAGCCGGACGCGCCGCGGCCCTTCTTCATATGCTTTGATAGTTTTTCTGCTCCTAATGGTTGTGTTTTTAACCAATGCACTCGAAAGTGGTTGTTGTGTTCACATGCATGCGCTAGCTTGATCTTCAGCAGGGCAAGATACGCAAACATCTGTTCTGCCGGTGTTCAGCATGGTACTGCGTAGCATCGTTGAATCCGGTTAAGCCTCCAGTGCCTACTCTGGAGGCTTCTCCCGCCCGGCTTCTATACTGCACGCTTCTTGCCGGTGAATTATTCAGCCATTAGCAGGGCGCTGAAAAAGCCGGAAACCCTCGCTCCATCCTTCGACAAGCTCAGGATGAGGTCGAGCGATATCAATAGCTTGGACCTCATGGTGAGCTTGTCGAACCATAGGCCGCCCGGCTTCTTTTTGGCATCCTGGCCGTGCTTCGAGAGGGGGGAGCTGCTTGAGCTCAGCGGCTCCCTTCTCGTTTTCGGCCGTACAAAATTCCGAGGTCATGCTCGCGGCAAGACGGAAGCGTCAAGGTCTTTAAGCAGTATGCGCATAGCGACGTATTCTCGCGATAGCAGCTCCCAGAGACGTGAAGCTGTTTCGCGATAGTCTTCGTTCGAGCACTCCTCAAAAGTCATCAATACTTCCGCATAGGGTGTGTGCCCCTGCGGCGTTTCGATTTTTTTGCCGCTCAATTGGAAGATGGTCCCGCCCGTAGCGAGCGCCGCGTGCATTTCTGTGACTACAGTCTCGAAGGCCTTTACCCATTCGGCGTCCAGGCAACTGTCGATGAGAGGCATGTTGCTCATGTCTTCGTATCCCCCGCCTTTTCCCCTCAAGCGTAAATTGTTATCCGAAAACGGACACGCTTAAGTTTTATTCCTGCATCGCAGGGGCTTCGCCAACGGCAGTTTCGAGAGCGGGAGTCGCGGCGCGTCGAGCAGGGAATGGGGATGAACTCGTGACCACTAGGTGCGCATAGGGAGATGACGTCGATAGTTCAGCGATCGCGCGGGATCAACTGGCCGCCTCGTCTTTGAGGCGCGCGCATTCATCTGCGGCCCATTTGAAGACGATGCTCAGGGCCTTATGGGGCGAAAGGCCCTGATCGATCGCCGTCTCGAGCCCAACGATCATCAAGCTTTTCAGATCGTCTTCGGCGCGTTGGTCGAGGGACAAACCTGCGAACGTTCTGACTGATGGGACTTCCAGGGCCAACATCTGCGCACCCGCATGAACTGAAGGATCGAACCCTGTGGTTCGAGAAGGCGACAGTAGCTTGAATCAATTCTCACAAAGCTGTGACAACTGATTCTTGCTCACTGACTTATTGACGCATGGCACAAATGCTTGTGCAGTTGGCTGCTGCTGGCCGCGTGGCCGGGCATGAGGCGATTGTGGCGCGCTGCGGGCGTGGGCGCGACGTCGAGTATCCGGCGCAGTGTTCGCGCCGTGTGTCACTGAGACAGCCTGGAATTGGTCGGCGAGCGCAACTATTCGCCATTTGGCTCGCGCGCTCGCCTGCGCACGCCATCATAGGATAAAAGAACCTTATCCAGATTGGAACAGGTAGTTTTGCTCCATTGATTGCCAGATCGCCGCAGGGGCGGCTCATGGGGTGGAAGCGCCTTTTGTTTGGAATTCGGCGGCGGGAAGCGTCGATGCAGACACGGAAATTGCCGGGGCTGGCGTCAATGCTAAAGTAACGAAGCTAATTACATTTCATCAAGACTAATTAGGTTTAGCTTTGCACGGATATGATAGGTGTTTCTATGATCTGTTGTAAAAGGTACGGAGCTGAAGCATGGCCTCGATCATTGAACCCAACGCCGGCTTGGAGGAAATCGTAAGGTGCTTGCAAGGCGTCATTAAAGTGCTCAGAACTCTCTCCGCCGACCACCCCGAATTTCCTGACAAACTGGGGAACTTTCCCAAGAGCAAAGGCGCCGTCGCGGCACAGCTTAGAGGGAGATGAGGGTTCCGCATAATCGTTTTCGGCAACCGCGTTCGCGGCGCTCATTCGAAGCCGCGGTTGGAGCGGGCGGCGCCGTTAGGGTTTCATTTAAAAGAATCTGCTAAGGCGCACTGCGAGATGGCGTTAAGATTGCGATCGCGACACTGCGCCTTGGAGACGAGAATCGAATGGATACCGAAAGATACCTGAAGCTCGCGGTTCTGGCCGCGATCTTGATCATCGCGCTGGTGCACCCTATCGTCGCCGCGTTTGCTCTTACGGCTGTCGCCGCGTGGCACATCGAGGACTTCAGCATCACCGACATGGCGCTCGTGCAAAAATTGGTCCGGCTGACCCCGCCGGGCATCAAAGCGATGGTGATGAGCCGTGCCGCTAGCCCGGTCAGCGTACCGGCGGTGCTCGCCTTGCCTGCGCCCGATCCTGTGCGCGATGCGGCGCCGGTGGTGGACGCGAAAGTACGTGAAGTAGTTGAGAGCCATCGCTAGATTCGCCCTTTCCGCTCGCCCGAGTGATACCGAATCCGGTTGATCGCTTCTTGTCATTGCGAGCGGAGCGAAGCAATCCAGCGTCACAGACGACCCCTGGATCGCCACGGCGCGATCCGCGCCTCGCGATGACGGCGTGAACGAGTTAGCCGGAGCTGGGGTGAAGAGTTGCGCAAAGGTTCGCGGATAGCCGATCCTGAAGGTGGCGCCACGCTGGCCACCTCGAGCAGTTCACCCTGCAATAGCGGGCGCTCAACGCGAATAGCAGGCATGAAGCGGCACAATGTCACCGCGCTTCGTTCGTCAGGCCGCGAGAGCCTGCCTGGGCGTCAGCCGTTCTCGCCGGGCGCCAGCGTAAAGAAGAAGGTCGAGCCTGCCCGGGCGTTGACTGGACCCAGATGCGTCCGCCGAGGTGCTCCACGATCTTGCGCGTGAAGGCAAGGCCGATCCCCGATCCTCCCCCATAGTCTTCCCGTCCATGAAGGCGGTGAAAAATCTGAAAGATCGCTCGCTGGTCGGCTTCGGCAATGCCGATGCCGTTATCCCGGACGTAATAGCGCGGCGGGTGGCCCCTCTCGACGCCGATCTCGATCCAGCGCGCGGCCTTGTCGTTGTATTTGATGGCGTTTCCGATGAGATTGATGAAGACCTCGCGGATCCGCTCGCGGTCGCACAGGGCGGACCCGAGCGGCGAAGGCCGCCGGACCTCGACCTTGCCTTCGGTCAGGGCGTTGCTGAACATCCTTAAGACCGAGTTCGACGACGTTGATCGAGATCGACGTGCTCGATCGCCATCGCGGTCTTGCCGACGCGCGAGTGCTCAAGCAGAGCGCCTCGATCAGGCTGTCCATTCTCTGCGTGAGTTTCAGGATCGCCGCGACCTGCTGCCGGCCTTCCTCATCCAGGACGCCTCCCTGCTTCCGATGCAGATTGATCGCAAGGTGGTGAATCCCGTGCAGATGGTCCTTCAGATCGTGGGTCGCCGCGTGGGTGAAGCTGTCGAGGTCGGCATGGGACACCTCAAGCTCGCGGCTGATCTTTTCGATCTTCTCGGCGCGCCCGATGACGATGTCGCCGATGGCGAGGCGCAATTTGAGGACGGCGGCCTTTTCGTTGTCGTGCCAGGGAGTCGAGCGGTTCCGGACGCTCTCCTTCCAGAGAGCGAACGACGATCGCGGCCTGAGCCGTACGGTCCCGTCGGCTCTCGCTGACATCCACGGGCTTGTGCGGATCGCCGGCCCAGCTGAAGATCTCGATCTGCTCGGGCCGGAACCACAGCAGAAATTCGGGCCGCTCGGGCGAAATCCTGATCGCCAGCACGCCGCTCGCGGTGCGGCTGAACGCTGCGGCAGGCTCGTAGAGAGACGCGAGCCGGTCGGTCGCGAAAACGGGTTCGTCCTGTGCGCCGATCCATTGCGCGAGATTGCGAATTTCCGCTTCGGCGGGCGTCTTGCCGGTCAGCGCGATGGCCTGTTCCGTGACAACGGCGGCGCCGCTTGCATCGACTTGGGCGAGCACGAGCGGCAGCGTCTCCGGCGCGCCCAGACGCCTTGCCGAAATCGGGCTCCGCGGTCAGCCTCTGGATGAGCCGGTCCGGTTGTCGCATTCATGGCGAGGACGCGCTCGAAAAGTTCGGCATCCTCCTTCGCCGACATCAGAAGCGAGAGCGTGTGGGCCAGAAATTCCGCCGCCATGCGCGTTTCGTGAGGGACGTGCCGCGGCGCGTCGTGATGCATCGCGGAAATGAGGCCCCACAGCTTGCCCTCTTTCATCAGGGGCATGACCATGGTCGCCTTGACGCCCATGTTCTTGAGATAGTCGGAGTACATCACCGAAACGCTTCTGAGGCTCGCAAAGCTCATGTCGACCGGCCCCATGACGGCCGCGCTTTTCGACGCGACAAGGGGCACGGGCGTATAGTCGACGTCGGGAAGATGGCGGACCCAGCTCAAGGAAAACAGACGCCGCGCCGGGGCCGGTATGTCGGTCGCGGGGTAATGCAGCCCGAGATAGGCCTCCAGATCGTCGCGCTTGGACTCGGCGACGACATGCCCGCTGCCGTCCTCGTCGAAGCGGTAGGCCATGACCCGGTCGAAGCCGGTGAAGCTGCGGATCTTCTCAACCGCGAGATCGAAAAACTCCGCAAGGCTTTTCGTCTCCTGCAGCCGGGCGATGTCGGCGCGCAAGTCCGAATAGAGGTTCCGCGAAGGCTCGGCCTGAGGGGCTGGCGCCGATTCCAGTTCGAGGATGATCAGGCCGCCGCACCGGTGGGCGAACAGATGGAAGCCGCGATCCGACCCGAGGAAGGATTCGCGCACGACATGCACGGGGCCGCCATCGAGAGCCATCCGCCGCAGCTTCCCAATCAGGTCGCTGCCTGTGTGTCCCAGGATGCTGTCGGCGCTCTTGCCGATGACCGCGTCCGGCCCCATGCCGAGCAGTTGCGCGCAATTTGCGCTCGCATGCATGATCAGGTTCGAATGGTCGTCCACCGTGAGCATGACGCCATGCGGCTGGATGGCGTCCGGAAACTGCACGAGTTCGCGGTCGCATGTCGAAAGATCGACATTCTTGGCCGTGATGATGTCGCCGGTGTTGGCGATGTCGCTTGGGTCCATGGCGAGCGCCTCTCCCCGACCTCGCTAGAGTTCGCCGGTCTGCGGCGGAGGGATCGATCGGACGGCTGAGCTTCAAACGCGGCCGGCGCAGCTGGCTTTTGCATCCGCGCTCAAATTCTACACCCACGATCGGTTTTGGCAACCGGGAGCGGCCATCGATCCTGCGTCAGGCGGAATCCCGGTCTTCTCGTCAAGGCTTGGCTTCGATTGGCCAATCCTATATTCTTTGCCGGAAGAAGACGGGAGCAAAATTCGAAGCCCGAACATCATTTTGTCCGCTTGCGGGGATGCCGGCCGGGCTGCGAGTTGACTTTCCTCACAGAGGTTGCGGGGCTGTTTTTTCAGGGCGCCCGCTTTTTCCGGGGAGGGCTGCGGATGAGAATACGAACGTGGTCAATGTGGGCGCTTGCGGCTGCTGCGCTTCTGGCGATTGTCCTTCCTCAGAGCGCCTGCGACACGCAGCCCGAAAGTCGCCCCCTGCCTCCGTTCAGAAGGCTTCGCCGCCTGCTGCAGTTGAGAAGGTTTCGCTCCCCGCCTCCGACGAGAAGGAACTGGTCGTCGCCATCAAGGACGCGCCGCCCTTCGTGGTGAAGCGCGATGACGGAAGCTTCGACGGCATCGGCGTCGAGCTTTGGCGGCGCATCGCCGGGCGGCTGCAGCTTCGCTACCGCTTTTCGGAACAGCCATCAGCGGAAGCGCTGATAGAGGGAACGGCGAAGGGTTCCTTCGACGCCGCCTTCGGGGCGTTGCCCGTCACAGCCGCGCGGCAACGGCTCATCGACTTTACGCAACCGTTTTATGCAACTGGGCTCGGCATCGCCGTAGGAGCGCCCGAAGGCAAATTGTTTTCTGTTACGAGGATTCTTCTGTCGGAGGATTTCCTGAGGGCTGTCCTGATTCTGATCGGCATCGCGCTCACCGTCGGCTTTGTGGTGTGGCTCTTCGAGCGCCGCAAGACCGATTATTTCCAGGGAGGGATACGGGGCCTTGGCACCGGATTTTGGTGGTCGGCCGTCGCGATGACGCAGGCGGGCGCCGCTCACAATGCGCCTGCCACCATGCCTGGGCGTTTCGTGGCCATCTGTTGGATGATCATGTCGATCATTGTCATCACGGTTTTCACGGCAAGTATCACTTCGAAGCTGACCAAACAGGAATTGCGGGGAACCATCCACGGCCTGGACGATCTGCGCTTCGTTCGCGTCGGCGCCTCCCGCGCCACAGCAACGGTCGGCTATCTCGACCGCGAGCGTGTTTCCCATCGCAATTTCGCCAATCCGAGGGATGGGCTGCTCGCCTTGCAGGCGGGCAAAATCGATGCGTTCGTCTATGACCGGCCCCTTCTCAACTGGCTTGTCATGCAGGAGTTTCCGGAGACGCTGCGCGTGCTCGACTTCACGGTCGACAGCCTGAATTATGCCTTCGCCCTGCCGAAAGGGAGCCCCTTGCTGGACAGGCTGAACATCGCGGTGCTGGAAGAAACCGAGAGCGATTGGTGGCAGCAAACGCTGTTCCAGTATCTGCGCAGGAGGCAGTGAAAATCGCTCTCCTCCCGAGCTTACGAGACCCCACCCTGGGCTTGCCGAAGGGTGAGGCCACGATACAGGCAATGCCAGTCTCGCCTGTCCAGGCGCATTCTCAGGTCAGGCGTCCTGGTATGCTCCAGCAGGAGATCCCCGACGCCCGAACCACCAGAAGAGGCCGCCGAGCACAACAAGGGCGACCACAGCGAGAACGATGATCAGCGCCGACTCCTCGATCCAGGCGATTGCCGGTACGGAAAGCGCCATGACCACGCCGAGGACGCAGGTTTGCCAGGACAAGGCATGGACGCCGGCGACGAAGGTTCCGAGCGCAAGGAGAAGAAGGACCGCGAGACCGGTTGAATCGGCGTTCAGCATCCTTTGAACATCCGACACGAGCAGCAGGTTCATGGCCGCCAGAAACGCGGCCCAGTGCAGAACCTGGGTCCAGATCAGCCGGATGCGGCCGTCCTTGGAGACGTGACTCCAGCCGCTCAGGATGCAAAGGACGCCCGTTACAACGGCGAGGATCTCCCAGTACATCACCAGCGGTTTCTTGTTCAGGCTGGTGTAGCCAACGCCGACGAGCGTCAAAATCAGGATGATGAGGTAGGGGATCAAACTCAAGAAGCGCGACTGCTTCACTTCCTGATCGGCGTCTTCCAATTCGGGCGGCGATGAGAGCTTGGACATGAAATGCGCTTCCCTTTCTCAAGGATGAGTTGAACCGTCTCAAATTTTCCAGGATGGGTAAATCTCGCGCAAGCTTGGCTTGCGAAAGTATACAGGCGCCTCGTAAAAGGTCCGGGGGGCGCCAATCTCGTAAAGCCAGCCAGTACTCATGCCCGCCCTTCTTGTTCTTTCTGTTGGTTGAGGGGCGGAGGCTCCACGACTGGCGAAGGCCCGCAAACGACACGGAATCATCGGGCGAAAAGGCCCGTTTGCCGCGCCTTCAATCGTGCGACCGAACTGCACAGGATCGGACGGTTCGAGCTTCATTCGCGCAATACCTATTCGAGAGGTCCGCGATCATATGTTTATACTAAGCTCAGGGTTAAGTACACGACTCGCATGTCGCGAGCGGGCGCTTCATGACGCCGCTTAGACCCGCCGCCCCGCCCGCAAGGCGCGAAATCTGAGTCGGGGCCCTCAAAACGGCCTCGCGGTTGAGACATCCGGGGGGATTCCCGGCGCCACTGCGGACTTTCCCTATTGTTTTTACGTAAAAAATTCATAACAATCCGTAAATGCTGTGCTATAGCTCAGGTTGCCTTTTTCGGGATTTCGGGGATTCGTGATATGATGAAATATCTCAGCGATTTTTCGGGGCCGTACATCTTTGGCGTCATCCCCGGGGGTTTGATGAACACTTCGGACGACATAACCCTTCGCCACAAGCTCACGCAACTCAGGCAGGAGCACAGGGATTTGGACGAAGCGATCATCGCGCTCGAAGCCGCCGCGGAGCGGGATCAGCTCCGTCTCACCCGCCTTAAGAAGCGAAAACTTGCGTTGAAAGACAAAATCGTCCGCCTCGAAGACCAACTCCTCCCGGATATCATTGCCTGAAAACATCAAGATTTGCTAGGGAAAGCGTGGGCAAATCCTCCCGGCGCCTTCTCGATGCTTCCTGCAGGCTCGATTCCATGATTGTAATCGATCATGACGAAACAGCTTCCCCCTGTCGCGATTATCATGGGCAGTCAATCGGACTGGCCGGTCATGAAGGCTGCCGCCGCCGTTCTGGATGAACTCGGCGTCGCCTATGAAGCTCGCATTGTCTCCGCTCATCGCACGCCGCAACGGCTTTACGAGTTCGCAACGTCCGCCCGCGACGCTGGCGTGAAGGTCATTGTTGCGGGAGCGGGCGGGGCCGCTCATCTTCCGGGCATGACAGCAGCCATGACGACTTTGCCCGTTCTGGGCGTTCCGATCTCGACCACAGCGCTTCACGGCAGGGACGCGCTTTATTCGATCGTGCAAATGCCTGCAGGAGTGCCGGTCGGAACGCTGGCGATCGGAGAGCCCGGCGCGCTGAATGCGGGCCTGCTCGCCGCGGAAATCCTTGCGCTTAGCGATCCCGCGCTTGCGGCGCGCGTCGAAGTCTGGCGTGCGGCGCGGACGGCCAAAGTTGCGGAGCGGCCCACAGATGCGCCCTGAGCCGCTTTCGCCAGGCTCAACGATTGGGATTTTCGGCGGCGGGCAGCTTGGGCGCTTTCTCGCCATCGCTGCCTCCAAGCTCGGACTGAAGACAGCGATCTATGCCCCGGAAGAAGACAGCCCGGCGTTTCAGGTGGCCTTGTAAAAATGGCAATCGTCCTACACGGACGAGGCCAGGCTCGTCGAGTTCGCGAAAGCCTGCGATGTGATCACGTTCGAGTTCGAGAACGTGCCTGCCGCGGCCCTCGAAATCGCTGCCCGTCATACGAGCGTCCGCCCCGGCGCAAGAGCCGCCGAGATCACGCAAGACAGGATTTCAGAGAAGCGCTTTCTGTCGGCGATCGGCCTTCCGACAGCGCCCTTTGCCGCCATCGAAAGCGAAGCCGATTTTCCGGCGGCCGCCGCTCTTCTTTCCGAAGCGGGGACAGGAATCCTTAAAAGCGCGCGCGAAGGCTACGACGGGAAGGGGCAGGTCCGGGTATCCTCGGAGGCGCAGCTCCGGTCTGCGTTCGCCGGTCTGACGGCCCCCTGCATTCTGGAAGGGCTGGTGGATTTCTCGACGGAAATCTCGGTCATTGCCGTTCGCTCTCTCGACGGCGACCGTCTCCTGCTACGATTGCCCCGAAAACAACCATGGCGGCGGCATTCTCCGCACAAGCGCCGTGCCCGCCTCCTGCCCGCAAAGCCAGCAGGCGCTTGCGCAGGATATGACGGGGCAAATCGCGGCCGCACTCGATTATTGCGGCGTTCTGGGCGTTGAATTTTTCGCGATGCCGGAGGGAAGCGCCGCGCCGTTGCTCGTGAATGAGGTCGCGCCGCGCGTCCACAACTCAGGGCATTGGACGATGGAGGCGTGCGCCATCAGTCAATTCGAAAATCACATCCGCGCGATTTCGGGCTGGCCCATCGGATCGACAGCGAGGCACTCCGGTGCGGTCATGACGAACCTCATCGGCGAAGATGTGCTCGACTGGCGTGGGATACTCGAAAAAAATCCGGGCGCATCACTTTACCTTTATGGGAAAAATGGCGTAAGAGAGGGGCGCAAGCTCGGCCATGTGACCCAAATATCACCTCGAGCTGCAGAACTAGGGTAATCCACACCCTGGAAGAGCGGGAAATGGACATCTGCGGTTCAGGCTGCTATAGTTAGATTTGGATAGCCTGCATGATTGCGGGCTTTTTTATTCATCAGGCAACAGAAAGAAGGAGCCAGCGTGCAAGTCCACGTTCGTGACAACAATGTTGATCAGGCGCTCAAGGCGCTCAAAAAGAAAATGCAGCGCGAAGGTATTTTTCGCGAGATGAAGCTGCGCAACTATTACGAGAAGCCGTCGGAAAAGAGAGCGCGCGAGAAGGCCGAGGCAGTACGCCGCGCCCGCAAGCTTGCTCGGAAGAAGGCGCAGAGAGAAGGCGTCGTCGCTCCAGGGCGTGCAGCCGCACGATAAGGTGTTCCATGTCCTGTCTCCACAGGAGTGAAACGGTTTTCGTGTAGCATCCGATTGTGGCCGCATTCCCGGCTCACTGTTGTAAGCGTAAAAAGGGGACTTTACGCCAGGGTGGAGCCTGTACTGTGACAACTGGGCAAATGATAAGACGAGCGCTGACAGCGGGTGGGCTGTTCCTCGCCTTAGTCATCGCTTACGGCCTGCGAAATCGTCGGGAACGAGGGAGCAGCGCGCCGGGGAGGAATTGAACAATCCGGCGGTAGACCCCAAGAACAACATTGCATCCATTTCGGCTGTTCTGGCGAAAAACCCTCGCGATGCCAACGCGCTCAATCTTGAGAGGCACAGTCTTCGGCCAGGCGGGCGAGTATGAGAAGGCCATTGGCGATTTCTCGACCGCAATCCAGATCAATCCGCAATTCTACCAAGCTTACAACAACCGGGCGCTTATCTACCTTCGCGTGGGCCGATTCGACGCGGCGTTGAAGGATTACAATCAGGCCTTGGCTATAAAGCCGGATTACGCCGCCGCCTATATCGGCCGCGGGAATGTTTACAAGGAACAAAAAAACTATCCAGGCTCGCCGTGGCCGACTTTGGCAAGGCCATCGAGCTTAAGCCTGACGATCCTGCGCCCTATTACAGCCGCGGCCTTATCTATCAGGCCATGAACGATCACCGCAGCGCGCTCGACGATCTCAGCATCGCCGTGAATTTCCGGCCGGACGCCGCGGACCCTCACTTTGCGCGGGGCATCAGCTATATGGCGGTCCAGGAGTATAAAAAGGCCTTCGACGATTTCCAGGTGGCCGGGACGAACAAGGTGAACAACTTCGACGCCTGGGCTAATGCCGGGCAGGCGGCCGAGTATCTCGGCAACCGCACCGATGCGGCGCAGGCCTATCGAAAGGCTCTCCAGATCAACTCGTCCAGCCGTATTGCTTACGAGGGGCTTCGGCGCGTCGGCGGGGACGCGTAGGCAAGGTTTCCCTGTTTCCCCAATCGTTCGAACCCCTCACCCTGTCCCTCTCCCTCAGGGAGAGGTGAACGATATGGCAGCCGGTCGCTACCGGACTCCCTCTCCCAGGGGGAGAGGGCTAGGGTGAGGGGGGAAAACCGTTGGTCAAGCCAGCGAAGGCGTTTTCGATCCCTGAGGCTGGCTCACGGATGGCGTTCCTTCAAAAGGCCGCCAGTCCTGGAGATGGCGATGACCGGTTTATATCTTGAGCCGATTGGATTGCTTTATGGCGAGGTTGCGCGTGATGCGGTCTCGCTTGGCGCGGCTTTGCCCTTGGCGGGCGGTTCCATTGCGTTCGGCGCTGTCCGGCTTTGGGAGGGGGAACCCGGCCGCGTCAAACACGCCATCGTTCGCACAAGCACAATGCAAGCGATCGACGAACCGCAGATAAAAGACCTTATCGATCGCGTGACCGCCCCGCGCCCCGCCGTTGCCGGCGTTTCCCTGGATACCCCCCGGATCATGGCCATTGTGAACGTCACGCCCGACAGTTTTTCGGATGGCGGCGATTATTGCGAACCAGAGGCGGCGATCGGTCGCGCCAAGGCTCTTGCAAAGGCAGGCGCAGATTTCATCGATATCGGCGGGGAATTCGACAAGGCCGGGCTCGGAGCCGGTGAGCGCAGAAGAGGAACTCCGGCGTATCGCGCCCGTGCTGCATGGATTGGGCGATCTGCCTGCGCCTGTGTCCATCGATACACGCAAGCCGGAGGTGATGCGCGAGGCCGCGAAAATCCGCGCCGGCATCATCATCAACGACGTGTCCGCCCTGACTTTCGCGCCGGATAGCCTCGCGACGGCGGCGGACCTTCAAGAAACCGGTTGATCCTGATGCACGCGAAGGGCGACCCCGCGGACCATGCAGGACAATCCATCCTATGCGGATGTGGTTCTCGAGGTTTATGACTTCCTGGAAAGCCGGATAGAGGCCGCCGTCGCGGCCGGACTGCCCCGGAGTTGCCTTATCGCCGACCCTGGCATCGGCTTCGGAAAGACGCTGGCTCACAACGCATCCCTTCTTCGAAGCATAAGCTTGTTCCATGGGCTTGGAGCGCCGATCTTGACTGGCACTTCCCGCAAGCGGTCGCTGCAGAAGGTGACAGGCGCGGGCGACCCAAAGGCGCAGGCTGCGGCGAGCGTGGCGGCGGCGCTCGATGCGGCAGCCCAGGGCGTCCAGATTGTCAGGGTGCACGATCTGGAAGAAACCCGCCAAGCCCTCGCGATATGGAGCTGGCTTCGTGGCGGTGATGGCGTCGCCGCACAAAATCCACAATTTCACCCCGACAGCGTAAAAATCGCAGCGCAGTTTCCCGGTCGAGCGTAGCGCAGCCGGACATGGAAATATGAGTGGAAAATCGAATCGCAGCGTTCGCAGTCCGTGCAAGTTGTATGCAATGACGGGGCGAGAATATTCAGTAATGTCTGTGTGGATTTGAGATAAAAATCGCTTGCATTTGAAATTATAATAACTACCTTATCTCGCATCGAAGTTTGCAATTGCATTCCTGGTATTTGCAAGAGTGCTTTCGGCACGGGAGGTTAGGGTCATGGCGTCAAAGCTCTTTGGAACCGACGGCATTCGCGGTCAGACGAACACTTATCCCATGACGCCCGAAATCGCTTTGAAAGTCGGCATGGCGGCTGGACAAATGTTCAGCAACCGCGAGCACCATCGCGGGTCGTGATCGGCAAGGATACGCGGCTTTCGGGCTACGTGATCGAATCGGGGATGGTTTCGGGCTTTACATCCGTCGGAATGGATGTCATGCAGCTTGGGCCAATCCCGACTCCCGCCGTGGCCATGCTTGTCAGGACCTTGAGGGCGGACCTTGGCGTGATGATCTCCGCCTCTCACAATCCCTATCAGGACAACGGAATCAAGCTCTTCGGGCCCGACGGCTACAAGCTTTCCGACGAGGTGGAAGCTGAGATCGAGAAGAAGGTTTTCGGGAATATCGACGCCCTCATGGCCGAGCCCGACCGGATCGGCCAGGCCCGCCGCATCGACGGCGCCAACGACCGCTATATAGAGTTCGCCAAGCGCACCCTCGATCGACCGATAAGCCTCGAACGGGCTGAAGGTGGTGGTGGATTGCGCCAATGGGGCCGCATACCGCGCCGCGCCGGCTGTGCTTTGGGAACTCGGAGCAAATGTCGTTGCGCTTGAGCATCAATCCCGATGGGCGCAATATCAATCGCGAATGCGGATCGACGGCGCCAGCAACGATTTGCCGCAAAGTTCTCGAAGCCGGAGCGGACGTGGGCATCGCGCTCGACGGCGACGCAGACCGGGTCATTATCGCCGACGAAAATGGCGAGTTGGTCGACGGCGACCAGATTCTCGCCGTGATCGCGGGAAGCTGGCGCGACGCCGGCCGCCTGCGCGGCAAGGGCGTCGTCGCGACGGTCATGTCGAACCTCGGTTTGGAACGGCATCTTAAGGATCTCGGACCTTCCCTGATCCGGACCAAGGTCGGCGACCGTTACGTCGTCGAGGAGATGCGGCGCGGGGGCTATAACGTCGGAGGGGAGCAGTCCGGCCATGTCGTGCTTTCGGATTTCACGACGACCGGCGATGGGCTTGTGACTGCGCTGCAGGTGCTGAGCGTGGTCGTTCAAAGCGGAAAGCCCGTCAGCGAAGTCTGCCGCCGCTTCGAACCCGTGCCGCAGCTTCTGAAGAGCATCCGATACAACGGAACCAGCCCGCTCGACGACGACGCGGTGAAAGCCGCTGTCGAAGCCGGCCGGGCGCGCCTTGGCAATGCCGGACGCCTTATCATCCGGCCCTCGGGCACTGAGCCGGTCATCCGGGTCATGGCGGAAGGCGACGATGACAGCCTGGTCGCCGGCGTCGTGAACGATATCGTGGCTTCAATCAACAGCCATGCCGCCTCGGCTTCGGCTGGTGTGGCGGCGCACGCCGCGAGATAGGGCGCCCGCGACGCCCTCGGACAGGGCGTCGGCAGGACGGATGGGCGAAGGCCGCACGAAGCGATTTCGCCTCGTGGGCGCTCTATCTTTACGAATACTCAATCTTTACTTTATATTAAAGTTACCGTGGACTGTGGTTCTGTAAATTTTGAATAGTTTTCTTTCGATCGCAAACGTTATTTAACCTTGCCGGTTTACCAAGAAAGGGAGCGCGCAGTCTCCGCTCATCCCCGCATAAGTCCCCGGATGATAGCCATGAGCTTCATTTCTGAATTAGATGCTTTGCCTCCCTTCACACCCCCCCCATCAGCGAGCCGCTTCGACACCTTCTTCGATGTTTATGGTCTGAGCCTCAAACAGCAGGCCGACCCCGAGCAAAGGACGATCACATTGATCGCGCGTTCTCCCGGCCTCGGCTCCCGCGAGGGCGCTAGTGGCGAACCTGTCGCGCTTTCAGCCCCTTTCTGTCGAGGTGAACATCATCTTCGCTCAGATCGCTCCGGCGGACGCTTTGAATACGTTCGTGCGCTCGCTCAACGCCGCTTGCCGGCACGCCCCGGAAACGATCATCCGCTGGGCGAAAAACCGCGCCCTCCTCGATGCTCACGAAAGACTGACCCTCGGCCAGACGCTGTGCTGGACAGGGGACGCCATGCGTCGTTCCGACGACGCGCGCAGCGCAATGGACCGGGTCGAGGATTGCACGCCCGCCATGCTCGCGGAAGCGAATGCAAGCTTTTCCTATTTGTGGCGCGCGTCAAACCTATTGCCCAAAACGCTCTTTTCTTCCAGGGCGCCGAGCGCGGAGGCCAAGCCTCAGCTTTCTCTGGGCGAAACGCGCATGGACGTCGATGAAAACATCGTCCGCCTGGAAGACTATTTCCGCATTCGCCGTCATTGATGGAACCGCCTGGCGCACCGGCGCATGCCGTGCGCGGCGGACTTATCGGGCGGGCGGCGGGCCAGGAGTTATTTTTCGGTCAGCTTGAGTTCCAAGCGGCGGTTGCGGCGCAGGTCGGCGTCGGAGCCGCCGGACGAGAGCGGCTGAAATTCTCCAAATCCCGCCGCCACCAGCCTGTTCGGGGGCACGCCCCTTGAAATCAGGTATCTGACCACCGAAATCGCGCGCGACGAAGACAGCTCCCAGTTCGATCTGAAAGCCGCTGTGGCGATCGGCCTGATGTCGGTGTGCCCGTCGATACGTAGCACCCAATTCAGATCCTTGGGAATGCGGTTTTCCAGGTCCCTGAGGGCGGCCGCCAGCTTATCGAGTTCCGCATAGCCTTGCGGCGCGAGGTCTGCGGAGCCGCTTTCGAAGAAAATCTCCGATTGAAAAACGAACCGGTCGCCCACGACCTGGATGTCGTCTCGGTCCCCCAGCGATCTTTTCAGTTCGCCGAAAAAGGTGGAGCGGTATTGCGAGAGTTCCTGCACGCGCTTCGCCAGCGCCACATTGAGACGCTGGCCGAGATCGGCGATCTGCGCTTGCGCCTGTTTGTCGCGCTTATCGGTATCCCCTAGCGAATTCTCTAGCGCCGCGATCTGCTTCCGCAAGGCGGTCACCTGTTGGAAGAGAAGCTCGATCTGCGCCTGCGCCTGTGCCGTCAGCATTTTCTGCGCGTCGACTTCCTTCGATGCGGCGGCGACGCGCGCCTCGGCGGAGGAGCCCGTGTTGGCGAGCCCGGCGAGACGCTTCATCTCGGCATCGGAGGCGGCCAGCGTCGCCCTGAGCGATGCAGTCTCGTCGATCGCGTTCTTCTTTTGCGAGCGCTCCAGCGAAAGCATGTCCGCCATCTGTGCGATTTGCCTTTGCAGGCGCGCGAGCGCGGTGTCCTTGCCCGATGCTTCCTGCGCGGCGAAGAATTGCGCCACCATGAACAGGACCATCAGGAACGTGACGACGAGCAGGAGCGTCGAAAGCGCATCGACAAACCCCGGCCAGTAATCGATCCCGTTATAGCGCCGGCGCGACCTTCCCAGCATCGGCTGAACCTCGCTTTCCTAGCGTTCGATAGGATCGCGGCGGGCGCGGGCGGCGATCTCTCGAAGGGCGCCAGCCAGCCTGTTCTGCTCTTTCAGCACGGAGGCAAGCTCGCTCTGGTTCTGCGATTGTTCGTCGACCCATTCGCGCAGAACCTTCTGCTCGGCGCGCATTTGCTGCACGAGCTTGTCAATCCCATCCGAAAGCCGAATCATGCTGTCATTGTTCTGAGGGCCGCCGCGAATGACGCTCTGCTCGATTTTTTCCGCGAGGTCCGACATGCTTCGCTGCATGTCGAGAAGGGCGAACCTGAGTTGAGCCTGCGATCCTGGCGCATCGCCGGAGGCCTCGGCCCGCAGTTCGGTCATCGTCGACAGCCATTCCTCAAGCTCGTTGTAGAAACGCGATTGCGCCTGGCCTGCCTGAATATCGAGGAAGCCGAGGACGAGAGAGCCCGCGAGGCCCAGAAGGGATGCCGAGAAGGCGGTTCCCATGCCGCTCAACGGAGTCTCCAGGCTCGTCTTTAGGTCCTGAAAGACCTGGGCCGTCTCTTTTCCTTCGGTGTTCAGCGCTCTTATGGCGTCTCCCACCGAGCCCGTGGTGATCAAGAGCCCCCAGAACGTGCCGATCAGCCCCAGAAAGATGAGCAGGCCTACGAGATAGCGCGTGGTTTCCCGGCCTTCGTCGAGCCGCGATCCTATCGAATTTAATAGCGACCGCATCGCCGGGGCGGAAATCGCGGCCTGCCCCTGGCGGCGCCTCAGCATCATCGCCATTGGCGCGAGCATGACGGGCACGCGATCATCGGCGAGCCCCGGCTCGGAAACGCGGAAGTTGTTGACCCAGCGCACCTCCGGGAACAGGCGGAAGACCTGTTGAAAGGTGAGCAATATCCCGAAAATCAGCACGCCAATAATGAGCACTTTCAAAGGGGTGCTGGTGCTGAAATTGACTAACTCCAATATTTTCTGATTGAAGATTGCGATGATCATGCCAATCAGGACGACGAACAAGAGCATCCGCCACACGAAGATCTGTGGACCGGACAGCGTCTTGTAGTAGGGCGGTTTACTCATGGCTAAGTTGTCTCGCAGGCGCCTCGACCGTCAAAATAAAGCTTAAACTCTCTCCCATACAGCATTTGCGGGGCGCGAAAAACTAACTTCCTGTTAAAGGAGGCGTTCTCACGGTTGGGATCTGATCTTCGCATTCGATTGGAGCAGAGTTGAGAGCAAATTCGGGACTCCAAGCGGCCGGGAGCGACTTTTTTCAGCCTCAAGAAACTCCCGAATCGGACATTTCGGCCGCAAGCGCGCCGCGGCGCGGTTGATGTTTGATTCGTTCGCTAGGCTGAGGCCTGGATGCGTTTCAGGAGGGCGGCGTGAATAGCTTCGTTGCCGCAAACGATGTCTCCCCTCTTGAGCATGTTCTGGCGGCCTTCCGCATCGGAAACGAAGCCTCCGGCCTCCCGCGCCAGCACAATCCCCGCCGCCATGTCCCATGGCTGGATGTGGCGCTCCCAATATCCGTCGAAACGGCCCTGCGCCACCCAGGCGAGATCGATCGAGGCGACGCCCGTTCTGCGGATGCCGGCAGAGTCGCGCATCACGGCATGAATTTCGCGAAGGTTCTGTTCCTGTCCGGGCTTGCCGCGATGGCAGATCCCGGTTGTGATCACGGCGTTATCGAGATCGGGGCGGGCTGCAACGCGCAAGCGGCGCGTGTCGTTGAGGAACGCGCCTTTGCCGCGCTCCGCCGTGTAGAGATCGCCCGTCGCGGGGTTGTAGATGAGGCCAGCCACAAGCTCTCCGTCGCGTTCCAGCGCGATTGAGATGGCGAACATGGGGATTCCATGAAGGAAGTTCGTCGTCCCGTCGAGCGGATCGATGATCCAGGTATGGGACTTGTCCGGCCCTTCCACGAGACCGCGCTCCTCCATGAGGAAACAGTAGCCCTGCCTTGCGCGGTTCAACTCTTCGTAAAGGATGGTTTCGGCCCGGTGATCGGCCGCCGACACGAAGTTCGCAGGTCCCTTGACGCTGACCTGGAGGTGCTCAACCTCTCCAAAATCGCGCGCGAGGCTGCGGCCCGCTTTCCGTGCGGCATTCATCATGACCGTCATCAGCGCTGAAGCCGGCATATTCGAAACTCCACAAATCAAGGACTGTCCCGCGACCTTGAGGTCCAGGACCATGTTCGACAGACGGCAGCTACGATGCCATTGGTGTTTGAAGCCTACTCGGCGCGTTTAACATAGGCGAGTTCATTGGTGTCGACGATGACCTTCTCGCCCGCCGTCACGAAAGGCGGAACCATGATGCGAACGCCGTTTTCGAGAATCGCGGGCTTGTAGGACGACGCGGCTGTCTGGCCCTTCACAACCGGGTCCGCCTCCACAATCTTGAGCGTCACCTGATCCGGCAAGCTGATGCCGATGGGGCGGCCTTCATGAACCTCAACCACGACCTTCATCCCGTCCTGCAAAAAGGCCGCGCGCTCGCCCACGAATTCCTGAGCCAGTTCCATTTGCTCATAGGTATCGGTGTCCATGAAGACAAGCATGTCGCCTTGGGGATAGAGGAACTGAAAGTCCTTCTGTTCCAGACGAACCTTCTCGACCGTCTCCGACGACCGGAACCGCTCGTTCAGCTTCGAGCCGTTGATGAGGTTCTTGAGCTCCACCTGATTGTAGGCCGGTCCCTTGCCGGGTTTCACGGCCTGTGTCTTCACCGCGACCCAAAGACTGTTGTTGTGCTCGATGACATTGCCGGGGCGGATTTCGTTACCGTTGATTTTCATAATGGCGCTCGCGCGTGAGAATTCGTTGCGGAAGGTGTGGCGGATGGAATGGGCCGCTGTCAAGCCATCAAACCGCGCCGATGGCGAGGGGGTGACAAGCCTTTCCTGTAACGCCGAAGCCACAGATGATTTCTATTCTTTCGGCGCCCAGACAATCCATGTTCTTTCCTATCGAAGGGGCGTGTTAGAATATCGCTTCAACATCAAGACATTAAGCTGCGGTTAAACGCCAATATTGGAACGGAAACATGAAAAAGCTTGGCATCGCTGCCTTCAGCGTTCTTGCTCTCTCTCTCCTCTCAAGCAACTCCTTCGCTCTTAGCCTGAATAACGCGGCTGGCGTTTCCGTTGGCGAAAGCGCGGTCAAGGTCCATTGCCGCTGCTATCGGCCTGTGCGCTACTATTTCAACAGCTGCCATCACTACCGGCTGTGTCACTATCCCTACCCGAACAGGCGTGGCGCCGATTGCTGCTGCAGCCTTCTTTGGCCCTTCTGATCAACCTAGCTAATCATCGCTCCATCCCTCGACATGCTCGGGATGAGGCCGCGTTATCAGAGGCGCGGACTTCATGGCGAGCATGTCGAGGGATGGGCGGCTGCCTTTGATAAGGCGTGAAGGCTTGGACTCATCCTCGACAAGAGGCCAAGGCTTTTTGAGGCGGCCCGATTGCCGAGCCACCTAAGTAATTGATCGAAACCTAATTTTATTTTAAAAAATTGAGGTTCGCAGCGCTCTTTTCAATCAGAGGGTAAAGCCAAATGACTTTCAAATACTTGGATGCCTCCCAGAGCACATTGAAGAAGAAGAGTTTGATCGATTGCATGAAGCGCAACGGAATCGCCGCCGTCGGCCGCTATTACACCCGGCCCAGGACAGCGGCCAAAATCCTGACGGCGCCGGAGGCCGCGGCTCTTTCGGCGGCCGGTATCGATATTTGGGCCGTCTATCAGATTTATCAGAACGAGGCTTCCTATTTCAGCCGGGCGAAGGGGCAGGCGGCGGGGAAGGATGCGCTCGACTATGCGCAAAACGTCATCGGACAGCCAAAAGGCTCCGGCATCTATTTCGCCGTCGATTTCGACGCCTCGCAGGCGGAGTTTGAGTCGGCGGTCAAGCCCTACTTCCAAGCTGTCAAAGAGGAGTTCGCGGCGGCCGGAACCCCCTACCGGATCGGCGCTTATGGCAGCGGCCTGGTGTGCGAGGGGCTTTTGGATGAGGGCCTTGTTCAGCTGACCTGGGTCTCTCAATCGAAAGGATTCCGCGGAACCCGCGCGTTCCTTGCCTCGGGCAAATGGAACCTCAATCAGGGACTCGGCGTGAAGAAGTTCTGCGGCTTCGACGATGAAATCGATCCGGATGACGTCAATCCGCAGAAGCCTGACTATGGCAGGTTTACGCTTGGAGCGCCTGCGGTTGTGGCGGAAGCCGCCGCCGCGCCACCTGCCGGGGTTTCAGCCGCCGCGCTCACCGCCACTGTCTTTCCTGGGGTGACGCCCTATCCCGGCAGCCCGGTGCGCCGGGGTGAAACCGGCTCGAACACCGTCAAACTCGTTCAGTCGAGGCTCAACGATCTGACCTACGGGCCGCTTGTCGCCGACGGCGATTTCGGGGAAGCCACCGAGAATGCGGTCTTCCACTTCCAGGCGCGCAATGCGACGGCGGCCGGGACGCCGCTCGACATCACAGGCGAGGCCGACGAGCCGACCTGGGGCATTCTTTTCGGCCCTGGAGCGATTTACAGCGCGAGTTCTTTCAACGCCAGCCTGCCCTTGCGGCAGCTCGTCATCGACATCGCCGCATCGCAGATCGGCGTTGTGGAGCAGCCGCGCGGATCGAATCGCGGGCCTGAAGTCGACCAATACATCCGCTCCGTAGGGCTCAACCCCGCAGAAGACAGTTTCCCCTGGTGCGTCTGTTTTTGTCACTGGGTCTTCGATCAGGCCGCCAAGCTGAAGCACATCGAAAATCCGTTGCCCATGACAGCCGGCGTGCATGTCCTCTGGAACAAGGGCCAACAAACCGCGGCGCTTGTCGTGAAGCCATCCGAAGCGAGCGCGAAGACCGTGAAGCCCGGCATGATCTTCATGATCGACACGGGCGGCGGGCATGGCCACGCCGGGCTGGTCGCCGGCGTCTCCGGCAATCATCTCATCACGATCGAAGGCAACACCAATCAGGGCGGCTCGGCGGATGGGTATGGCGTTTTCCGGCGCGAGGCTCGGCCGATCGCGATGGGCAGGTTGCTGGGCTATCTCGACTTCTGCGACATTGACGTTCCGGTAGCCTGATCTGCGTGAGACTTTGACGTCCGGACGACGGCTTCAGCGATTCGGACGCTCTTTCGATCACGAACGCGTGATCTTACCCGAAAGGCTACACCAATATCGCGAACCAAGTCCTGCCCGGCTGGTTCCCCACCGAGGCGCGTCGACTCGAGCGCAGGTAGGGTCATGGGTATCGTTCGGTTCGCACTGCGCTTTCCGCATACTTTCTATGTGTTGGCGATCCTTATCGTGTTTCTCGGCGTCACCGCCATCGTGACGGCCTCGAAGGACATCTTCCCTCAGATCAATATCCCGGTTGTCACGGTCATCTGGCAGTACACCGGGCTCAGCCCGCAGGAGATGGAAGCTCGCGTCGCCACGTACAGCGAGTATGCGGTCAGCTCGAGCGTGACCGGGATCAGAAACATCGAGTTCGCAAACGCTGGAAGGCGTCGTCGTCGAGCGGGTCTACTTCCAGCCGGGCGTGAACATCGAACTGGCCATATCCCAGATCGTTTCGGCCTCGAACTCGATCCGCGCGCTGATGCCGGTCGGAATCCAGCCTCCGATCATCATCCAATACAATGCCTCGAGCGTGCCGGTTCTGCAGCTTAGCCTGTCGTCGGATACGCTGAACGAGCAGCAGCTTTACGACTATGCGCTTTATCGCGTGCGGCAGGCGCTGGCCCCCATCCCCGGCTTGACGCTGCCGACGCCTTACGGCGGGAAATACCGCCAGATTATGGTCGACATAGACCCCGCGGCTTTGCTCGCCCTCGGCTTGACGCCAACCGATGTCACCAACGCAGTCAACGCGCAGAACCTGACCGTGCCGGCAGGCGACGCCAAGATCGGCAGCCGCCAGTATATCGTCAGCGTCAATTCGCAGCCGTCGTCGGTCGAACAGCTCAACAACATCCCGATCAAGCAGGTGAATGGCGCGACCGTCTACCTTCGCGACGTGGGGCACGTCCGCGATGCCTGGGCCGTTCAGCAGAACATCGTCCGGACGGACGGGAAACGAAGCGTGCTTCTCACCGTCATCAAGAATGGCGACGCGTCGACCGTCGACGTCGTGAACGGGGTCAAGGCCGCGCTTCCCACAATCCGCAAAGCGGCGCCGCCCGGAATGGAAATCAAGGAATTGTTCGACCAGTCGGTCTTCGTGACCAGGTCGATCGATGCGGTGCTTCGAGAGGGC
Source organism: uncultured Alphaproteobacteria bacterium (assembly GCA_963727795.1). GTDB lineage: Bacteria > Pseudomonadota > Alphaproteobacteria > Rhizobiales > Rhodomicrobiaceae > Rhodomicrobium. The sequence continues at coordinate 44,517 of CAVSHC010000013.1, forward strand.
GCCATCGCCGCCGGGCTTACCGCGCTCATGATTTTCATCTTCCTGGGAAGCTGGCGCTCGACGCTCATTGTCTTGATTTCGATCCCGCTTTCGATCCTCACATCTCTCGCGGTGCTGAGCGCCATGGGTGAAACCATCAATACAATGACGCTCGGCGGGTTGGCGCTCGCGGTCGGCATTCTGGTGGACGACTCGACGGTCACGATCGAAAACACGCACCGCGTTCTCGACGAGGGCATGGAGTATGACAAGGGGATCGAAGAAGGCGCCGCGGGGATCGCGCTCCCGACGCTTGTTTCTACCCTGGCGATTTCCTGCGTCTTTATATCGGTTGTCTTTTTGCAGGGCGCGCCGCGATACCTGTTCGCGCCGCAGGGCTTTGCCGTCGTCTTCGCGATGATCGCGTCCTACACGATTTCACGGACGCTCGTCCCCATCATCAACCGCATCCTGTTGCGCGCCGAATATCTGCGCCCCGATCATGCGAGCTCGGGCTTCTTCGGGCGTTTTCACGAAGGCTTCAACGACCGCTTCGAGCGCTTCCGAAATTTCTATGTCTGGGTGCTGGATGGGTTCATCAGCCGCCGCTTTCTCGTCCCCCTCATCGGAGTGGCCGTGTTCGGAACGGCGGGCGTGCTGGCCTTTTTTGTCGGGCGCGATTTCTTCCCGACCGTCAATTCAGGGCTTATTCAGCTGCATGTGCGCGCTCCGGCCCGGACCCGGATCGAAGACACCGAAAAATATTTCCAGGCCGTCGAGGATCATATCCGGGAGGTCATACCCGAGTCCGACCGCGAGCTTATCCTGGACAATATCGGGCTGCCGCAGCGACTCTATAATCTGGCGTTCACCGATAACACGATCATCGGCGTGAACGACGGCATCATTCAGGTCTCGTTGAAGGCCGATCACCGTCCGACTGGGGAGTACATCACCGAGCTTCGCCGCTCGCTTCGCGAGGCTTTCCCCGATTTGATGTTCTATTTCCAGCCCGCCGACATGGTGACGCAAATCCTGAATTTCGGCGTGCCGACGCAGATCGACTTGCAGGTTCAAGGCAGGGATCCGGCGAACCTCGAAATCGCAAAAGAACTGGCAAAGCGGGTTTCGACCATTCCGGGCGTCGTCGACACGCATATCCAGCAAGAGCTTGACGCTCCGAACCTTTATTTTACGATTGATCGCACGCGCGCGCAGAACCTTAATTTGCAAACCCAGCAGATTGTAAACGACCTGACGATCAGCCTCAGTTCATCCGAGCAAGTCTATCCCAATTTCTGGACCGATGAGAAGCAGGGCATTCCATACTATCTCGCGGTGCAGACGCCCGAGCGGCAGGTGTCGACGGTGAACGACCTTCTGAACACCTCTATCGCGGCTGCGTCCGGGAACGCGGCTTCGCCCGTTCCGAACACGCTGGGCAATGTCGCGACCATGTCTCGCCGCTACATCCAGTCAGTGATTAACCACAACAACGTGGCGCCCGTTTATGACGTCTATGCCAGCGTTTCGGATCGCGACCTTGGCGGCGTCGCTTCGGAAATCGATAAGATCGTTGCCGATCTGACGCCGAAGTTGAAGCCTGGGAACACAATGTCGCTGCTCGGCCAGGCGGACAGCATGAACTCGGCCTTTGGGCGCTTTACCATCGGGCTCCTTTTTGCTGCGGTGTTTGTTTATCTTCTGATGGTCGTCAACTTCCAGGACTTCATCGACCCGCTCGCCGTTGTGCTCGGCCTTCCCGGCGCGGGCTGCGGCATCATCATTATGCTCTTCATCACCGGCACCACCTTGAGCGTGCCCTCGCTCATGGGCGCGATCATGGCCGTTGGCGTCGCGTCTGCGAACTCGATCCTGCTTGTGACTTTTGCGCGGGAACGCCTGCTTCAGAATGTGCCGCCGCGGCAAGCCGCTTGCGAAGCCGGCCGGACGCGCCTTCGCCCCGTGCTGATGACCGCGGGGGCGATGGTCGTGGGTATGCTTCCGATGGCCCTTGGCGGTCCTGGCGAGGAGCAGAATTCCGTTCTGGCGCGCGCCGTCATCGGCGGTCTCCTTGTCGGGACGCTCACGACGCTATTCGTGGTGCCCTATCTCTATGCGCTCATTCATGAGGTGAAAGACCGAGTCCAAGGCACAGGAAGAGACAAGAAAAGTTCAGAGGGCGGCGATGCGGCGATGAAGACGCCCCAACGAGAAGGCCACCACGCATGACGCCAGAAGAGCATGACAGAGGCCTCCCTCCTCAAAACGGTCACGACGGATCGGACGAAGAGCATGAAAGCATCGACGCAGATGCCCCGGCGACATCGAAAGGCCCGGTTCCCGGCCGCGAGTCTCAGGGGCGGGGCGAGAAGCGCGACGATCCAGCGCTCGGCAGACGGCGCAGGCGCGTCTTAGCCGGCGTAAGCGTTTTGTTCTTCCTGGCGGCTGCGGGTTTCATCGGCTATGGCGCCTATCAAAGGACCCAACGCAATCAGGCCGCGCAACGGGAACTCGACAGCCGCAAGAACGCCGTCCCGGAAGTGCGCCTTGAGAGGGTGAAAGCGATTACGGCGCCGCGCGAGATCCATCTTCCGGCGACGACGCAGGCTTTCGATTCCGCGACGATCTACGCGCGCCAGAGCGGATATATTTCACAGCGCCGGGTGGACATCGGAAGCCGGGTCAAGGCAGGCGATCTTCTTGCGCTCATCTCGGCGCCTGAGGTCGATGACCAGCTCACCCAGGCCCGCGCGCAGCTTCAGCAGATGCAGGCTACGCTTGAGCAGAACGAGGCGACGCGGGCGCTCGCCAACGTCACCAATGAGCGTTTCACTCCTCTCGTAAGGCAAGGCTGGGAGACCAAGCAAACCGGCGATCAGAATCGCTATAACCTTGCCGCCCAAAACGCCGCCGTCGATGTCGCGAAAGCCAACATTCAGGCGCAGAAAGCGCAGATTGCAAGGCTTGAGAGGCTGCAATCCTACGAGCGCGTGACGGCGCCCTTCGATGGCGTAATAACGCAGCGGAATATCGATATCGGCAGCCTCGTAGCCGCCGATGCGGCATCGGGCACGCCGTTGTTTGCAATCGCGCACGATAATGTGCTGCGGGTCCAGGTGCATGTTCCCCAGGATGTGGCGTTGCAGCTCAAGACGGGGATGGTGGCGACGCTCGACGTGCCGGAGCTTTCTGGCCGCAGTTTCTCCGGCAAGATCGCCCGCACAGCGATCGCGCTCGACCCCAATACGCGCACGCTGCTTTTCGAGGCCGATATCAAAAATCCTGACCGGACGCTCTCTCCGGGGCTTTACGGCACGGTCCACTTCCTCGTGCCAAGGCCGTCGCCTGTTGTGATTGTTCCCTCCTCCGCGCTGATCTTCGATCAGCGCGGCATGCAAGTGGCGGCCTATACAGCCGGCGCGGCTCATCTGAAGAAGGTGCGCATCGGGGAGGATGACGGGGCCGAGGTGCAGATTGCGGCCGGGCTCGAGGCTGGCGAGGAGTTGATCGTCAATCCGCCCGCGGGAATTGCAGACGGCGCGAAGGTGACGCCCGCGCCGGAGAAGCTGGTCAAGGAGGCGAAAAAGTAGACGTGCCGCCTATTCCTTCGGCCGTTGCAGATAGACGCTATTGCTCTGGGCCAGATATTCCGGCGAGCGCATTTCTATGATGCGCGAGACCGCGCGCTCGAAATATTCGGCGTCGTCGCCAACCTGACACAACTCGGCGGGCTCCGCCGCCGCCGACGCGACGAAGCCGGTCCGATGGTCGTAAAGCGTGTCGATGAAGGTGAGGAAGCGGCGTGCAGGGTTCTGGTCGTGGCGGCCCATCTTCGGGATGCCATGGACGAAAATCGTGTGGTAATGGCGCACGAGGGCGAGATAGTCCGGCGTGCCGAGCGGCTTCTCGAACAGATCGGCGAACGCGAAGCGGGCGACTCCCAGGCAAGTGCAAGGAATGTACAGCTTATGACCGAGCACGAGCAGCGTTTCGCTGGCGCACGGCTCGCTGAAGGTCAGCTTTCGCCACAAGACGTTCATCGCCGCCCTTGCTGCGTCATCGTCTGGCGTGAAATAGAGCGCGCTGCGGGACAGGTGCGCGAGGCGATAATCCTGCGAAGCTTCGAGCTGGAGAAGCTCCATATTGTGTTCGACAAGATCGATGAAGGGTTCGAACTGATCGCGGTTGCGGCCGCCTTTGTAGAGATCGCTAGGCTTGGCGTTCGACGTCACGACGACCACGGTTCCCGCTTCGAACATGGCGCCGAAAAGACGGTTCAGGATGGTCGCGTCCGCGATATCGGTCACGAAAAGTTCATCGAGGCAGAGCAGGCGCGCCTCCGCCGCCATCTTGAGGGCCACGGCCACAATGGGATCGTCCTTGGCCTCGCGGCGCGCGACCGCCAGCCTCGCGTGAACGTCGGCCATGAACTCGTGGAAGTGAGCCCGGCGTTTCTGCTCGACCGGCGCCTCCTGGAAGAAGAGGTCCATCAGCATGGTCTTGCCGCGGCCAACGGGCCCAAAAATGTAAAGGCCCTTTGGCACTTCGCCACGCTTGCGCGTGAAGAAGGAGAAGAAATCCGTTCGAGCCGGCGGGGTGTAATACGCGAGCCGGTTCGTTAGGATCTGGAGTTTCTCGATGGCAAGCGCCTGCGCGCTGTCGGGCGAGATTTTCCCGTCCGAGACCAGGCGGCGGTATCTTTCAAGAAGCGAAGCTGGCATTGCCGGTCAGCGGACATTACGAAGTTCAAGCTCTACGGACGTAAGTGTGGGATTCGGCGCTGCTAATTCAATATCGAAGTCGGCACCTTGATTGGACCTGAGCCTCGCTCCCTTGATCCGCAGGCTGGCTGTATATTCCCGGTCAAGTGAAGGATCCTTGTCTTTTACGGTTATAAAAAACTGCGGGATCCTGACTTTTCGCTCAGCCCGGTTGTAGACGCTTCCGCTCACGGCAAGAACGGGCTTGTTATCCGATATTTTCCAATCGTACTGAACCGATTCGAAAACCAGTGGCTGGAGTGTGACAGGTATGCCCAGGGTGCGATAGAGGGGCGCCAGCCCTGGCAGCGAATTTGCGACGATATCCCGGAAGGCGAAGAAGCCCACAACGAGCCCAGCCGCCACGCACAAGAAAAGTCCCCAGGCGGCCGCAAGCGCAAGGCCGCCCCATGCTTTGCGGCGTTTCGCTGCGCCCGACTTCACTTGCGTCTCTTCGATCTCGCGAAAGAGCCGCCGATCGAAAGAACTATCGTTATCACCGCCGTCCGACGGTTCTTCATCGCTTACCGGTTCGGACTCGGTCATCTCATCCTCAGCAGGCCGGGGCGATTTCCCCCACAGGCCCGCCGCGTTAACCGGCGCCGCCCGCTCGCCGGGACCAGGCGCGGCTCGCAGATGCGTTTCGAGCTTCCGGGCAAGTTCCTCGCCTGGTGGCGAAGAGGGGAAGGGTGTTCTGTTGGCCGCGGATGAAAAGTGCGCCCTCATCGCATTGCGCAGCAAGGCGTCCGCGTCCTCGCTCTCTTCGGCGCCTCGCGCGGCGGCAGGATTGGCTTGGCCATTGGAGCCGCGCCAGCCGGAAGCCTCAGACGGGCTTTCGTCGCGATCCGCCATAGCGGCCACTGCATCCGCCCAGTTCGGCGAATCGGGCGCCGCGGCTGGATTGCCGCCGTCCTCCGCAGGGCCGGTCCAGACGCTTTCAAGCGAGGCGCCGCCGTGGGCGTGAGGGGAGGCATCGCTCTCTTCATCTTCAGCCGGAGCGGCGGCGGCGGCCGGGTAAGCGCCTGCATTGAACAAGGGCCGCCCATCTCGCAGATTGGAAAAAACGCTCCGGACGGCCTGCCGCGCTTCTTCAAGCGTTTGCAGTTCCTCTCCCTCGTGCATGTCAGGCTTTCCGGGGAAGATCGCGCGAGGAAATGGAATCGTTTCAGCCGCCGCCGGGGCCTCGTGCGAGAATACGCCTTCGTCTGCGGCCGTCTTCTTCTTTTGCCTGAAGGCGTCGAACCAGCGCACTTTCCCGGAATCCTCGTGCTGGCTCTCCGCGTGCGCGTTGCCCGCAGCCGTTTCAGGCTCCGCTTCTTCGAACTCCGACGTTTCCTCTTGAGGACTGGCTTCCTCCTCCGCTTCTATGGGAGCGGCGAAGGTGTCGTCGACATGCATCGACCAATCGTCGTCGTGAGCATGCCCGGCCTCGGACCATTCGCGGTCGCCGGACTGAGCCTCGGAATAGTCCTCCTCAGCATGCCCCTCTCTTCCCGCAGCATGCCCCTCGGCGGCGAAATGCCGGATGGCCTGCTCAACGGCGGCTTCGTCGTCGACCGGAGCCGCGGCCGCTGGCGGCGCGATCTGTTCTTCAGCCCCGGTCTCGCCGGGGCTCTCCGGCATGGCGCGCCATAGGGTTCCGCACTTTGCGCAGCGAACTGTGCGCCCCTCCGGCGGCAGCTCTGCCTTGATGTCGTAACGCGTCACGCAAGCCGGGCATTCAATGATCATCGATAAACTCTGTCGCCTCGTTTCCGCTGCCGTTGTCTCGCCTTTTTCGAAATCGATTGCTAGATCGCGCGCGCTTTATCATAAAGCGGCCAACGGCGAATAGCAGGGTTTAAGTTGTGGTATCGAGTCATGCTCTCATTCGATTTGAAAATGTCGGCCTCCGTTACGGAGTCGGGCAAGAGGTTTTGCGAGATATCAACTTCCATTTGCAGCCTGGGTCGTTCCACTTCCTGACGGGCCCGTCCGGCGCTGGCAAGACCACTCTCCTTCGGCTTCTGAACATGTCGCTGCGTCCCACACGCGGCCTTGTATATCTTTTCGGACGGAATATCGCCAAGAATACGACGAGCCAGCGCGCCGACCTCAGGCGGCGCATCGGGATTGTGTTCCAGGATTTCCGGCTGCTCGATCATTTCACCACCTGGGAGAATGTCGCGCTTCCCCTGCGCGTGATGGGCCGCCATCCGAGCGATTATCAAGAGGACGTCACCGAACTCCTGAAATGGGTGGGCCTCGGCGACCGGATGCATGCATTCCCGGCGGTTCTTTCCGGCGGAGAGAAGCAGCGGGCTGCGATAGCCCGTGCGGTGATCGCCAAGCCGGAGCTTCTTCTCGCCGACGAGCCGACCGGCAACGTCGATCCGCAGATGGCGCGGCGCCTGCTCAGGCTTTTCATCGAACTGAACAGGCTCGGAACATCGATTATCATCGCGACGCACGATTATCAGCTCATGACCCAATTCCCCGCGGCTCGCATGCAGCTTGAAAATGGCCGCCTTGAGATTCACGAGTGAAATTGCACCTGACATGAGCACAGTGGAAACAACGCAAACGCTTCCGGTTCCCTTCAAGGCCCGTCCCCAGCCCGTCCTGAAAGTCGCGCGGGCCAATGCGCCCATCGTCCCCCCCGGCTCCGTGACGGGGTATTCTCTCACGCTTGTGATCGCCATCATGGGCTTCCTGGCGTCGCTCACGGCGTGCGGCGTTTACCTGATCTTCAACGCCGCGAATGTCTGGACGAACAAGATCTCGGCGGAAATCACCGTTCAGATCCAGCCTCGCGCCGGCGAGTTGGGCGACGAAAAGACGGCCGAAATCACGAGGTTTCTCACCGATCAGAATGGAATCAAGCGGGTCAAGCCGTTTTCGCGGGAACAATCGCTGAAGCTCGTCGAGCCCTGGATAGGAAAATCCGAGGTCCTAAGATCCTTCGCCATTCCAAGGCTCGTTGCGGTCGAAATCGATCCGGGCAACCCGCCCGATATCTCCACGCTCAAAAAGGTTCTGGAGGCGAAGTATCCTGGTGCCTTGCTCGACGATCACGGCCATTGGCGCAATGAAATACGGCGGCTGACAAGGCTTCTTGAACTCGCGGGCATCGGTATGCTGCTGCTCATGGCGATGGCGACCGCCTCGGTCATTATCGCCGCCGCGACAAGCGCGCTTGCGTCCAATCGTGAGATTGTGTCGGTCTTGAACTTCATTGGCGCTGAAGAGAGGTTCATAGCGCGGCAGTTCGAGGCGCATTTCCTCAAGGTCGGGATCAAGGCGGGCATTGTCGGAGCGGGTCTTGCCGCTATCGTCTTCCTGTGCGTGCCTTATCTGACCGAAGGCGTGAGCAGTTCCGTCACCTCGGAGGTGGAGATCCGCAGGCTCGTGGGCGCGGGCACGCTTGACTGGGGCGCCTACCTTGTCCTGGTCTGCGTCGTGGTTGTGGTTGCGGGAATTTGCAAAATGACCTCCCGGTACGGGGTTCGCCGTATCCTGAACCAGCAAAACTGCTAATGCAGCCGGAGGCAGGTTCGCGCCCCATTCCGCAAGCGGGGCAGGATTTGCCGTTGGGGCGTGCTAGGCGGCTTACAAAACAGGCAAAAAGTCTCGCAATCGCTTCGCGTAGCGATATACTTCCTATGATATGAGCACCGGGGCTGACAATAATCGCCTGCACAGGGCGCTTACCGCGAAAGCGATTGTCCTGCACGCTTTGCGTGTAACGGTTTTTTTCGTGTGCGCCCTTGCCGCCGGCTTTTTTATTTTCGCCTACTCCGTGAGCGTCATGCCCTCGGGGGCTTCCGGGCTCGCCGACGGCATCGTTGCGCTGACCGGCGATGAAGACCGGATCTCCGAAGCGGTTCGCCTGCTCGCCGAGGGGAAGGGCCGGCGGCTTCTTATATCGGGCGTGAACAAGAGCACGCGGAAACCGGAGATCGTCTCCCTGAACACAGCGGGCAGGAAAGAGGCGTCCTTGTTCAGGTGTTGCGTCGATCTCGACAAACGCGCGCTCAACACCGAGGCCAACGCATTCGAAACGACGGCCTGGGTCCGGCAGCAGGGCTTCCGCTCGCTCATCGTCGTGACCTCGACCTATCACATGCCCCGAACTTTGATCGAACTGCGTCAGGCGATGCCGGACGTCGAGCTTATTCCCTATCCCGTCAAGGCGCCGCGCCTTGAGGAACAATGGTGGAGGGATCCGCGGACCGCCTGGGTTCTTGGCAAGGAATATCTCAAGTTCATCACAGCCTTTGCCCGCTACGGCGCCAATTCTTTCCTGGGGGCTTCCGTAAAGGCTGAAAGCGACGCTTCAACGATCAATGCGCGCATCAACTAAAATCGAGCTCTATGCGAGATCGGCGCTGTTCTATGCCGTTCTTTATGTCAACTGGGCTCTCTTTCTCGTTCTGGGCAGCTGGCTCCTCCTCGGCCCGCGGCGGTGGGCGATGGCGGCGCTGGCCCTTCACGGCGATGTGTCGGTTTGGCTCCTGCGCTGCATTTGCGGCACCCGGATGGAAGTTCGGGGGCGCGAGAACCTTCTTCCCGGCCCCGTCATCGTGGCCGCCAAGCATCAAGCGGCATGGGACACCTTCGCGATCATCTCGCTCATGCGCGATCCCGCGCTCGTCATGAAGGCGGAGCTTCTGTCGGTGCCGATCTACGGCAGGTTCTGCCGCAAGTTCGAATTGATCCCGATCCAGCGCGAGCTTGGCCCTGCCGCTCTGCGCCACATGGCGCGCGAGGCGCGGACGCGGGCGGCGCAAGGCCGGGAGATCGTGATTTTCCCGGAAGGCACCCGGAAAATTCCGGGCGACGCCCCCGATTATAAGCCGGGACTCGTTTTCCTCTATCAAGACCTTAAATTGCCCGTCTGCCCCCTCGCGCTGAATTCGGGCATGTTCTGGCCCCGGAACTCCTTCCTGCGCTATCCGGGTACGATCGTCGCGGAGTTTCTTCCTCCCATACAGCCCGGACTTCCCCGTCAGGCGTTCATGGACAAGCTGCAATCCGCGATCGAAAGCGCTTCAGACCGCCTCTGCCTTGAGGCGCGGAAGGATTTGGAAACGAGAGGGCTCGCGCCGCCCGGCCATTTTGCCGTGGGCGTTCCGGACGAGGCCGGCGACGCGGCCCGCGAAGCGATCTGACGGCGGCCCGCTGCTATAAATCCGGACCCTGGATTCATATCTTTACGGCAGCAGGAAAAGTTATCCACAGCCCCTTGACGTTACGGACAAAAGTAGAACATTTGGTGTCTAAAATGGGAATATGACGTGCAGGACCTGGATAAGCCCCTTATGCTAATCCCAATTTCTCAACAGATTTGGGACGCGAAGTATCGCTTCTCGCCGCCGGCCGGCAGGGCCGATCAGTCGATCGAGGACACCTGGGCAAGGGTTGCGCAAGCCGCCGCCGCCGCAGAGCCGGAGGGGCGCCGCGCCAGCTGGGAAACGCGTTTTCTGGATGCGCTGACGAGCTTCGCGTTCATCCCCGCAGGCCGCATTCTCGCCGGCGCGGGCACGGCGCGCGACGTCACCCTCTTCAATTGTTTCGTCATGGGCGAGATCGGCGACGACATGGGCTCGATTTTCGCCAGTGTCAGGGAAGCCGCCTTGACCTTGCAGCAGGGCGGCGGCATCGGCCACGACTTCTCGACGCTGAGGCCCAAGGGCGCGCATGTGCGCGGCGTGGGCGCGGATGCGTCCGGCCCTGTCAGCTTCATGGATGTCTGGGACGCCATGTGCAAGACGATCATGTCGGCGGGCGCCAGGCGTGGCGCGATGATGGGCGCGATGCGCTGCGATCACCCCGACATCGAGGCTTTCATCGAGGCGAAAGCCGACCCGGCGCGCTTGCGCAACTTCAATCTGTCCGTTCTCGTCACGGACGCCTTCATGGATGCCGTCAAGGCCGATAGGCCGTGGCCGCTCGTGTTCGGCGGCGAGGTCTACCGGACCGTGAGCGCGAAGGGTCTCTGGCGCAAGATCATGCGCAGCGCCTACGATTATGCCGAGCCCGGCGTGATCTTCATCGACCGCGTGAACGCCCTGAATAACCTAAATTATTGCGAGAGCATCAGCTCTAGTAATCCATGCGGAGAGCAGCCCCTGCCGCCCTACGGCGCCTGCCTGCTCGGATCAATCAATCTGGCGGCGCTCATCGAGAAGCCGTTCACGGCGCAAGCGAGGCTGAACGAGCGCAGGCTCGATAGTCTTGTTCCTTTAGCCGTGCGGTTCCTCGACGATATCATCGATATATCGCGCTATCCGCTGCCTCAGCAGGAGCATGAAGCAAAAGCAAAACGCCGGATCGGGCTCGGCGTCACGGGGCTGGCGGACGCCTTGATCCTGTGCGGCGCGCATTACGGCTCGGAGGAGGGACGCAAGCTTGCGGGATCGTGGATGGCGCGCGTCAGTCACGCCGCCTATGCCGCAAGCGCCGAACTGGCCAAAGAGAAGGGATCGTTTCCGCTTTTCGATGCCGGACGCTTCCTGAAGCAGCCTTTTCCGGCATCGCTGCCGCCTTCGCTGCAGAAAAAGATCGCAGACCATGGCCTGCGTAACGGCGTGCTGACCTCCATCGCGCCGACCGGCACCATCTCGCTGCTTGCGGGCAATGTTTCGAGCGGGATCGAGCCCGTGTTCGATTTCGAGTATCGCCGCCGCATCCTCTCCCCGGACGGTTCGGAGCGGCATGAAACGGTTGAGGATTACGCCGTCCGCCTGTTTCGCGAGGGCCATGGCGACGCTCCCTTTCCCGGCGCGTTCGTCACAGCGCACCAGCTTTCGCCGCAAGATCATCTATCGATGCAGGCGGAGCTTCAGCGCCACGTCGACGCCTCGATTTCGAAAACGGTCAACTGCCCGGAATCGATCGCGTTTGCCGATTTCGAGACGCTTTATCTCGATGCTTACCGCCTTGGCCTGAAGGGATGCACAGCCTATCGGCCGAATCCGGTCACCGGCGCGGTCTTGTCTGCCCCGCCGCCGCACGCGGCGGCCGCGGATGCGGTGCAGCCCGCTTTGCCGCTTGCGCCCGCGGAAATAGCGCCGCGTGCGCGCGATACGGTGCTCGCGGGATTCACCTACAAGCTCAAGTGGCCGGGATCCGATCACGCCATCTATGTCACGATTAACGACACGTTCGATCGCGGTCAGCGCCGGCCCTTCGAAATCTTCATCAATTCCAAGAACTTGGAGCATTACGCCTGGACGGTTGCGCTGACGCGCATGATCAGCGCGATTTTCCGCCGCGGCGGCGACGTTTCTTTCGTTGTGGAAGAACTGAAGGCCGTCTTCGATCCGCGGGGCGGAGCTTGGACGAACGGCAAGTATGTGCCGAGCCTCCTCGCCGCAATCGGAGAAATCATCGAGCAGCATTTCATCCATATCGGGTTTCAGGCGGCGGGCGAGAAAGGCGCTCCCGCATACGATCCGGCCGAAGGCGTTGGGCAGGGAGGCGCGCTCGATGCGGGGGGCTCCGGTTTTTTCTCGCCTTCGGGTTTTTGCTCGCGCTGCGGATCTCCAAGCCTGATTTATCAGGAAGGATGCCGCGTCTGCCGCAACTGCGGCTATTCCTCCTGCAGTTGACGCCACCCAGGAAAAAGTGAAACTTCTGCGACCATTGCCTTGTTGCCCTAAAGCTAAGCTATCAACATAATGGCCGCGAAAAAACGCGCATTCCTGGGAGGACGTTGATGACGGTCAAGACTTATCCGGTCCCTGAAGGCTGGGCCAACTCAGCTTGGATCAACGAAGAGAAGTACCGCGCCCTTTACGACAAGAGCATCAACGATCCCGACGCATTCTGGGGCGAACAGGCTTCCCGCATCGACTGGATCAAGCCGTTCACGAAGGTGAAGCACACCTCCTACGATCCGCACAACCTTTCCATCAAGTGGTTCGAAGACGGAACCTTGAACGTTTGCGCGAACTGCGTGGACAGGCACCTCGAAAAGCGCGGGGACCAGGTCGCTATTCTCTGGGAAGGCGACGACCCGGAGATGGATCTGAAGATCACCTACCGGCAATTGCACGAGAAGGTCAGCCGCCTGGCGAACGTGCTCAAGAAGCACGGCGTCAAGAAAGGCGACCGCGTCACGATCTACCTGCCGATGATCCCAGAGGCCGCTTATGCGATGCTGGCTTGCGCGCGCATCGGCGCGATCCACTCGGTGGTGTTCGGCGGGTTTTCGCCGGATAGCCTTGCAAGCCGCATCCTCGACTGCGATTCGACCGTCGTCATCACAGCCGACGAAGGCGTCCGCGGCGGCCGCAAGATCCCGCTCAAGGCAAACGCCGACAGGGCGCTTGAGAAATGCCCCACGGTCGAGCGCGTTCTGGTCGTCAAGCGCACAAACAGCGCCGTCGCGTGGAAGCCGGGCCGGGATTTCTGGGTGGGCGAGGAAATGGAAAGCGTCTCCGCCGATTGCCCCCCGGAGGAGATGAGCGCGGAAGATCCGCTTTTCATCCTTTATACGTCGGGCTCGACGGGGCAGCCCAAGGGCGTGCTTCACACGTCGGGCGGCTATCTCGTCTATGCGGCGCTCACCCATGAATATGTCTTCGATTATAAGGACGGCGACATCTACTGGTGCACGGCCGACGTCGGCTGGGTGACCGGCCACAGCTACATTCTCTATGGCCCGCTCGCAAACGGGGCGACCACGCTCATGTTCGAGGGCGTTCCCAACTATCCAACGCCTTCCCGCTTCTGGGAGGTCGTGGACAAGCATCAGGTCAACACCTTCTACACCGCCCCGACCGCGATCCGGGCGCTGATGGGAGCGGGCGAGGCGCACGTCAAGAAGACGAGCCGGAAATCGCTGAAGCTGCTCGGAAGCGTGGGCGAGCCGATCAATCCGGAGGCCTGGGAGTGGTATTATCACATTGTGGGCGATGAGCGCTGCCCCATCGTCGACACATGGTGGCAGACCGAAACCGGCGGCATCCTGATCACCCCGCTGCCTGGCGCGATCGCGACGAAGCCGGGCTCTGCAACCTTACCCTTCTTCGGCATCAAGCCCGCCCTCGTCTCACCCGATGGCCAGATCATCCAAGGTCCGGGGGAAGGCAATCTCGTGATCCTCGACTCCTGGCCCGGCCAGATGCGTACGGTTTACCGGGATCACAACCGCTTCGTGCAGACCTATTTCTCGGCCTATCCGGGGACGTACTTCACGGGCGACGGATGCCGGCGGGATAACGACGGCTATTACTGGATCACGGGCCGCGTCGACGACGTGATCAACGTCGCCGGCCACCGCATGGGGACGGCCGAAGTCAAATCGGCCCTTGTCGCGCATCCGAAAGTCGCCGAAGCGGCTTGCGTGGGCTATCCGCATAGCCTCAAGGGGCAAGGCATCTATGTCTATGTGACCTTGATGACTGGCATCGAGCCGAACGAAGCGCTCAGGACTGAACTGCGCAATTGGGTCCGCCAGGAAATTGGCCCGATCGCGACCCCCGATTTGATCCAGTTTGCTCCGGGCCTCCCGAAAACCCGCTCGGGCAAAATCATGCGGCGCATTTTGCGCAAGATCGCCGAAGACGATTTCTCAAATCTTGGCGATACATCGACCCTCGCCGAGCCGGGCGTCGTGTCCGACCTGATCGAAAACCGCATGAACAAGCCCGCAGCTTGAACCGCGGCTGCCCGGGCTTGCGCCGCCCGGGCAGCCCTTCTTCATCGGCTTCCGTAGACCTCACGCTGCCCGCTCTTAGGCGGGCATTTTCTTTTCCACAGCTGTCCACGGCCTCTCAAAGCTCCCTTTTTGGATAAATGCGGTTCCGCGCATCTTTTTGTTGCGGTTCTGTAACGCTTTCGCTCCGGAATGGCCTGTGCCTTAACCGAAGCATGACAAAGGCGGGCGAATTTGGACTAATGGGCCGAGGTTGTAGTGCAGCTTGGGATTGAAAAAGACATGGCCGAGCGAGAAGTCGAAAAAAGCGAGAGTGAGAAGACGGAGTCTGAAAGTCGCTCACCCCTGCTGATGCCGGTTATGGAGGGAAACTCGCTTCAAAGCGGCGACGTTGCCGATTTCCTCAAGACCCGGCTTTTGCGTGAAACGAATAAGCCCGCGCCGCCGGCGCCTCTGCGCCTGAGTTGACGGGCCGGTACCCGCGATTCATGAGGCGGGCCGCAAGCAGGGCGCTTCTGCGGCGCCTCGCAACGCAAAAAGCGGGAGAGTTCCCGCTTAAAGCCATTGATCGGGGGGGATCGCTGGCCTAGTGTTCGCGCCACTTCGGGCTTTTCCGCGAACGCACCTTAATCATATACAGGTTTCCATGCGCCCTTCGAAACGCCAGGCGGCAGCTTTACGCCCCGTGAGCTTCCAGCGCGCCTTCTCGCTTCATGCGGAAGGCTCGTGTCTCATCAAATTCGGCAATACTCATGTGCTCTGCACGGCAAGTCTCGAAGAGCGTGTGCCGCCCTGGATGAAAGGGCAGGGCAGGGGCTGGGTTACAGCGGAGTATGGGATGCTTCCGCGGGCCACGTCGGACGCGCACCCGCCGCGAGGCGACGACCGGCCATCAATCGGGGCGTAGCCAGGAGATCCAGCGGCTCATCGGCCGCTCCCTTCGCGCTGTCGTCGATTTGCAGGCTCTCGGCGAGCGCCAGATTACGGTGGATTGCGACGTGTTGCAGGCCGATGGCGGCACGCGGACGGCCGCCATTACGGGGTCCTGGGTAGCGCTGCACGATTGCTTCCAGTGGATGCGGGCGCGCGACATGATCCGGGACGGGGTTCTGAAAGACCAGGTGGCGGCGATCTCGTGCGGACTTTGCAGGGGCGAGGCCGTGCTCGATCTGGACTACGCCGAGGATTCGGAGGCCGAGGCCGATGCGAATTTCGTCTTTACGGGCAAGGGAATGATCGTAGAGATCCAGGCCAGCGCCGAAAAAGCGGTCTTCTCGGAGGAGAGGATGGCGGAGCTGACGGCGCTGGCGAAAAAGGGGATCGGCGAGCTGGTCAACCTGCAAAAACTGACAGTGCTTTGACAGGAAGCGCAACGATGGGCGGGCGCTTCCGCCTCAAGAGCGGCGATGGTCTCGTCGTCGCAACCCACAACAAGGGCAAGCTCCGGGAGTTCCGTGAGTTGTTCGATCCTCTGCGCATCGCGGTTTACTCCTCTGAAGAGCTTGGCGTCCCGGAGCCCGAGGAAACGGGGGAAACCTTGGAGGAAAACGCCCGGCTCAAGGCCACAGCAACCGCGGCGGCGACGGGCCGTCTCGCGCTTGCGGATGACTTAGGGCTGGCGGTCGAGGCGCTGGGCGGAGCGCCCGGCATCCATTCGGCGCGCTGGGCGGGCGAGCCCCGCGATTTTTATCGCGCCATGGCGCAGGTTTGGCAGGGACTTGAAGCGGCGGGGGGCACGTCGCCCGAACGCGCCCGCGCGAAGTTCGTCTGCATGCTCTGCCTTGCAAATCCTGCGGGCGGCGTCCAGTTCTTTGAAGGAACTGTGCCGGGTCACCTCGTGTGGCCGCCGCGCGGGACGAGGGGGTTCGGATACGATCCCATGTTCGTCCCCGATGGATATGAGCCGACATTCGGTGAAATGGACCCTGTCGAGAAACATGCCATCTCCCACCGCGCCAGAGCCTTTGCAGCTTTTCGCGCCGCCGTTATCGACGGAAACGGCGAGGCGCGATAGCGCCGCCGCCTCGGCGACAAACCGGTCGCTTGCCGTTTACATCCACTGGCCCTTCTGCCAGTCGAAGTGCCCTTACTGCGACTTCAATTCCTCTGCGCGCCGCACGATAAGCGAAGAGCAATTTCTTGCCGCCGCCCTTCAGGAACTCGATCACTACGAGCCGGAAACACGGGCGCGGCCTGTTTCGAGCATTTTTTTCGGCGGAGGCACGCCCTCGCTCATGGCGCCTCAAACCGTAGGCGCTCTGCTCGAAAGGATCGCGGCGCTTTGGCCCGTCGATAGCGGCTGCGAGATCACGATCGAGGCCAATCCGACGAGCGTGGAGGCCGGCCGCTTCCTGGGCTATCGCTCGGCCGGCGTCAATCGCGTTTCCCTCGGCGTCCAGTCGCTCCTGGATGAGCAGCTTCGCTTCCTCGGGCGGCTTCACAGCGCAGCCGAGGCCCGCCATGCGCTGGCGCTTGGCGGGAAGTATTTCGATCGCATGAGCTTCGATCTGATCTATGCGCGGCCGGGGCAGAGCGAAGCCGAGTGGCGCGCCGAGCTGCGAGAGGCGCTTCTTCTGGCGCGCGGCCATCTCTCGCTCTACCAGCTCACCATCGAGCCCGAGACGGCGTTCTTCCAACTGCATCGACATGGCAAGCTTCGAATTCCCGATGCTGACCTATCGGCGGGTCTCTACAGTCTGACGCAGGAGATGTGCGAGGCCGCGGGGCTTCCATCTTACGAGATTTCGAACCATGCCGCGCCGGGGGAGGAAAGCCGCCACAATCTGACCTATTGGCGTTACGGCGATTATCTCGGGATCGGGCCCGGCGCGCACGGCCGGATTTCGTTTGGCGGCAGGAAATATGCCACGGCGGCGCTGAAGGAGCCCGCGGCGTGGCATGCAAGAGTTCTGGAGCGCGGGGCCGGTTGCGAAGACCGCTCAGAGCTTCTGCCGCGAGAGCAGGCGGAGGAAGCGGTCTTGATGGGTCTGCGCCTGCGCGAAGGTATCGATGTCGAAAGCCTGGCGGCGCGGACCGGTTTCCGCCCCTCGGCTCAAGACGCCGCCATGCTGGAGGGAGAAGGTCTTCTGTATCGCGACGGCGATTGGCTCAAACCGACGCCCCGAGGGCGGCTTGTGCTGAACGCGCTCGTCGAGGCGGTTGCGGGCGCACTTGAAGAGACGCAAGCGCCTCAATATTGAGCGACGGCCGTGCCGAAGGATGACGGCGCGGGATCGATGGGCTGATTTCCGGATTTCTGCACTTCCATGATGGCGAAGCCGCGCTCGGCCGTGCCGTCGGGCCGCAGTCGGAAAAGGCCATCCACCCCCTGAAACCCGCTTGAGCCGGGTCAACTCCGCCGCCGCAAACCGCTGTCCGGGCGCATTGTTCGAAAGCGCGATGGCAAGGCTGACTGCGTCGTAGGAGAGGCTCGCAAGACGCGGCGGGACGCCGCCATAGGTTTCCGCGTAGCGCCGCGTGAAATCCTGCCACCCCCTGGGATCGGGCGCGGCGAACCAGCCGCCTTGCAACGCCGCCTCCCTGGCTGCTCCCGAATAGTCCCACCCCGAAAGACCCATGAGCTTGACGGCCTGCATATCGACTTCGTTATACGGGAACAGCGGCGCGAGCGAGGGAAGCGTATCGCCGCCGGCCGGGATGAAGATCGCGTCGATCATGCGGAGGCGCGCCCTTCTTTGCGAGCGCGGACACCTCCTTCACCGGCGCAAGCATTCCGTTCGCCTCGGCAGGAAATGTCTTCGCCATCACGACCTGCGCCTGGTTTTCCTGCACTGCGCGATTGAAAGCCTGCTCGACGAGACGCCCATAATCGTTCTGGGGGAACAGGGCGGCAAAGCGAGTTTTTCCTTTGCTGACGGCATAGGAGATCATGCGCGGCACATCGCTGCCCGCGACGAAGCTCAAGAGGTAAACGCCATTGCCCGCCACCGAGCGGTCGCTCGAAAAGGCGAGCACCGGAATGCGGGACGCTTGAGCGACGGGCGCCACCGCCGAAACCTCGCTCGCGAAGAGCGGCCCGATAATGAGCTCGGCGCCGTCCTTCACCGCATCCTGCGCGGCCTGACGCGCGCCCTCGGGCGTGCCGTGGGTGTCTTTCGGGATCAGCTGGACGGTGGTTTTGTCGAAGTCGAAAAGCGCAAGCTCGCCGGCTTGTTTCATCGCCTTGGCGACGCCTTGAGCGTTGACGTTGCCAGTTAGCGGCAAAAGCAAGGCAACCTTGATCGTTCCGCCAGCGGGCGCTGCATGCGGAGCTGCCGCCGAGAGACTGTTCGAGCTGCCGAAACCGCCCCCTGCGCAAGCGCTCAGTCCGAGGCATGCAAGGATCAGAGCGAGGCCGGCAAGAAGGCGAGCGCGGACGTATTCAATCTCGAGTTTCATTGAAACCTGTTTTCCCGCTTTCCGTTGACGCGCGCCGGTTGTGCAGGCAAGCATTCCACTAGCTGGCGACTCGCGCCGCATGTTGCAGGCGCTTTCGCTTGCGGGCAACCCTGTTTCTTAACTATGGCTGATTGGTGATGAGCCGGCCGCGGCGAGAAAAAAAAGGGCATGGCGCCTGCCCTCGACGCGGCGGCGGCAAGCGGCGGCGCTGCGCTCAAATCCGGACCTGCTGCCGGGTTTGGAACGGCAAATCGAGAAGCTTTCCTCGGCTCCGCTGGCCGCCGGCCTTTATCTTGTCGCCACGCCCATCGGGCACCTTGGCGACATAACCCTTCGCGCTCTGTTCACGCTCGCCGCCGCGGACGTGGTTTTGTGCGAGGACACCCGTCACAGCCGCAAGCTTTTCTCGGCCTATGGGATAGGCCGCAAGCTCGAAACCTACCACGATTTCAGCGGCGAAAAGGATCGCGCCCGCGTGCTGGCGGCGCTTGCGGAGGGAAAATCGGTTGCGCTGATCTCGGACGCCGGCACTCCGCTGATCGCCGATCCTGGCTACAAGCTCGTGCGCGCGGCTATCGCCGAGGGATTTCAGCGTCTATCCCGTCCCTGGCGCATCAGCGCTCCTCGCCGCGCTCGTCGGCAGCGGCCTGCCCACGGATCAGGTCTTTTTCGGCGGCTTCCTGCCCCCGAAGGAGATGGCGAGGCGGGATGCGCTTGAGGCTCTGCAAGCTGTGCCTGGCACGCTGATCTTCTACGAAACGCCAAGCCGCATCGAAGCGACGCTGACGTCGCTAAGCCTGATTTTTCCCAAGAGGCTCATCGTCCTGGCTCGCGAACTCACCAAGCTGCACGAGGCTTTCGCTCGGGGACTGGCCGAAACGCTGCTTAAGGAGATCAAGGGAGCATCCGCCCCTCGGAGAGCTTGCCGTTCTTGTCGGCCCGGGGGAAGAGCCTGAGGTTCAACCCGCCGATGTGGAACACGCTCTGCGCAACGCCATGGCACGGGTCAGCCTGAAAGAAGCTGTCGAAGAAGTTGCGAAGGGACTTGGCGTTGGGAAAAAGCAGGTCTACAACTTGGCGTTGAGGTTGAGGGATCAATCGTCATGACGCACCAACGCCGCCGCGCTTCCTTCCCGCAAAGCTCCTACGCCATCGGCATCGCGGCGGAGAGCAGCGCCAGACAGCTTCTCGAAAGCAAGAGCTACAGCATCCTCGCGCAACGCTATAAAACGAAAGCGGGCGAGATCGATCTCGTCGCAAAACGGGGCGATCATCTCGCCTTCGTCGAGGTCAAGCGCAGGAAGACCCAGGATGAGGCCGCGTGGTCGATCGCGCCGCGCCAGCAGGCTCGCATCGCGATGGCCGCGGAGGTTTTCCTGGGCGAGAACACGGCTTTTGCGCAATGTTCGGCCAGCTTCGATGTGATCCTCGTCAGTCCCACGCAGGGTTGCGCTCACATCGAGCAGGCCTTTCTTGCGTAATCCAGCCTCCGCCTTTAAGTCTCCTCTCACACTTTGATTGTGAGGAGCGGATGCGGCTGAAAACCGGGGTCCAGATGGACCCAATCGAAAAAATCCATATCCACGGCGACTCGACGTTCGCGCTCATGCTCGAAGCGCAGAAGCGCCAGCACAGCATTTTCTACTACACGCCGGATAAGCTTTTCATGCGGGATGGGCGCGTCTTCGCCGAAGGCCACGAGCTTCGCGTCGAAGACGTGCACGGCGCCCATTACGAACTCGGGCAGAAGCAAACTCTCGCGCTCGAGGAACTGGACGTGGTGCAACTGCGCCAGGATCCGCCCTTCGACATGGCCTATGTGACCACCACCCACATTCTCGATCACATCCATCCGAAGACCCTGGTCGTGAACGATCCGGCAAGCGTGCGCAACGCACCCGAAAAACTCTTCGTGACCGAGTTTCCCGATCTTATGCCGCCCACTCTGATTACGCGCTCGCTCGACGCCGTGAATGCATTCCGCGCCGAGTTCGGGGACATCATCGTGAAGCCGCTCTACGGAAATGGCGGGACGGCCGTATTCCGTGTGCGGCCGGACGACACGAACACGGGATCGCTCGTCGAACTGTTCCAGACCGTGTTCCGCGAACCGTTTGTCGTTCAGCAATATCTCCCCGATGTCCGCAAAGGCGATAAGCGCATCATTCTTGTGGACGGCAAGCCCGCGGGCGCCATCAACCGGGTGCCGGCGGCGAACGAGACGCGGTCGAACATGCACGTGGGCGGGCGGCCCGAAGCGGCCGAACTGACGCCGCGCGAGCATGAAATCTGCGACGCGATCGGCCCGGAGCTCAAGCGGCGCGGCCTGATCTTCGCCGGCATCGACGTCATCGGAGACTATCTCACGGAAGTGAACGTCACCTCTCCAACCGGCATTCGTGAGGTCAAACGCTTTGGCGGGCCGGACATCGCCGCCCTGATCTGGGACGCTGTGGAAGAAAGAGTTTGTTCTGTAAAAGTTCGTTGATTGTTCTTGATTTTGTAAAATGCGGAGATAATATCCATCGCGCTTGTTGATGGTGTTTGCGGAGTGAGCGGGATGTTCGCGCAGGTGTCCACGGTGACGTTTGAGGGCATCGACGCTAAGCAGGTGGATGTGCAGGTTCTTATCGCGCCTGGTCTTCCCGCATTTTCGATTGTCGGCCTTCCGGACAAGTCGGTGGGTGAAAGCCGCGAGAGAGTTCGCGCCGCCTTGACAGCAATCGGCCTCGGCCTCCCGGCCAAGCGGATCACGGTCAATCTTGCTCCGGCCGATATGCCGAAGGAAGGCACGCATTACGATCTGCCCATCGCGCTCGGCGTCATGGCGGCCTCTGGCGCAATCTCACCTGACGCGCTTGAAGGACTTCATTATCATCGGGGAGCTTGGCCTCGATGGCGGGCTCGGCCCGATTGCAGGCGCTCTGCCAGCAGCGCTCGGGGCAAGCGGCCTCGACAAAGGGTTGATCTGTCCAGCGGCTTGCGGGCCGGAGGCGGCTTGGGCTTCCGCCTCGATGCCAATCGTGGCGCCTTCGCATCTGGTCGCGCTCGTCAACCACCTGAAGGGCGCGGCGCTTCTTGCGCAGCCTCTCCCGCATCTCGATCAAAGCGCCGCCGCAGTCCCCGACCTCAAAGATGTGCGCGGTCAGGAGAGCGCGAAGCGCGCGCTGGAGGTGGCGGCGGCCGGCGGCCATCACATGCTCATGATAGGGCCGCCCGGCGCCGGAAAGTCCATGCTTGCGCAGCGCCTTCCCAGCATCCTGCCGCCGCTTGAGCCCCAAGAGCTTCTCGAGGTGGCGATGATCCAAAGCGTCGCCGGCGCGATCGTGAACGGCTCCCTCACTTCGAACCGGCCTTTTCGCGCGCCTCATCATTCAGCGAGCATGGCGGCGCTCGTGGGCGGGGGGGCGAGGCCTAAGCCGGGCGAAGTCGCGCTCGCCCACCACGGCGTGCTCTTCCTCGACGAGTTTGCGGAATTCCCGCCGCATGTCCTGGATGCTCTCCGCCAGCCGATCGAGAGCGGTGAAACGATCATTGCGCGGGTCAATCATCGTATCCGTTACCCGTCGCGTTTCCAGCTCGTCGCCGCCATGAATCCGTGCCGCTGCGGTCACGCCTGGACGCCCGGGGTAACCTGCAGGCTCGGACCGAGATGCGAAGAAAGCTACAGGGCGAGAATTTCCGGGCCGCTCTGGGACCGCCTCGACATTCAGATCGGCGTGGCTCCCGTGAAAGCGACGGATCTGGCGCTGCCGCAAGCCCGCGAAACAAGCGCAGACGTCGCGCGCCGGGTTTCTGCCGCGCGCTCGATCCAGGCGCGGCGCTATTCCATCATCGGCAACGACGCCGTGACGACAAATGCGCGCTGCCCCGCCGCCTTGCTCGATGAATTCTGCGGGCTCGACCGGGAAGGAATGCGTCTCATGGAACAGGCTGCGGAGGCGAACGGCCTGTCGGCGCGCGGGTATCACAGGGTGCTTCGTCTCGCGAGAACGCTGTCGGACCTCGACGCAAGCGCCGGCATCCACGCTATTCATGTCGCCGAGGCGCTGAGCCTCCGCGGCGACGGCATGGGAATGCGACGCGCAGCGTGAAATCCGACCGGTAGCCATGACGTAGCCTGGACCCGCGACCCGAACGCGCTTGAGCGAGCGGCCTATCTCGGTTACAAAAGTTGTGTCTTTCCCCAGAATGCGCCGGGGTCGCTGCCGGCGCCAGCCGTGTCCCATGGACTGCTTTTCGGGGCCAAGAGCCGAAATGATCACGTCAAGGAATGTGCTGATCGATGCCCAGCTTTAGACCGGTCCGCATGATCTTTGACATAACCGTCAATATAATCGAAACAAATCTTCGCCTCGCGGAAAGCTTCGCCGACTTGATGAAGGGAGCGAGCTTGACTGCCGGGGCTACGAAAGCATGCAAGTGCGAAGGAAACAGGCGGCGAGGCCGCTATCGACCGGAGAGGGTTAATGGCTCAGTCAGAGAAATACGTTTATCGGTTTGGCGCTGGAAAGGCTGACGGCTCGGCGGAAATGCGCAATCTGCTCGGCGGAAAAGGCGCTAATCTCGCCGAGATGTCCAATCTTGGGCTGCCGGTCCCGCCCGGTTTCACAATCACGACCGACGTCTGCAACGGCTATTACGCCGCCGGCAAAAAGATGCCGGAGGGGCTCAAGGCGCAGGTGGAAGACTCAGTCGCCTATATCGAAAAGATTGTCGGCGCAGGGTTCGGAGACGCGAGCAATCCGCTCCTCGTTTCGGTGCGGTCCGGAAGCCGCGCGTCGATGCCGGGCATGATGGACACCATCCTCAACCTGGGGCTGAATGACGAAACCGTGCAAGGGCTCGCGGCCCGCTCGGGCGACCGCCGCTTCGCCTATGACAGCTATCGCCGCTTCATTCAGATGTACTCGGGTGTTGTGCTCGATGTGAAGTACCACAATTTCGAGGAGATTCTGGAGCACTATAAGCACCAGAACGGCTACAGCCTCGATACCGACCTTACGGCGGAAGACTGGCAATCCCTGATTGTACAATACAAGGAGGTCGTGAAGTCCAAGCTTGGGCGTCCGTTCCCGCAAAACATCAACGAGCAGCTTTGGGGCGCGATCAGCGCAGTCTTCGACAGCTGGAACAATGCCCGCGCCATCAAGTACCGGCAGCTGAACAACCTCCCGGAAAGCTGGGGCACCGCCGTGAACGTTCAGGCGATGGTGTTCGGCAACCGCGGCGATACGAGCGCAACGGGCGTCGCCTTCACGCGCAATCCATCGACCGGCGATCCGAGGCTTTATGGCGAGTTCCTCGTTAACGCACAGGGTGAGGACGTGGTGGCGGGTATCCGCACGCCGCAGGCCATCACGGAAGCGGCGCGGAAAGAGGGTGGCAGCGACAAGCCTTCGCTTGAGGCGATCATGCCGACCGTTTTCGCTCAATTCAAAGGGATTTGCGAAACTCTCGAACGCCACTACCGCGACATGCAGGACATCGAGTTCACCATCCAGGAAGGCACACTCTGGATGCTGCAATGCCGCAACGGGAAACGCACGACCTCGGCGGCCCTGAGAATTGCAGTCGATTTGACCAACGAAGGGCTCATCACCAAGGAAGAAGCCGTAACCCGCATCGAGGCAACTCAGCTCGATCAGCTTCTGCATCCGACCATCGATCCATCGGCCAAGCGTGACATCGTCGCCACCGGCCTGCCCGCCTCTCCGGGCGCGGCTTGCGGCGAGATCGTTTTCTCCCCCGACGATGCCGAAAAGCTGAAGGACCAAGGCAAAACCGTCATTCTCGTCCGCACCGAAACAAGCCCGGAAGACATCCACGGCATGCATGCGGCGGCCGGCATTCTGACGGCGCGCGGCGGCATGACCAGCCACGCAGCCGTTGTGGCCCGCGGCATGGGACGCCCCTGCGTCTCCGGCGCCAGCGCTCTTCGCATCAACACGGAATTGGGCACAGTCAGCGCGGGCGGCGTAACGCTCAAAGAAGGCGACCTGATTACGATCGATGGCTCCACGGGGCAGGTCATCAAGGGCCAAGTCGCCATGCGCCAGCCGGAACTCACCGGCGATTTCGCGGCCCTCATGGAATGGGCCGACGCCCTGCGCCGGATGAAGGTGCGCACAAACGCCGACACGCCGAAGGACGCCGCCCAGGCGCGGAAATTCGGAGCGGAAGGCATCGGCCTTTGCCGCACCGAGCACATGTTCTTCGACGCGACCCGCATCATGGCGATGCGCGAGATGATCGTTGCCCAGGACACAAACGGCAGGCGCGCCGCGCTCGCGAAGATTTTGCCGATGCAACGCCAGGACTTCATCGACATCTTCGAAATCATGGGCGGCCTGCCGGTCACCATCCGGCTGCTCGATCCGCCGCTTCATGAGTTCCTGCCGCATGGCGACGAGGAGATCAACGAACTGGCGGCGTCGTTGAAAATCGAGGGTTCCGCCCTTCGCGCCCGGCTCAACGCTCTCAAGGAACAGAACCCGATGCTGGGCCATCGTGGTTGCCGCCTTGGCGTCTCCTACCCGGAGATAACCGAAATGCAGGCGCGCGCGATTTTCGAGGCGGCGGTCGAAGCGGGCAAGAAGACGGGCTCGCCTGTTGTTCCGGAAGTCATGGTTCCTCTGATCGCCACGAAAGCGGAACTCGACATTCTGAAGGCGGTTATCGACAGGGTCGCGAAGGAGGTCGAATCCGAGACCAGAACCAGGATCTCCTACCACGTCGGAACGATGATCGAGTTGCCGCGCGCGGCGCTCCGGGCGGGAGATATAGCAAAAACGGCTGAGTTCTTCTCCTTCGGGACGAACGATCTCACTCAGACGACCTACGGCCTGAGCCGCGACAACTCCGGCACATTCCTCGGCGATTACCTCGCGCAAGGCATTTTCGACGTCGATCCGTTCGTTTCACTCGATCCTGAAGGTGTGGGTGAACTCGTCCAGATCGCCGCGGACCGAGGGCGGAAGACGCGGCCGGGGATCAAGCTCGGCATCTGCGGCGAGCACGGCGGCGATCCGGCGTCCATCGCAATTTGCGAAAAGGTCGGCCTCGACTATGTGTCATGCTCGCCCTTCCGGGTGCCGGTCGCGCGTCTTGCGGCGGCGCAGGCGGCCGTGCGCGCGAAGGGCGGCTCGGGCGGGTCGTCCACGGTATAGCCAGTTGGCGCCGGCCTAAAGCCGCTCCGACTATGAGAGACAAAGTCCGTGGGGCGCCGCCAGGCGCCTCACGGCGCTTAAGCCAAGGCAGAAGGCGGTGAACCCACCTCCAGACCCAAGTCTCGCCGGACTAAAGGGCAAAGCCCGGATCGCTGCGGCTCTTTCCGCCATAGAAGCGAACCCGGCCTCCATGGCCGCCTTGCTCGACGATGCCTACGAAAATCCGAAAGGGATCGCCATCGGCATTACCGGGCCCCCAGGCGCGGGGAAGTCGACGCTCATCAATGCCTTGATCGCGGAATGGCGCAAACTGGGCAAACCGTCGCGGTTCTCGCGGTCGACCCCTCCTCAAAGGCCAGCGGCGGCGCCCTTCTCGGCGATCGCGTGCGCATGCGCGCCGATCCCAGCGACAGCGGTGTTTTCATCCGCTCGATCGCCGCGCGCGGCCGCCTCGGCGGTCTGGCCGACATCGCCTATCCGTCGGCCATCTTGCTTCTGGCGCTCTACGATAGGGTCATCGTCGAAAGCGTAGGCGTGGGGCAGTCTGAGACCGATATCTCGACGGTTTCGGACACCGTCGTTCTGTGCATTCAGCCCGCCTCCGGCAACTCGCTCCAGTTTATGAAGGCGGGCATTGCGGAAATTCCCGATATCGCCGTGGTGACGAAAGCCGACATGGGCGCGGCCGCGACACGCGCACTGGCCGACCTTAAAGGCGCTCTCAGTCTCTCGCACCGGGAGGCCGATGCGTGGGAGCCCGAGTGCCTTAGCATTTCCTTAACCGCTGGCGGCGCTGGTCTCCGCCAGCTTTTCGCCGCCTTTGGCCGCCACGAGGCCTGGCTTGCCGTGGGCAAACGTCTGGCTGACGGCCGCGCGAAAAAGGCGCAGGCTTGGCTGCATGCGGAGATAGCGCTGGAGTTCGGACGCCGGGGCTTAGACCTTGTATCTCAAGGCTTAGCGGGGTCTTGGAGCAATAAGCCATTTACCACGGCAAGACGGCTGCTCAAGGAGCTTTCGATCTCCCGCACGCCCCTCGGAACCGCCTGATTCGCCCGGCTGCGCGGCACTCCGCAATTTCGCCAACAAAGAAGCTATACCTCTCCACAGGAAATCGGCCGGGTCTGCGTAACTGACCGTTAACCGTTTCCAGCTATGCACTCTGGTTCGCGTAGGAGTGTCGATGAGAAGTAGCCGTTCGATGAGCGAGTATCAGGGGCGAAGCAGAGCACTAGTCGCGCACACGGGCCCCAAGTCCATTGTTGTAACAAATTCAGATCTCGCCGTTATTCCGCCGCGCCCGCTTCCTCTTTCCTTGAAAGCACGGCGGTCTTTCGCGAAGCTGGCCTGGTACACGACCCTCGCCATGATTTTCGCGATCGCGGGGTATGCCTACCGCGACCCGGACATGCGCCGGGCGATCGATTACCAGGTGACGATGCTGATCAGCACAGGCGTATCCAGCGTCTCCCCCACATATATCGATCCTATCACGGTTTCCGAACCGCTTCCTGCCCGGGCCTCCTACCTGTTCGCCGAAAGCCAGAAAGGCCCGCGCGCCGACCGTTTCGCCTATGCCCTCAAGACCGCCGGAAACGACACCATCGCCCGGCGCATGAAGGCCGATCCGCTTCATCTGCAGAATGCCGCCTTGGGCGCCGGGCAGCAGACGGCCGCCTTCGCCGGCGCCTCCCTGTTCTTGACGGCGTTCAGCCCGGAAAGCCCGGGCGAGTTGTCGAGGCGATCCTCCGCCGCCCATCCAGACGAACAGTCAATGGGCAGGGCTTCTCAAGAACGCCAGCCTTTCTCCCGATCAGCCTGAAAGCAAGACTTTGTTCGGCGGCTTGACCGAGGACGAATTCCGCGCACGGGAATTGCGCTGCATGGCCATCGCCATCTACTTCGAGGCCCGCGACGAGCCCGTCAAAGGCCAACTCGCGGTCGCCCAGGTCATCATGAACCGCATCCGCAGCCCCTTCTATCCCAAGACGGTCTGCGGCGTCGTCTATCAAGGCGAGCGCAACCGCACGGGCTGCCAGTTCTCCTTCACCTGCACGGGCAAGCACAACGCCGTGAAAGAAAAGGAAGAATGGGCGACGGCTGTGAAGCTTGCAAAGCAGGTGATCGCGGGCGAAGTGTGGATCGACGAGGTGGGATACGCCACCCACTATCACGCAACCTACGTTCATCCCTCGTGGCGATTCGAACTCAACAAGGTTGCGCAGATCGGCGGCCATATCTTCTACAAAATGAAGCCGGGGGTCGTGCAGACGGCGCTCTTAAGCCAAGGGCTTTGATACGCGCTCATTAAACGGCGCCAGGGCGTCCGCGACGACGCCCGCCCGCGGCATTGAAAGTCTTGGCAGCGGGGGGCCGCGCGGGTTATTCAAATTCCGAGTAGCAGCCCCGGAGCCCGCATGACCCCCCAACACATCGCAACCGCCCCGATCGCGGGTATGAAACCCGGCACGAGCGGCCTTCGGAAGAAGGTCACGGAGTTCGCGCAAGGCCTTTACCTCGCAAACTTCGTCCAGTCGGTGTTCAACGCCGTCCGGCCCCCGGAGGGCTTCGGCGGCTTGACGCTCGTGGTCGGCGGCGATGGCCGCTTCTATAACGCGCAAGCAATTCAGACCGTCATCCGCATCGCCGCCGCCAACGGCTTCGGCCGTATCCTCGCCGGCGCGGGCGGCATCCTGTCGACGCCCGCCGCGTCTTGCGTCATCCGCAAGCACAAGGCTTTCGGCGGACTTGTCCTTTCGGCCAGCCATAATCCCGGCGGCCCGGATGGCGACTTCGGCATCAAGTTCAACGCTGCAAACGGCGGCCCCGCGCCGGAGAAGATTACCGACGCCATCTATGCCGAGACGCTGAAGATCACCGAAATCTTGAGCCTGGACACGCCGCCTGTAGACCTCGAATGCATCGGCGGCTGCCGCGTCGGCGAAACACTCGTCGAGGTGATCGATCCGGTTGCCGACTATGTCGAGCTGATGCGCGAGATCTTCGACTTTCCTGCGCTCAAGGCGGCGTTCGCCTCGGGCCTGCGGCTCGCCTTCGACGCCATGCACGCCGTCACCGGCCCTTACGCGCACGCCATCTTCGAGCGTGAACTCGGCGCGCCTGCCGGGACGGTGCGCAACGGCACGCCCTTGCCCGACTTTGGCGGCCATCACCCGGACCCGAACCTCGTGCACGCCAAGGAGCTGCTCGACCTGATGATGGGTCCCGATGCGCCGGACCTTGGCGCGGCGTCGGATGGCGACGGAGACCGCAACCTGATCATCGGCCGGGGCATCTTCATTCCGCCTTCGGATTCGCTGGCGATGCTCGCGGCGAACGCGCATCTCGCGCCAGCCTATCGCGGCGGCATCGCCGGCGTGGCGCGGTCCATGCCCACGAGCGGCGCAGTCGACCGCGTCGCCGCCAAGCTCGGCGTGCCGTGCTACGAGACGCCGACGGGGTGGAAATTCTTCGGCAACCTCCTCGACGCGGGCCGCATCACGCTCTGCGGCGAGGAGAGCGCGGGCACCGGCAGCAACCACGTGCGCGAGAAGGACGGCGTCTGGGCCGTTCTCTTGTGGCTCAGCATCCTTGCCGCGCGCGGCCAGAGCGTGGAGGAGATCGCGCGTGAGCATTGGGCGGCCTATGGCCGCAACTATTACACGCGCCACGACTATGAGGATTTGGACACGCCCACGGCTCAGGCGCTGATGAAAGCGCTGAGCGACAGGCTCCCAAGCCTGCCGGGCGCGACCTTGGGCGGCCGGCGGGCAGCCCTGGCGGACGACTTCAGCTACACCGACCCGGTTGACGGCAGCGTGTCGAAGAACCAGGGGCTGCGCATCATCTTTGAGGATGGCGCGCGGATCGTTTACCGGCTGTCGGGCACCGGCACCACGGGCGCGACGCTGCGCGTCTACATCGAGCGCTACGAGGCCGATCCCGCCCGCCTGGGAGAGGACACGCAAACGGCGCTGGCGGATCTCATCGCAACTGCCGGGGAACTCGCAGGGATTCGCGAGCGGACGGGACGCGAAAAGCCGGATGTGATCACTTGATCCCGTTCGCCTTGGCGCAAGCCTGGCTGGCTTATCGCCAACGTCGCATCTCTCAAGCCGTAAGGAAATGCGCCGAAAAGCCCGCCGGGCGCACCGCAACGTTACTTTTTAATCAGGGATGGGTCTTGCGTTAAAATCGCAGTAAAAGCATAGGCTGGGTTGCCATCCGAAGCCGCATGCCATTGCCGGTAAATCAAAATATCTCCTTTTCTGATTATAGTTACATCGTCTATCGAGTTTCCGTGGGTTGTAGCCGTGTGGAGAGCGCAGTCACTCACGCTTCCGATGATCGTATCAGGCATCAACGTATGATTCTTCGAACTCACATAGAAGATTGTTCCGTCCTCTTTGATACCGAATTTTAAGTCATCGGTGAACGGATACAATTTACCATTGCAAACCGCGAAGCCTTCATGGACCTCATACTTCGTTTTGGCGCCAACATATTTCAATTTCACTTCGCTACAGCTCGTGATTTGGTTTCCCCAATCCCTTCCCAAGAAGAATGAGCCCGTGCCGGTCCATTCGCCATCGATAAAAGTAGCTCGATCCTCGACTTTCGAAGAATGTACTTGATCGGCGGCCATCACGAACTGAGCCAAGGGAACGCTGAGCAAGAGGATGAAAGAAGAGAAGCAAAATTTTCGAGCGGGCTTCATACTGTCGGCTCCCATGTTGAAAAACGTTTTGCAATCGTTGCGCTGGCGGCCGGCGTACAGAGTGGAGATAATCTTATCGCGGGCGGCAATCACAGCTTTATCAAGTCTCCGAAAGCTCCCTGCGTGTTAACCTCCCACACAACCATGGAGGCCCAGTATGCAGGACAGCGCCGCCGAAACCCCCACATGGATGAAAGGCAATTACGCGCCGGTTCGCGAGGAGACGACCGCGTTCGAGCTTCCCGTCAAAGGGTCCATCCCGCCGGAACTTTGCGGCCTGTATGCCAGAAATGGCGCTAATCCCCGCGAGGGCGTAACCGGTCATTGGTTTCTCGGCGACGGCATGGTCCACGGCGTTTCGATCAGGGACGGCAAGGCCGAGTGGTATCGCAACCGATGGGTCCGCACGCCCTGCTTCTCCGGACAGAAGCTCACGCCGGAGACAGCCCTCGATATCCGGTGCACCGTCGCGAACACAAGCGTCATCATGCACGCCAACCGCATCTTGACGCTGGCCGAGAACGCGCTACCCATGGAAATCACCCGCGAGTTCGATACGGTTGGCTTTTATGATTTCGGCGGCGCTCTGAAAACGCCGTTTACGGCGCACCCCAAAATTTGTCCGCTGACGGGCGAGCTGCATTTCTTCGGATATAGAGTGGCGCCGCCCTTCCTGACGTATCACGTCGCCGATGCTGCAGGGACGCTCCTGCGCAGCCTCGAGGTTCCGGTCAAAGGCCCGACCATGATGCATGATTTTGCCCTGACCTCAGGCCATATCATTTTCATGGAACTGCCCGTCGTCTTCGATTTGGAGCGCGCGATGAACGCGAGCATTCCCTTCACCTGGAGCGATGCCTACGGTGCGCGGCTTGGCATCTTGCCCCGCGGCGCCGGTATCGAAGCGCTGCGTTGGGTGGAGGTGGAGCCCTGCTTCGTCTATCATGTCGCGAACGCGTTCGAGACGGCGGACGGAACGATTGCCCTGGACGTCGCGCGGTATGAGTCTGCATGGCGTCCTGACGGCAAGAGGACCGGCGCGCGCCTTAGGCGGTGGCGGATCCCGCCAGGGGCAAGCAAAGCAGACGAAGTGCAACTCGACGATCAGAAGATCGAGTTCCCGCGCATCGACGATCGAAGCACTGGCAGGCCTCACAATATCGTCTACGCACTCGCGAACAATCGCGATCTCGAAAGCGGCTCCTTTGGCGGCCTCCTGCGGTACGACCTGAAAAGCGGGGAGACTGCATACCACGATTTCGGGGAAAGCCGGACGCCGAGCGAGTTTGCTTTCGCGCCCGCGCCGGGGGCTCGAGGCGAAGATGAGGGCTGGCTGATCGGCTTCGTCTACGATTGGGCGCGCAACGCCAGCGATCTCGTCATTTTCGACGCGCAGCGCGTTGCGGGCGAGCCCGTCGCGCAGATTGAGCTTCCCAGACGCGTCCCGCAAGGGTTCCACGGCGCATGGATCCCCGATGGCGTCGCCCGGGCTTAGGCCAGGCTGGGCCGGCCTGCAGTCCGATTAAGGGCCGGTTGATCCGTGGCGCCGCATCCTTAGCCATTCCGCGATGAGCCAGCAAAGGATCGCCCACGCAGCGCCGGCGCACCATCCGGCCAGAACGTCGGTCGGCCAATGCACGCCGAGATAAACTCGGCTTAACCCCACGAGCACCGTTATGGCGATGGCGACCGAGAGAAGGTAGATTTTCACTTCATCCCGGCGCTGTACTCTCGCGAGCAATGCGCCGAGCGTCAAAAAGGCGGCGGCCGACAGGAAGGCATGGCCGCTCGGGAAGCTGTAGGTCTGCGTCTGGGCGGCCGCGGCGGCGAGGTTGGGTCTAGGCCGCTGGATCAAGTCCTTGAGAGCGAAGCTGACGGCGCTTCCGCCGCAAATCGAGACCAGAACGAAAAGGGCTTCAGTCCACTGCCGGATCAGCGCCAGAAAACCCAGCGCGGCTGCCGTTATCAATGTCAGCACGGCCGGGCTCCCCAGGCTCGTCACATCGCGGGCTGCGGTCTGCAGCCAGAGCGGACCCAGCGGCTTCGACGGATCGTCCGCGTGGCGCAGCGCCAGGAGAACGCTCCGGTCGAAGCTGTGAAGATCGCCCTCAAGCACTTCCTCTGTGATTTTTGCGCATATCACGATCAGGCCGGCCGCAACCAGCAGCATGACAAGCGGCGCGATTTCCTTCCACTTCATCGGCGGAAGGCGATGGAAAAAGGCGGGCGCGGACATGGTTCCCTCATCGATACGATGGAGGAACGCGAAAACGATGCTCCCGGTTCGCTTAAGGGTGTCCCCGCTCGCCGGCACGGACGTGCGTCCGATCCGGAAGCCAGCGTCCCGGCGTCAAGCCGGCTTGCGCAGCGGCTCCTTGGGATGATGGGCGGGAGGCCTTCCATCCAGTTTTGCAGGAGCAGGCTTGGACTCGGTTTTGCGCTTCTCTTCCCGCCGCTTGGCGCGGTCCGCGGCATCCTCTGCGAGGACCTGCGCCAGCTCGTCCGAGCGTTGCATGGAAAGCGCCGCCATTTTCTGCGTGTCCGTGTAGTGATCGTAGTTCTCATACAGGAGCAATTCATCGTGCTCCTTGAAGGTGTCGACGGTGAAGCGGATCTCGCCTTCCGGCAGGCCGAGACCGCGCAGCACATCGCGGGTCATCTCCAGCGACGAGAGGAAGGTCTCGCGCTCGATGTTCTTGACGCCGAGGTCCATGAGCTGGTGAACGTGACGCCGGTTTCGGGCGCGCGCGTAGATCGGAACGTGCGGAAAGTAGGCTTTAACCAGTTCGGCTGTCTTGAGCGACTTCTCGATGTCGTCGATGGCGAGCACGAAGGCGCGCGCCTTGCCTGTTTCCGCGGCTTCGAGGATGGCGAGCCGGCTTGCATCGCCGAAATAGCCTTTGTTGCCGAATGCATTGACGAGCTGGATCTGGTCAGGGTCGGCGTCGAGCGCCGTGAACGGGATCCCCTTGGCCGTTAGGATGCGGGCGACAATCTGCCCGACGCGCCCGAAGCCTGAGATCACCACGTGGCCATCCTTGTCGGGCAACTCGTCGAAGGCCGGTTCGGCCTTGGAGATGCGCTTGCGCATGAAATCGTCCAAGGCAAGGAGAAGCGGAGTCGTCACCATGGAGAGCGTGACGACGATGCCGAGAGCCGATGCCGATCCGGGAGAAAGTACGCCGCCCTGCTCGGCGCTGGCGAAAACGACAAAAGCGAATTCCCCTCCCTGCGATGCGACGATGGCGAACCGGCGCGCGGAGTCCCTGTTGAGGCGCTGCCATCGTCCGACCGCGTAAAGGACGCAGATCTTGCTGACGACCAGGGCTGTCACGGCCACGGCGATCAGGCCCGGCTGCTGGGCAAGCGCATTGAAGTTCAGGGCCATCCCGATGGAGGTGAAGAACAGCGCAAGAAGGAGCATCTCGAAAGGCTTGATATCGGCCTCGAGCTGATGACGGAACGAGGAGTCGGCCAGAAGGGCGCCCGCGAGAAAAGCGCCGAGGGATGCGGAAAGGCCGATCTCCGTCATCAGGAGCGAAACGCCCGCAACCGTCAGCAGCGAGGCCGCGATCATCGCCTCGCGAATCTGGGTCGATGCAAGGATGTGGTAAAGCTTGTCGAGCAGATAGTGCCCCGCCACAATGATGAAGCCGATGACGGCCAAGACCTTGATTACGCTTGGAAGGCTGAGGCCCGGCCCAACTGAAGCGTTCGCCGCGAGAAGCGGGACGGCCGCGATCAGCGGGATCGCGGCGAGATCCTGGAAAAGCAGAACGGAAAAGGCGAGGCGGCCATGTCGAGCCGTCAGTTCGCCTTTCTCTTCCAGCGTTTGCAGGGCCAGGGCCGTGGATGACAGTGCGAGCGAAAGCCCGATGAGCACTGACTGGGCCAGCGACAGGTCCGAGCCTGGGTTGAGGTCCCAAATCAGCGCGACCAGGACGATGCCGGTGCCGATGAGCTGGAGGAAACCTGCGCCGATCAAGGCGCCGCGCATCTTCCAAAGGCGCGTTGGGCGAAGCTCAAGGCCGATCAGAAAGAGAAACATCGCGACGCCGAGCTCAGCGATGTGCCTCAACGTTTCGGCATAAGATGGCGAATAACCGAGAAGCTTGCCGGCGCCGTATGGGCCTATAATCGCGCCGGCGAGCAGGTAGCCAAGGATCGAGCCGAGCTTGAACATTCTCGCGACGGGCGCTGCAAAGGCCGCGACGCCGAGAAAAACCACAAGTTGAGCCAATAGGTTTCCATCCATGGCGCTGTCCTCCGGGCAAAATCTCGGGGAGAGACGTCATAGAAGTCTCTGAAGCATTAATGCAGGGAAATGCCGTAGATGCCAACGGAATACGGCGCGAGACAAGCTCACGCCGTTGAGTTGAATCTGAAAGTCGGAAATGCCGGCGAGTTAGAAGAGCTTCGACAACGCCACCAAAGCGAGCGCGACGAAGACCGTTTTCGCCGCCCAGTCGTCTCCGATCTTTCTCAACTGATCGATGACGACAGGAACTTCGTAAACGTGGAAAACCGAAAGTCCCACGATTACAGCGAGAATGATGCCAATGAGCCAAAGCAAATAACTGAATCTCATGATAGTCTCCCGTCAGCCGGAACAGCATTGTTCGGTGGGAAACTAGAGAAGACTGACTCCGCTGACAAGCGTCGAGTCGCCGCGCCCCACACTATCCACTGCCGTGTCCGGATCGTTGAGGGCGAAGACCGGCTGAGCATCAAAACGTGACGGCGGGCGGACGCTTTCGCATCGGCCCGCCGCTTGAAGATTAGAAGCCTACGACGCTTTCACGATACCTTCGGTCACCTTCTTGGCGTCGCCGAGCAGCATCATGGTGTTGTCGCGATAGAACAATGGATTGTCGATGCCGGCGTAGCCCGAAGCGAGCGAGCGCTTGATGAACATCACGGTGCCGGCCTTCCACACCTGCAGCACGGGCATGCCGTAGATCGGCGAGGTTTTATCGTCTTCCGCCGCCGGGTTGGTCACGTCGTTGGCGCCGATCACGAAGGCTACGTCGGCCTGCGAGAACTCCGAGTTGATGTCCTCAAGCTCGAAGACCTCGTCATAGGGCACGTTGGCCTCGGCGAGCAGCACGTTCATGTGACCGGGCATGCGGCCCGCGACAGGATGGATCGCGTATTTGACCTCGACGCCCTCCTTCTTCAGCTCGTCCGCCATCTCGCGAAGCGCGTGCTGGGCCTGCGCGACCGCCATGCCGTAGCCCGGCACGATGATGACCTTCTGCGCGTTCTTCAAGATGAAGGCCGCGTCATCGGCCGAGCCGAGCTTGACCGGCCGCTGCTCCTGCTTGCCGCCGGCGACTGCGACCTCGCCGCCGAAGCCGCCCGCGATCACGGAGATGAACGAGCGGTTCATGCCCTTACACATGATGTAGGACAGGATCGCGCCTGACGAGCCGACCAGCGCGCCGGTGATGATGAGCGCCGTGTTTGACAGCGTGAAGCCGATGCCTGCTGCGGCCCACCCCGAATAGGAGTTCAGCATCGACACCACGACGGGCATGTCCGCGCCGCCAATCGGGATGATGAGCAGGATGCCGAACAGGAACGAGCCCGCGGCGATGGCCCAGAACATGAGCTGGACCTTGGAGAGGTCTTCACCCTGGCTCGCGGCCTGAACGAACATCACGATCAGCACGATGAGACCGATCGCCAGCGCGAGGTTGACCAGATGCCGCGACGGCAGCAGGATCGGCGCGCCGGACATGTTGCCGTTGAGCTTCGCAAAGGCGATGAGCGAACCGGAGAACGTGATAGCGCCGATGGCGACGCCGATCGACATTTCGATCAGGCTCTGCATGTAGATTGCGCCGGGCTTGCCGATGCCGAAAGCTTCGGGCGCGTTCAGAGCCGAGGCGGCCACCAAAACGGCGGCGAGACCGACAAGGCTGTGGAAAGCGGCGACGAGCTGCGGCATCGCCGTCATCTCGATTTTTCTGGCGATATAGGCGCCGATGCCGCCGCCGAGGGCGATGCCCCCGGCGATCATGAACAGGGTCTGGTCTCCCTCGGGACGCGCGACGCCGAGCGTCGTCGCGATGGCGATGGCCATGCCGATCATGCCGAAGGTATTGCCTTGGCGGGAGCTTTCCGGCGAGGAAAGGCCCCGCAGCGCCAGGATGAACAGAACGCCCGAAACAAGGTAAAGCAGAGCGACGAGATTAGGAGTCAAAGTCATGACCGCTCCACCTTCTTCTCTTTTTTCTTGTACATGGCGAGCATCCGGCTCGTGACGAGGAAGCCGCCGAAGATGTTAACGGAGGCCATGGCAAGCGCGGCGAAGCCGAGGAGCTTCGCATATCCCGAACCGCTGCCCATAAGGTCGGTGGCTTGCACCGCGACGGCGAGCAGCGCGCCGACGACGATAACGGACGAGATCGCGTTTGTGACCGACATCAGGGGCGTGTGAAGCGCAGGCGTCACGCTCCAGACCACGTAGTAGCCGACAAAAATCGCGAGCACGAAAATCGAGAACTCAAACAAGAAGGGGCTGACGCCGTGACCGCCCTCTTCGGCGGCGAAAGCGGCTGCTGGCGCGATCAAGACGAGCGCCATGACCGAAAGAGCCGTCAAGACCGGCATTATTCTCCGCATCATGCCGCCCCTCCCTTCAGACGTGAGTGCACGATCTGGCCATCCTTGGCGATCAAGGTGCCTACGATGATTTCGTCGTCCCATTTGATGGCAAGGTTCCCCTGTTTTTTGTCGATCATGGTCTCAAGGAACGAGTAGAGGTTCCGGGCGTAGAGGCTTGACGCGTTGCCCGGCACCTGGGCGGCCAGGTTCGTCAGGCCCATGATCGTCACGCCGTTGTGCTCAACGATTTCGCCGGGCTTCGTGCCCTCGACGTTGCCGCCGCGCTCGGCGGCGAGGTCCACGATAACCGAGCCGGGCTTCATGCTTTCGACCATCGCCTTGCTGATCAGCTTGGGCGCGGGCCGTCCCGGAATGAGGGCCGTGGTGATGACGATATCCTGATTGGCGATGTGGCTTGAGACGAGTTCCGCCTGCTTCTTCTGATATTCGGCCGACATCTCCTTCGCGTAGCCGCCCGCGTCCTGCGCCTGCTTGAACTCCTCGTCCTCGACCGCGATGAACTTGCCGCCGAGGCTGGCGACCTGCTCTTTTGCTGCCGGACGGACGTCGGTCGCGGATATCACCGCGCCAAGACGGCGCGCGGTGGCGATGGCCTGCAGGCCTGCGACGCCGGCTCCCATGACGAAGATGCGCGCGGCCGGCACCGTTCCGGCCGCAGTCATCATCATCGGAAGGGCGCGTCCGAATCCAGCGGCGGCGTCCACGACCGCCTTGTATCCCGCGAGGTTCGATTGAGACGAAAGCACGTCCATCGACTGGGCGCGGCTGATGCGCGGCATGAACTCCATGGCAAAGATCGAGGCGCCGCTCTTCGCGAGCGCTTCGAGCCCGTCTCGCGAGCCGAAAGGATCGATCATGCCCGCGAATACTGCGCCGGGCTTCATCGCCTTCAGTTCCTCCTCCGAGGGCCGCCCTACCTTGAGGACGATATCGGCCTGCGAGATCGCCTCAGCGGCGGTTGGCACGATCTCCGCGCCCGCCTCGCTGAAAAGCCGGTCCGGCATGAAGGAACGCTCGCCCGCGCCTGCCTGAAACAGGATGCGCGCGCCGAGACCCTTATATTTCTTTGTGGTTTCCGGGGAAAGTGCGACCCGCGTCTCGCCCTCTCCCTCCTTCGTTACGGAGATTGTGATCATTGAGCCTTTAGTTGTAAGGAGCTTAGGTGAGGAAGGCCGCCATGCCGATCAGGACGATAGCGGAAAATGCGATGCTGATTTTCACAAGACCGGTGAACACTTCATAAGTTTTTTCATGGGCTGGCATGTCCATGGCTTGGCTCACGTTGGCTTGCTCCTTGTCCATTGCCAGCTCCTTCAGTGGAGGCTTTCACCTTTTTTTGTTGCTCGAACATTTACACAAGTTTCGGTGAACGCCAAGTGTTGAAACCCATTTCCTGCATGCTACAAGAGCGCGCAACCGGGCGCCTGCGGCAATGGGTAAACCCGCAAAGAGGATGTAAGGCGTATGAGAAATGAAGAACGGGCGGCGCACCTCGGCCGGGCGGCCGTGCTGGCGTTTGCGCTGAGTGCTGCGTTTTGCGGCGCCGCCCTTGGCGACACGGAGGAGGACAAGGCGAAGCTCGCTCAATGTGCAAAGGATATCTGCTCCATCATTGTCTCTAAAAAGGCGAGCGGTCCGGACCTTAGTTGCGATCTCAAGAAAACATGGGAAAAGGACGAGATTCAAAAGGGCGCAGACTCGAAGAATCTGTCTTGGGGGTTAGGCTCGGCAAGGTGCAGCGTTAAGGTCAAAGCAAAACGTTCGGACATCGTCGCCGCCTTTTCAGCGCCGGAGAGTACTTTCAGGTTCGACAAGCAGTGGATTGCTTGCGAAATCGGAGCCGAGAGCTATCCGATCGGCGCTACGCTGGCCCCGGAACTGAAGTTGAAGAACGGCTCGACGACGGCGGTATCGTTGCACATGGCTAATATTCATGGCGCGACGCTGATCAGGGGCGTGGTTTGGACGGCCGCGGCCCTTGAAGAGAATTTCGGCATCCTTCAGGGCGATATGGTTCGAGAGATTAACCAATTCATCAAGAAGGAGTGTCCGAAGATTCTTGAACTGCCTAAGTAAGGCATCAAACCATGAAGGCGGTTTTGACGGGTTATCCATCGGAACGATTGACTGTCGCCGCAAATAAGCCCTATCCCTGCCTTATATGGCCATCTTTATCATAAAGGCGCGCTGGCTGGCCGACAGTTCGCCCGATCCTGAATTGTGGCGGCTGGGCATTCGCCATGCTGGGTGAGCAAGATTTCTATACAATCCTTGAGGTGCCAAGGGACGCCTCGGACGCCGAGATTCGCCGCGCCTTTCGGACCCTCGCCAAGGAGCATCATCCGGACAGACGCCAGAGCGACACCGGCGGCGCAGCCGAGCGCGATTTCAGACTGCTCAGCGAAGCCTACGAAACACTAAAAGACCCCGCGCGGCGGGCCGCCTACGATGAGGAGTTGAAGCTGGCCAGCGAGCTTTCCGAGGCCAGAAGAAGAAGGCGTCCGCGTGCTTTCGCCGCGGGCCTCGCCGCCGGACTGATCCTCGTTTTCGTCGCGGTCGGCGCTTTTGCCTACCTCGATCGCTCTTTCCGAAGGAACAGCGATAAGGCCCAGGATTCCCTGAAGGGCGTGATCGTGGCGGGGAGCGCCGGGACAGGCCCAGAGGTTCCACTCGTTCCGAAGGACAGGAACCCCCTCGACACCGCGGCAAGGCTCTCCTCACCCTCCGATACCGGGAGCATGAGCAGGGCCGTTTCGCTCTCAAAGCCTCCGGAGCCGGACCTAACTCAGATAGACGCGTCTCCAGCGCAGCCGCCGGCGGAGCCTCAGACAGCCCCTCCTCCGAAAGAGCCCGCCGGAAAGCTTGCGGGCAACGCGTCTCAAAATCGCTCTTCCGGAGGGCTGATAGAGATATCGGCCGGGCGGCCGGGGCAGGTGAAAACCATAAGGCTGGAGCCCGGAAAGGGGAGCACGCAAAGCTTCGCCGATTGCGCGAACTGCCCTGAAATGGTGGTGGTTCCCGCAGGGGAGGCGCTTATGGGTTCCCGGCCCGAAAGCGACGGCTATCGCTTCGAAGAAGCGCCGGCGCATCGCATTCGCATCGCAAGGCCGCTTGCGATCTCGAAATATGTCATCTCGGCCGGCAATTGGCGCGCCTGCGTGGATGCAGGCGTCTGCAGGCTGACGCTCTCTTCGCTTCTGGCGATCGGGCCGCGCGTGGCGGCGACACGGATCTCCTGGTTCGATGCAAAAGCCTATGTCGAATGGCTGTCACAGACGTCGGGTTGGCGGTATCGCCTTCTGACGGAGGCCGAATGGGAGTACGCGGCCAGGGCCGGCAAGGAAAAACCGGAGCTGGATGTTGTGCGCAATCGTTATGCCCTCGATGCACTCAAGACCACGGCCAGTCCTGTGCCTCGTGTCGGGCTCGATCACGCCGGTTCGGGGCCCAACGCTTGGGGTGTCCAGAGCGGGAGCCTTCTTGAATGGGTCGAAGACTGCTGGCATCCCACTTACGATCAAGCGCCTGGCGATGCTTCGCCATGGCTCTCGGCGGGGAACGGCGATTGTTCGTATCGCGTCGTTCGCGGCAGCGACAAGAGCGTGGCCGGGTTTGGATTGCGGCCTGCCGCCAGGGCTCGCGAGTTCGCGGACGTTAGCGCGCCGACCCTCGGGTTTCGCGTCGCGAGAGAGATCGCACCACGCGCTGTCGCTTCGGCCGATCCTCGCTGAGCAATCTCGGGTTAGTCCCTGCCGGCAAGTCAGTATATTCCGTTGGCTACGCGCAGGCGCGGACCAGCTCTCTGGCCACGCACGCAGCAGGACTTGACGAGCAAGTTGCTGACCTGCTCGTGAAGACGCCAAGCATCAAGACAGCCTGACGAATGCCGAATATTCCAGGCCGATGAGGCGCGGCGCAAGCCTACACCTTCAACCGCGCCCTGACGTCCGGCTCCAGCAGGTATGCGAAAGGCCGGTTCCGCGGTACGGCTTTTCCAAGCTCGGGCACTGTCCAAAGGCCGTGGCGATCGGGCGCATAGCCGACGCGAAGCGTGGTATGGGCGCGGAGCGCAGCCACCGCCCCCGAAAACGCGGCGGCCATTTTCCGGCTGCGGCCGACGATCGCGCGGCCATCCCAGGCGCTCTCCCCCCGGCTGGCGACGATCCGCCCGATATCGCGATAGACGCGCCGCGCCGCGCCTATGCCGACGGCGGCTCCAAGCGGAAGCCTCTGCATCCCGAACAGCGCGGACCGGTAATATTCGTCGGCCTCCTGCAACAGCTTGCGCGTAACCTGGAAGACGGCGAGGCGATGGTCTGGATCGGCCAAATTCTTGTCGCCGAGCCCGGCCTCGATCAACCATTCGCGCGGCAGATAACAACGGCCGCCCTTGGCATCCTCGATGACATCGCGCGAGATGTTGGTGAGCTGGAAAGCAATGCCGAGATCGGAAGCCCGGTTCAGGGTCGGCCTCTCGCGAACGCCCATGATCATCGCCATCATCACGCCAACGACG
The DNA here is from genome assembly GCA_963727795.1 of uncultured Alphaproteobacteria bacterium. GTDB lineage: Bacteria > Pseudomonadota > Alphaproteobacteria > Rhizobiales > Rhodomicrobiaceae > Rhodomicrobium. Next base: position 86,329 of record CAVSHC010000013.1, read on the forward strand.
CCGGCCACGTGGTAGCAATAATCCAGCGTGTCATCGATCGTTTCATAAACGCGGCCCTCGACATCCATCTCGAAGCCCTTCAAAAGCTCCATGGGATGGCGTTCTGGAATGCCGTGCTTGCGGGCGACGCGTCCCAGCGCGATGAACACGGGCTCCTCGGCGTCGCCTTCCAGCGCCCGCTTCGTTTTGTCACGGAGCTGCGCCAGCCGCTCCGCCGGGGTCTCGGCGCTGGCCTCAGGCTTCGCAAACCCGAGGATTTGATCGTCGATGACATCGTCGCAATGCCGGCACCACGCGTAAAGCATCATCGCGTCATACCGCACGTCGCGCGGCAAAAGCTTCGCCGCCATGGCGAAGCTTTTGGAGCCTTTTTCAATGAGTTCGTGGCTTAAAGAGATGATCGGGTCCATACAACTAGCTCGGCGAGGAAAACGGCTGGGGTATGGGATTGAAGGTGGGCTCTCCCATTACCCGCAGCGCTCTGCTGATCGGAACAGGGGCAGCCTACTAGAATAGGGGCCTGGTCCGCAAGTGTCAGGCCTGAGCTATAAAAGCGCTCCAGGAGAAGGTCGCCCAGCATGTAGAAGCGTTCAGGGACACGGTAGCGTTGCGTTGGGCGTACTCGCGGCCCAGAACAGCATCCTGTTGGGGGCCATGCAGCCCACGGGAAGTCCCGACACGCGCCGCGGACGGCCACAGGACTTCCCGCGGATAAGGCGGCCGGAAGTTCGCTTTAGCGCTTGCGGCAATGGGAGCGCCAACTCCGGCTGGCTGCGCCAAGCTGACAATACCTTGGTAAACCAACGAATGCCTGCTTAGCTTCTTTTGTTTTCGCAGAGTTTTTTCGCAAAACTGGAAAGACCACTTTTGCGAACTCTGCTTAGCTCGGCGAGGAAACCGGCTGGGGTATGGGATTGACGGTGGATTCTCCCATAACCCGCAGCGCTCTGCCGATCGGAACAGGGGGCCAGCCCACTAGAATACGGGCCTGGTCCGCAAGTGTCAGGCCTGAGCTGTAAAAGCGCTCTATGAGCGGGTCGCCCAGCATGTAGAAGCGCTCAAGCACACGGTAGCGCTCAGTGGGTGTCCTGGCTGCCCAGAACAGCATCCTGTTGAGCAGGCGGAAGAAGCCCTGGGTCTTCCAATGCTGCCGCGCCCATTTCTGGGTCAGATGGACGAGCGTCTCGCTCTTGAGTTGATCGATGGTGGCGATGGCGTCCGCGCACTTTACCGCGAAGGGGAAGGAGTAGCTCGTCGTGTGGTGGAAGAAACCGCCCCGAAGGCCGAGCGCGGGAACCCCGGCCGCGGTTTTCTCAAGGATGGCATCCAAGTCCCCGCCGAGCACAATCGGCAGAACCCCGCGCTCCTCGCGAACGATTTCGGCGACTTCCCAGCCCCGCTCCTCGGCGTACTGCAGGCAATGCTCGCGAAGCGTTGTGGCGTCGATGCTCGCCGTGTCGCTGTAATAGGTGTCTTCAATGAGCATGGTGTCAGGCGTGAAAGGCAGCGTGTAGACGAAGCGATAGCCGTCCCGCTGGCGAACTGTCGCGTCCATGATGATGGGGTAGGGCTGATCATGCGGCCGCTCGAAGCGCACCACAAGCCCAAGGAACTTCTGGAAACCGATGGTCAGACCGTCCACCCGCCCGAGCCCCCTTGCATCGATCACGCACGGAGCCCGCATGATCTCTCCTCCGGAAAGCTCGACGTGATGTGGCCCCACGCTTATGACGCGCGTGGAAAACCGCACGCAATCTTCGAGCGCCGGATAGGCGGCGTCATGCAGCGTTTCAGAAAAGATCGAGTTGTATCCGGACTTCAGCATGCGAGAGTGCTTTGGGAAGCGCACCTGCTGTTCGTCCCAGGAGTGTGCGACGAATGGCGCGATCCAGCGCCATGCGTCCCTGCTAATATCCTTGTCGTGAAAAGACCAGGTGTGGTTCCCTCCCAGCTTTTCCCCTGCTTCGAGCACTAAAAGCCGAAGATTGGGCCTCTGCTGACGGAGACGATAGGCTGCCAGCGTGGCCGCGAGGCCTCCGCCTGCAAAGATGACGTCGAAATTGCGGTCGCTCATTCCCTAGACTCTGCCGTTAATTTGACATATGTCAACGCAGCGGGCGGATAAAGTTTCCTTGATAGGCATTTGAGGATCTAATTTGGCTGCGGCTTCGAAGGTGATTTAGGGCTCGCGGCTCGCCTAACGCCCGTCGATCTTTGAAAACTGGCAATCGGCGGAATTGCTCTTGCTTCATGGAAGGCGAACCGCTATTCCTTTGGCGGGCGGCTTCAGCCGCCTTTTTGCATGCCCGTGACGGCACGACGCCGTCTGTCAGCGGGGAACCCCCGCTCAGGAGGGCCTGCTCCACCTTCTCTCTCTTGTCGGAGCACAGACATGACAAAGCGCGCCAGCGCCAAACATAAAATCGATCGCCGCCTTGGAGAAAATCTCTGGGGCGCCCGAAAAGCCCGCTCAACAAACGCGAATACGGACCGGGCCAGCACGGCCAACGCCGGCGCGGGAAGACATCGGACTTCGGAACCCAGCTTAAGGCGAAGCAGAAGCTGAAGGGCTATTACGCAAATATTACAGAGCGACAGTTCCGGCTCATCTATGCGGAGGCCACGCGGCTCAGGGGCGATACGTCCGAAAACCTCATCGCTCTTCTGGAGCGCCGCCTCGACGCCATCGTTTATCGCGCCAAGTTCGTGTCGACCCCGTTCGCGGCGCGGCAATTCGTCAGCCACGGCCACATCGCGGTGAACGGCCGCCGGGTCAACATTCCGAGCTACAGATGCCGCTCGGGCGACGTGGTCGAAATCCGCGAAAAATCGAGAGGGCTTACGTTTGTTCTCGAAGCGGTCCAGAGCGCCGAGCGCGATGTCCCGGATTACATCGAGGCCGATCACAGCAAAATGACCGCCCGCCTCGCGCGCATACCGCAGTTGTCGGATGTCCCGTACCCTGTGGTGATGGAGCCAAACCTCGTGGTCGAGTTCTATTCACGTTAATAGCATCGGGAGGGTGCTTTCCCCGTGGCGTTGTGCCATGCAGATCAAGCGCCCTACCCCTTGTGAACCCCTTCTGATTGCGTTACTGAGGCGGCTAAAAATAACAGCCGGCGCTTCGGCTTCGGAGAGACCCCCATGACCTATGTCGTGCTGGATGCTTGCATCAAGTGCAAATTCACCGATTGTGTTGAAGTCTGCCCCGTGGACTGCTTCTACGAGGGCGAAAACATGCTCGTCATTCACCCGGACGAGTGCATCGATTGCGGCGTTTGCGAGCCGGAATGCCCGGCGGACGCAATCAAGCCCGATACCGAGCCGGGTCTTGAGAAATGGCTGGAGATCAACCGCGAATATGCCGGGCAATGGCCGAACATCACGGTGAAGAAGCCTCACGCCGAGGATGCGAGCAAGTACGAGCAGGAAACCGGCAAATTCGAGAAGTATTTCTCGGCCAACCCCGGCGCCGGCGACTGAGCAGCCGCTTCAAACAGGCTCGCCGTGGCCGCCCAAGGCCAGGATCGGGCCGGTTTGAGCTGCTTCGGTCATGGATATCCTGCGATAGAGTTGAGTTTCTAACTCTGGATGGCCTCACAACCCTGGCCAACCCGTGGCGCTAGAGCGTGTTGCGATGAGCTGGAACTGATGTCATGGCCGGGCTTGACCCGGCCATTCAGTTTCGAAAATCCAAGGGGTGCAATTTGTCATCCTGGATGACCGCCTCGTAGGGCGGCCATGACAATAACGGATTCCGAATAAATTCCGCATGCTCTAGGCGGCGGCGGTGGATCGGGCGTGATCCGGGTAAAGCCGCGCCAAGCCTTCGCGGGAAGCAGCGGTTACGCCGCGCTCCGTCATGAGCCCCGTGACGAGGCGCGCCGGTGTCACATCGAAAGCCGGATTTGCGGCCTTGCTTCCGGGCGCGGTTACCTGCACCGTGAGAATCTCTCCGCTTCCGGTGCTTCCGGTCATATGTGTGACCTCCCTTTCGTCGCGCTCCTCGATTGGAATTTCACGAACGCCGTCGCTCAAGGTCCAATCGATTGTCGATTGCGGAAGCGCGACATAGAACGGCACGCCATTATCTTTCGCAGCGAGCCCCTTGAGATAGGTTCCGATCTTGTTTGCGGCGTCGCCCGTTGCGGTCAGCCTGTCGCATCCGACAATGCACACATCGACCTGACCGTGCTGCATGAGATGCCCGCCCGCGTTATCGGCAATGACGGTATGCGGGACGCCGTGCGCGCCAAGCTCGAACGCAGTCAGCGCGGCGCCCTGGTTGCGAGGCCGCGTCTCGTCGACCCAGACATGGATCGGAATTCCCGCATCGTGCGCATGATAGATCGGCGACAGCGCCGTTCCCCAATCCACGCAGGCGAGCCAGCCCGCGTTGCAATGCGTGAGCACGTTCACGCGGCCGTCTTTCCTCGCAGCGATGTCCGCGATGATCTTTTGTCCGTGATGTCCGATCAGGCGGCACGTTTCGGTATCCTCGTCGGCCATTTGAGCCGCTTTCGCATAGGCGGCGGAAACCCGCTCCGAAGGAGGAACCTCGCCCAACGCCTTTTCCATTTCGCGGAGCGCCCAGTTGAGATTGACGGCGGTAGGCCGCGTTGCGGCGAGCGTTGCGCATGCGCTCTTCAACCCTTCGTCGGAAGCATCGGCCTTGAGAGCAAGGCAGACGCCGTAAGCAGCCGTAACGCCGATCAGCGGGGCGCCGCGCACCTGCATGGATTTGATGGCATGGGCGGCATCGGACAGCGTGGTCAGCGTCAATGTCTCGAAGGCATGAGGAAGCCGCGTCTGGTCGATGATGCCCACCGGCCCGCCCTCGCCATCCCGCCAGATGGTCCTGTAATGAACGCCGCCAATTTTCATGTCTCACTCCCGAGCGCCGCCCCAAGGAATCCTGATCGGGGCTGGAGAATAAACGAGATCGCCGCTGCCGCCCGCGAGCGCAACCTCTGACGGCGAGCCGCAAGTCGGAGGCCCGTTGCGTATCAGAATTTGCGGGCCACGACGAATTCCGCGGCTCCCGCCAGCATGCCTTCATGCGGACGGAACGGCGCCAGCGCCGCCAGCGCTTCGCCCTTGATCTGCTGGAGCTTGGCGTGCGCCTTCTCGATCCCAAGCAGCGAAACGAGCGTGCCTTTTCCCGCCTCCCGATCCTTGCCGGTGGCTTTGCCGACAACGGCCGCATCGCCTTCGGCGTCGAGCAGATCGTCGGCAAGCTGGAAAGCCGCGCCGAGCGCATCCCCAAAACCGCGCAACGCAGCGAGGTTCTTCTCCGAGGTTTCCCCGAGAATCCCGCCGGCGACGCAGCCGAAGGTGATGAGCGCGCCCGTTTTCATGGCCTGAAGCGTGCGGATCTCAGCCTCATTCAAGGTTTTGCCCGGCGCCTCCAGATCGAGCACCTGGCCGCCGGCCATGCCCGCGCCGCCGCTCGCCCGCGCAAGCTGAAGCCCAAGCGCGGCTCGCACCGCCGGATTCGGATGGGTGCCGGGATCGGCCATGATCTCAAAGGCGAGCGTCAGAAGAGTGTCGCCCGCGAGGATCGCCGTCGCCTCGTCGAAGGCCTTGTGGACGGTCGGGCGCCCGCGGCGCAAATCGTCGTCGTCCATCGCCGGCAGATCGTCATGGATCAGCGAGTAGCAATGCACGCATTCCAGCGCGCAGGCCGCATTAAGCGCCTGCCCTCGCTGACGCCAAAAAGCGCCGCGCTCTCGATCACAAGGAAGGGCCGGAAGCGCTTGCCCCCGCCAAGAGAGCCGTAGCGCATCGCTTCGAGCAGCCGGCCGGGAACCGGGCCGAGGCGCTCTTTAGTCAACCATTCGTCTAGGTGGCGTTCAACACGGCTTGCGTGGGCTTCGAGGCGTTCTGTAAAGTTCATGGCAAAGCAAGTATTTTAAGGGCCAGCGGTGTGCGCGCGCACCATGGACCAAGTGCGTGTTATCCTCAAGAGCGATTTACGAGTCTGCGTCATGACGGAAGTGGTTCCGGCCGCCCTGAAGCCGATCGGCGAGCAAAAGAAGAAGGGGTCCGCCGCCAGGCTTATCTTTCGCCTGGTCATTTTTGCTTTTGCGGTGTTCCTCTTCGCCCCCTATCTCCTGACATGCGTCTATATCTTCGCCGATCCGCCTTTCTCCGCGCTGATGCTCCGTCAGACGCTTGCTGGCCGAAGCGTCACCTACGAGTGGCGCGATCTCGATCGGATTTCGCCCAACCTGATTGCGCAGGTGATCGCCGCCGAGGATTCGCGCTTCTGCAAGCATCATGGCGTCGATTGGACGGCGCTCAACAAGGCTGCGGATGCGGTGGCGGAGGGAAGGCCGAAAGGCGGCGGAAGCACAATTTCGATGCAGGCGGCAAAGAACCTCTTCCTCTGGAATAAGCCCGGCGGTCCTGCGGAAGCCGTTCGAAATCCCGCTCGCCTATTTCATGGATTTCACGCTCGGCAAGCAAAGGCTGTTGGAGATATACCTCAATATCGTCGAATGGGCGCCTGGCATTTTCGGCGCGGAAGCGGCGGCGCGGCATCATTTCGGCACGACGGCCTGCGGACCTCACGCCTCAGGAAGCGGCCCAACTTGCTGCCGCCTTGCCCAACCCGAAACGGCGCGACGCGGGCCGGCCGGGGCCGCGCACGGTGGCTCTGGCCAACAGGCTTCGGGCGCGCGCCATGAGGGAACGCGGCGACTCTTTCTGCGTGCTCGACGAGGATGCCGAAGGTTCCGGGGACGGTGCCGATGAGTAAAGCGTTTCACTTCCCCTAGAAGATCCCGGCGGATTTCATGCTGAGATGCCCGTCCCGCCCGAATATGATATGATCGTGGACGACGACGCCGAGCTTCGCCGCAACCTCCACGATCTGCTTCGTCATGTCGATGTCAGCCTTGGACGGCGTTGGGTCGCCGGACGGATGGTTATGGGCAAGGATGATCGCAGACGCGGAAAGCTCGAGCGCCCGCTTCATCACTTCCCGCGTGTAAACGGGCGTATGGTCGATCGTGCCGCGCGTCTGCACCTCGTCGGCAATCAGCTTGTTCCGGCGATCGAGAAACAGAATGCGGAATTGCTCGCGGTCCTCAAAAGCCATCGCGGAGCGGAGATAGGAGAGCACGGTTGACATGGCCGCAAGCACCGGCCGTTTCCTGACCTCGCTCTGGGAGGTTCTGAGCGCGGCCGCCTGCACAATTTTCATCTCGGTCACGACCACGTCGGTGACGCCTTCGATTTCCATCAACCGCTCTGGCGGCGCGGTCATGGCCTCCGCGAAAGAACCGAACCGCGCGAGGATCTCCTTCGCCAGCGGCTTCACGTCCCTTCGCGGGATGGCGCGAAAAAGAATGAGTTCCAGAAGTTCATAATCGGGGAGCGCTTCGGCCCCGCCTTCGCGAAAGCGCTTCCGCAGGCGATCGCGATGGCCCCAATAATGCGGCGTTGGCCGGGGGGCTGCGGAGGCGGGACGTTTGCGCCCGTTTCCAGGGCGATCAATTCAAATAAGGGACTTTCTTCGAAGCTATCGACATAAAAATCGCCAAAGCAACACAACAAACACGGATACGTCCTTATATATCGATATCGCCTCCAATGAGAATAAAGACTTTTGTTAAAATGCGGAATTAATCGAGCGGGGTGGTGCAACCAGAATAAGAAATGTCCCGCGAAACCCGCCCCCTTGGAGGCGTGAGCGCCATCGCCGCGGCAAGGTCGGACCGCTTCCGCCGGCATTGCCAGCCAAACAAAAACCCCGCCAAAATGACGGGGCTTCTCAACCGTTGGGGCCAGCATACGCTGACCCGGACTTCGATCACGCTTTTTTTCCGCTATTTGTAGGGTTCGATTGCGACCGGGGCATCGAACCTGTACTTCAAGCCGAGCGAAACCATATCGACGTCGACGTTCGCGGTGGCGTCCAGCAGGGTAATCGTGCCGATTGGAGCGGGGAGCGTCGCAGTCTCTTTCAAATTGCCATTCGCGAAAAATATATGCGAATAGGCGAAATCGATCGTAAGCCTGTCCGACCATTTGTAGCTCGCGCCAATGCTTGGCGTCCAACGGTCGGCATCGGGAAGGAACTGCGTGCGGTTTGCGTCCGTGACAGGAGACAATTCGTAGGAAAGACCGGCCCTGAGCGTCAGCCACGGGCTGTAGGCATATTCACCACCGAGCGCGAAGAACCAGCCGTCGTCGAAAGTGACGGGAAGCGAGTCGACGGCGACCCCTGCATCATTATAGGCGAACGACTTCTTGACAACGCTCCAATTCGTCCATTCGATGGTGCCAAGCACGGCAAATTGCGGAGTAATTTGCTGACGGCCGCTGAGAGTTAGTGATTGCGGAAGCGTCGTGCTGCTGTGGATGGACACGCCGCCAAAACACCCAGACGGGCTGCCGCCTGCCAACGCCGCTTGGACGTTGGTGAGGCCGATACCTCTGCAGGTTCCCGAGGGATCCACCTGAACTTCGGACCGGTACCCCAAGCCGATGGATGTCAAAGCCGATGGCTGCCAGATGATGCCCGCGGTGGCGCCAACGCCCCAATCATCAACCGAAGCCGTTCGACCGGAAAGCGGCAGGGGATTTAGAGGCCCAGCAGCGAGAGGCCCACTGATTTCCGAAAGCTTGAAGTATTCGACCTGCAGGCCTGCGCCGATGGTGACTGTCGGCGTCAGCTTGTAGGCGAGCGTCGGATTGATATCGAACGTAAAGATTTTGGAGGTGATCTCGATAGGCGCGCCGGCCCAGTTACTGGATGGCTTCGTTGTGAAGCCGAACGGCGAGTTCAACGCCAGCCCGAGATACCAGCGGTCGTTAAGCTGGTAATTGGCATACATCGCAGGCACAAATGCATCGATGCCGAAGGAACCGCCATTGGCGCTCAGGCCGTAAGTATTGACAAGGACGCTATCGGACGCCGCCGTGATACTCGTGGAAGGCAGCAATAAAGTAGCGCTCGACGAGAAGTTCATTCCGGTAAGAGCCGCCGTCGCCGCCGGGTTCCAGAACATCGAGCTGAGATCGCCGCCCGCGGCCGCGCCGGCATACGATGTGCCCTCGAATTGCGTCGATTGCTCCTGGACACCGTACGCCCCTGCATTCGCTTCAGTTGAAACGGCAAGCCCAGACAAAAGCGCGGCGGCGCTCACGCACGCCAGCCGGATGTGCATTTTTATGGCCATAATTGTTCCCCCAACCGCGAGTTTCCGCGCGTCCCGGCGCGCTTGCTGTACTCGCATCGTCACTTAACTACCGTAATGGTAGGTATGACAACGGGGTAGAGGTCGAACGGGCCTGCAAGCGCAAGGCGCGTGCAGAAGGAACCGATGGGCCACGCAATCGGCGCTCAGCAAAATAACTGTTTTATAGCAACGGTTTGGGGCGGGATGGCGGTGAGCGCAATGCCGCCCACGGCCTTGGGGTTGACCGATCGCTGGCCCAAGAGTGCCTAATTTTATGTCACAACTGTGTCCTGGGCGACACGTTCTTTCTCACCGGCGGTCGGTCAAAAAGCTGATCGCTGGGATCGGAAACCTTACCCAAACCGAATCAACGGCGACGTTAGCCCGTGCAATGCGTTGTCCCTCCGTTGGATGCCGGGTTGGCGATGCAAAATGGCGCGAAAATATCCAAAAGCCGCGGCGTCAGATTTCACGCCGAGGCGTCACTCGCTCGTAGACCCAGATCGCCGCGGGCGGCAGATTCAGCCAGACGCGCGTATAGCGCCATGCCTTCAATTTCAGCGCCCTGACTATGCGCTCAGGCACCGGGCTCGTCTGCCGGTACGTGAATTGAACGAACATGCCGCCGTCATCGAGCACCTGGAGGCTGTTCTTCATGACGAGGTAAATAAGCTTTTTTGAGAAAAGCCGCATGGGGAGCGTGGAAACGATGGCGCCAATGCTTTCGCCATTCCGCTCCTTCCAGAGCTTTGCGAGGTCCTGGGCCGAACCAATGACCACGTCCACATCGGGAAAACGGCGCCGCAAATGCCCGCCCAGCTGAGCGTCGATTTCGACCAGGGTCAGCTTCCCAGGCTCCACGCCATTTCGCAGGAGCTGGCTTGTGACGGCGCCCGTTCCCGCCCCCAACTCGATGACGTGGGAGTTGATCCGATGGCCCAGAACCGCGGTCATTGCGCGTCCAACAAACGGGCTGGACGGAAAGAGACTGCAAACCTGAAGAGGATTTCTAAGCGATTGCCGCCAGAAAAGGACGGGGCCCTGCGCTGCGCGCGGCAGGTCCGATAGTTCTATGAGCTTACTCATGAAGCGTGATATTCTCTCGTGCCGCTAGCAAACCGGTCCTCATGCATCATCCTGTCCCCGCGCCGGAATGGATTTTGCCCAGACCAATCTGGCGTCTGAAAAACGGGAGCTGGCTTTGGAGAGTGACCTCGTCAAAAGATAGACTCAAGCTGAGTGAACGCAAAGTTAAATATGTCTGACTTGTCTATCGCTTGCGGAAATGTCACGTTCCGTGCAAGCGTCAACAAACCGCAACGCAACTCCCGCAAATTGTCTTAGGGGAGCATTCAGCCGAGCGTATTCATGACGGCGGAGGCGCTTTTGCGCCTAGCCGCCATCCGAACTATGGTCCGGCGATCAAGAGGCCGTCAGGGAGAAAAAAATGGCAGCTGACTTGCTTGATTCTTTTCAAAGCATTGCAACGGCGGATGTGGCCGGGAAGCGCGTTCTGATACGCGCCGATCTCAACGTTCCGATGTCCGGCTCCGAAATCACCGATGCAACGCGCATCGAAAGGCTGCTGCCAACGTTTCAAGACCTTCTGACGCGCCGCGCCAAGGTCGTCATCCTCTCTCATCTGGGACGCCCCGATGGGAAGCCGGTTGCGAAGTATTCCTTGAAGCCGGTTGCGGACAAGCTTGGGTCTCTGCTCGGCATCCAGGTCTTTTTCGGTGAAGACTGCGTGGGTCCCGCTGCCCAGGCGGCCGTCGACAAGCTGCATCCCGGTCAGATCGCCATGCTGGAAAACCTTCGCTTTCACAAAAGCGAGGAGGAAAACGACGCTGGGTTCGCCGCCGAACTCGCAAAAAACGGCGACTTGTATGTGAACGACGCCTTTTCGGTTTCGCATCGCGCCCATGCATCCACGGAAGCGCTTGCGCGCCTGCTGCCCGCTTACGCCGGGCCGTCCATGCTGGCGGAGATCGGCGCGCTGAAGCTCGCGCTCGATGCGCCGAAGCGGCCTGTCGCGGCGATCGTCGGCGGCTCCAAGGTTTCCACGAAGATCGACGTGCTGGCCCATCTCGCGAGCAAGGTGGACTACCTGATCATCGGCGGCGGCATGGCCAATACCTTCCTGTTCGCCAAGGGCTATACGGTCGGCAAGAGCCTTCACGAGCCGGGCGCGATCGCCACCGTTGAAAACATCTACGCCAAGGCGGCCGAGGCAGGCTGCAAAATCGTCCTGCCCGTCGACGCCGTCATCGCAGGCGCCCTGAAAGCGAATGAGGAAACGGCTGTCGTCCCCGTCAGCGAAGTTCCCGCGGACAAAATGATCCTCGATGCCGGTCCGGACTCGGTTCGCGAATTCGCCCAGACCATCGCGAACTGCAAGACGCTTCTTTGGAACGGGCCGGTCGGCGCGTTCGAGATCCCTCCTTTTGGCGAGGCCACGTTCGAACTGGCGCGGGAGGCCGCAAACCTGACCCAAGCCGGCGCTCTGATCACGGTCGCCGGCGGCGGCGATACGGTCGCGGCGCTGAACGCCGCTGGCGTGACGGACAAGTTCTCCTACGTCTCGACCGCAGGCGGCGCGTTCCTGGAATGGCTCGAGGGCCGCACGCTTCCCGGTGTCGCGGTGCTCGTTCGCAAATAAGATCTTCGTAATCAAACCTCTTCATTTGGGAGACCATGGATGGCCCGTATCACACTGAGACAACTTCTGGATCACGCCGCCGAACACGGCTACGGCGTGCCCGCATTCAACATCAATAATATGGAGCAGGGCGTCTCCATTCTCGAAGGGGCGAAGGAAACCGACAGCCCGGTGATTATCCAGGCGAGCCGAGGCGCTCGCTCCTATGCGGGCGACCTCCTCCTCGCCAAGCTCGTCGAAGGGCTGGAATCCCAGTACCCCACCATACCGATCTGTCTGCACCAGGACCACGGCAACAGCGAACCGACCTGCGCCAGCGCGATCCGTCTCGGCTATGACAGCGTCATGATGGACGGCTCGCTGAAGGCGGATGGCAAGACCCCGTCCGATTACGACTATAACGTCCGCATCACCGCTCACGTGTCCGAGCTGGCTCACTGGGTTGGCGCGTCGGTCGAAGGCGAACTCGGCTGCCTCGGAAGCCTTGAAACGGGCAAGGGCGACAAGGAAGACGGCCACGGCTTCGAGGGCACGCTTTCAAGGGACAAGCTGCTGACCGATCCGGATCAGGCGGCGGAATTTGTGGCGGCGACGAAGGTCGACGCGCTCGCCGTCGCGATCGGAACATCGCATGGCGCCTACAAGTTCACCCGCAAGCCTACCGGCGACGTGCTTGCCATGAACGTCATCGAAGCGATCCACAAGCGGCTTCCCACCACCCATCTCGTGATGCACGGCTCGTCATCAGTGCCTGGGGACCTCATCGAAATCATAAACCAGTATGGCGGCGAGATCCCAGAGACCTATGGCGTCCCGGTCGAGGAAATCCAGCGCGGCATTCGCCACGGCGTCCGCAAAATCAACATCGACACGGACCTCCGCCTCGCGGCGACTGCGGCCATCCGCAAGGTGCTCTCGACGAGCAAGGGTGAGTTCGATCCCCGCAAATACTTGAAGCCCGCGATCACTGCGATGCAGAAGATCGTGAAGGAACGCTACGAGCAGTTCGGCACGGCCGGATGGGGTTCGAAAATCAAGGTGATCCAGACGGCTGACATGGCGAAACGCTACGCCAAGGGTGAGCTCGATCCGAAAATCGCCGCCAAGGCTTAACTTAGAAAGGGCGCTGGATGAAAAGCGAGCCGTCAGATTGGCCGAAAGCGGTTGTTTTCGATCTTGACGGCACGCTGATCGACAGCGCTCCCGACATCGCCCACGCGCTCAACTGCGCCACCGAAAGGCAGGGGCTCGAATCCTTTCCGCTGGAACAGGTCAAGGAAATGATCGGCGGCGGGGTTCCCAAACTTGTCGAGCGCGCCCTTCGCGCCCGTGGCGTATCCACCGATGGCCTCATGCACGTCGTGAGCGACTTCATCGGCTTCTATCGCGAGAATCTCACGACGTGGACGACGGTTTATCCCGGCGCGCGCGAGGTTCTGGAGCAGTTTCGAAGCGAGGGCCGCGCGCTGGGTCTTTGCACGAACAAGCAGCATGAACTGACGCTCGCGATTCTCGATCAACTCGATCTTGCGAAATATTTTTCTTCGGTCGTCGGCGAGCGCGCCGGCCGGCCTCGCAAACCCGATCCGGCCCCCTTGCTCGAAGTCGCCGCAGCGCTGGGCGCGCCGGCTGACGGCGCCGTCATGATAGGCGACAGCGAGGCGGATGTGGCTTGCGCCCGCGCCGCAAGAATGCCAGCCGTGGTTGTAACGTTCGGATATAGCCGGGTTGCTCCGGAAGCCCTCGGAGCGGACGCCGTCATCCCTCATTTTGGAGAGCTTCGCAAAAGCCTGGCCGCTCTCCGGCCTCCGGCGCAGAGCTCGTAACACCCTCTGAAGACGTCATTATCTTTAAGAACGCCAACCCTTCGATCGGGTTGCAAGTTGTATCGATTTATATTGACGCGGAGGCGAGCTACTTTATTGTTTGATTTTTCATAGGGGATAGCGCCACAGCCACTGATTGCGCTGGCGGCTTCGTCGCACAAGAGGTTCCTTTATGGCACTGCACCGAAGCGCCTCGTTTTCGATGGCCGCTTGTCTGGCTATCGCCGTCTGCGCCTGCAGCGCAGACCGGGCATTGAGCGCCGAATGCAAAAGAAAGACCGCGGGGTTTTACCTTTTGGATGCCTCCCTCGCCGGTAATCGCCCTGTGTCATTTCCGCCCCAGAGCATCCCCTTCCCTTTGACGGGGACGATCGGAGACCCCGAGCGTGGACGGCAACTCCTGGTCAGCAAGCAGAAAAGCGGCTGCCTGAGCTGCCACAAGCTCAGCACCATCGGGCCGGACGCCGACCAGGGCGGCATTGGCGCCCCCTGGATGGTATCGCCAGCCGCTTGTCCGAGGCGCAGCTCCGGCAGGTTCTGGTCGAGCCGCAGGCCTACTTTCCCGATACGATGATGCCTTCCTACTATAACGCCGCAGCCGGGGGAGAAGCGCCGATCTTGACGGCGGCCGAGGTTGAGGATTTAGTCGCCTACCTCAAGACGTTGAAGTAATTGAAGCCAAGAAATTGCGAGGCTTTCCGGTGAGGCCATTTCCCGGCGCCATTTCATTTGCCGTTATTGCATTCGTTCTCACCGGAGCCTTTTGCGGCGCACGAGGAGACCCGGTGCGTTCGTCGCCGCCGGCGGAGGCTGCAAACCCGCTCAAATCCCTCATCCAGGGGGAAGAATTTCTTCCTTCGGCAATCCGCGCCCAGCAGGCGGACGATTTCGATAACCCGGCCTTCCCGTTTGTCGATGCAGGCGAAGCCGCATGGAAAAGGCCCGAGAAGGCCGGCGGCGAATCCTGCCGGGACTGCCACGGCAAAGGCGGCGAGAACGAGCTGAAGCTCGCCGCGGCCAGCTACCCGAAATATGCGCCCGATATCCAGCAGGTGATAACGCTTCAGACGCGCATCAATCTTTGCCGCAAAAACCATCTTGGCGTGGCTTTCCTCGATGGCGACGATCCCCAAATGCTGGCCATGACAGCGTATCTTCGGTGGCTCTCGCGAGGTTCTCCATCCACGGCCGGCATTACCGGACCGGGCGCCGAAGTTTTCGAGCGGGGAAGCATGCTTTATCGGGAGAAGCTCGGACGTTTCCAGCTCTCATGCGCGCAATGCCACAATGAGAAGTTCGGCAAGAAATTCGGCGCGGATATTCTCAGCCAGGGGCACCCGCTCGCCTATCCCGCTTACAAAGCAGACGAAAGACGCCTCGTTTCACTGCACGAGAGGTTCCGCATGTGCAACAGGCTTGCGCGCGCCGAAGAGCAGCCGGACAATGCGCCCGACTACGTCGCGCTCGAACTCTACATCGAATGGCGGAGCAGGGATTTGCCAATCACCGCCCCAGGGGTACGGCCATGAGCCGGACGCGGGCCGCTCTCACCATCGCAGGGTCGAACTCATCGGCTGGCGCCGGTCTTCAGGCGGACCTCAAGACGTTCTCGGCGCTCGGCGTCTATGGCGCGACCGCCGTCACAGCCGTCACGGCGCAGAACACCTTGGGCGTGACCGCCGTCCATCTCGTTCCGCCGGAGATCGTAACGGCCCAACTGGACGCCGTGTTTTCAGACCTTTCCGTCGCCGCGGTCAAAACCGGCATGCTGGGTGGCGAGGGCGGCATTGCCGCGACCGCCAGCGGCCTTGATCGCTGGGCGCGGCACATACCAATTGTCGTCGACCCCGTCATGGTGTCGACGACCGGAAGCCGCCTGCTTGAGAGGGGCGCCGAAAAAGCTCTGATCGAGCGCCTGATTCCGCTCGCTTCTTTGATCACGCCGAACCTGCATGAGGCGGCGGCGCTTCTCGATCTGCCCCTTGCTCGAAGCGACGACGAGATCAGGCGCCAGGCGCAACAACTCCTCGCTCTTGGCCCCTCAGCCGTGCTGGTTAAGGGCGGCCACGGCGGCGGGCCGTACGCCAACGATTTCTTTTTCGATGGCTCGAAGTTCCGCGCCTATACCGCGCCAAGGCTCGACACGCCGAACACGCATGGCACCGGCTGCACGCTGGCTTCGGCGATCGCCGCTTTCCTTGTGAGGGGCCTGCCGCTTGAGGAGGCGATCGCTGAAGCGAAGGCTTATCTCCATCAGGCGCTTGAGCACGCGAACGAACTCGCCGTCGGAGCAGGCGCTGGGCCGGTCTCTCATTTTCACGCATATCGGCCCCTGGTTTAGGACAAAGGCGGCCGGTGTTGCCCCAGTTTCTGCTGCGCGGCATCGAGAAAGCACGCGCCGAATGGGCCATAATCTGCATGGCCCACAACCTCACAAAGCTCGCAAAAGCAACGTGAGCCGGTTTATCCGCCTAAGCGCCTCCGGAAAAGCGTGAAGCGGTTTTCCGACAAGGCGCACGATATTTGACGTGCGCCTACTTGCGGCCAGCCGTTACTTAAGCTTTGACCTTCGCCGCGGCCGGAACCTCGTTGCACGGGCTCTTCTCATGCTTCAACGTCTTCTTGCCCTCCGGCGGCTTTCCTTTGAAGTAATGCGCCGTCGCAATGGCGATCTCCGGCTGGCCTTGGCCGTTTGAGACTTGCTGAATGCCGTCCTGGTACCAGCCATCGTATTTGCGCGCCACGGCTTCCTCGCGCGCGCGGCACCACACGACGTTCGACAGGTCGGCGAAGGTGAACTTGCTCGTCGCCGCCGCGGCAAGCCGGAGCGTATCCTGGCCCTGGTCTGTCACCACGACATCCTTGACGGCGAAGATTCCCGATTGTGGCATCTTCGAGGTATCGACGGCGGCCGCCTGCAACGAAGGCTGGTCAGCATTCGAGGCGCAGCCGGCAAGCGCTAAGGCCACTGCGCAAGGTATGGCGATACGTATCATTTTTTGTCCCGCTCTTGTGATCCTAATCACGCTTCCAGCCGCCAGCCCCGTGACGCGCTGTTCGCTAAGAGCGAGCGTTTGGGACAATTCTAGGCGCTTCTGTGGCCTGCTCCGCGATTTTCAACGCTCGCTGGTGGTCACGGGCGGCGTGGGCGTGCTATTGGCTCGCGAGTGTTGCAAAATCCTTTCATTGCATTCGCGGACCTTTCGCGCGATCATGTTGTATACCAAGGGGGGCCGCAGGCATGCGGCTGAGATCGCGCTAACGCCGGAGCAAACGTTCGGGCCACTTTACAAGCGCCGCGCGACAACCCATTGAACCTGATCCGGTTAGGACCGGCGGAGGGATGGTCGCGAATGCAACCGCTCAATCTCCCGGCAAAGGTTTCCCACTCATCTTTGAGCGGGATTCGCCATGAGAAACTGCATGTGCAAGAAGGGACAAGGGGATGAACGCGCCAATCGACCCGAAGAATGTCACGCCGGTACAGGTTACGACGGGTTCACTGCCTGGATCGCGCAAGGCTTATGTCGAGGCTGAGGGGCGGGCTGACATTCGTGTTCCCTTCCGCGAGATCGCTCTGCATGAGAGTAGCGGCGAGCCACCGTTCCGGGTCTACGACACGAGCGGCCCTTATTCGGATGAGGCGGCGAAGATCGACGTGAACGAGGGACTGCCTCGGCTGCGCGAGGCCTGGGTGAAGACGCGCACCGTCGAGGCGTACGCGGGACGGGAGGTCACGCCCGAGGACAACGGCAATGTGGGCGCCGACCGTCTCGCCCGCGAGTTCCCCGCGCATTATCCCGTCTACCGTGCTTACCCCTCACCCTGCCCCTCTCCCGCGCAAGCTCGCCTTGGCGAGCTTGCCACTCTGAAGCGTCCGCATCCGCAAGCGGATGTGGATGGGAGAGGGAACGCAACGCCCGCGCCCGGACTCCTTCTCCCGGGGGGAGAGGGCCGGGGTGAGGGGGCACAACCTCATCCTGTAATCACCCAGCTCGAACTGGCCCGCGCCGGGATCGTCACAGAGGAGATGATCTACATCGCCCATCGCGAGAACATTGGGCGCGCGGCAGCGCTGGAGCGCGCCAAGGAAGCGCTCGCGGATGGCGAAAGCTTCGGCGCGGCGATCCCGGAGTTCATCACGCCCGAATTCGTGCGCACCGAAGTGGCGCGAGGCCGCGCGATCATCCCCGCCAACATCAACCACGCCGAACTCGAACCGGTCATCATCGGCCGCAACTTCCTCACCAAGGTGAACGCCAATATCGGCAATTCAGCAGTCTCCTCGTCGGTGGAGGAGGAAGTGGAGAAAATGGTGTGGGCGATCCGCTGGGGCGCCGACACGGTGATGGACCTTTCCACGGGCCGCAACATCCACACCACGCGCGAATGGATCATCCGCAACGCGCCCGTGCCGATCGGCACCGTGCCGATCTACCAGGCGCTGGAGAAGGTGCACGGCGATCCGGTCAAGCTCGACTGGGAGGTCTACAAGGACACGCTCATCGAGCAATGCGAGCAGGGCGTCGACTATTTCACGATCCATGCCGGCGTGCGGCTGCGCTACGTTCCGCTAACCGCGAAGCGCGTCACCGGCATCGTCAGCCGCGGCGGCGCCATCATGGCGAAGTGGTGCCTCGCGCATCATCGCGAGAGCTTCCTTTACGAGCGCTTCGACGAGATTTGCGACATCATGCGCCGCTATGACGTGTCGTTCTCGCTCGGCGACGGTCTGCGGCCCGGCTCCATCGCCGACGCCAACGACCGCGCGCAGTTTGCCGAGCTTGAGACGCTGGGCGAGTTGACGAAAATCGCCTGGGCCAAAGGCTGCCAGGTGATGATCGAAGGCCCCGGCCACGTGCCGCTGCACAAGATCAAGGTCAACGTCGAGAAACAGCTTGCGCTCTGCGGCGAGGCGCCGTTCTACACGCTCGGGCCGCTCGTCACCGACATCGCCCCCGGCCACGACCACATCACAAGCGCCATCGGCGCGGCCATGATCGGCTGGTTCGGCACCGCGATGCTCTGTTATGTGACGCCGAAGGAGCATCTCGGCCTGCCCGACCGCAACGACGTGAAGGCCGGCGTGATCGCCTACAAGATCGCGGCCCACGCCGCCGATCTCGCCAAGGGCCACCCGGCGGCGCAGCTTCGCGACAACGCCATAAGCCGCGCCCGCTTCGACTTCCGCTGGGACGACCAGTTCAATCTCGGCCTCGACCCCGAAGGCAGCCGCGCCATGCACGACGAGACGCTGCCGAAGGAGGCGCACAAGGTTGCGCATTTCTGCTCCATGTGCGGGCCGAAATTCTGCTCGATGGAGATCACGCAGCAGGTGCGCGATTACGCAGCGAAGCTGAACGAGACGCCCGAGATGGCGGCGAAGGCCGGCATGGAGGAGATGAGCGAGAAGTTCCGGGAGATGGGGGAGAAGCTTTACGTCGAGGCGGCGGGGGAATAACCCGCCGACCCGCAAGGCGAAGCGAAACCAAGGGGGGCAACCCCCTTCTGGAAGATCACTAGATTAATTCTCCGGACGTGCCACAGGAACCTTAGAACACTTAACCAACCGTGGTATTTCATCAAGCCCTGCGTACTCCGCTATAACCCGTAAATAGTCTCTGCACCGGTTCGCAGATATGTTTGCGTGGAAGTACCACCCGGTATTCTCCAGGGGATAAGCATAGCCCTTAATCAGGTGAGCATTATTTGGATGAGAATATATCTCTTCCGGATCACGAGAGACAATCGGGCGTCTTGCTCTGGGGGTTCTGTACTGGTGAAGCTTATCAAGAAAACCCGGCTGCCGCCATCCAACCTCCAAAAGAGTGATGCTAAATGCCTCCGTGACTTTGACGGGATATTCCTGCCCAAAAAGACATAGTACATACTCGGGGTCTCCCCGAGTTTGTCGCGGTTTGTCAATTGCCTCTGTGAATGGCATAGCAACCTCCTCTCAGGCGACAACTTAACTATATGCATTCGTTTGTATAATCAAGTACATTTTGCCGATTATTGGGTCCTACGACGCTGATACCATATCAAAGCTTACACGAAGCGCGGCCATTGGCGTTGATTGTTTTAGCGCAGCTACTCGGGTATGAAATGCCCATTTTCAGACGGTCTGCTAACTCTACGACCTTCGGAAGCGGCTTCACGCATTTGGCACGCGGCGGTTTATCGCCGGATTCTTCGATACCCAAGATCAACATGCCGCCACTCGCATTGGCAAATCCGACCAGTTCTTTGGTCAGGTCTCTTTTTGCTTCGTCACCGACCCTATCACCGCTTGTAATCCAGCGATCATTTGATCCATCTTTTGTCGCCAATGCAGCCTTAAATTCAAGGTGCGCTCCCTCCTTGAGCTCCAGTTCAATAACGCGCTGGATGTCAGCCTCAACAAACTGCTCAATTCGTTTCGCAAAGAAATCCATGCAGCACCTATTCGTAAGATTGCATTAGCCCACGCAATTCTTGAGGACGCGTGATCGGCGGGCGTAAAACGATTACTGAATAAAACGCGGAGCTGTCTATGAGCGTGAAAGAGCTGGAGAAAGCGGTCGCAAGGCTTTCTCCCGAGGAACTGGCGGAGTTTCGCGAGTGGTTCTATAGCTTCGACACGGATGAGTGGGACCGACAGATCGCGCGCGATGCCGAGGCCGGCAAGCTCGATAAGCTCGCCGAGGAGGCAATCGCCGGTTACAAGGCCGGTCGTGTGAAAGAGCTGTAAGGCAGTTACTCGCCGCGTCCAGTCCTTGCCGCAGCTCATCAATGCGCTTCGACGCATCGGCCTTCGTGAGATTGGGGTCGAACACCTCGCCCGCCTCCTCGCATAGCGTCTGCAGATAGGAAGCCTGCGCGCCTGTCATCGGCCTCGCCAAGCCATCTTGATCTTTCTTGTGCCTTACATTAAGTAAGGAATGCAGCATTAGCTGAGGGCAAACGGATGCCTACATCCACCGTCACGTCCAAAGGACAAATCACGATTCCGGCGCAGGTGCGGGCGGTGCTTGGCCTGGAAGCGGGAAGCCGTGTCGAGTTCGTGGAAATCGAAAGAGGGCAATTCCTGATGGTTGCCGCCACCGATGACGTTCAATCTTTGAAAGGGATGCTCCGTAAGCCGCGCTCGTCTGTCACCATAGAGCAGATGAATGAAATCATCGCAGAGCGCGGGGCAGGGCGAGAGTGATCGGGTTAGACACCAATGTCTTGGTCCGCTATATCGCCCAGGACGATCCCATCCAATCATCAAAGGCGACTGAGCTGATCGAGCAGCTTTCCGGCGCGGAGCCAGGGTTCATTTCCCTGGTTTGCATCGTGGAACTGGTTTGGGTCATGCAAGGGCGCTATTCCGCTACCAAAGAGGAAACGATCGCGGTTCTCGATAAACTGCTGCGCGTTCGAACGCTCTTGGTGGAGAATGCGGACGTCGTCGTGAAAGCGGTGTGTAGCTATTCGCAATCAAACGCCGATTTCGCCGATTGTCTCATCGAGCGTTCAGGTCACCATGCAAACTGTTCTCGAACGGTGACCTTCGACCATAAAGCGGCGAAGACGATTGGCATGCATCTGCTCGCGTAGAAGGAGATGCGTCAGCGCCCCTCGCCGCGCCCCGTCCTATGCCGCAGCTCATCGATCCGCTTCGAAGCATCGGCCTTGGTGAGGTTGGGGGCCAACGCCTCCGCCGCCTCCTCGCACAGCGTCTGCAAATAGAAAACCTGCGCGCCCGTCATCGGCTCGTCTCGGCGTCGCTCGGGCCTTGCGCTTCCTGCTAATGCACCTTCACAAAGCCGGCGTGTTTCTCAAGCCGGAAAACCCGCTCCTCCATGCTCCGCGCGGTTTCAGACACAACGTCTTGGCCATGGTAAATTTCGATAACCAGGCCGCTGACCTTGCCAAGAAGCTCGCTGTGCGTTTTGCTCTCGGCCATGAGTGCTCTGACGTCGGCGCGCAACGCCCTGCGCTCGGCTCGCGCTTCGGCCGATTTCCGGCGCTCCTGCTTGGCTTCTCGCCACGCGCTCGTCTTGATCGTGAGCCAGGCATGCGATGCGCCAGAGCGATAGGGCGCGTTGCGCTTTTTCGAGACAATGCCTCCGAGCCCCAGCCGGGAGCCTGCTCCGAGCAAGGCTTCCCCATCCTCGAAATATTCCACGTCGCGCAGATGGGGATTTTTCTGTTCGCCGATGAGCTTCGCAAGCTGCGCCTTCCGCTCAACGAACGCCCGCGCCCGAAGATCGTCGTTCCCGCTGCGCAACAGGTCGAACGCCCAGAAGGTCTGCATCGCGTCTTTGTCGGACCGCTGCAGCGCTTCGAAGTCCGGTAAGCCGTCCGCGTTCACGGCGGTGATCTCGCCGTCGAGCACGACATCGCCGATCGGCATCCGCGCGGCGGCCGCCACGATATCCGGGAACCTGAAGCTCAGATCATTGCCGCGCTTCGAGTAGAGGCGAACCAGGCTTCCGCTTTTGTGCAATTGGCCCCGCCAGCCATCGAGCTTGATCTCATGCAGCCAGGCCTCGCTCTCGGGCGGCCGTGAACGCGATGCAGGCATACAAGGCCTGATGAAGGAAAACGCATACGCCATACGAACCTAAGTGAGCATCGTTTCGCTTAAGGCAAGCCCCGCTCAATCCGTCACATTTTAGCACGCGCAATAGCGCCCGCGAGGCCTTTGGCGCTCAAGACGGCTGAAATGCGCCTCCGCGAGGGGTCTTTCTTCGGGTTGAAGCTGGTCATGGGCGCTCCTCTCGTTCACCGAACGTTCCGGTGAAACGGAGGTTCCACGTCATGCAAACAAGGGCGCGATCTCAATCTCGAAGGCGGGGGGATCGAGGCGCACGCCGCCTTCGCCCACAAGCCTTGTCAGGATTGTGACGTCGCCCTGATGCTTCTAAAATAGCAGTGCGCGCCCGCTAAACCAAGTCCCGCGGCGCGCCGCCAGCTAAACCTCGAAAGCCTTGCCGACCTCCGGCACAACCACGTTTTGCCCTTGCGCCGCCGCGATGAACTTGTCGGGCGTCTGGTCGATGATCGGGAAGGTGCCCCAGTGGATCGGCACGACCGTGTCGAACTTGAAGAACTTCTTGCAGGCGAGCGCCGCCGTCTTCGCGCCCATGGTGAAGCGGTCGCCGATCGGCACGAAGCCCACCTTCGGCGCGAATATCTCGTCGACAAGCGCCATGTCGCCGAAAATCTCCGTATCGCCCATGTGATAGACGGTCTTGCCGAGGCCCTCGACCACGACGCCGGTGGGGTTGCCGAGATAGATGGTCTCGCCATCGATGGTCGTGGACGAAGAGTGGAACGCCTTCACGAAGCTGACGCTCGCGCCGCCTCCCAGATCGATGGTTCCACCCGGGTTGCCAACCTGGATGTTCGAAACGCCCTGGCCCGCGAGGAACATCGCCAGTTCGTACACCGCGACGAGGGTCGCGCCGGTATGGTTGCAGATCTGGACCGCGTCGCCGACATGGTCGTCATGGCCGTGCGTCAGCACCACATGCGTCGCGCCGCGCGTCGCGTCCTGCACGGAGCCTTTGAATTTCGGGTTGCCCGAAAGGAACGGGTCGATCAGGATGACGTGACTTCCGTTTTCGGCGCGAACCGCAGAATGCCCAAACCATGTCAGCTTCATTGCAACTCTCCCTGGGGTGGCGGCCATTTTCCCCGCATAATAGGGAACCGCGGCGCGCTCGCAATTTATAAAAGCATGTAAGGATGAAGTTGTGCCATCGGAACTCCTCGCGCTTTCCGAACTGTCTGTGCGGCTGAAGCGCGACGAGCGGCTTCTTGGCCTCGACGTGGGGACGAAAACCATCGGGCTCGCCCTGTCCGACGTCATGCGGCGGATCGCGTCCCCGCTCGAAACCATTCGCCGCACCAAATTCATGGCCGACGCCGCGCGCCTCTTCCAGATTGCGAAGGAGCAGGGCGTGGGCGGCCTCGTCATCGGGCTGCCCGTCAATCTCGACGGATCGGAAGGGCCGCGGGCGCAATCGACGCGCGCCTTCGCCCGCAATCTTATCCCCCTCAGCGATCTGCCGCTGGCGTTCTGGGATGAGCGCCTGTCCACCGCCGCCGCCGAACGCGCGCTCCTCGAAGCCGACGCCAGCCGTAAACGCCGGGCTGAGGTGATCGACAAGATGGCCGCGGCGTACATCCTCCAGGGGGCGCTGGACCGCCTCAACTTCGCTTCCCGCGCGCCCGCGCCGTGATCGCCATCCTTTCGGCGCTGGTTCCGCTGCTGCTTATCACGGCGCTCGGCTACGCGTTGGCTCGCGGCAGTTTCGGCGGCGGCGAGATGTGGCGCGGCCTCGATCACATCACTTTCTATGTGCTGTTTCCGGCGCTGCTTACGAAAACGCTCATGCGCGCCGATCTCGGCCACGTGCCCGCGCGCGCTTTCTTCCTTGTGTCTTTCGGCTCCGTGACCATCATGGCTGGCGCGCTTCTCGCCGCTTATCTTCTTCGGCGCAAACCCGTCTCTGGCCCGGTCTTCACAAGCTTTTTCCAAGGCGCGATCCGGTTTCAAAGCTCGATGGCCGTCGCCGTTGCGGCGGCGCTGTTTGGCGAGCGGGGGCTGACTTTCGCCGCCCTCTCGGTCGCCTCGCTCGTCCCGGCGGCCCAGCTTTATACGGTGCTCGTGCTTCTCATCTTCGGCGAAGGGAACGGCGAGACCAAGCCGTGGCCGATCTTCTTGCGCTTGATCACGAACCCGCTGCCCTTGGCCTGCGCGGCGGGCCTTCTCCTGAATGCAACGGGAGCGCCGGATTTCGTCTATGACACGGTCTCGATCCTTGGCGCCGCCGCCATCCCCTTGACGCTGCTGGCGGTTGGAGCGGGGCTCGATTTCAAGAACGCGCACGCGGCCCGCAATCTCGTCGCGGCGAACATGGCTCTGCGTCTCATCGGGATGCCGCTTCTCGTTTTGGGGCTGTCGTGGCTCGCGGGCCTGTCGGGAGAAGGCCGAACGGTTGCGGTCGTCTCGGCTGCGGTCCCCACGGCTACGACCGCTTACACCCAGGCCCGCAAGATGGGCGGCGACGCGGAGCTGATGGCGCAGATCATCACCTTTCAAAGCATTGCGTCAACGGCGACACTTCCTCTCTTTATCTGGGTGGCGCAAAGCTGGTAGGCAGTGTCCTTGTGTTGTCTGGCCCGAAGGAAGATCATGGCGCTGAATGAGAAAGACGTGTGGTTCGCGATCATGCTTGGCGCGCAACCCTGGCTTGTCTGGGCTGGCGTCTTTCTGTTGGGTTACCTTCTCGGCTCGATCCCCTTCGGATATCTCTTCAGCCGGCTCGCCGGCCTGGGCGACATCCGCAAGATCGGGTCAGGCAACATCGGCGCGACGAACGTCCTGCGCACCGGGCGGAAAAGCCTGGCGGCGCTCACGCTCATCTGCGACGCGGCCAAGGGGTTCGTTCCTGTGCTGCTGTGCAGGCAATATCTGGGGCTGGAACCCGCGCTGTTCGCCGCGGCAGGCGCGTTCCTCGGCCATCTTTATCCGGTGTGGCTTCGCTTTCGCGGCGGCAAAGGGGTCGCGACCTATATCGGCGTCATCACGGCGCTCTTTTGGCCTGCCGGCGCATTTTTCTGCGGGCTCTGGCTTTGCGCCGCCCTTGTGACGCGCTATTCGTCTCTGTCCGCCCTCCTTGCAGCCGCGCTCACCCCTATTTTCGTGGCCGTTCTCGCGCCGGGGCCGCTCTACCTTTTTCTGCTTGCGTTGTCCGCCATCCTTATCGCGAAGCACCATCAAAATATTCGGAATTTGATTTCAGGTCATGAAAGCAAAATCGGGCAAAGCGCGCAGGGCGCGAAAAGAGCCTAATTCCAGCGGACGGCTCAGCGAGACCGAGAAGCGGGCCTGGCTTCGCCTGATCCGCACCCCGCACATCGGCGTCATAACCTTCTGGCAGTTGCTTTCTCAATTCGGTTCCGCAAGCGCGGCGCTCGAAGCGCTGCCTGAGTTTGCAAAATATGGGAGCCGCGTCACCGCGCGAAGCATTCCGCCTGCGGCGGCCATCGAGGCCGAGCTGGAAAAGGCCGCCGCAGCGGGCATGACGCTCTGCGCGGCGCATGAGCAGGGCTACCCGCCGCTTCTCGCTCAAATCGAGGCTCCGCCGCCTTTGCTTTACCTGAAAGGGCAGGCGAACATCTGGGAGCGCCCGCCGGTTGCGATCGTCGGATCGAGGAATGCTTCGGGGGCCGGTTTGAAGTTTGCGGCGCAGATCGGCGCCGATCTTGGCCGGATAGGCTACCTCGTCGTTTCAGGGCTGGCCCGCGGCATCGATGGGACTGCGCATCGCGCCGCTTTGACATCCGGAACTTGCGCCGTGCTGCCCGGCGGGCTCGACGCCATCTATCCGCCGGAGCATGCCGGCCTTGCTGCTGACATTACGCAAAACGGAGCTCTGATAAGCGAGTGCCCGCCGGGTTTTATCGCCCGGTCACAGGATTTCCCCCGGCGAAACCGGATTATCTCCGGCGCTTCCCTCGGCGTCGTCGTCGTAGAGGCCGCGGAGCGATCGGGGTCGCTGATTACCGCGAGGCTTGCGGGAGAGCAGAACCGGGAGGTCTTTGCGGCGCCCGGGCATCCTTTGGAGCCGAGAGCGGCCGGCTCAAACCGGCTTATCAAGGAAGGAGCCACTTTCACGACATGCGCCGGAGACGTTGACGATGCCCTTCGAACGGTGCTGAACGCATGGAAGAACGTGCAGCTTGCGCTGCCTCTCAATGCGGAAAGCAAAACGATAAGGGCTGTATCGAGCCCGCCGGGCTTCGTCGCGACGCACACTTCCGCCCCGGACGCCCCGGTGAACGGCTTCGGTTTCCTGGAGAACGCCATCGCGGCTGTGCGGGAGTTGCTGAGCCTGGCGCCGGTGGACGTCGACGAGATTTGCAGGCTCAGCGGCTTGGAAGCGCGGCATGTCAATGCTGCGCTTGTATCCCTCGATCTGGCTGGCCGGCTTGAGCGGCGCAGCGCCCGGATGGTTGCGCTGAAGGCGTAGGCCCGAAGCTACTAAGCGCGGCAGTGGAATTGGGCTTCCTCCTCGGCGACCGCGATCAGGTCTGAAAGAAGGCGAAACTGCGCCCTGAGCGCAATGGGACGCAAGGAGGCAAGAAGCGATGCAATATATTCTGCGGCCTCTCCCGGCTCGACTTCCGCAGCGTAGCCGTCTTTGCGGTCTTCAAATTCTTCGATGGCTTCAGCTGTGGAGGCGTGCGCCAGATAAAGTTGGCTGCGACGTGTATTCATCATTAAGAACCTCAGCCCAAGTTTTACTTATGCGACCCATGATTGAACATATACGGTAAAAGTTTACCTTAGGTTGTGATACCCGCGGCGCGCTCAGGTTGCAAGGTCCGTTTACTGTTTTATTCCTGCGGGCGCGCCATTTCTCAAAAACGGTGCAATCTTGCCACGCGGCGCCTGGTCTCATCCAGTGAGCGAATCGCTTTTCTCCTGAACTTCAATGCCGCTACCGCCGGCCGAAGCTCAGCAGGACATTATTGGCGGGCATATCCTGCCGCCGCCGCAGAACAAGGCCGTGCTTCCTAGCCGCCGTTTCGAGGTCGCGCACATCCTTGAGTCCCCATCCGGCATGGCCCGATGCACGCAACCTCTGGTCGAAGGCTTCGTTGGAAGGGGCGGTTTGCATTCCGTCGATCTTGAATGGGCCGTAGACGGCGGCGACTCCCGACGGTTTCAGGACCCTTGCCGCAATCTGCGCGAAGCCGCCGGCTGCCGCCACCGGCGCGAGATGAAAGACGTTGATGGCGAAGATGGCGTCATAGAGCCCGCTTTCGCCAGGCCATGTGGCTGGCGCGGTAAGGTCGATCTCGAGCGGATCCAAGACATTCGTGGCGCCTGAGCGGGACCGGTTCGCCGCGATCGCCCGGAACACGGCGGCATCGGAGTCCGAAGGCTGGAACCGCACGCGCGGGAAGTTCGGGGCGAAATAGTTGATATGGGCGCCGCTGCCGCTGGCGAGTTCCAAGACTTCGCCGGTTTCCGGGAGGAGAAGTTCTGAGAACATCCAGAATAGGGTCGCGATTCCGCTCCCAGGCCCAGGAGTTGTAAGAGCTGAGCGGATAAGGGTCGATCTTCGGTTTCGTTCCGGACATTGAACACGCCTTTCAAGCTGGGAAGAGGTGAGTTGCTCGCAAATGGAGCCGGCCGTTCCATCAAGCTGTGGCTTGAGCTTGAAAGCGTCCGCTCCAATAACGGAAAAAAGACACAGTCTTGAAGATTGTTCACGATGCAGTAGTACCCTGCTGAGCATAATGGCGTCTCCGGCAAACTTACCAATGATCTAAACCTCATGCATGACTTTGAATTTTTGGGCAGCCCCATGCCCGTTCTCCGTTTGCGCTGGAGTTCCGGTTGCGCTTTCGCGGCGGCCGTCATAGCGCTCGCGGGTTTCAATGCGCCGCAGCCGGCCGAAGCCCGGCATCAAAGCTCCTATCAAAGCTATTATGGTTTTTTCAGCCCACCGCCCCGGCAGCAGTATCGCCACAGGCGTCCCGAGCGTGAGCCTCAACAGAAGGCGGCGCGGGAAACGGAGGTGAAGAAGCCCCTGGGGCCGATGTTCGCCGTCGTGTCTCTCGCCGACCAGCGCGTTTCGTTCTACGACGCGAACGGTTTGTGGGAGCAAAGCGTCATTTCGACAGGCGTAGCCGGTCATCCGACGCCGACCGGCATCTTCTCGATCCTCGAGAAGGACCGCTACCATCATTCGAATATCTACAGCGGCGCCCCGATGCCCTATATGCAGCGCCTTGCCTGGACAGGGGTCGCCATGCATGAGGGAGTGGTGACGGGGCATCCGGCCTCGCACGGATGCATCCGCTTGCCTGGAGCGTTCGCCAGGAAGCTTTTCGGCGTCACCAGCGTGGGGCAGCGCGTCGTCGTCTCCCCGCAGGATGTCACCCCCGCCGCTATCGTGAACGCGCATCTTCCCACGCCGCGCCTGCTTGCGCCGCCGAAGGGATTTGAGGAAAAGGCCGTTGCTAATCAGGGCCGCAAGATTGTGGAAACCGTCGCGCTGGATAACCCCGACGCATCGGCCAAGGCGGCCGCGGAGCCGAAGCTTCTCAATCCGGGCGAGTTTATTCAGGCGCTGAAAACCGCCGCGGCGGCCAAGGCGGCGGGGGCCGCCAAGGCGAAGAAGGCGGCTTTGGCGATCATCGCCAGCAAGGGAGAGGAAGCGCGTCAGGCCGCGCGCGAACTGGGCGTTGCGGAAGAAGCGTTGCGGCGGGCGAGACTTGATGTGGACGATGCGAACCGCGCCTTACTGCAAGCGCAAGGCGACGAAGCGATCCAAGGTGCAGCAGAGTTGAAAACGGCTGCTAAAGCCAAGCTTGCGGCGGCGGAAAACCGCGCCCGGGATGCCAGCGAAGCCAAGGCCGCCATCGATCAGGACGTGGCCTCCGCTCAAAGCGCCATTCGCGACGCCGACGCGCAATCCAGCGCCGCCGGCGCCGAGGCGAAAGACGCCGTCCTCCGGGCAGAGCCGATCTCGATTTTCATCAGCCGGAAGACCCGGCATCTGTATGTCCGGCAGGCGACCCAGCATCTGTTCGACATTCCCATCACGATCCGCGATCCGGATCGTCCGATCGGGAGCCATCTGTTCGTAGCCACCCGATCCGGAGACGATGGCGCATCGCTGCGCTGGATGGCCCTGACCCCGCCCGCGGCGGTCGAGGTCAAGTTTCGCCGTCACTCCAGCCGGAAGGGGCGCCCTGTTTCGCCCGAAGAGGAGGCGCCTCCCGTTGCGACGTTCCCGGAGACCGCCTCCGCCGCCCTCGATCGCATCGAAATACCGCCGGAGGCGGCTGAGCGCCTCGGCGAGCGCCTTTGGGTTGGAGCGACGCTCATTGTTTCCGATGTGGGCATGAGCGGGGAGGGGCGCTACCCGATGGATTTCATGATCCTGGGCCACACGGTGGTTCGGGACGAGTAGGCCGGGAGCGTCCACAGGCGATGATCGAGGCCGCCAACTTGTTTGCCGATCTCGCTGCTCTGGCTGCGGCGAACCCGCCGGAGGAACAGAGTAGGGAGATCCTGGCGCGCCCTGGGCTGAGGATCGAGCGCATCGTCTCGATGGGGCAGGCGAGTCCGCCCGGATTCTGGTACGACCAAACCTGGGACGAATGGGTGGCGGTGCTTTCGGGCGAGGCTCGGTTGCGTTTTGAAGATGAGGCTGAAGCCCGGCTCCTTGCGCCTGGAGATCATGTGTTCATACCCGCCCATGTCCGCCATCGCGTCGATTGGACGAGCGTCGATCGACCGACGGTGTGGCTCGCCATCCACCTCAAGCCACGACCGGCCCAGGCCGCGCTATCGCCCTAGGCCGACTAAAGCGCCAAGCGGTTTTCCGATCAGACGCACGATAAAACAAAGACTTAGGGCCTATCCGCTTTTGATTCCATCAAAAGCGGATAGGCTCTAGTGGAGCAAGGTTCTTTACAACCTAACGAAAAGGCCGCCGCCAGGGTTTTTGAATAAAATGGTCTGGCGCCGCGCAGTCAGTGACCGATATATCCAGATTGTTGCTGGCTTTTTCTGAAAACTTGGAAAAGTTTTCACTGCTTATTCTGTGGACCTGGATTGATATAGGATACATTGATTTTTTGCCGAGGGAACATTGACTGGCGTCAATGCCGGAGGCCTGCAATGAAGCTACAAATACGAGATCGATCCGGCCCCGAAGCAAGGCTTGATCTCAAGTATGGAGCGTCTGCAACGAAAGAATGGGCGAGGCGGCTTCAGACATTATCAAGCGCCTTGCAGCATCTTTCACGGAGGCGATTCGACTCAGTGATGCCGCACCATTTGGGTTTGGGTTTATTACCCGCCTGTGGTGCTGCTATTTGCTTTTACAACCGGCTTCAACCCTTTTTGATAGCTCGAAACTGGGTAGAAAGCGCGGCCTTGAGTCGCAACTTGCAGCATGGTGCATGACCAGGGCGGAAGCCATGCTAAGGAAACGAGCGGAAGGAAAATGGAGAACACAATGAGCGAAGCCGGACAAACCACAGTCGAGCAGGCCCGGGATTGGCCTCGCGCAGGCTTTTCAGTCGTTTTTTATGTTCTGATCGGTTTCGGCGCGGCGATTTTTACTGCGCTGGCCGTGATACAGCTCGTCTGGTTCGTTTGGAAAAAGGCTCCAAACCCCTCTATCCAGAAGTTTGGGGCTCCTTTGGGTCAATGGCTGCATGACGCAGTGCGGTTTGTGCTTTTGGAGACGGACGAGAAGCCGTTCCCATGGGCGCCGCTTCCAGGCGTGAAATCGTAAGTCCGCTTACTGACTATCGAGGCCGGCGAATGCCAGAGGGTCGGCAGACCTAAGGGCGGACGCCGGCTTCAAAGTGTCCGGCCGCCTTTTTTGCGGTCTCCAGGCGACCGTCCACGATGACAGGCGGCGGTTCGATGCCTGGGCAAACACGGGAGTCGTGTGGTCACGGCAAAGATTGTCCTCTGTTCGCTTCGCGCAAAGTCCTGAAACACCTCGCGCAGATTTGCGCTCGCTTTGGTGTCGAGAGAGCCTGTTGCTCCGCCAGCACGATGACCGGAATCGCTGGCAAGCGCACGGGCGACCGCGCTGGCGCTGTCATTTTCTCTTCAAGGTCGCATGCTCTTGCCACACCGGCCATGACCGAGGCGCATTGATGGCGAACAGACCGACATGACGCTCATTCCGTGAGGCGGGCGGGCGGGTGAGGAGCGCCTTGAACCTCAAAACGGGCCGGAAACTTCCCATCTGTTTATGGGTTCACATAGAGCATAGGGGAACCCATGGGTAGCCTGCCGCGAAAAATCACCGAAGTCTGGCGTGCAGCGCCCGAACTGCTGCGGTTTCTTGCGTTGCACACCGGCATCGGCATTGGAGCGGGCTGGCTTTTGCTGGCCCTTTTGCTTATGACCGATGCGAACGGCATCGGCTCCTTGATCTGGACATCGGAAACACCCGCGCTCGCCGTCGCCATGCTTGGCGTCGCGTTCTCCATCACTTTCGGAGGCGCTGCCGCCGCGGCGGCAGTTATGATGATGTCGCCGGACTCCCGGGGAGACCGGCGCTAAGCAGTTCTACAAATCAGGGGTGAGCGTGGGCTTCCCCGTTTGCGGCCTTGGGCATGGACGGAAACCATCCCCGGAACGTCGAATTCGAACTCGTAATAATTGCAGATTATTTCTTCGCCGGCGGCGATATCGCGAATGGCGAAGCCTTCTGCAAAATCCGTGAAGTCCGTATTCGGCTTTTCACTGTGGTTCATAAAACGTCCGTTGTCCGACTCCAGCACCCAAATACCCGGCTTGGTCATGTGCGGATAAGAGTAGCGCGCAATAAAGTCTTGCATATGGGGTGGAAGTTCTTCGATGTCGGCTTCGGTAAAGAATACATCGAATTTCGGCTCAAGACGCCAGATTACATCGCCAGCTTTTATCGGCTCGGCGGCAAAGATGCCTACTCCCTCGATTGAGCTATTCGAGAGATAGGTGCGGACAAGCATCATGACTTGAAGGTCCCAATAGTGTTGTGAGGTTGATTTTGCTTCTTTGAAGCTTGACGGCATTGCGCCAAGTATTGCGCTCACGGCCTTCTGGGCGACCTCGGCCGCGAAGAGGCTGTCGTCTCTCACATGTGCTTTTTCAACATCCTTGAGCGAAATTGGGAAATAGCGCTTGTTCTGGTTGCTGCTTGCAACTCAGAACTCGATGATTGCTCCAATTGAAGGGATTTGCAACATACATATTGTGCGTGTTCGTCCGGCCTGGAATTTACTTGTGAAAATACGTCTCGATCACCTCCTCGTCCGGCGCGGACTGGCGGAAACCCGCTCCAAGGCGCAGGATCTCATCAAGCGTGGAGCCGTGCGCCTCGAGGGAAGAACGGGCCTGAAGGCGGGCCTTGAAGTCTCTGACGACGTCGCGGTCGAAGTCCTGGAAAGCACGCATTATGTCGCCCGGAGCGCCTGGAAGCTCTTGGCTGCGCTGGACTATTTCGGCTTGCCGCCGTCTAGGCGAATTTGTCTCGATGCGGGCGCGTCCACCGGCGGATTTACGCAAGTGCTGCTTGAGCGCGGCGCGGCGCGGGTCTTCGCCGTCGACGTCGGCCACGGCCAGCTTCATCCCTCCTTGGCCATCGACAATCGCGTGGTTTCCATGGAAGGCGCCGACGTACGCTCGCTGACCGCTTCCGCCTTCCCGGAGCCCATCGAGGCGGTGACCTGCGATGTGAGCTTCATTTCCCTCTTGAAGGTATTGCCGCCTCTGCTGCAGCTTGCAGGGGAGGACGCTTGGCTCGTTGCGCTTGTGAAGCCTCAATTCGAGGTTGGCCGCGCCCTCATCGGCAAGGGCGGCATCGTCAAGGACGAGGCTGCGAGGGCGGCTGCAGTCGACAGGGTCTTAGACAGCATAAGGGCGGCAGGATGGTTGGACTTGGGAACGCTTTCCTCGCCGTTGAAGGGGCAGGACGGTAATGAAGAAACGCTCGTCGCCGCCAGACGCGAACGCCGGTCCCTTGGCTGACGCTTCACGGCAAGCCATCGTGACGATTGAAACACTGGGTAGTCAGGGCGACGGGATTGCGCGCCTAGGCGGCCAGAAGGCGCATGTTCCGTTCACCTTGCCCGGCGAAACGGTTTGCGTCGAGTTGGGGGGCGGCAAGGCTGAGGCCGTCTCCATCGAGAGCCCATCGCCCGATCGCATCGAGCCCGTGTGCACGCATTTCGGGACGTGCGGCGGCTGCTCCCTCCAGCATTGGCGCGACGCTCCTTACGCAGAGTGGAAGGCCGATCTTGTCCGGGCAGCCTTGGCCCGGGAGGGCGTCGACGCGCCGGTCGAGCCCTTGCGAAGCTATCCGCTCTCAAGCCGCCGCCGCGCCACGTTCACGGCGTCGAGGCAGGGCGGGGAGGTGAAGCTCGGCTACAACGCCGCGCGCAGTCACGATCTTGTGGACCTGACGGAGTGCCCCATTCTCCTGCCGGAGCTTGCTTCGGTCTTGCCGCATCTGCGGGAAGCGCTTACGGGGGCGCTTCCGAACGGGGGCGAGGCAAAGGTTCACGTGACCGCAGCGGCGAACGGGCTCGATTGCAGCATCGAAGCCTCGAAGCTTTCGGCGCACGCCGCCGCCCGGCTCGCTCCGGCGCTTTCAGCCGCTGGAATCGTCCGCATCGCCTGGAACGGCGAGATCGTGTTCATGAAGGCCGCTCCTTTCGTTCTGGCCGGCGGCGTGAAGGTCGCGCTTCCCCAGGCTGCGTTTTTGCAGGCGGTCGAGGCATGCGAGCGAGACATGGCCGCCTTTATCTGCGGCGCGCTGGCGGAAACAAGAACGGCGAAAGGGCCGGTCTGCGATCTTTTCGCCGGTCTCGGCGCTTTCACCTTTGCATGCGCGAAACAGGCCTCGGTCACCGCTTTCGAAGAAAACGCCGAGGCGGTGTCCGCGCTTGGCGGCGCAGCAAAAGGAGCGGCCGGTCTCAAACCGGTGAAGGCCGTGCGGCGCGATCTGTTCCGTAATCCGCTCGGGCCTTTCGAGCTGAACGCCTTTGCCGCCGCCATCGCCGATCCGCCGCGGGAAGGGGCGGAAGCGCAGTGCCGGGCGCTTGCGGCGTCGAAGATTGGCGTGGCCGCGATGATGTCCTGCAATCCGGTGACGTTTGCCCGCGACGCGGCCATTCTTGCGGCGGCCGGCTTCAAGCTTGAACGGCTCGCCGTCTTCGATCAGTTCAAGTTTTCAGCTCACGTTGAGCTTGCTGCGGCGTTCGTCCGTCCGGGCGGCAAAAAGGGCAGGCTAGCAGGTCGCTGAAAAAGCCGGAAATCCTTGCTCCATCCTTCGACAAGCTCAGGATCAGTCCGAGTGATATCAACAGCTTGGACCTCATGGTGAGCTTGTCGAACCGTGCGCCGCATGGTTTTTCGGCATCCTGTTAGTGGAGCGAAACCACTCGAGCCCGCCCTCAGATGATCGCCGATGCTGACTTACGCGGCGTTCGGCTTGCGGTCCGCGGCGCCGCCATCGATGACGCGAGGAGCCGCTTGCCCCTTCGTGATCGTAATGGTGCGCGGCTTCATCGCTTCCGGGAGTTCGCGTTTCAGATCGACGTGCAGCAGGCCATGCTCGAGCGCCGCCGAGGATACTTCGACATAGTCGGCCAAGCGGAAACGGCGCTCGAAATTGCGCGCAGCGATGCCCTGATGGATATACTGGCGATCCTTGTCGTCGCCCTTCTTGACGCCGCGGACCGTGAGCGTGCCTTCCTTCACGTCTATGGAGAGGTCGGCTGTCTCCAAAGCCAGCGACGGCCATAGAAATACGATAGGTGTTCTCGCCGAGGCGCTCGATGTTGTAGGGCGGGAAACCTGTATCGGTGTCGAGATTGGTGAGCTGGTCAAGTACGTTGGCGAGGTGATCGAAGCCAATCGAGGATTTATACAGGGGGGTGAGATCAAAACGTCTCATTTACGTTTCTCCTTAGTCAAGCAAGAATTGGCGCCTGCCTCGAAGGCCAGGCATACTTCCTTTGCAGCCTTACGGCCTGCACGCTGTCATTTATTTCGCAAAGCCATGCTGTCAAGGGGTGCTTGAGCGCACCCGCGCTGGTAAAGGCCGCCGGAAGTTCGCACTCCCATTGCCTCACGCGCGAAGGCGAACTTCCGGCGGCGAAGCTGTACTAGAAGCTAAGGCTTGCTCGGACGCCTTATCCGCGGGAGGTCCTATCAGAGCCTGCCGGATAGGGGTTAGGACTTCCCGCGGGCCATACTAGTGGGGTATGAATTTTTCGACGTGACACGAAGGAACCCGGAATGGCCCATCAAGTGGCGGAACTCATCGGTATTACGCGCAATCCGGTGCCAAATGGAGCCGTCGCAGGCATCCTGACGACGCGCGACGGGATCGCCATCCGGTACGCGACATGGGACACGACCGCGGAACGGCGGCTTGGAACCGTTTGCCTGTTCCATGGACGGGCGGAGTACATCGAGAAGTATTTCGAGACGATCACGGACCTTAGACGGCGCGGCTTTGCAGTCGCAACCATGGATTGGCGCGGGCAGGGCGGCTCATCGAGGCTCCTCAGGAATCCCTTGAAAGGGCATGCCGAAACCTTCGCGCATTTCGACGAGGATGTGCGCCGGTTCATGGTCGAGGTCGTGCTCCCGGATTGCCCGCCTCCGTATTACTGCCTCGCCCATTCCATGGGCGGCCATCTGGTTCTGCGCCTGGCTCAGACCAGGGTCTGCTGGTGGGACCGGATGGTGCTCACGGCTCCGATGATCCAGTTTGCCGGAAGCGACGTTCGCAACAGCCTCATCGCGGCGGCTGCCGAAGCCTCGACGCTCCTTGGCGCGGGGGACGCCTTCGTCCCGAAAGGGAAGGCGCAGTTATGGGACGAGGTTTCCTTCGAAGACAATCCGCTGACTTCGGACAGGCTTCGCTTCGACCGGGCGCAGGACGTGCTCCGCGCTGCGCCCCATCTTGCCGTTGGAGCAAAAACCGTCGGCTGGGTTGCTGCGGCGTGCAGTTCGATATCGGTCGTCAATTCCATTGCGTTCATGGAAAGCGTCAAAGTTCCCATTCTGATTGTCGCCTCCGCAAACGATGCTTTCGTCTCCACCGAAGCGATCGAGCGCTTCGCAAGCCGCATCAAGAATTGCGCGCGCATCGTGGTGGCGGGGGCGAAGCATGAGATACTGCAGGAGCGGGATCAATTTCGCGAACAGTTCTGGGCGGCTTTCGATGCCTTCGTCCCAGGCTCCGTGCTGATCCCTCGGCGGTCGGAACAGCCCGAAGTGGTTCGCTAAAAATACCGCTTTCATGGCGGGGAATCCCCCATGTCCTCGGACCTGATCCGAAACATGGGTGGCGCATAAAAAAGGGACGGCGTAGAGCCGTCCCCTGTTAATGCGGTGGCTGGCTTTCCTCGATCAGTGGGGAAGCGCCGCTCCGTCTCCATCTACTGGCAGCGGGGCTGCAAGACCTGTCATCTGAGCGGCGGCAAGCGCGGCGGCCTCGTCCCATTCGATCGGCTCGAGCTTGCGCAGGAGCGCGATAGACAGCGCCTCATCCATTCTCGCGACAGGGATGATCTCCAGCGCGTTCTTCACGTTGTCCGGGATTTCGGCGAGGTCCTTCGCGTTCTCCTCCGGAATGATGACGCGCTTGATGCCGCCGCGGAGCGCGGCCAGCAGTTTCTCTTTCAGGCCGCCGATGGGCAGGACGCGGCCGCGAAGTGTGATCTCGCCCGTCATGGCGACATCGCGCCGCACTGGCACACCCGTGAGGATGGAGATGATGGCCGTGACCATGGCCACGCCCGCAGAAGGCCCGTCTTTCGGCGTCGCGCCTTCCGGCACGTGAACGTGGATGTCCTTTTTGTCGAACATCGGCGGCTCGATGCCGAAGGCGACCGCGCGGCTGCGCACATAGGCGTTCGCCGCCTGGATCAACTCCTTCATCACGTCGCGAAGATTGCCCGTGACGCTCATACGGCCGCGACCTGGCATCATCACGCCTTCCACGGTCAGAAGCTCGCCGCCAACTTCGGTCCAGGCGAGGCCCGTGACGACGCCGACCTGATCCTCAAGCTCGGCTTCGCCGTAGCGGAACTTCTGAACTCCGAGGAAGTCGCGGAGGTTGGCGAGCGTGACATTAACCTTCGTCTGCTTGCCGCTTTCTATTTCCTTCACGGCCTTCCGGGCGAGTTTGGCGATCTCCCGTTCCAGGCTGCGCACGCCCGCTTCCCGGGTGTAGCGCCGGATGATCTCCACGATCGCCTCGTCGTCGACGCTCCATTCGCCGGGCTGCAGGCCGTGGGCCTCCATCTGCCCGCGCATCAGGTGGCGCTTGGCGATCTCAAGCTTCTCATCCTCCGTGTAGCCTGCGAGCCGGATGATCTCCATGCGGTCCTTGAGCGCCGGCGGAATGTCGAGCGTGTTGGCCGTGGTGACGAACATCACGTTGGAGAGGTCGTAATCGACCTCCAGGTAATGATCGTTGAACTCGTGGTTCTGCTCGGGGTCGAGCACTTCCAACAGCGCGGACGCCGGATCGCCGCGGAAGTCCATGCCCATCTTGTCGATCTCGTCGAGCAGGAAGAGCGGATTGGTCTTTTTCGCCTTCCGCATGGACTGGATGACCTTGCCCGGCATGGAGCCGATATAGGTTCGCCGGTGGCCTCGGATTTCCGCCTCGTCGCGAACGCCGCCAAGCGACATGCGCACGAACTCGCGGCCTGTCGCCCTCGCGATCGACTTTCCGAGCGAAGTCTTGCCGACGCCGGGAGGCCCTACGAGGCAGAGGATCGGACCTTTCAGCAGGTTGGTCCGCTTCTGCACGGCGAGATATTCGACGATGCGCTCCTTCACGCGATCAAGGCCGTAATGATCCTCGTCAAGCACGGCCTGCGCCTCGTCCAGATCTTCTTGACCTTGCCCTTGACACCCCACGGGATGGACAAGAGCCAGTCCAGATAGTTGCGGACAACGGTCGCCTCGGCCGACATTGGGCTCATCTGCTTGAGCTTCTTGAGCTCTGCGACGGCCTTGTCCTTGGCTTCCTTCGACAGCTTCGTGTTCTCGATCTTCTCCTCGAACTCGGCGATGTCGTCGCGCTCGTCGGAGTCGCCCAGCTCCTTCTGAATGGCTTTCATCTGCTCATTAAGGTAGTATTCGCGCTGGGTCTTCTCCATCTGGCGCTTTACGCGGCTGCGGATCTTGCGCTCGACCTGAAGCACGGAGATCTCGCTCTCCATAAGCGTGAAGACGCGCTCCAGCCGCTCCGATACGGAGAGAAGCTCCAGAATTTCCTGCTTGTCGCCGATCTTGATGGCGAGATGTGAGGCGATGGTGTCGGCGAGCTTCGAGTAATCGTCTATCTGACTGAGGGTGCTCAGAACCTCGGGCGATATTTTCTTGTTGAGCTTGACGTAGTTCTCAAACTGGCTGACCGCAGACCGGGAGAAGGCCTCGATCTCGTCCTGGTTGCCGAGCGACTCTTCGACGCGCTCGACTTCCGCCTCGAAATAAAGCTCGTTGGGATTGAAGCTCGTGATCTTGGCGCGCGTTGTGCCTTCAACCAGAACCTTCACTGTCCCGTCGGGAAGCTTCAGGAGTTGCAGAACGGTCGCAAGCGTGCCCATCGTGTAAATGGCGCCGGGCTCGGGATCGTCGTCGCCGGCGTTCTTTTGAGCGGCGAGCAGAATCTGGCGATCCGTTCGCATG
Organism: uncultured Alphaproteobacteria bacterium; assembly: GCA_963727795.1. Classification (GTDB taxonomy): domain Bacteria; phylum Pseudomonadota; class Alphaproteobacteria; order Rhizobiales; family Rhodomicrobiaceae; genus Rhodomicrobium. Next base: position 125,230 of record CAVSHC010000013.1, read on the forward strand.
ACCTCGTCGAGCGCGTTGATCGATTTCTCGCGGCCTACGAAGAGGGGAACGATCATGTATGGAAAGACGACGATGTCACGGAGCGGCAGGACGGGATAGATTTCGTGACCTTGCGTCTTGGATTGATCCGCAGGTGCGTTCGGCATGTCAGTCTCCTAATCCCGGCAGCGAAGCCGCCCACCGTCTACTCTCGCCGGCAACCCGGCCTTTCGGCGCGCCTGCCAGGCTCACGACCTGGCGCAGAGTATACCAGCTGGGATGCGCGCCCCAGGAGGAATACGCAAGCAGGTTAATCGCAGCGCGCCGTTTGCACCGGAAGGGTGCTGTGAAAAATTGTGGAGGGACCTCAAGTGACGAAGCTTCGGTTTGTGGTTAACAAACCTCTGCATCATGCACTCAATTCATCTAGGCGTTCCGCATAGATTCGCAAGGGCTTGGCGTTCCCTTCTATGACCTCAGGACTGATGACAACCTCCTCGACGCCTTTCAAGCTTGGCAGCTCGAACATGCTGTCGAGCAAAATCGCTTCCATGATGGACCGCAATCCGCGAGCTCCCGTCTTGCGGTCGATAGCTTTCCGCGAAACGGATTTCAGCGCCTCGTTGGACAGGGTGAGCTGCACCCCCTCCATCTCGAAGAGCCGCTGATACTGCTTGACGAGAGCGTTCTTGGGCTCGGTGAGGATTTTCACGAGCGCCACCTCGTCGAGGTCTTCCAGCGTGGCCAGCACCGGCAAGCGGCCGATGAATTCCGGAATGAGGCCGAACTTCAGGAGATCTTCCGGCTCCACGCCGCGCAGAATGTCGCCGGTGCGGCGATCGTCCTCGGAAATGACCTTCGCGCCGAAGCCGATCGACGTTGTGCGCCCGCGCTGGGCGATGATCTTCTCAAGGCCGGAGAAGGCGCCCCCGCAGATGAACAGGATGTTGGTCGTATCGACCTGAAGGAATTCCTGCTGCGGGTGCTTGCGGCCGCCCTGGGGCGGAACGCTCGCGACCGTGCCTTCCATGATCTTGAGGAGCGCCTGCTGCACGCCCTCGCCGGAGACATCCCGCGTGATGGACGGATTGTCCGATTTCCGGCTGATCTTATCGACTTCGTCGATGTAGACGATGCCGCGCTGCGCCCGGTCGACGTTGTAATCGGCGGCCTGAAGGAGCTTCAGGATGATGTTCTCGACATCCTCGCCGACATAGCCTGCCTCGGTGAGCGTCGTGGCGTCCGCCATGGTGAAGGGGACGTCAAGAATGCGCGCCAAGGTCTGGGCCAGCAGCGTCTTGCCGCAGCCGGTGGGGCCGATGAGCAAGATGTTGGACTTCGCCAGCTCCACGTCGTTGTTTTTCGCGGAGTGGTTGATACGCTTGTAATGGTTGTGGACCGCTACCGAAAGAACCCGCTTCGCATAATCCTGGCCGATCACGTAATCGTCCAGAACATTGCAGATTTCCTGGGGGGTGGGAACGCCATCGCGCGACTTCACATAGGAATTCTTGTTCTCCTCGCGGATGATGTCCATGCAAAGCTCGACGCATTCATCGCAGATGAACACGGTAGGCCCTGCAATAAGCTTGCGGACTTCGTGCTGGCTCTTGCCGCAGAAGGAGCAGTAGAGCGTGTTCTTGGAGTCGTGACCCCTGCTTTCTTTCGTCATTGACCTACCTTAGCACCCACATACGAGGAAGTTGGTCCTTGATTGTGCCTGACTGATGACTGAGAAACTCGTTTTCCCGCATTTACAGCCGCCCTCAAGCCCGCTCGCTGCCCCACCCTTCCTTGCACGCTACCTCATAGTCTTACGGCTTCTGCAGCGATTGTCCATAATTTCAATTCGCAGAGCCCGGATAGGCAGAGCGCTACGTTGGACCGCTTATACTTTCCAAGCCGTTAAAAATGTCGCATCTGCTTGCGAAGCTGTCACAAAACCGCCGCAGCCGTTACGACCGGCCCTCCTCGAGGGCGGCGCGTTTGCTCAGAACCTCATCGATGATGCCGAAGGCTTTTGCCTGCTCCGGAGTCATGAAATGGTCGCGATCGAGGGTCCGTTCAATGATTTCGTAAGGCTGGCCGGTATGCTTGACATAGAATCTCGTTGAGACGCCGCTTCGTCTTGATGATGTCCTCGGCGTGCCTTTCGATGTCGCTCGCCTGTCCCTGGAACCCGGCGGATGGCTGATGCACCATCACGCGCGAATTGGGAAGAGACCAGCGCATGCCGGGCTCACCGGCCGCGAGCAGGAGCGAGCCCATGGAAGCGGCCTGGCCAACACAAAGTGTTGATACAGGCGGGCGCACAAACTGCATGGTGTCGTACATCGCAAGGCCGGAGGTTACGTGCCCCCCCGGCGAGTTGATGTACATGGCGATCTCCTTTTTCGGATTCTCGGACTCAAGGAACAGAAGCTGAGCCACCACGAGGGAAGCCATCATGTCCTCGACGACGCCGGTCACGAAGACGATGCGTTCCTTGAGCAGCCGGGAGTAGATGTCGAAGGCGCGCTCGCCGCGGTTGGTTTGTTCGACAACCATGGGAACGAGTTGGCTTGTATAGAATTCGACTGGATCGCGCATGCGTCTCTCCCAGGCTTGAAGCGCCGCGGCAAGGTTGTTGTTATCTCTGAATGCTCGCGGTCTCGCGGGCGGCAGGAACTCTGGCGGCTGAATGTAACGGTGCGGGGTTGGGTCCGCACCGCATAGATGGGGCGATTTGAGCGCGAGCGCAACTAGCGTGATTGCGGGTCGCGCGCCGCGCCTTAGCAGAGTTCGCAAAAGTGGTCTTCCCGGTTTTGCGAAAAAACTCTGCGAAAACAAAAGAAGCTAAGCAGGCATTCGCTGGTTTACCAAGGAATGTCTGCTTAGTCGTGATGGTGGTGATGGCCGTGGTCGTGATCGCACCCGGGGCCGCACTCTCCCTCATGATGGTGATCATGATCGTCATGATCGTCGCCGCCTTCTAGGAGGGCCTGTTCACGCTCATGCTGCGCCGCAAATTCCAACAGCTGCGCCGGGGTGACCTTCTTCTCCGACTGCTTCACCAGTTCGAGCGCGAAGTTCATCACCTTCTCCTCGTAAACCGGGGCGCGAAGCTCGTTCATCGCGCGCGGGTTCTTCCGGTAGAATTCGACGACCTGCTTCTCCTGGCCTGGGAACTGGCGGGCGCGCTCAATGATGGCGCGGCGAAGCTCCTCGTCGGCGACGCGGATCTGGTTCACATTGCCGATTTCCGCTAGGATGAGGCCGAGCCGCACGCGGCGCTCGGCAAGCTTGCGATACTCGGCGCGCGCCTGATCCTCGGTCGTGCCCTGGGCCTCGAAGCTGCTCTTCTTCTCCTCAAGCTGACGTGTGACGTTACGCCAAACCCCCTCGAATTCGCTCTCGACGAGCGACGGAGGCATATCGAACGCGTGACCCTCGTCGAGCGCATCCAGCAGCGCCTTCTTGAGCTTGTTCCGCGAAATGAGATCCAGCTCCCTTTGGAGCTGGCCGCGAACGGCCTCTTCGAGCTTCGCAAAGGACTCCATGCCGAGCGTGCGCGCGAATTCGTCGTCTGCTTTCGCTTCGGCGGGCTTGGCGACTTCCTTCACGTTAACGTCGAAAACCGCCTCTTGGCCTGCGAGGTGCTTCGCCTGATAGTCCTCGGGGAATGTCACCGCGATATCCCGGCGATCGCCGGCTTTGGCGCCCAAAAGGCCGTCTTCGAAACCGGGGATGAAGCGTCCCGATCCGATCACAATGTAGGCGTCTTCGGCCGCGCCGCCATCGAAGGGCTCGCCGCTGATGCTTCCTTTGTAGTCGATGGTCAAGCGATCGTCCTTCTCCGCCGGGCCGTCTTTCGCCTCGTAGGACACATTCGCCTTCATGAGGCGATCGAGCGCCTTCTTGACGTCGTCCTCCTCCGGTTCCGCGGCTTCTTTCTCCAGCGTGATCGATTTCAGGTCGGTCAGCTCGATCTTCGGCAGGATCTCGAAGGACATGGTGTATTCGAGATCGGTGGCGCCTTCGATCATGCGCTCGACGGCTTCCTTGTCCTCGGGAAGCTTGATGTCTGGCTGAAACGCGGGCCGCTCCTGGCGGTCCTGCAACGCCTTGGCGCTCGTTTCGCCAACGGTCTGCTCCAGGACTTCCGCCATGACGGAGCGCCCGTAAAGCTGGCGCACATGCGCGAGCGGAACCTTGCCGGGTCTGAAGCCATTCAGCCGCACCCTCAACTTGAGGTCTTCAAGCTTGGTCTCGACCCGCGCCTTCAAGTCGGCGGCAGGCACAACAACCTTCAATTGGCGCTTCAGCCCCTCTGAAACAGTTTCTGTAACTTGCATTTTAAAACCGGGTTCTGGTTGGCCGCTTCGCGGCAGTGTGATCGGGCAACAGGCAAGTGTCGCCGCGGGCGATGGCCCGCATCTGCGCTGAAATTGCACATTGGCGGGCAATTCACAAGGGGCCGCCTTTCAGCAGACCAAAAAACGGGGGATCACGCTCCCGGTCATGAATACCTTTGAGTCTGCTGCGGCCCCGGGTGGATTTCGAAGGGGATGCTTCGGCCACCCAAAAGTGTTAAAACGCTTCGGGCGGCTTCCCGCCTTCCGGTGTTGACGCCGCATGGATATTTTCGCAGGGACTCGGCTTCCCTTCGAGGGGATGCTTGTCAGGCGCCTGGAGAAGGCCTCGCGGGCGTTGCTGCTTCCCGATGACGGACAAGCCGTCGATTTCAGCGCCCCTGCCGGCGAACCTGCGCTCGCAGCGGCCAATTCCGTTTCCTGGCGCGTGTTCAAAAATCCCGTGGCCCTGTTCATCGGGGGCGTGACCGCCGTCATCCTTGAGCTTGCCGAGCCGCGAGTGAGGACCGGCGTCTGGAGGCATAGCGGCTTCCGGAAAGACCCCGCCCGCCGCCTGCGCCGCACGGGCCTCGCCGCGATGGTGACGGTTTACGGCGCGCGCAGCACGGCCCTGACCATGATCGCTGGCGTCGGGCGAATGCACGGCCGCGTGCGGGGCGTGACGCCAGCCGGGGAAGCCTACTCCGCAAGCGATCCCGAACTGCTGGCCTGGGTTCAGGCGACAGCCGCCTTCGGGTTTTTGCAAGCCTATCACACCTTCGCCGCTCCTCTGCCGCTGAGCGAACGGGATCGCTATTACCGCGAGGGCGAAACCGCCGCCGCTCTTTATGGCGCCGCCGATGCGCCGCGTTCCGAAGCTGGGCTTTACGCCCTCTTCGAAGCGATGCGCCCGCGGCTTGAGCCCTCGCCGATCATCTTCGAGTTCCTGCAAATCATGCGAACAGCGCGCATCCTGCCGCCTCTGCTTCAGCCTGTGCAGCCGCTTCTCGTCCGCGCGGCGGTGAGCCTGACGCCACCGTCGGCGCGCGAGCTTCTGGGACTCGGCGTTCGGCATGGCCTGAGGCCCTGGGAAGGGCCGGTCGTGCGGCAGGGCGGCGCGCTCGCCGACCGCATCGTCCTTACGTCGAGCCCGGCGGTCCAGGCGTGTCTTCGCCTGGGGCTGCCAGCGGATTACCTATACCGGAAAAGCGGCGGCGGTCCGCGGTGACATCTGCGCCGCTGGGCCCGATCCCAAGCCCGGGGGATGAAGCGTCTCATCCGGCCGTGAACTCGGCGATGACAGGCGCGTGATAGGAAGCGGGCGAATGCTGAACCTTGCCGCTCCATATCGCCTCATCCTCGAGCGTCTCATTATGAGCCTCGATGGCGGAGAAGCGCCCATACAAGCTCCGGCTGATGAGGATATGGTCAAGCATCTGAGGGCGGCCGTGGTGCAGCACGCTATACCGGCGGTCCTTTGGAAGCGCGCGGTCGAGCACCACCATGGAGCGGTTTGCGAGATGCCCGTTTCCGGTGTCCTCTTCAGCTCCGATCACGATCTTGAGCGGCGTTTCGTGATCCTCGGCGTTGAAATCTCCGCAAATCGCAATCGCCGGGTGCTGGCTGGCGTCGAACAACGCGTCGAGGGCGAGCCGGAGTTCCAGCGCTTGCGCGCTTCGCTTCAAGCCTGACAGAAAATAGCCTTCGGCCCAGCCGGAAACGCTCTTCCAGACGAAAGAAGAGTCTTTTTGTCCGGGGATCGCGGCCGCAAGCGGGGCGCGCAAATGGACGTTGAACACAAACAGCGGCTGTCCGCCCGCGTCTTCGATCTCCGCCATGAGGATCGGCCGGTCGAACAGGATGGGCTCGGCGGCCGTGGAAGGGTTTGCAGTCACTGAGCGGTAGATCACCGGCGGCAAGTTCGTGTGCCGCAACTCGCGGTGTGAAAGAATAGGGCGCCGCGAGAGGACGACGAGATTATGCACATCGGCGACGCCGCTCCCAGCCGGACCGTGTGTCGTAACCCGATGGAAGGCTTCGTAGGACGTCCCTTTGAGGAGCGAGTCCAGCGCACGAAGCGACCGGTGGTCTTCATGCGCCGCGCGCTGCCCGTTGACCTCTTGAAGACAGATCACGTCGGCGCGCAGCCGTTCAAGTTGCGGCCGGAGGATGTCGGCCCGTTGCTCGATTGTGACGCCGGACCGGGTCCGCAAGTCGAGGTTTTCAAGATTGAAGGACGCGATACGCATGGATCGATCCGGTCCTATGCCTCCATCCGCTATCCCCGGCTTTACGCCGCCGGGCGATGCTGATTTAGGCTATCTTACATCTATCATAGAAGATGGCGGCCGGCATTCGGAACCATAGAGCCGGCCATGTGGCGGCGCTTGTTGCGCCGCGCGGCGATTGAGTGAGGAAGGCCGATCATGAGGTGGCGTCACAGGCCCGCGCAATCGAACTGGGGGGACTTCGGCCCGGACGACGAGTGTGGCCGCCTCAACATGATCACGGCCGAAAAGGTGCTCCAGGGAATCGCCGAAGTCCGCGAGGGGCGCACGTTCTGCCTTTCGCTGCCGCTTGATTATCCGGGCGGGAATGTCCTGCATCCCGCGCGCCATCCTCCCAAGCGGCGCGCCGCGGCTGGCGCGAATGGCGCGCCCCGCTTTCTGCTCAGGTTTTCGGGCGAGAACCCCGATCTGACGGACGTGGTCTGCGACGATCAGGTCAGCCTTCACACGCAATACTCCACGCAGTGGGATGCGCTGTCGCATATCGGAGCGGAATTCGACGCCGATGGCGATGGCGCAGCGGAAGCCGTGTTCTACAACGGCTGGCGAGGAGGCGAGCATATCGTCATGCACGAAGGCCATGCCACCGAAGCGAAGCGCCTCGGGATCGAGAAGATGGCCGAGCGCTGCGTGCAAGGCCGCGCCGTCATGATCGACCTTCACGCGCTCGTTGGCGACGCGAAAGCCGATATCGGCTTCGACGGGCTTGAGGAAGCGATGAAGACGCAAGGGATAGACGTCGAGCCGGGCGACATGGCATGCATCCATACCGGCTTCGGGCGCAAGATCGTGGAGATGGACCGGCGGCCGGATGCGAACACGCTGAACAACAGCTGCGCCGCGCTCGACGGGCGCGATCCCCGCCTCCAGCAATGGGTCATCGACAGCGGCGTGGCGGCTTTGATCTCCGACAATGTCGCGGTCGAGCGCTTTCCGAACAACTCAGGCTCGGGCCGCCGCCCTCTTGTCCCCCTTCACGAGCTTTGCCTGTTCAAGCTTGGCGTCTACCTGGGCGAGCTGTGGTGGCTGAGCGATCTCAACGATTACCTGCGCGGCGCGGGCCGGACGCGGTTTCTCTTGACGGCCCCGCCGCTCCGCCTGCCGGGGGCGGTCGCCTCGCCCGTGACCCCGGTCGCGACGGTGTAGTCTTATGGGGAGGGCTGGCCTTGGCGGACGTTGTCTGGTAAACCGCCGCCATCGCCGGGAGGATAGCGTGCTCACAGTGGTCGGATTATCGGGAAGCCCATCGTCGCCCTCCCGGACGCGCCTCATCGTGAAAGCGGTGATGGACCGCATCGCAGAGCAAACTGGCGCGCAGTTACGGCTTATCGATCTCGCCGAACTCGTGCCGCACCTGGGCATTGCTTCGCGCGCTGAGGCTTCGCCGCAGGTGGAGGAGGCGCTCAACGCTATCGAGAGCGCGAGCCTGCTGATCGTCGGCTCGCCCGTCTACAAGGGGTCCTACACAGGTCTCTTGAAGCACCTCATCGACCTCGTCAATTATCCCGCGCTTCTCGGGACGCCCGTCGGGCTCCTCGCCTGCGGCGGGAGCGATCGCCATGCCCTTGTGATCGAGCACCAGCTTCGCCCGCTCTTCGCATTTTTCGGCGCGAAGACGCTCGCGACAGGCGTTTTCATGACGGACAAGACTATTCAGAACGGCTGGGTGGAAGAGGCCTCGTGCAGCGCGCGGCTCGACCAGCTTGTCGCGGAAGCCGTGCACGAGTTGATGATCGTGCGTCCTATCGGAAAACAGCTTCATGCTTTTCCGGACGCGGTCTGAGGCGCGGTTCTGCAACTCACCGTCTTGATGTTGCTGTTCAGAAAGCGGGCGAGCTGCTTCGCCTCCTCAAGGCTCGTTCCGCGATAGAGATCGAGGCCGAGTTCTCCTTCGACGCCCTCAAGACCTGCGTGCTTCGGCTGCAGCGCCACCCAAGGCGTTCCGCCTTCGCCGAGCCGCACCACGAAAACATATTCGGCGGTTTTGACGCTCATTCGCCCATCCGTTACCAGAACAAAACAAGAACAAGCTAGCCGCAAACCGCGCATCCTGCAAGCCCCTTTCTGACGAGGCCGCGCGCGCCTGCGATTAACCATAGCCATGCACGGAAGCTTAAGTCTGTTCCGCCTATTTTCATAAAAGGCGGGCGCAAGATGGGAGCATGGCATGTTCGCGGCCATATTCTTTCGTTATGTCATCATCATCAATCTGGGCATTCTTGCTTTTATAACTTTTCTTGTAGCGGGCACCTTGGTCGGCCTGACCTGGCTTGAGAACTGGAGGTGCGGGACTTGCCTTGTCCATCCGGTGGGGATTTACATTCTGGGCCTGACCGGCCTTTTGATCCTGGGAAAGATGGCATTTGAAGCGGGCGAGGCCGCGATGATTTGGCGGGCCTATACCTTGATGTGGTGGAAGTGGGGCCGGGCGAACTGGCCGATCCCGCTCGTCCTTGTCTTGAGCATCCTCACATATTTCCTCGTGGTCAATTGGTGGTGGGTCTCGAATTGGGTGTCCGACTGGTGGTACTGGTTCTGGTGCTCAGGTTGCTGGCCGAAGAATGAAGCCTCGTATTGAACCTTCAGCAGCCTGCTCTAGAGGCGTCACGGGTGCGCCCGGCCTATAAGCCATTCGAAGCCGCAACTGCAGGGCCTCCGCCATTGGCGGGCGGCTGGCTTCTGCTAAAACGTGTATTCCAATCCGGCAGTAAAGCCCTGGAAAAGCAGGCTCGACCCGCAGTTAATTCCAAGGGCATGGACAGGCGCACTCGATGTGGTCGTAAGGGTTTCCTGGATCTGTCCGGGCGCCAAAGCAAGGCCGTGGAGCCATAGCGCTTCATAGCCTGCCTTCAGCGCGAGCCCATCCATAAGTTGATATTTCAACTGCAGGGCTGCTTCAGCGGCGAAGGCGGCGTTGTCAGCCGTTGCGCTCACCAGGTAAACCACCTTCTTCAGGCTGACTCCCGTCGACTGCGCCGCGTTGTTGTCGAAGAGACCGATCTTGATCTGCCCATCAACGGAAAAGCGTCCAAGCTCGAGCACCTTCCCATCAATGCCGATTTGGAGACCGTAAAGATTGTTCGTCGTCCTTGTCGTCCAGAACGGCGGATAAGGATCTGTCAGCGGCCCCAATGGCGCCTGCGCCACCTCTTTAAGAGTGCAATTGTTGATATCGCAATTGTCTTTCCAGATCGGCACAGTGCGATCGGCGGGGGTCAACGTACCCTGTAGAGTATCGTTCAACTGGAGCCACCGGAATCCGGCCAGCACCGTCACCCGGCTGGAGAGAGCCAGCCGCCCATTTGCCTCGGCGCTATAAAGGTTCGTCGCGTCGCTCCACACCATTCCCTGGCCCGGGAAATCTTGCGTTTGCCAGAAAAGGCCGGGAGCCTTCATGACAAGCCAGTCGGCGGGAGCGTCGGGACCCGTGGCGTGGGCGCCGTTCTGGTTGAAGATATTGAAATAAGAAAGCTCCAAGCCTAAGTGGGAGTCGCCGCGGTAAATCAGGTCGATTTTCGGCCCTGCGGAGAATCCCTGCTGGAATTGTGTGCTGTTGAAAGCTTCAGGCCCCGTGTCGATTAACGTCTTCAAGAACGGCTCTGTGCCGGGAACGCGCTCGACCAGCGTCCGGCTCACACCGCCAGTGCGTTCCAGAACGATAGCCTCGACTGAGACAGTCCATTGTGAGGCATCCCCCTTTTGATCGATAGACGGTTTGGCGGTTGCGCTCTCGACGTCTGCGGCCGAGGCCGTTGCCGCCTGGGACAGCATGGCAAACAAAGGAGCGAGGAAACAGGTAGCGGCAGTCTTCGCGAAAGCGCTCATGAGTGGAGGTCCCCCCCGTCTGGCGAAGCCTACGCTGGACGAATGCTTCCCTGCGTGCGAATCAGGCACAACCTAAGATTGTCGCGCTTTGCTTGCGCTCGCAATGGGGGTTTGTTCGCGCCCGGCCTATTTCATCGTCGGGATGACAAACTCGGCGCCCTCTTTCACCCCGCTTGGCCAGCGCGCGGTCACCGTCTTCGTCTTCGTATAGAAGCGGATGGAATCGGGGCCGTGCTGGTTGAGATCGCCGAACATGGAATTCTTCCAGCCGCCGAAGGTGTGATAGGCGAGGGGCACCGGGATCGGCACGTTGACGCCCACCATGCCCACATTCACGCGCGAGGCGAAATCGCGGGCTGCGTCGCCGTCGCGCGTGAAGATGGCGACGCCGTTGCCGTATTCATGATCGTTGGCGAGCGCGAGGCCTTCTTCGTAGTCGTGCGCGCGGACTACGGAAAGAACCGGCCCGAAGATCTCCTCCCGGTAGATTTGCATGCTCCGCTTGACGCGGTCGAACAGGCACGGGCCCATGAAGAACCCTTTCTCATAGCCCTGCATGGCGAAGCCGCGGCCATCGACAACGAGTTCCGCGCCTTCTTCCACGCCGCGCTGCACGAGGTGTTTGACGCGCTTCAGCGCCTCCCCAGTCACCAGCGGTCCGTAATCCGCCTTTTCATCGGTGTAAGGCGCGACTTTCAGGCTCTCGATGCGCGGAACGAGCTTCTCCACGAGCCTGTTCGCCGTCTCTTCGCCGACAGGCACAGCGACCGAGATCGCCATGCAGCGCTCGCCGGCGGAGCCGTAGCCGGCGCCGATCAGGGCGTCGACGGCCTGGTTCATGTCGGCGTCCGGCATGACGATCATGTGGTTCTTCGCGCCGCCGAAGGCCTGCACGCGCTTTCCGTGCGCCGTGCCGGTTGAATAGACGTGGTGGGCGATGGCCGTCGAGCCGACAAAGCCGATGGCCTTCACGTCGGGGTGGGTCAGGAGGGCGTCCACGGCGATCTTGTCGCCATTCACCACGTTGAAGACGCCCGCGGGGAGCCCGGCCTCCAGGAAAAGCTCGGCAAGCCGGACCGGCACGCTCGGATCGCGCTCCGAGGGCTTCAGGACGAAGGCGTTGCCGCAAACGATGGCGGGCGCGGCCTTCCAAAGCGGAATCATCGCGGGAAAGTTGAAGGGGGTTATCCCCGCCACGACGCCGAGCGGCTGCCGCATGGAATACATGTCGATGCCGGGGCCGGCGCTGTCTGTGAACTCGCCCTTCAAGAGGTGCGGCGCGCCGATGGCGAACTCCACCACTTCCAGGCCGCGCTGGATGTCGCCGATGCTGTCGGCCAATGTCTTGCCGTGTTCCGAGGAAAGTAGCTCGGCCAGCGGCCGCATCTCCTTTGCGATGAGGTCCAGGAACTTCATCATCACACGGGCGCGCTTCTGGGGATTTTGGGCGGCCCACTCGGGCTGGGCGGCTTTGGCGTTTGCGACGATCCCAGCGGTTTCGGCTTCGCTGGCCAGCGACACCCGCGCCTGCACCTCGCCCGTGTGCGGCGCGTACACGTCCGCAAACCGGCCGGACTTTCCCTGGATTGTCTTGCCGCCGACGTAATGGCCGATATGGCGCATGACTCACTCCGGGACGATGTTTCTCTTACTCCTCCCGAGAGTACGGCAGCGCCGTTTTGCATTCAACCGGCGCGCAAGACAAAAAAAGGGCGGGAGAACCCGCCCTCGAAGCCTAATCTGCGCCTCGCCCTATTTGAAGCTCGTCTCGCCGTATTCGATGAAGCTCAGATAAGAAGCGAGCGCTTCGATCTTTTCTTCCGAGAGATTTCTCGCGACGAGAGGCATCGGGTAGGACGCGGAAGCATGATACCCTGCGCCCCAAAGCTCAAGCCGCCGCTTCAGATAGTAGTAGGAGAGGCCACCAAGCCGTGGGATGTTCCTGGAGCCGACGGCGTCCGGACCGTGGCAAACGGCGCAAGCCGGAACGTTCTCGGCCGGCTCTCCGCCCGAGAAAATGTTGGCGCCAATGCTGGCAAGCTCCTCTTTGCCGTCCTTCGCCGCTATTGGCTGAAGGGTGGAGAAGTAGGCCGCAACCGCGCGGTAGCCATCCTCCTCGCCCCACTGGGTATCGAGCTTGGCCGCCGCCCGCCACATGTAGAGCTGCGAGTAGGGGTTATCCCGCGAGTGGGCGAGAAAGTTGCGAAGCTGGTTCTGGATGTACGCTGGCCGCTGGCCCGCCAGCCGGGGAGCCACGAAGTAGCCCTGGAAGGACGGTCCGTGACACATGACGCAGTTCCGGTTCGCTATCACTTCACCGACGCAGACCAGATCCGCCTCGCAAGCCAACGCCGAAATAGAGGAGGATACGACTGCCACGATCGCTATTTTCAACCCCAGAAGTTTCATGATCCAAGCCTTCGTATCCAGACGTTACATGTGTGATGTTGCGATTATTGCAGGCTGCTCAGGTAGGCGGTGACTTCCTTGATCTGCTGCGGCGTCAAGCTCTTCGCGATGGGCTGCATGATCCTGGAGTTGTCCTCTCCGTTGGGACCAAGGCCACGCTCCTTATCCCAATTCGCGAGCGTCTTCATGAGATAGGGACGAAGCTGCCCGGCCAGACGGGGAAATATCCCATCGCCCTTAGCCTCGGGGCCGTGGCAAACGGCGCAAGCCGGAACGTCGTTATCAGGAGCGCCGCCATTGAAAATCCTGCCGCCAGCATCAATCAAATCGCTCGATGCCGATTTGTGTGTGACGGGGGTTAGCTTGCTCATATACTCCCCAAGCGCCGTGCGAGCCTCCTCGCTCATCCCGTGAACCTTGTCATACCGGACGTATCGAAGATCACGCAGCCGCCGCCGCTCTGCAAAAGCGGTGAGCTGAATTTGGATATACTGCGCTTGCTGACCCGCGAGCTGCGGAATGGGACGATAACCGAGAAAACCATGCGCCCCAGGACCGTGGCACAGCATGCAATAGCCTCTGGCCTTGCCCTCCACAGTAAACTCGTGCGACGCCGCGCCGATCCTGTGATGCCTTGCCTCGGCCGGCGCCGCCAACACAAGCGCAAAGCCTACAGCTCCCAATACGAATTTCACGCCAAACCCCTTCATAGCACCGCCTCCAAGCATTCCTCTCCCGGCTGACAATGTGCAGCCAAGACACTAATTTTTATCATACCTTGCACTCGGAGTGAGCAACATACTGAATCTCAAGCCAAACGGCACAAAAGCAAACTTGCGTTAAAAGTCGATCCAGCTGTAAAGGAAGACCTGGTCGTTGTCCTTGGCGTTTCTAAGCGGTGTCCCATCGTTATTGTAAGCTGTCGAGCCACCGTTGAATTCGAACCAATGGGTGTACAAAATGCCCATCCTCGCATTCAGCCAGGGCCAGAGATCCGGGCCGCCGTAGGGGTACGGGATATAAGCGAGGTCTAGCATCACGCCGTCGTTGTTGCCGCGACTGTAATTGCTGGCGCCATACAGCACGTTATCGAAGCTCGTCTGAGCGTTGAAGTAATCGAACGTGAAACTGACATGGCGGTCGTAGATATAGCTCGCAGAAGCATTGAAGCTTGTCTGCCATTGATCTATGTGCTGAGCGCCAGGGCCGGTGTTAGGAACAATCACGTTTGGAAGAGCATTCGCGAAGGTTGCATCAATTTGGGAACGCTCCCAGATCATGTAAGCCCTCGCGGTAAAGGCATGGATGGGCCCAATATACTGGTACTGAGCATCGACAGCTACGTCGACGACTTTGTCCGTCAAGCCGGGACTGACGAGCAACCCGTCAGCTCCGGGAAGCGGGTTACCGTTGATATCCACACTCCCGGACGTGGTCGGCATCAGATTGGCGGCCATGCCGTAGGTGCCGAACATGATCGACTGCTCGTTCCATGTCTTCTCGACAGCGAGCCTCCAGTAGGGCGCCGCGCCATCGATCCTTGGCGTCCCATCCTTCCAGTTGAAACCGGTGGCTTTCTGCATACCGGCCTCTTGGGCGCGGTAGGCCGTCAGCTCGGCATAGAACATGCTGTTGATCCAGACATAGGCGCCCGCGCTATAGGCGCGCTGGGCAAACGTCCCTTCAATCATGGTTCCGGTCAGAGGAAAGATACCGACGTCGACTGGCACCCACGGGAAGTTCCATGCGGGCATGGTATTCCACACGTCCTGCAAGCCGGGGGTGTTGTTGCCGAGAACGCCCCATAGGACATCGTTGCCGGCTACGTTCATCCTCCCCGTGTAGCGGAGCTCGGAGTTATCGAGGAAAATCTGACCTGTGCCCTGCGGCGAGCCAGTGCTGGTGTAGCTGTATTGCGAAAAGATGCCGAGGTTACAATAGATCTGGCCATTAAAGAACATACTTGCGTCTGAGAAATCAAAAATGTTGTTAGATGGAAAGCTCGGATTAGGCAAACTAGCCTGGGGTATAGCCCTGCTAAGATGGTTGAAATCCGGCAGCACCCACATCGACAGGTTCGCGCCGCTCCACTCGGGGCTCGTATCGACGTTGCCGAAGATCTTGCGAATGTCGCCGCAGCGCGTGCCGCCCTGCGTGTAGCCGTTTAGCTTGAACTGGCGCCCGAATGGCGTCAACTCGGGCTGAGCTGTGTGGCAGGTCGAGCAGTAATAGCCGGTTTGCCGGGCAAAGGAGGGCACGGCGTCCGCTGTTTCGGACTGCGCGATCACTCCAAGCGCCAGGGTCGCTGCCGCCAGCGCTGTGGAGGAGTAAGCTATCGATCCCGATACTTCAGACCTGCGGGAGTTGCCTTGCTTGTTGTTGCGCAAAGATCGCGCACGATGAAAGAACTGCATCGCGTTCCCGCCTCCGGCTACCCGAATCTTTTCTTAAGTTCGAACTTATCAAGGTCATTACCCTGAGTCTAAGCGAAGGGCGTTTGTTTTTTGGGGCTTCGGCAGCAAATGGCGCAATACTGTTGCGCGTTTGCACTTCATTAAGACTCGGCGCCCGATAAATTGCCGTCTATTAACGCCCCAGAGGCGTTAATCTGTATTAATGCGAGCGGTCTTGCCGTGAGCGCAACTCAAAGAGGAGCCAAGCTTCGGCCGCGCCGGGCGCCGCGTAGAACGGCTCCGTGTCATAGTATTTCGAATTGAGAAAGGTGCATCTAATGCAGGAAGAACCAGGCCCCGAGCAAGTTATGCTCGGGCTGATTTGCGCTTTTTGAGAAGCTTGGATACATTTGGCGCAAAAGCGCCCGCGGGGTGAAGAAGCGGCGCCCGCGCGCTGCGCTTCAACGATCAGGCGAAGTCCATGATGATCGCGTCGACGGCGAGGCTGTCTCCCGGCTTGGCCCGTATCTTCGTAATCGTCACGTCGCGGTCGGCCTTGAGGACGTTCTGCATCTTCATGGCTTCCACCACCGCCAGCGTCTCTCCGGCCTTGACCTCCTGGCCCTCCTTCACATCGATGGAGATGACCAGCCCCGGCATCGGGCAGAGCAGCTTCTTGGAGGTGTCGGCCGCCTTCTTTTCGGGCATGAGCGCAGCGAATTCCGCTTCGCGGCCGGTGTAAACGTAAGCTTTCGCGCGCACCCCGTTGTAGCACAGATCGTAGCCATTCGGCACAGGCCGCACCTGCACGAACAGCTCTTTGCCGCCAACGATTTTCCCGTGCCAGAGCGGCTCTCCGGGCCACCAGGCCGAGTGGAGAATCATGCGGCGGCGCACGGTTCCGTCCGGTTCCAACAGTTCTACGGTAGCGCCGTCGCTCAGTTCGCCCGATGTGCGCAGGTGCTGTTCGAACTTGCCGAGCCGGCAGACGCGCATTTCCCCGAGCTTGATGCCGACCGCGCCGGGCAACTGTCCGGATATATGGCGGCGGCGGACGAGGTTGAGATTGTCGATGGTGGCCGCCACGCTGACAAGGACGTCGCGCGTTTCGCCTTCCGGCTCCTTGTGCTTGAAGCCGTCTTTGAATTCCTCGGCGATAAAGGCGGTCGACAGGTCGCCTGCCCGCCAGCGCGGGTGCTGCATCAGGGCGGAAAGAAATGGAATGTTGTGCTCGATCCCGTCGATGTAGAAGGCGTCAAGCGCGGCGGCTTGCGCATCGATGGCGGCCTCGCGCGTGGGGCCATAGGTGATGAGCTTCGCAATCATCGGATCGTAATAAAGAGAGATCTCACCGCCTTCCTCGGCGCCGGTGTCGTTCCGCACCACGAGGCCTCCGTAGCGGGGACCCTCCTGCGGCGGGCGGTAGCGCACCAGCCGGCCGATAGAGGGCATGAAGTTGCGGAAGGGGTCTTCGGCGTAGACGCGGCTTTCCACGGCCCAGCCGTCGATCTTGAGGTTCTCCTGCTCGAAAGGCAGCTTCTCGCCCGCCGCGACGCGAATCATCAGTTCCACGAGATCGAGGCCCGTTATCATCTCCGTGACGGGGTGCTCGACCTGGAGCCGCGTGTTCATTTCGAGGAAGTAGAAGTTTTTCTGCGGATCGACGATGAACTCGACGGTTCCTGCGCTTTCGTAACGCACGGCCTTGGCCAGCGCGACGGCCTGCGCTCCCATCGCGGCGCGGGTCTCCTCGTCGAGGAAGGGGCTTGGCGCTTCCTCGATCACTTTCTGGTTGCGTCGCTGGATGGAGCACTCGCGCTCGAACAGGTAGACCACGTTGCCGTATTTGTCGCCGAGCACCTGGATCTCGATGTGGCGAGGGTTCTCGATGAACTTTTCGACGAAGACGCGATCGTCGCCGAAGCTGGACTTCGCTTCCGCCGTCGAGGTCAGAAAGCCTTCGCGCACCTGATCGGCCGAGCGGGCGATGCGCATGCCTTTGCCGCCGCCGCCTGCGCTGGCCTTGATCATCACGGGATAGCCGATGTCGCTGGCGATGCGGATGGCCTGATCCGGGCTTTCGATCACGCCGAGATAGCCGGGCACGGTGGAGACGCGCGCCGCCGCCGCAGCTTTCTTGCTCTCGATCTTGTCGCCCATCGCGCGGATCGCTTCGACGTTCGGGCCGATGAAAACGATGTCATTCGCCTTGAGCGCCTCGGCAAAGGCGGCGTTCTCCGAGAGAAAGCCATAACCTGGATGGATCGCTTCCGCGCCGGTTTGCTTGGCCGCGGCGATGATCCTATCCATCACGAGATAGGATTGCGCGGCGGCGGGGGGGCCGATCAGAACGGCTTCGTCGGCCATTTCGACATGGACGGCGTCGCGATCCGCCTCGGAATAGACAGCGACGGTCTTGATGCCCATCCGTTTCGCGGTTTTGATGACGCGGCAGGCGATTTCGCCGCGGTTGGCGATAAGGATTTTCTGAAACATTGCGGGCATCCTGTGCGGGCGGCGTCCTGTGTCGTCTCAGCTGTTTTACCCGCGTGGCGCGCGCGCATCAATGCTGCCTTGGTGTCGTTGAAGTCGCGTATGCGCCAAAAGCATAGCTCGCGCCGCTAGGCGCATCGGAGCGTTTATCAATTTTAAACGAATCGTATATACAGCATATCCACAGAGCATAAGTAGAAATCTTAACCGTGGCGCGCTATCCTTGACACTTCCCCTGCCGAAATATTAAAAATGAGCATGGCGCGTAGTTATGCCTATTCAACCTCTGGTTGATTGAGTTGGGAGTTGCATATGATTGCTGCATTAGTGCCTGACGGGCTGCAGGCGGCTTTCACAAAGTTCTGCCGGGCTTACATCGTAGACGAATGCCCGGACGAGAAGATGGAGCGGACGCGGCGCGAAAGAATTGACGGCATTCTCGATCGCGGCCATGCGCCGGCCACCACGCGGGCCGTGGAGCGAGGCAGTCTCGCGCAGGCTGAAGACTTAACGGGATAGTGCGACTAAGAGATGGAAGAACGAGCCGCTGGCCATCGTCAGCGGCTTTTTGTCCTATGCCGGACTCCTTCTACGACTTCGCAAGGAGATAGCCCAGGCTCTCTGCGCCCATCTCATCCCAGCCGCCTTCACCTTCGGCATAGAGAGGGTTGAGCCCGTCATTGTCCTCTTGAACCATCGCCGTCAGGGCGTCCAGAAGCTCCGCACGCTCCGCCGGCGTTAGCTGCCGGGCCTCTTCGGCAAGTCTCTTAACCCTTTCCGTCATTGTTCAATATTCGCTTGAGTGAATGGCATTGGCAAGCTCGCACCGTGGGGCTGCAACGCCACAGCACGGCTCCCGCCTGATCCGGACCGGAAAAAATGATTGGCAAGGAGGGAATCAGGCCTTATCTTATAGTCGTGTTGAGCATAACTAGACGGGCTTAGGGTGGCGAAGTGAGCGCCATTTTTTAGGCCAGTGTTATGCTCAAGTTGAGCATAATTAGCCTCCTGAAGCGGGGCGGGTGGGATGGAGGATTACATGGCGTTCTTGGATAGTGGCGTCCAACCGGTCCGGCGGCCGAGACCGGGCGCACCGCTCGACTTCGATATCGAGGCGGCGCCCGCCGGCCACAACTTCGATTCAGCTTACGTTCGCGAGGCGCTTCGCGAGCTCAAACCGCTCTATGCCCGTATCGAGCGGGTCATTTCGCCGTTCGAGTGGGCGGGATATGCGCCCTACATCAAGGCCATCCGCGATCTCAAGCGCGAGAAGAACGCTGTCATCCTGGCCCATAACTACATGACGCCGGAGGTCTTCCACGGCGTCGGCGACATCCTCGGCGACAGCCTGCAGCTCGCCAAGGAAGCGGCGAAGACGGACGCCGATATCATCGTGCAGGGCGGCGTCCACTTCATGGCCGAGACGTCCAAGCTTCTGAACCCGGACAAGACGGTGTTGATCCCCGATCTGAAGGCAGGCTGCTCGCTGGCGTCGTCCATCACCGCCGCGGACGTGCGCGCGCTGCGCGCTGCCTATCCGGGGGTTCCCATCGTGACCTATGTCAACACGAGCGCGGCGGTGAAGGCCGAGTGCGACATTTGCTGCACGTCCGCCAACGCCGTGCAAGTGGTCGAAAGCCTGCGCGCGCCGCGCGTGCTCCTCATCCCCGACCAGTACCTCGCGCGCTATGTCGCCACGCAAACGAAGGTGGAGATCATTTCCTGGAAGGGCGCTTGCGAGGTCCACGAACGCTTCACCGGCGAAGAGCTGCGGCGCTATCGCGACAACGAGCCAGGCTTGAAGATCATCGCGCATCCGGAATGCCCGCCCGATGTGATTTCGGCCGCGGACTACACCGGCTCGACGAGCGGCATGATCAAGTGGGTCAAGGATCACGAGCCGAAGCGCGTCGTGCTCGTTACGGAGTGCTCGATGGCGGACAATGTGGCGGTCGAAGCGCCTCACACGGACTTCACCCGGCCCTGCAACCTGTGCCCGCATATGAAGCGGATCACGCTGCCGAAGATCCTCGACAGCCTGCTCTATGAAAAAGAGAAGGTGACGGTCGATCCGGACGTGGCGGCGCGGGCGCGCCGCGCCGTGGAGCGGATGATAAGCCTCACGGCATGATACTTTTTGTCGCGGCGTGCTCAAAGGGGGATGGTTATGAGCGATCTGGGCGTTGACAAACCGTTGAAGTTCCGCCGGCCGGGCGGACCTGACCGGGTGCTTGTGATCGGCGGCGGACTGGCCGGCCTGTTCACGGCGCTCCGGCTTGCGCCACTTCCGGTCACGGTGCTGACGCCGAAGCCGCTCGGCGAAGGTGCGGCCTCGGCGTGGGCGCAGGGCGGTATCGCCGCCGCGATTGGCGAAGGCGACAGCGCGGAGTCTCACGCGGCCGACACGATCGCGGCAGGGGCGGGGCTCACCGATCCCGCGATAGCCCATCTTCTCACGCGCGAAGCCCGGCGGCGCATCGAGGACCTGCTTTCCTATGGCGTGCCTTTCGACCGGGAACTCGATGGCAGGCTGCGCCTGTCGCGTGAGGCGGCGCACAGTGCGCGGCGCATCGTGCGCGTCGATGGAGACCGCGCCGGCAAAGCCGTCATGGCCGCTCTTGTCGCCGCCGTTTCCTCGACGCCTTCGATCTCCGTTCTCGAACATGTGGGAGCCATCGATCTCGTCCGGCGGAACGGACGCGTCGTTGGCGTTTACGCGGTCCGCGCCGGGCAGACGAACCGCGCCTCGTTTCTTCCCGCGCGAGCCGTGGTGCTGGCTACCGGCGGGGTTGGGCAGCTCTATCGCGTGACAACCAATCCGAAGGAAGCCAATGGCGGCGGTCTCGCCATGGCGGCGCGCGCCGGGGCTGTGATCGCCGATCCCGAATTTGTCCAGTTTCATCCGACCGCTTTCGATATCGGCCAGGACCCTGCGCCGCTCGCGTCCGAGGCGATCCGCGGCGACGGCGCGCTTCTTATCAATGGCTGCGGCGAACGGTTCATGCTGAGCGCGCACCCGGGCGCCGAACTCGCGCCGCGCGATGTCGTCGCGCGGGCTGTCCATCGCGAAGTGGCCTCGGGGCGGAAGGCCTTTCTGGATTGCCGCTCCATCGATCTCGAAAAGGCCTTTCCGGGGGCCTTCGAGGTTTGCCGTGAGGCTGGTATCGATCCTCGCCGGCAACCCATTCCGATCGCTCCCGCCGCTCACTACCATATGGGGGGCGTTTTGACCGACGCGCGCGGACGCACGACCCTCACCGGTCTCTGGGCTTGTGGCGAGGCCGCCTGTACCGGCGTGCATGGCGCGAACCGGCTCGCCTCGAATTCTCTGCTTGAGGCGGTGGTGTTCGGAGCGCGCGTCGCCGAGGATATTGCGGCCGAGGAGCCGCATTGGCGCGCTTTCGGCCTCGAGAGCAGCGTGCCGGAGACGATTAATGTGGGCGGGAGCGACCCCGCGCACGCAGCCCGGCTGGTCAAGCAGCTTCGCGAGACCATGGCAGCGCAGGCCGGTGTGGAACGGTCCGAGGCGTCCTTGATGGCCGCGCTTTGGTCCCTTCGGGAGATCGAGGCTGCAGCCGTAACGCCCGCGCTCAGGAACATGGCGACGCCGGCGCTTCTCATCGCGGCGGCGGCCTACGAAAGGAAAGAGAGCCGGGGCGCGCATTTCCGCCTGGATTGCCCCGAGGCAGGAGAGGGCAAGCCCCGCCACACTTATCTGACGCTCGACGAGGCGCGCAAGACGCTCGCCGCCGCGACGGGCGGCGCGTTCGAGGAGGCTCCTCGCAGACGCGTTGTGATGTAAGCAAGATTTGCGTTATCGTTCCTGCAGGAGCTTGTCCCGGCTCCGGGAAGAGAGCCGGGCGTATATAATTTTATCGAGGCGCTCTATGCAGAACATGTCGGCCCATTACCAGACCGGATTGCAGTTTCCCCATCATCTCGCGGCCGATGCGGTAAGAGCCGCCCTTCTGGAAGATCTCGGGCTTGCCGGCGACATCACCACAAACGCCATCGTTCCCCCGGATGCCGTCTCCGAAGCCTCTCTCGTTCTTCGCGAAGACGGATGCATTGCGGGCATGCCGCTGGCGGAAGCGGCTTTTCGCGCTCTCGACCCCGGCATCGCGTTCGAAGCGCACGCCGGGGAAGGGGCCTCTGCCGCCGCCGGAATCGTCCTTGCTCGCGTCAGGGGAAAAACGCGGGCGATCCTGAGCGCGGAGCGCGTCGCGCTCAATCTTCTTCAGCATCTCAGCGGCATCGCCACCGCCACGCGGCATTTTGTCGATGCCGTCGCCGGCGCGCACGCTCGCATCATCTGCACGCGCAAAACCACGCCGGGCCTACGCGCCTTCGAAAAATACGCGGTGCGGGCGGGCGGCGGGTACAATCACCGGTTCGGCCTGTTCGACGGGGTTCTCATCAAGGACAATCACATCGCAGCCGCCGGGGGCGTCTCAGCCGCGATCGAGCGCGTTCTGGCGACGAACGGCCATCTGGTCAAGATCGAGGTTGAGGTCGACACGCTCGACCAGCTTGAGGAGGCGCTGCAGCACTCCATCGATGCGGTGCTTCTCGACAACATGGCCATCCCGGAGCTGAAGAACGCCGTGGCGCGCGCGAAAACGGTCAAGCCCAGCATTTTGTGCGAGGCGTCGGGCGGTGTGCGGTTTGTGACGGTGCGGGCGATTGCGGAAACGGGCGTCGATATGATTTCGGTTGGGGCCCTCACCCATTCCGTGCAAGCCCTGGATATCGGGCTCGATGTCTGACGGGGCGGCGCTGCGCCAAGAAGCTTCGCGCCCTCCGCGACGGGTGTGACTTGGATTCACGCCACAGGGTAGCGGGAGACAGCGCCAGCGGCGCTGTTACGCGCCGCCTTGCGACGATCGAGAACGGGAATGCCAAGCTTCTTCGCCTCTTCGGCGAGATTGCCGGTGATATCGGGCTATGAAACGCGAGACCGGCTCAACCTGGCGTCCCCGCGCGGGCAGCCTTGTCTATCACCGGCGCCTGACCGCCGCCAGGATCGATAGCCGTGACTTCATCGCCGCGCGTCCCGATGTCCCCAAT
Organism: uncultured Alphaproteobacteria bacterium; assembly: GCA_963727795.1. Taxonomy (GTDB): domain Bacteria; phylum Pseudomonadota; class Alphaproteobacteria; order Rhizobiales; family Rhodomicrobiaceae; genus Rhodomicrobium. The sequence goes on from CAVSHC010000013.1 coordinate 148,015, forward strand.
GTCCCCAATGTCCCCAATGTCTGCCGCCGTCCCCTCGCGCAAACCGATCTCCGCCGCCGCCCCAATGTCCACGGCCGTCCCGATCTGCGCGGCCGTCCCGATGTTCGCGGCCGTCCCGATGGTCGCGGCCGTCCCGATCTCCGCGGCCGTCCCTATGTTCGTCGACTAAAACTACTGCACTGTCGACATTGGGCTGAATTTGACGAGCGTAAGCAACTGTTCCCAAGGCCAAGGTCAAGGCCAAGGTTGCGCAAGCTATTTTCATGGGTCTAGTACGCATCATGATGTGAACTCCTAACATCGAGGAGAGTCATCTGCCCATAGAAAAGCTTGAGCGTCTATAATCAGAAAATGCTCAGCTTTGATGAATACGTAACGCCGGACAACGAAAGCTCTACAGTATGACGGCATAGTGCGTGTGGAAACAGTTGGCTACCTGCTCTGAATATTTTCAGTGTCTCCTGCATTGCCCTTCATCAACACTTTATTGTGAGAACCCTCTGCTTGCAGGTCCGAAGCCGCCGGCGGTCTGCAGCAACGGCTTCGCCTTGCAGAAAACGTTAAGGGCTGATTACCGGCCCGAACGGCTGTCCTCTGGCGAATGTCAGCTTAAGGGAGCCTAGAGCCTATCCGCTTTTGATGGAATCAAAAGCGGGCTCTAAGTTTTTGTTTTATCGTGCGTCTTACCGGAATACCGCTTGGCGCTTTTCCGAACTGGCGCGCTCAGGCGGACTGGAACGATGTTTCGCTGGCTGGCTGTGCTTTCGACTCGGGAGCCGCAGAGCTGCCGAAGAATGGGAACAAGCGCCGTTTGCGCTGGTCCTTCTGCTGGCGCTCCTGTTTCCGCAGGTGTTGCACCAGACCGGTGAACGGATTTGCTATGGCGCGCTCATCCGTGGCGCCCTTCGTGACCCGGTACAGGATCACGCCCAGCGGCCTGCGCGTCCGGACCTCGATGGCTCCGATGGTCAGCACCGCGATGAACGGAAATATCTTTTCCAGCGTCAGCGGATCGATGGGCAGAACGTTGGCGCGGTTCTCGACGATTTTCTGAACGCGGGTCTTGCGCACAAACAGATAATCGAGGACGCGCTGCCCTTCCGATGCGATTTGCGAATGCCCGAAGATCCGCGGATCGTCCAGGAACCGGTCGTAGCGGCGCGAACCGAGGAATTCCAGCACCGAGATCAAGCCTTCCGGCGTTTCGGCGCGTTTCTCGATAGCTTTCGTTATCGGCGGGATGAAGTACCTGACGGTTTGCGCCATCAGTTCGTCGCCGAAGCCAAACGCTTCTCCCATGTTGGCGAATAGATGTGCGCCCTGCGCGCCGGCGATAATCTGAAAGAGCTTCATGGCTCGCTTTGCTCCGCTTGGCTTTCTAGCCTGTCCCTCTGGGAAACTCGCTTTACGCTACGACGCCATTCGCTGACTGCCTGACGCGGCAGCCGAATCATCATCTCCTAAAAAATTGTAAACAGAACCGGGGGAGGGGCGAAGCAGCGGGAAGCTTTCTCGGTCCGGGAAACGGCCTTATTGATCACAACTGTGATTTAATTACACCAGATGCGCAATTCTGATTGCGCCATCCTCCGTTCGGCTTAGGGCAAAGCTTGCGCCAAGCCTGCGAATAAAGATAAACGCTTGAAGTTAGAGTCACGCCGTCGGCAACACCGAGAAGCCCATAGGCGCTGTCCCGCCCTCTTCAAGGATGACAACCTCGCCGACCGCAGCGCCAGCCGGACCCTCGGAGCAACGCTCCAGCATGTCCCGAACGGCGCCGGAAGCGCCTGAGAACAGGGCCTCGACATCTCTGTTTCGCCTGTTGCGCACCCACCCGTTCAAGCCCAGCGCACGAGCGTTTCTTTCCGTCCACATGCGATAGCCGACCCCCTGCACCTCGCCGGTGATGAGCACACGCACGGTGCGCCTGCCGATGGTTCCGCTGTCCATGACGCCATGCTCCATATCTGGCGAGCCGGTCTTTGCGGCAGTTTATCTTTATGACTCGCCCGAAGCCAAGAGCTGGCGGACCTCGGCGGCGACGCGGTCCGCGACCTCGCTTGCCGCCAACGCAACTTCAGGCGAAAGAGGCGCGCCTCCATCGAAGCAAGCGCCCTCGATGGCGTAGACGAGGACGGTTTCGGGAGCAAGGCCGAGCGTGCGGGCGAGTTCGATCGTCTCCGCGAGCCCCAGGGCATGGCTGGACGCAAAAGATAGCTCGGGCGCAAGCTTATCCTTGGTCAGGTCGAGCCTGTGAACCCGGCCCGGAGCGCCCATCGGCGCGGCGGCGTCGACGCATATCAGCGCGTCGAATCCGGCCCAGTCATCGATCAGGGAAAGCATGTCGCCGCGCCGGACGAGAAGCGCGGCGCCTGCCGGAAGCCTGTTCGCAAGCTTCGCCGCGACGGCCGCGCCAACGCCGTCGTCCCCGCGATCCGGATTTCCGAGAGCGGCGACGAGAATCCTAGCGCCCGAGCTCATCGATCCGCGAAACGTCAGCACCCCTCACCCCCGCCCTCTCCCGCAGGGGGAGAGGGAGCACGGCCGCGCTTGCAACAACGTGCCTATGCCAAGTGCGTGGGGCTGACCGTCTGCGTTCATGAACGGTGGATCGACAGTTTCAGAAAATGCGTCGAGCAGGAAATGCACGGGTCGTAGTTGCGAATGCTCTGCTCGCAGCGATGCCGGATGACATCGTCCGGCTGATCCAAAACCGACGCCGCCACGCCGGCTATATCCGCTTCGATAGACGGCTGGTTCTGCGATGTCGGCGGGACGATACGCACGGACTTGATCGACCCGTCCGCCTCGAATTCGTAGGTGTGCCAGCAAATGCCGCGCGGCGCCTCCGTGCAGCCGAAGCCAACGCCCGCGCGCGGCTCGAGCTTCACCGAGGGTTCGCCGGGCCGCTCATACTCCGCAATGATCCGCAGCGCCTCCTCAAGCGCGTAGACGATCTCGATGGTGCGAACGACGATGCTGCGGAACGGGTTCTTGCAGACAGTCCCCAAACCGGCATCGCGCGCGAGCCCCTGGATGGAATCCGGCAGCCGGTCGAAATTCAGCGCGTAGCGGGCGAGCGGCCCGACAAGATAGGCGCCTCGCTTCTTGAGCACCGAATGCAGCGCCGTCGAATGAGCGACATGGCGCTCCTCGAACTCGTTGTCGTAATCGGCGATATCGATATCGAGGCCACGGCTGGAAACAAGCCGCCCTTCGTTGAAGGGGTATTCGCTCGGATGGCGGAGGGCCACGAACTCGTAATTCTGCTCGTAGTCCGGGAAGTCGAACGTCGCCACCCAGCGCGTGAGACCCACGGCAAGGTCGCGGGCGCGTTTCAGCTTTTCCGCAAGCGGCGCAAGCTCGGCCCGCGTGGGAACGCGATGGAAACCGCCTGCCTTGACGCTCACGGGATGGATTTCCCGGCCGCCGAGGAGCTGCATGATCTCGTTGCCCGCCTTCTTGATCGCGAGGCCGTTCTTGACCATCGCGCCATGATCGCGGGCCATCGCGATTCCATCGGGGAAACCGAGGAAGTCTGGCGCATGCAGCATGACCACGTGCAGGCCGTGGCTTTCGATCCATTCGCCGCAATAGATCAGCCGCCGGAGCGCGCGGAGCTGGCCGTCCACCTTCGCGCCGAAGGCGTTCTCGATGGCGTAGACCGCGCTCATCTGGTAGGCGATGGGGCAAATGCCGCAGATGCGCGCGACGATGTCCGGAACCTCGGCATAGCCGCGTCCGCGCAGGAAGGCTTCGAAAAAGCGCGGCGGCTCGAAGATCCGCAGGCGCGCGGAGGTTACTGTCCCGTCGCTGATGTGCAGGTCGAGCGCTCCCTCGCCTTCGACGCGGGCAAGGTAATCGACCAGGATTGACTTAGTCGCCATGAGCTTCGCTCTCTTTGCGGAACGGCTCCGCGTCGGCGTTGAAGGTGCGGAAAGCGCGCTTGATGTCGAGAGAGGTTGCGCCGAGCGCCGTCCACTCCTTCGCGAGCGCCGCCGTGTTCGGCGTCTCCATCGGTCCATAGCAGCCGTAGCAGCCGCGCCGGAAGCTGGGGCAGATCGCGCCGCAGCCGGAATGGGTGACGGGTCCAAGGCACGGAATGCCTTGCACCATGACGCAAGGCGTGCCGCGCAGCTTGCAGTCGATGCAGACGCTATAGGACGGTATCGAAGGCCTTCGCCCCGCGAGATAGGCGGAGACGACTTCCGCGAGCTGCAGCTTGTTGATGGGGCAGCCCTGGAGTTCGTAATCCACTTTCACATGACGTGAGATCGGCGTCGATGTAGCGAGCGTGCTGATATACTGCGGCGAGGCGTAAACGGCGGAAATGAAGTCGTTCACGTCGGCGAAATTGCGCAGCGCCTGGATGCCGCCCGATGTGGCGCAGGCCCCGATGGTCACAAGAAACTTGGATTGCTCGCGCACCTTGTGAATGCGCTCGGCGTCGTGCGCCGTGGTGATGGACCCTTCCACGAGCGAAAGATCGTAAGGCCCCTCGGAAATGGCGCTCGACGCCTCGGGGAAATTCGCGATCTCGACTTCCGCGGCCAGCGTCAAGAATCTCGTCCTCGAGGTCGAGCAGGGAAAGCTGGCATCCATCGCAGGACGCGAACTTCCAGACCGCAAGCCGCGGCCGGTTTCTGAGAGCCATGTCGAATCTCCCGGACGGCGAGGATTGGGGAGATGCGGTCCAACCGCAGCACCGGGCCGTCCTTGCAGGTGAATTCGGGGCCGAACTGGCAGCGCCCGCAAATCCCCATGGCGCACTTCATGTTGCGCTCCATCGAGAAATAGATGCGCTCTTCGGGCACGCCCGCATCGCAAAGGGAAGCCGCCATGTAGCGCATCTTGACCTCGGGGCCGCAAACCATGGCGAGCGTCTCTTTCGGATCGAAATTCGCGCGCTTGATGAACCCGCGCCCCTGCACCGCGCCGACATTGCCGCGCCAGCAGCGATCCGCATGGTTGACGGTCATGAGAAGATCGATGTCGAGCCGCTGACGCCACTGCTCGAACTCTTGGCGGTAGAGCAGATCGTCCGGGCTGTGAAACCCGAGAAGGATGGAAACGCGCCCATAGCGCTCGCGATTATTGAGGACGTGGTAGATGGCCGGCCGCAGAGGCGCGAGCCCGCAGCCGCTGGAAACCATGACCACGTCCAGGCCCTCCGCCTCGTGAACGGGCCAGCCCGTTCCGAACGGCCCGCGCACGCCGAGGACCTCGCCCTCTTTGAGCCTGGTCAGCGCGCCGCTCACCTTGCCGACGTCGCGGATCGTATGCACGTGGCCGCTCATATCCGCCGGATCGCCGCTCATGCTGATGGCGACCTCGCCCACGCCGAAGACATAGAGCATGTTGAATTGCCCGGCGGCGAAAGCAAACCGTTCACCGGTAAGCGGCGCAATGTCGAGCGTCACCACATCCGGAATTTCCGGGGTGACGCTCTTCACGCGATAGAGCTGCGGCAGGAAAGGATCCGGCAGCGTCTCGTCAATGCTTGCCGACGACGTCGAGGATCTGAAGTCTTGTTGCATGAAGCCGTCCTACAAGGATGGGTAAGAAGCGCTTCATCATCTCGTAGCCGAGATGGTGATCCGCCTCGCATTTCCCGCGAAGGCATGCGGCGTCCATGCCGATGGCGCGGGTCAGGTCCACGGCGCGGGAGTCGAACATCCACCGGTAAGGGGGGACGAGCCAGGACGCGCCGACGATATCGCCGTCTTGTAACGTCTCGAAGACGATCGGAGCGCGCCCCGGCGCCACGATCTCAAGGGCGATCTTTCCGTGCCGGATGAGAAAGAATTCGTTTGCGGGGTCGCCTTCGTGAAACAGAAATTGACCGGCGTTGAAGCGATGATTTTTCGCGCATCCCGCCAGAAGTTCGCGATGCTCTTTCGGGAAAGTTGCGAAAAATGGATGCTCACTCAGAATGCGCTCAAGTCCCTCCATTGGTCTCCTCCGTTCCGGCTGCAGGGGCTGTCCTGATCGCGGCAGCTTCTTCTGTTATGTCGATACCCGTGGGACACCAGGTGATGCAGCGCCCGCAACCTACGCATCCTGACGTTCCAAACTGATCGTACCAGCTCGCGAGCTTGTGCGTCATCCATTGCCGGTAGCGGGCGCTTCCACTTTGCCGCACGGCGCCGCCGTGTATGTAAGAGAAGTCCAAGGTGAAGCAGGAATCCCACTTGCGTACGCGCGTCGCGGTTGCGCCGGTGAGGTCGCTGAGATCGTCGATGGTCGTGCAGAAGCAGGTCGGGCAAACCATCGTGCAATTGCCGCAGGCGAGGCAGCGCCTAGCGGCGTCCTCCCAGCGCGGATGCTTCGGGTTGTCCTGCAGAAGCGCCTTGATGCCATCCGTCTCAAGGCTGCGTCCCATCCGGCTCGCGGTGCGCGCGACGACGGCCTCAGCCGCGGCTAGCTCGGCTTCTGAAGCGATGTTTTTCGGCAGCCGCTCCAGCACCGCCGCGCCCGCGTCGCTGCCGGCTTCGATCACGAAGCGGTGGCCGGCGCCGTCGCAAAGTTCCGTAAGCGCGAGATCGAAGCCCAGGTCCACTTTCGGGCCCGTCTTCATGGACGCGCAGAAGCAGGTTCCTCCAGCCTCTCCGCAATTGACGGCGGCGACGAATGCATTCCGGCGGCGCTGCGTATAGGCCTTGTCGACGAACGGGCCGTCGCAAAACACCTTGTCCTGAATAGCGATCGCATGAAGCTCGCAGGACCTGACCCCGATAAACGCGAATTTCCGCTCATCCACCGCCGGAGGAACGATCGCAAGTTCGCCGTCGCGCTTCTCAGCCGTCCACAGCGACTGCATCGGCGGATGCAGGTATCGCTTCCAGGAATGCGGGCCGACGGCGAAGCCGAAGACCGCGCCGTCGCTGCGGCGTTCGAGGGCGTAGCGCCCCGCATCCTGGCGATCGGTCCACCCCGCCGGCAACTCCGACGCGCTCTCGATCTCGTCATAGACGACGGCGCCATCCCGCACCGTTGGGCCAAGGACGGTATATCCGAGGCCTCCAAGCGCGCCGATGAGCGCGTCCAGGCCGTCAACCGTGATCGTCGCTTTCGCCTCGCTCATGAAGCAAGACCTCATTCGTTGTTAGTCATACCCGGAAAGCCGAGGAACGTCGATACATGCAGATAGGGCGCTCCGGAGGCGACACAAGCGCGGCCATCGGGCCGCATAGCTAAGTTGTTGCCAGTGAACGAACTTCCGGGCGAGGGGAGAATGACCGTCCGAGCGTGGCGGAGCTTTGATCCGGATCAAAGAATGCGGAGCCATCCATCGGCGAATGCGGTTTGAATGGCTGCCATGCATTTCGCGGGGGTCTGCTCACGACGGTACAGCAATTCAACTAAAGTATGAGCCTGGCCTGAATGATTTTTGCTTTTTTAACGGGCTGTTTAGTTTTTTTTATCCCTAACTCAGTTTTTCTCAAGGAAAAACGGAGGGCGAATCCCTGGCCCGAAGAATTGCATCGCTTTTTGCAGAATTAGTTCATCCAAGGGAATATAAATATCTTTGCCGAACACTCCAGCTTATGACATCTTTCGGTTAAGAGGGATCGAGGCGAGGCGATGCGGCCAGCCAATCTTATCAGCAGCACAATCTGCAGGAACTTCACGGCCGCCGCCGCATTGTGTCTCCGCGGGTGACTTTAAAGCGCCACCAATTTCAGTCAGCTTGACAGGCGCGAGCACATCGCGCCGAAAGGACATGCATGTCAGACGCTTATGTCATGTCAGATGCTTATGTCATCGAGCTTCAAGGCAACGCCGTCGGCATCATCGTACGTCAGAGCAAGACCGCATTCCGGTTCATGGCTGCCTTGCATGGTTTCAACAGTCTTGAGGGGCGGGAGTTCGCGGGGCCATTCCAGGCGGAAAAGGCGGCCAGAAAGCTCTGGCTCGAAAAGCCCAATATCATTCCCCGGTGATGGCGCCCTCCATCAAGTTTTCGCGGCGCTGAGCCGGCCGCGATCTGATTCATCCCTCCACAGGCTCGGGATGAGGGCGGGCGACATCAACCGCTTGGGAACCATGAGCGGCATCACTTTTTCGGCGACCTGCTCTAAGGGCAGGCTTCTTTCATCTTCTGAACCGCACGCGTGAGGCCTTCGGCCGAATATTGGTCGGTCGTCACGGTTCCCTTCGCCGAGGTCGCCTTTACAGTAATTGGACCGCCAGCCGCCATGGCCGCGAGAAGCTTCTGCTCGTCGGCCGGGGTTTTCGGGTAGGCTTTGTCTTCCTCCGTCGAGAGCAGGAAATCCTGCCCGCCAGCCGTGACCGCCGCCGAATTCGCTTTCAAGGCGTAGCCCTGTCTGACGCTCACCTCATTCTGGATGCCCTCTTTCTGCCAGGTGGTCACATAAAAGATGACGTGTGTACGCTTGGCCGTTTTGGGCTTCATGTCGGTTGGGGCCGACGCCGCGAAGCACACGCGCCCATCGGCGCCTTCGTAAACGTGGATCGCCCAGTCCCCAATCCTTTCCAAAAGCTTGGCCTTGACTTCCAGAACGGCGGGAGCGGGCTTTTTCGCGGCAGGCGGTTTCGGTTTGGGCTTCGCCGGGGCCGCCGGAGTGGGTGTCTGAACGGGCTGAAAGTCGCCCGGGGCACCGGGCTGCTGGGCCGCCGCAAACGGAGCCAACACCGTGATGAGCAGTACCGGAACGATCGGTCGGCCGCGCATATGAAATTCCCGTTTTCTCAGTGCTCATCCTTCCTTAAGCTCAGACGGAGCGTCAAGCCAAATCGCTTCCTATGTCATTGGTTAACCGAAAGCTTTCCCGTCAGCCCTCGATTTGGTTGCGCCGGCGTCTCCAGCCGGCCTGGGAACGAGCCAAGACTTCGCAAACGGTCATACATCACAATGGCCCCGGCCATGGCGACGTTGATGCAGAAAGCCGTCGGAATTTTGATGACGTGATCGCATCGCGCGAGAAGCCCCTCCGACAGAACGCCAAGCTCCGGCCCAAGTACGTAGGCCGCGTGGGACGGGTGGCGGAAACTCGGCAAGTCGGTCGCCCCTTCGATCAGTTCGACGCCCACCAGCTTGCAGTGGTGCGGCAGCACCATCTCGTCCGCCGTCGGCCAGTGATAGACCGGCAGATGATGCGCGGCCTTGGACGTGTCCGACTTCGCTTCGAGCGCGCGCGGATGAGCCCCGATGGTGAAGAAGAACTTCGCGCCGAAGGCATGGGCCGAGCGCAGGAGGTTGCCCATATTCATGGGCTTCGAGTATCCGTTCGGTGCCGATGGCGAAGTACCCGCGCATGTCTCTAGTGTCCCCGTCTCCGAATTGCCGACCAACTTGGAGCGCCCTCGCACGGCAATTCGGAGACAAAGGGACACTAGTAAAAACAGGTTTCTAGTGTGGCTTATGTCTCGCAATTGCCTATGAGAGCGTGCTTCGGAGTTGGTAGGCAATTGCGAGACGCCACACTAGCTTTTTCACGTAGAATGAGACCGTTCCGACTGAGGTGGGCGATGAAAGCTGTATTATGCAAGTCTCTCGACGGCCCAGCCGCCCTCGAGATCGGCGATTTGCCGTCCGCAGAGCCAGGGCCGGGCGAGGTTTCGATCCGCGTTGGGGCGGCAGCGCTTAATTTTTTCGACACCCTGATTGTGCGCGGCAAATATCAGACGAAGCCGGATCTGCCCTTTTCGCCGGGGGGCGAGATTGCGGGGACGGTCCTCCGCGCCGGCGCGGGCGTCGAGGGGCTGCCGGCGGGACAGCGCGTGCTGGCTTATATCGGCTACAATGGGTGCCGCGAGGAAGCCGTCGCGCCCGCGGACAGGGTCATCGCCGTGCCGGACGGCATCTCCGACGAGTTTGCCGCGTCCATCCCAATCGCCTACGGCACGGCCTTGCACGGGCTGGAAGATCGCGGCCATCTCCGGCCGGGCGCGACGGTGCTTGTGCTGGGGGCTACAGGCGGAGCCGGACTCGCGGCCGTGGAGGTCGCGGCCTGTCTTGGCGCGGAGGTGGCGGCGGCAGGCGCGTCCGGCGAAAAGCTGAAACTGTGCGCGGAGCGCGGCGCCGGCCATCTTCTCAATCTGACCGGGGCGGATGTGAAGGAATCGGTCCGCGCTCTTAACGGCGGCAGGGGTCCCGACGTGATCTACGACTGCATCGGCGGCCCTTATGCCGAGCCTGCCTTGCGCGGCATCGCCTGGGGCGGCCGGTATCTGGTTGTCGGCTTCGCGGCGGGAGAGATTCCGAAAATTCCGCTGAACCTCGTGTTGCTGAAGGGATGCGAAATCGCAGGCGTGTTCTGGGGGCGGCACGTTGCGCTGAACATCTCCAGGTTCCGGGAGCAGATGGCTCGGCTCGTCCAGTGGTGCGCGGAGGGCAAAATCCGGCCGCATATCGACCGGGTGTTTCCGCTTGCAGAAACGGCGAACGCCCTTCTCGCCATGGAGGGGCGGCGGATCAAGGGCAAGGTCATCGTCAAGCCATGAATGAAACTGAGATCCACCGTCTTCCCGGACGCGGCGCAGCGTGGAACGGCGGCCCCGCCGAGCGCGGGATGATAGAGCCGAAGCATTTGTTCGTCTACGGCACCTTGATGCGGGCGAGCCGGAGCCCTTATGCGCGGCTCCTGCAAGCGCGGGCTCTGTTCGTGGGCGAGGCCTGGGCGCGAGGGCGGCTCTATCACCTCGGGCGCTTTCCGGGCGCGGTCTTTGACGAGAGCGGCGAGAGCAGGGTGTACGGGGAGCTTTTCCTGATGCGCGGCGCAGCGTTGCTGACGGCGCTGGACGCTTATGAGGGCTGCGGCGGCCGGGGCGCGAAGCCCGATCTGTTCTATCGCGACATCGTGGAGGCGCAGACTCCGCGAGGCATGAAGATCGCAGCCTGGACCTACCCTTTCGCGGGCGCGGTCGCAGGCCGGCCGTTTATCGCCTCTGGCCGATATCTCCCGTGAAGTTCGCCGATGCGACGGCGTCGACGCCATCCCGGCGATAGACGTTGCGGCGATCCGCCGATGCGACGGTTTCGACGCTATCCCGGTGATAGATGTCGCGGCGGAATTGCACCGTACCGTCAGGCGCGGCCCAGGCGGTTACATAGGTCCAAAACAGCGGCACGCGCTTTTTGATGCGCACATTCAGCCTCTCGCCGGTCTGCTTCATGCGCAGAACCTGCTGAACCGACCAGCCATTGTCTTCCAGAAGCCAAGCCACAAGCTGGTGGATGTTTTGAACGCGAACGCAGCCCGAGCTTTCCGCGCGGAAGCTTTGCGAGAAGACGCTTTGGCCGGGCGTGTCGTGCATATAAACGCCGTTCGGGCTGGCGAAGTTGATCTTCACGTAACCAAGAGGATTATCCGGTCCCGCATTCTCCACATAGAAATAATGTTGCGGTGCATCCGAAGACCAGTTGATCTGCCTGGGATTGAGACGATGGCCCTGCTGATAGGCCTCATAGCTGGCGTAGGCGTCAACCTTGTATTTCGCGAGCACGTCCTCGCCCTGGCGAGCCTTGGGTATGAGGTCGGCGTTCAAAACCGTCGGCGGGACGACCCACTCCTTGTTGAAGTTCACCTCTTCAATCGCCGATGTCAGGAGCGGCGACGGCCGTTCCGGCTTGCCGACGACGCCCGCATGGCGGGCCACGACCTGATTGTTGTTCACTGCCTCGATTTGCGCCGCGGGAATGTTGACAAGAACATATTTTCCGGAGGGGAGCGTGGGAATGAGGGATTGCAAACGAGTCAGGTTGGTTTGGAGTTGGCGCAGGCGCACGATGGCCGGCACGTTCAAGGCTTCGATCGTGTTCCCGTCGAGAATGCCCGTCGGCGGAAGCCCGTGGCGCTCCTGCGCTCTCTTGACGGCCTGCTCGACGTAAGAATCGTAAACCTCGGCAAAACCGCCATAAACCTGGAGATCGCCAGAAGCCGTAAGCCTGCGGCGGAGCGCGACGACGGCCGGATGGGTTATGCCTGTGCGCAATCCGTACGGGGGGAGTTGGTCCCATCCGCCGAGAGCGACAAGGTCCGAGTATTGTTTGATCGCTAGTTTGGTGGTTGCGATGTTTTCCCTGGCGAGAGTCGGATATCGGAGGTCGGGCTGCGATTCCCACTCCCTGGCGAACGCGCGGTCGCGGTCCGGCTGCTGCTCCCAAGTGTCGCCGGATTGATCGAAACCCAGCCACTCGTCCATGGTGCTCTGCCTTTGCTGTGCGTTCGCTTCGATCGCGCCGGCCAAAGTCATGAAGGCAGCCGCAATGACGGCAGCTGTGGCCCTCTTTTTCATAATCCCCATCCCGCCATCCGCTACTCGCACACCGCCCGGCGCCCGGTTGGGCGCGAACTCACTTCCATGACATCGAATTATGTCTAAACGGGGTTACTTTCCCGTTAGCCAAGTGAAGCGGACGGGCGCATCGTGGGCCATGCTGAGCCTGCGCTGCGGGCTTTGGAAGCACGCTCGCTTACAAAGGCGCCTCGGAGCTTAAAGCGGTGGCGTTGCATTTTTCCAGGGGACCGTGGATATCGTGCAACGCCCGGCCGCGCCGCTAAAGCTGGTAGCGAATTTGATCGCCCCAGAAGCGCTCGAGCTTCACCGAGATTTGATTGAAGTGCTTGAGGTCCGGGACCGAAACGCCGCCAACCTTCTCAAGCATGTTCAGCTGCCGTTCGAGAAGCCGGTTCACCATCTCGGAAATGGCCTTGCCCTTGTCGGTGAGCTTCACGCGCACCGAGCGCTTGTCGGTGCGTGAGCGCTGATGATGAATGTAGCCGCTCTCGACAAGCTTCTTCAGGTTGTAGGAGACGTTGGATCCGAGATAGAGACCCCGGGTCTTGAGTTCTCCCGCGGTGAGTTCGACATCACCGATGTTGAAAAGAAGCAAGGCCTGGACACTGTTTACGTCGGTTCTGCCGACACGTTCGAACTCGTCCTTGATAAGATCGAGAAGCAGCCGGTGCAGCCGCTCGATCATCCGGAGTGTGACGAGATAGTTTGACTTTAGCGTCTGGTCGTCCGGCTGGACGCGTACGAAATCGGCGATCATGTCACCAACCATCCTCAAGTTGCGTTGATACCCGCGGATACAACCTATAGGCGAATCTATGAATATCACCTTAATTGTAGCAACTTTTACGAGAAATTTTGCAAGCGTATGCGATCGGCATTATTTACAAAGGCTTAACCAGATCGGTTGGATTTAGACCCGCGCAAAAACCGGAAGATCGCCGAAAAATCGAGCCCGCCGCCGCCCTGGCTGGCGAAAAGCCCGTAAAGCGCGGCTGCTTCAGCGCCGAGCGGCGTGTTCGCGCCGGCCATCCGGCTCGCATCCTGGGCAAGCTTCAAATCCTTGAGCATCATCGCTACTGTAAACCCCGGAGCATAACCGCGGTTCGCGGGCGAATTGGGAACGGGCCCCGGAACTGGACAATAAGATGTGAGCGACCAGCATTGGCCCGAGGACTTGGACGCGATGTCAAACAGCGTCCGGTGGCCGAGGCCGAGCTTTTCGGCTAGCGCGAAGGCTTCCGACACACCGATCATCGAGATGCCGAGGATCATATTATTGCAGATCTTCGCGGCCTGGCCGTTGCCCGGGCCGCCGGCGTGGATGACGGTCTTACCCATGCAGGCGAGGATCGGCTCGGCGCGCGTGAACGCGCTTTCCTGCCGCCCGCCATGAAAGTCAGCGTCCGGCCTGCGCGCCGCCAACGCCGCCTGAGACGGGCGCGTCGAGCATGTCGTGCCCGGCTTCTTCCGCGGCTGCGCTGACCTCGCGCGCGGTGGCAACATCGATGGTGGAGCAGTCGATCAGGAGCGTGCCGGGCGCAGCCGCGCGAACGAGCCCTTGCGGGCCGAGATAGATCTCTCGCACATGCTGTCCGGCTGGCAGCATGGTGATGAGCGCTTCAGCGCCTTTCGCTGCTTCGCCGTATGAAGCAGCCGTCGGCGCCCGCGCCCGCGAGCTTTCGCCATAGCCGCTTCCGAAATATCGAACACCCGCAGCTTGTGGCCAGCCTTGATCAGGTTCGCCGCCATCGGTCCGCCCATATTGCCAAGCCCGACAAACCCGATCGCCGCCATCTGCGCCTCCATTTTTCGAATAGATGAGCTTGGAAGGGGGGCGGGGAGGAGTCAAGCCAAGCAGCCATCCAACTCATATGCCGTCCGGCATTCCCCCTCACCCCTGCCCTCTCCCGCCAGGGGAGAGGGGGCAGGGCGTGCCCGCTGAAACGGCGTCCCTTCTCCCCTTGCGGGAGAAGGACAGGATGAGGGGTTTCTTCGACAAACTCAGGACGAGCCCTCGCCAGGCTTCGGCAGGTCGCGCGCCAGCATTGCCGCCAGCAGCGCCAGAACATCCTTCTCGCGATAAGGTTTGGCGAGAACGGGACGGCCCGCGAACCGTTCGGGGGTCACGATCGCCGTCGCGAATCCGGTCGTCAGGGCGAAGGGAATGTTGCGCCGCGCCAGCGCGTCGGCCACGGGCCAGCACCGTTCGCCGTTCAAGTCGACATCGACGAGCGCCGCATCCAAGTTTCTTCTTCGGCTTTGCTCAAGGCTTGCCCCAGCCTTCCGACCGGGCCGATCACTGTCACGCCCGCCTTGTGCAGATAATCGCGCAACTCCATTGCGATCAAAGCCTGGTCCTCCGCGATCAGGATCCGGCGTCCGTTCAGCGATGACTCTTTGTCGGGCGGGAGGCGCCATGGCTAGTGCTCAGCCTTGATGATGTGTTCAAACGGGATTGCAGCCGTACAGACGAGGCCCTCGGGGCGGAAATCGAGATCGACTTCGCCATCCACGTCGTAAGCGAGTGTCTGCTCGAGCAGGACGCGCCCGAACCCCACCCGCGTCGGCGGCGCGACGGCGGGACCTCCATGCTCGGCCCAGCGCAGCGCCAGCCAGCGCTCGCCTTCGCGGATCTGTTCTTTCCAGGCGATTTCGACCCGGCCTTCCGGCACGGAAAGCGCGCCATATTTTGCTGCATTCGTGATCAGTTCGTGAAGCGCGAGCGAAAAGCTGAGCGCGGTCTTGGGCTTCAGCATGAGCGCAGGCCCCGTCGCGACGACCCGGTCTGGCCCGCCATAGGGTTCGAATTGGCCCGCGATGATCTGCTGCAGGTTAATTCCTTCCCACCGGGCCTGGGTCAAAAGCCCATGGGTGCGGGCCATGGCGTAGAGCCGGTCTTGAACGCTTTGGGTGAAGGTGTCGATGCCGGTCGCGCCCGTGGAGGAATATTTCACAAGAGCTTGTATGGTCGCGATGGTGTTCTTCACCCGGTGGTCGAGTTCCGCCATCAACAGATCCTGGTGCCGCCGGACCTTTTCACGCTCGCGCATGACCTTGTCCTGGTGCCTGAGCACGACCTCCAAGATCGACAGGCGAAGCTCCTGCGCCGCCTGAACGATCGACTCGCCCCAAGGCTCCGAATGGCCCCGGACGATCTCCTTCCAGGCTGCAAACGACTTTCTCGGCCCGATGCGGATGCCGTCGTCGCCGACTGAGACCGGTTTGGAAGGATTGCCTGCCCACGTCACGGTCCGGGAGACTTCCGGCCTGAACCAAAGAACATAATCGCGCGGCGTACGGGAAACGGACAGCGCAAGCAGGCCGCTTGCGGCTCCGGCATACGCGCCGGCGGGAGGAAAGCGGGCCGCAAGGTTGTCCGTCGCAAACACGCCCTCCGGGACGGAAGCATTCAGCCAGTCCACCAGAAGTTCGATCTGTTCGGGGGACGGCGTCCGTCCGAGCCTTGTCGCTTTTCCCTCCCACCAGACAGCCACCCCGCCGGCAGGAATGTAATCGGTAAGACTCGGCTGACAGCCGGTCAGCGCTTCATCGAGGCGGTCCTGGCCGATCATCGATTCGACGAGGCGCGCGTGAGTTTGCCTCGTGCGCAGGCCTTCGCGCTGGGCGCAATTGGCGAGCTTTTCGCCGAGTTGCAAGGAGATCATCTGCGCGAAAAGCTCGCAGACCCCCCGCACGGCCAGGGGGATCTGCCGGGGCTTGCGGTGGTGGCAGGCGATCAGGCCCCAGAGTTTCCCTTCGATCACGAGAGAGAGCGACATCGAGGCTGCGACGCCCATGTTCGCGAGGTATTCGAGATGAATGGGCGATACGGAGCGCAGCACGCTGAAGGTAAGATCGAGGGGCCGGCCTGTGAGCGGGTTCAGCTCGGGGGTTATCGGAGCGGGCTTGTAGTGCGCGTCGGGGATCAGCCTCATCCGGTTGCGCAAATACAGCTCCCGCGCCTGTTTTGGAATATCGGACGCGGGATAATGATGCCGGAGGTAGGGTTCGAGCGCTTCGTCTTTGGCCTCCGAAATCACCGCGCCGCTTTCGTCCGGTGCAAACCGGTAGACCATGACACGGTCGAAACCGGTCACAGCGCGGACTTCTTCGGTCGCCGCTTGCAAAAAGCTGGAGACGTTGGGAGCGCGCTGCACGCGGGTGATCATGCTTTGGACCAGATCCAACGCGTTAACAGGGGCGGCGGAAAGGCGCGGTTGGAGTTCCACCACCAGCAGCCCGTCGCTGAGATGAACCACGGCATCGAAGGCTTGTCCGCCATGCTCGATCCCGGTTTCGAAGGTGAAGGCGGATCGCGGGATGTTGAATTGCTGGACAGCAATTGCCCGCAACCGCCCGATGGCGTCGGGCCCCACCAGCGCCCCCATCCCCTGCCCGAGCAACTGAGATGGCTGCAGGCCAAAGTAACGCGCCGTATCGCCCGCAAGTTGCAGGATCGTGAGCGTGGCGGGATCGAGAGCCAGAAGAACGCCATGCGGCTGGATGCAGCCCGGGATGTGGATTGGCTCCCGATCGCAATTTCTAAGGTCCACGGCGTCCATTGCCGTTGCGTGCTCGCCCATCGCTCACAGACCATCCTGCAGGCCGGCTGGCGTAGCGAACAGGGGCGGAAACAGAGACAGGCTAACTGGCATCTTGCGCTCTGTAGCTCAATAGAAATAATCGGGCAAGAACTTTAGCAATGCAATTCTATCATGGGATGAGATCCGCTGCACTCTATGCTTAAAGCAGCCCTACAGGTTTTTAATTAGACTGCCTGCTTCGTTCGGCATAACCTTGACCTTGGCCTTGCCATCCGCGCAATAAACGAATTCATCCGCCCCAGGGAAGAAATTGCATTCTACATCGTTATCGAATGAAACGCATTTCCTGGGGGATGACGATGGAAATCGGGTCATGGGTCAAATGGGCGGATATCAGCCCCACGCGTCTGGGCTATGCCGCATCCGATATCGGCAAAGTGGTCGGCGTGCAGCGATGCGAAGGCAAGACCTTGCAGATCGACGTTCAATTCGACGATGGCGACACCGTGCGCGGCGCCTTCGAGCCGTGGTTTGAACGCGTTCACGAGCGGTTCGCTCTCGGCGCGCCTGTGGAAGGCGAGTTCTGAAGCCTAAGTAAGATTTTCCGGCTTCCTCAAGGGCGCAACCCCTCACCCCGGCCCTCTCCCCCTGGGAGAGGGGGTTCCGTCACGGACGCTTCAGCGCCGCTCCCTCGCCCTGAGGGAGAGGGACAGGGTGAGGGGATCGAACCGATGGTCAAGGCGGCAAGCCGAGAGCGTCAGACGCCAGCCTTGATGGTCACGGCGACATCGGCGGGCTTTGCTGTATAGGGCCATGAGGACACGATCAGCCCTGCGCCCGCTCTGACATACTGTCCCGCGTTCAAAGGCGTAATCCCGCCAGCGGCGGCGAGCAGAACGCGGCTTCGGCCGGCTCTCGTGCGCTCCCTCACCTCCGAGACACCGGCAGGGGTCATCTTCTCAAGCTGGACGATGTCGAACCCCGCCTCGATCGCTTCGTGCGCCTCCTCCACCGTCGCGACCTCGATGGCGAGCATCTTCTCCGGCGTTTCCCGCCGCAGCCGCGCCGCCATCTCCGTCAGGCTGACGCCGGGAAGAAAGACCCGATGCTCGGGGAAGACGAGGACTGTTTCGGAAAGACCGAGCCGGTGAGGAACCGCGCCACCCGCTCTCATCGCCACGATGGAGAGCCACCTCGCTCCCGGCACGGTCTTGCGCGTGCAGGCGACGCGGACATTCGGGTCCACGGCTTCAACCGCGTCCACGAGGGCGCGCGTGGCCGTCGCGATGCCGGAGAGGATTTCGGTCAGGGTTTGCGCGGCCTTCCAGGATCGATGGAGCGCGCCGGCGGAGCCCCTCGCGGTCAAAAGCAACGAGCCCGCGTCCGCCCGCGACCCGGAAGGCGCTGCGACCTCAGCCTCCGCGCCTGCCTGCCGGATCATGTCCGCCGCGATCTCCGTTCCCGCGGCCACCATGTCGCTGCGCGCGCGGAACTCCATCGTGCCCGGCGCATCGCCGATGCCGAGCGCAAGCGTTGTCAGATCGCCGTTCGGAACGTCTTCCGCGAGCAGGCGCTCAAGAAAGGAAACGGGAAGTGAGGGCATGCCGAGTTCCGGTTGAATAGTTCGGAAGGCTTATCATGCCGGAAAAGCGCGGGCGCTTCATCCGGCATCTCGCGGTCTGCACGTGGAAGATCGCGGGTAACGCTTCGCGTTTCCGCGACGACGCCAATGAGCGAATCGATCAACCGGATCCAGTATCCCTACGAAGCCAGCGTCTCAAGCGGCGGCGTCTGCATTATGCCCTCTCCGGTCAGGAGCGCGGCGAACTCCGCAAGAGGCATCGCGATCCGCTCGATGTTGTGCAGCTTCATGAAGCGCGCCTCGTTGTGCGCCGGCTCTTCCGGCAGCACGGCCCAATGGCGGTCCGAAGATCGCTTCATGATCTGCTGAGGGAAGGCGCGTTCGATCTGCGTCCAGAAGCGGCAGCCAAGGAACAGGAAGCTGCGGCCCTTGCGAATATCCTGAACCGTGTCCGGGATGGGCGTCTGAATGTCGATTTCGGTCAGCACCTCGACAAAATCGGAATCCGAAACGATAAAGTTCTGGGCGGGCGAAACCGATCCCAAGGGCTGATACAGGAGCGGCATCAAGAAGCGCGCCTCCGTGGGAGGCCGGCGCTTGTGGTTCCAATAGCAGAGCGTCCACTCGCCGGGATGATCGGACTTGCTGACGCCCTGGACCATGCCCCAGCCTTTGCGGCTGGCAAGCGCCTTCTGCGGAAGGTCGTCGTACCAGGCATGGACGATCATTCTGAGCGTGGGCAGCGAGATAAGATAGCGATGGAGCGCCGTGGGCTCGACATCGGCGCTGAACGCCTCCGCCATCGCCTTCACGACCGTCTTGCGATGCTTGAAGTTCTCGATGAACTGCGCCGCCGCCGTCAGGTTTTTACGAATCTTATGCGGCACGCTGGCTTTCGCGGTGAGCCGTTCAACCAGGACTTCCGGCGAGGCGGGCAGTGGGCAGCCTTCCCCGGCAAGCGAGAGAACGCCCGCGCCGAGATAAGGAATGACGTCGCCGCTTTCCAGAAGCTCGCGGATGGCCTCGACCGCTTCGGCTGTCATCGGATCCCCCGCGTCAATTCAGCGCCGCCGCTTTCAGCGCATTCAGCCGCGCGCCGCCAACGCGGTAAACGCCGCGCCCGCCAGCAAGCGGCTGATACACGTCGCCCGCCTTGGCGTTGAGGCGCTTGAACCATTCCTGCTCGCTGATCGTGGGCGGCTTCTCGCCAATGGCCTTTACCGTGCCGTCGGGCGCAAACCGCACATGGATCAGGATCGGAGCTTCAGACATCCCATTGTCCTTCTGTTCGTAACACTAAATCAATGATCTCGATGGTCACGTCCCCAGTCCCCACGACGGCCTGGCAAGCCAGCCGGGACTTCGGCCCCGCGGTCGGAATCTCCTTGAAGCGGTCGCGTTCTGGGCCAGCTATTTGCGAGATGTTGGCGGCGCCGTCGTGAACGAGTATGTGGCAGGAACTGCACTGCGCCTTGCCGGTGCATTCGGTCTTGATGGGCACGCCCCCAACAAGAAGCGCAAACAAAATGGTGTCTCCTTCGGAAGCGTCCACTTTTGTGCCCGCAGGCAGGACAGTTATCGTCGGCATCGCGTCAAGCTCCCCAATCTGTGATGGTTGACAGCGTCATGCCACAGGTCGCAGCACGACCACAAGGCCAGTCGCATCTTCGAGGTTAAGCGTGAGACGCCAGCAATGGCCGCCGCCATCGACGAGATACAGATAAAACCGCTTATATTCGCGGAACGGCGTCTCGGTATCGACCTCGGAACGGCTGCATTGCGTGAGCGAAAGCTTGGGGAAGCTCTTGCGAATCGACACAAGCGCTTGCGCGTCTGCGTCCGGCGGACCGAGCAGCGCATCTATTTCAACAAGGTCTTCTGCACTCAAGCCCATGGCCACCCTAGCACCTGGAATCATTGACCTGCGAAACGTTATACCCCCCACCCCAGCCCTCGAAAGGGAGCAGGCTGCGCCCTCTGAGCGCCGTGCCTTCTCCCAGCCGCACCCGCCTCGCGGATGCGGTCTTTTTTGACTGCGAACTCGCCAAGGCGAGTTCCATCGGCAGAAGGACAGGATAAGGGGTCTTCACGGCATGATGGACTTTATTCGGGCAGCTTGCGCGCTTCGACGGTGATCGGAAGACGGGTGTCCGCGGCCATTTGCGGCAGCTCAAGCTTCCAGCCATTGCCGAGCGTGATGACTCCCCCCCACATCTCCGGCTTCTCCATGGAGACGACGGGCTCCTCCAGATCCTTCTTCGGGACATAGGCCGAAACCGCGCCTTCGGGGCTTTTGCGGATCATGACCTTCATCGTTCTTGAACTCCTTGTCCCGCCCTCAGGCGCGGGTTGTTGTTTCGTTTCGCTGAACAGCTGGATCTCGGCCTCGAAGCACCCGACTACGATCCTCTCATTGAACTCGACGAGGTAGATATGCGTGTCCGTTTCGACATGCGTGCCGATATTCACGATTTCGCCCCGTGCGCCGGCTTCGACGAGCAGCGCATCGGCGGGCGCCTCCGGATAGGAGCCGTCATTGTAGAGGTCCGAAACGGCGCTCACGATCTGGCCCCTTTGGAACCTTGGCGTTTGGGGGTTCATCCCGGGCCTCCCTCGGAGTCGAGTTCGATGATGTGCTCCACGGCCTCCAGCTCCTTGAGCTTCATGCCCACACGGTGGCCGGATGCGACGAATTCCACGCCGTAGATGTAGAACTGCTGGAGAAAGGTGCCGATGCTGACGACGTAGCCTTCTTCGCCCTTCTTGCACAGGATGTCGCCGATTTCCTTGCCGGGGAAGGTGCCGTCGTTCTTGACGGCGCGCCTGGCCCGCACTCTGTCGCCATAGTCGAAGACCGGCGGGTCGTTGATCTCGACAACATCGCTGTCGCGGCTGATGGCGGTCATGTCAGCGCCTCATCGGGGGGCGGGCCTTGGCCGCGGTGAACGCTACGACGTTGCCGCCAAGCTCGTAAGATTGCTGCGTTTCGATGCGCTTCAACACAAGCTCACGGACAAGATCGTCCTCGTCATCGAGCATCGCGGCCAGCATTCCGGGGACCATCCGGCTTGCGGCCTCGTAGCGGACGCGCCAATCGAGGTCGCGATGGAAGCCGATCAACTCGACCGGGCTCAGACGGCGCGCGACCGCAAGCCGCACCTCCCCGTCGGGGTCTGATAACAGCCGCCACAAAGCGTCGTGCTCGACGCGGCTCGCCACGACGCGGCGCACTTCCGGTTCCGTGTCGGCGATCATCGCGATCAGTTCGCGGGGGCCGGCGCGGCGCGCGCACACCAGACGAACGTAATAATCGTCGTCGCGGATCATGGGGATGAGGTCTTCCGGCTCGATGAGCGCCGCGGCGACGCGGACCCGGACCTCCCGGTGCGGGTCGTTCCGCATCGCAAGGAGATAGCGCATGGGCAACCGTTTGACGGCGCTCCAGCGCACGGTTTCGTCGCGATCGGAGAGCATCGCGGGAAGCCGGAACAGATCCGCCGACTTCGCGGCGATCGCGCGCACTTCGAAATAGGGGTGGGTCAGGTAGGCGTTGGCAAGACCCGGATTCCAGTCGAAAAACCGGTCGATGCGCCGCGCGTAGCGGTCATGAACGCAGGCGTGTCTGGGCTGGCAGCGTTCTTCGGACAGGAGGTTTTCATGCGAGCACCCCCTGCAGGAGATCGGCCGGCCTTGCCAGTCGATGGCCTCGTTGAGGTCAGGCGTCATCGTCTTTTCCTCTCCGGTCGAGAACGCCGAGCAGAACCTTCGCGCCGATCTTGTCGCCCGGATCGAGTTCGACGAGCTTGGCGGCGGCGGCCCGTCCCTCTTCGAGATGGCCGAGCCGCATGTTCAAGTAGGCGTAGCCTTTGAGCGCGAAGAGATAGAAGCGCGGAAGAACGGCTTCGAAGTCTGCGAAGCTTGCGTCCCCACGGCGCACGTTACGCCAGTCCGGCGCAAGGCCGTTGTCCTTCGCCGCCTTCTCGATGCACGCGCGGGCCATGTTCAGCGCTTCGGCGAGCCGGTTCTTGTAGAAATAGAAGCGATAGAGCCCGATCAAAACCGCGGGATGGTCCGGCGCGGCCGCCTTGGCCTGCCACAGATGCGCCTCGGCGATGTCGCCGTCGCGGTAATGGCTTGCCGCGAGGCGCAAATGGAGTTCGGCCGCCTCGGGCAACCCGGCGCCGAGAACGGCGGCAGTCAGGATCGCGTCTTCCGCTGGAAAGACGGCTGCGCCAAACTCGCTCGCCGGACCCATGCGCTTCCTTCCTTCAGCAGGTTCCTGAAAGATGATGCCGCCCATGGTTCGACAAGCTCGCCATGAGGTTGAAGCCGCTGAAAACGCTTGGCCTCATCCTAAGCCAGTCGAAGGATGGAGCCACGTTTTCAAGCTTACTCAGCATCCCGTTAGGCCGCCGCGCGCGGAACGCTGGTGTCGACGACGACGCAGTTCTCCACCGGGCAGACGGCCACGCATTGCGGCTTATCGAAATGACCGAGGCACTCGGTGCACTTCTTCGCATTGACGACGAACGTGCTGCCCTTCATAGAGATCGCAACATTGGGGCACTCGGCTTCGCAGGCGCCGCACGCCGAGCACGTCGAGGCGATGATTTTGTAAGCCATTGATTTTCTCCTGTTCTCTCAAAGGGGCGGCTTGGCCGCGGTGAAGGCTCCCTGGCGGATCTCGGCGTCGCCGCGAGGCGCATGCTCGATTTCGCCGCGTCTTATCTTATCGAGGTATTCCTTGAAGTAGGCGACAGCGGATTGCTCGATGAACTCGTGCGCATACTTCTCCACCGGATCGATCCCGGCTTTCTGCAGCGTCTCCTTCGGGCAAGTCCCGATGCGGGCTACGAGGACCGCAGTGCAGTCGTTGATGGCGCGCATCACCGTTTCCAGCCTGTCCTCATCCCCGAAGCCGCCCTGGCAGTAATGGTCGACGCGGCGATGTCCGATGAACTTCACACCGGAGGTGGAGATTTCGTAGATCTGAAATTCCTTGGCGTGGCCGAAATGCTCGTTGACGCGCCCGTTGCCCTTGGTCGCCACCGCGACAAGGATCTTGACGTCGCTCATCTCTTTGGCGAGCGTCGCAAGCTCGGCGTTTTTGGCGTTGGCGGTTGCCTGGCGCTCCTTTTCAACACCGGCCTGATAAGCCTTGCGGGCTTCGAGATCGTATTCGACCTGCATAGCCATGACCTTTTCAGTGGTAAATTCATCGCTGCGATCCTCGCCCAGTAATCCAACCGCGTCGGCGCGGCACTGGCGGCAGTGCCGCATCATGTTCGTGCCGCCTTCGCAGGCGTCCTGCAGCTCTTTCAGCTCTTGCGCCGTCGGGCCGCGCTGGCCCGCAAGGCCGAAAGCCGTGCCATGTTCGGGCGCGGAGATGAGCGGCATGATGTTGTGAAGGAACGCGCCGCGCGCTTTCACCTCGCGATTGACCTCGATGAGGTGCTTGTCGTTGACGCCGGGGATCATCACCGAGTTGATCTTGGCGAGAATCCCGCGCTGGGTAAGCATTTCGAGGCCGCGAAGCTGATTTTCGAGGAGAATCTTCGCGGCCTCGACGCCGGTGTAACGCTTGTGATCGTAGAAAATCCAGGGATAGATCTGCGCGCCGATTTCCGGATCGACAGCGTTGATCGTGATGGTGACGTGATCGACCTTGCATTTGACGATCTCGTCGATGAGCTTCGGCAGCGCGAGGCCATTCGTCGAAAGGCAGAGCTTGATGTCGGGGGCCTGCTCCGCCACGAGTTCGAACGTCTTGAAGGTCTTCGCCGGGTTCGCGAGCGGGTCGCCGGGGCCGGCTATGCCCAGCACCGTCATCTGCGGGATCGTCGAGGCGACGGCCAGCACCTTTTTCGCCGCCTGCTCAGGCGTCAGGCGCTCACTGACGACGCCGGGCCGGGATTCGTTGGCGCAGTCATATTTGCGGTTGCAGTAATTGCATTGGATGTTGCAGGCGGGCGCGACGGCCACGTGCATGCGCGCGTAATGATGATGCGCCTGTTCGCTGTAGCAGGGGTGGTTCTTGACCTTCTCCCAGACCTCCGGGGCGAGGTCGCCCTGGCCGGCGGCGGAACCGCAGCCCGATTTTCCGTTCCCGCCCTTCCAACCGCAGCCGCCCTGCGGCAGAACTTTCAGCAAGTCCCCGCCGAGCGCTTTGCTCAGGGCCTCGATGGCTTCTGACTGCTGTTCGGAATCAAACATGCTCGATCCTCGCAAAAGGCCTGCCGCCTGGATGGACCTTCGCCCACCCGGTTCGCCGCGCCGCTTGAGGCGCAGCAGCTTCGGCTTGCCTGAAGCAATGACCGTGCCACAGAGCTAAGGCGCTGATTTTATGAGATAAGCGGGTTCGCGGAAAGGATCGCTGTCGCGTTTGCGACATGCTTATGCGGCGCCGCAGGCGCTTGTTCGAAAAGAGACAGCGCTTGGAGTGCGCCCGAAAAGCGGTTTTCCGATAAGACGCACGATACATCAAAAGCGGATACGCTCTAGGCAGAGCTCGGTGTCGCCAACATTGAACTTCCCTGTGACTATCAGCCAATTGGCGGGAACGCCGACTTCACTATCGAGTTCGGTTTGGTTGAGCTCAAGCCCAGCTACCCGCATTTCCCGCGACTTCGGATTGATACCAAGTTGCTCTA
>CAVSHC010000014.1:0-291256 GCA_963727795.1 uncultured Alphaproteobacteria bacterium
TTCCACCCGTTATGGCCTTGCAGCCTCGCTGTGGACCCAGGACATCTCCAGGGCCCAACGGGTATCCAGGCAACTGGAAGCGGGGGTCGTGTGGATCAACTGTTGGAATGAGCGCGATCTGCGCACGCCTTTCGGAGGTGTCAAGGACTCAGGTTTGGGGCGTGAGGGCGGCGACCACGCCTTGAAGTTTTTTAGCGAGGTGAAGAACATATGCCTGATGAGCGCCGGAAACGCAACTGGGCCGGCAGAAAGACACGGGAAGAATAAATGAACACTCCGGAGGCGCCAAAGGCCGCGACGTGGCAATCTTTTGAGTCTAAAAAAGGCGCCCCAGCCAGTGGGCTCGTATCCACACGCCAAACGCGTTGGCACTTTGCTCTTTTTATCAGGTGTTGGTCCGCGCGAGCGCGGGACAAAAAATATTCCAGGGGTTGAGCTTTCCCCTGATGGACGAATTCTCTCTTACAATATAGAAACCCAGTGCCACAGTGTTTTTAAAAACGTCAGACACATACTCGAGGAATCTGGATTTTCTTGGGACCAGTTGATCGACGTGACGGTCTTCTTGACCAATATGAAAAACGATTTTGAAACCTACAATAGGATTTGGGCTGAATATTTCAAAGAAAATCCACCTTGTCGAACGACAGTGGAAATCAATTGTTTGCCAACGCCCATTGCAATCGAACTGAAGTGTATCGCCACGGTCAAGTGAGGCCATTTATGCCGGAGAGAGAGACTTTTGAATCTCAATCCCAAATTCCTGAACCCTTTAATCTCCAAAAGTGGATTGAGGACAACCGCTCCCTCTTGCGCCCACCCGTGGGCAATAAAGTGTTGTGGCAGGACCGGGAGTTCATTGTGATGGCGGTTGGCGGGCCAAACGCGAGGACTGATTTTCACGTCAACCAAAGCGAGGAGTTCTTTTACCAAATCGAAGGCGACATGATCCTCAAGGTGATTGGCGATGGAAGAATGCGCGATATTCGAGTTCGGGCTGGCGATGTGTTTTTGCTGCCGCCAAAGACCCCGCATTCACCGCAACGGCCCGCCCACACCGTCGGCCTAGTGATCGAGCGCCGGCGGCGCCTCGGTGCATCTCCCGGTGATCCTCCCTCCGAAACGGAACTCGATGCCTTGCAGTGGTACTGTGAGAAATGCAACTGCCTTCTTTACGAAGAAAAGTTTTTTCTAACAAACATTGAAACCCAGTTCAGCGCTGTTTTTGAGAGGTATTACAACAGCGCGCACGTCATTTGTAAGAATTGTGGTTATAAAAACGGACGCGATTGGAATGATGAAAGTTGATATTCATACCCATATCTTGCCGCCCGAGATTCCAAAATTCAGCGAAATGTTTGGATATACGGGTTTCATCCAGTTAAGAAAAAATCCAGGTTGCTCCCACGCCGACATGGTCAGCGACACGGGTCAATTTTTTCGCCGATTCGAGCCCAATAGCTTTGAGCCCCACGCCCGCTTACGGGACTGCGACCGTTGTGGCGTTACAGTGCAGGTCTTGTCCACGGTTCCTGTCATGTTCTCGTATTGGGCGAAAGCGAAGGATGGCCTTGTCCTGTCGCAAATGCTGAACGATCACATCGCCGAGGTGGTGGACCGGCATCCCAAACAATTCATTGGCCTAGGTACGTTGCCGATGCAGGATCCCGGTCTGGCTTGCCGGGAAATTAAGCGAGCGAGGCAGGAGCTTAAACTCTGTGGTTTCCAAATCGGTTCGAACGTCAATCAATTGAATTTATCTGATCCGCAATTTTTCCCCGTCTACGAAAAATTGGAGGAAACGGGTTCCGCCTTGTTTGTGCATCCCTGGGAGATGATGGGTGAAAAACAAGTGCAGAAGTATTGGTTACCATGGCTGGTGGGTATGCCCGCCGAAACGTCGCGCGCGATCTGCTCCATGATCTTTGGGGGGATTTTTAAGAGGTTCCCAAACTTAAGGGTCGCTTTCGCCCACGGTGGCGGCGCCTTCCAATCACGGCGGGCCGCGTTCAACATGGTTTTGAGGTGAGGCCGGATTTGTGCGCCGTTGATTGTCGCGTGCCTCCCCGAGAGTATCTGGGGCATTTTTATATCGACAGCCTTGTCCATGATCCCGACGTTTTGAAATTCCTGATCAAAAAGATCGGCGCCAACAGAATTTGCTTGGGCACGGACTATCCCTTCCCGTTAGGGGAACTCCAACCCGGTCGCGTGGTGGAAGAGGCCCAGCTTGATTCGAAGACCCGCGAAGCCGTTTACCATCAATCCGCCCTCGATTGGCTGGGATTGAAAAAAGAAGCCTTCATATGACATGACTGGGACGAACAAGAGGGTCTTGGTTTTCGAGGCCGATGACGCTCAGTTGCGGCCCGCAATGGGCTAGGCCGCTACCCAATGCTCACGAGCGCCAGCGGATCTGCACTGTCGCTCCATGACCCTCCGGCGCAACAGGTATAAGCCGCCGGCCGCTCAGCGCTTAACCCTGGTGAACGAGGCCTCCGTAGTGTCGGCAGGCGTCCGCTGGTACGGCAAACCTTCCAAAGACAATCTTCAGCCGTTACCGCATGCGTGATGCTTATCTCCGATCGCGCCGTGAAGCCGCTTCACACGTCGCGGCAGGCGAACGCACATTGCGCGCGCCGGTTTCTCTCACTTCGAAATCAGCTTGTACTCCTTGAGCAGGTCGCCGATCTCGGTCGTATCGAGCTTCTTCAGGAGCAGGTTGCGAAGGAACGCCGGGCCGGGGATTTCGATCCCCTTGCCGTCCCGCAGCGGGCTGACAGCAGCAAGCAGCGTGCGGATGTCGTAAGTCGAGTTGAACACCTCCGGTACGCCGCGCTCCACGTTGAGCAGCGTGTAAACAGCTTCCATGGGGGTTCGCACCGAATATTCGGTCGTGAAAATGCAATCCCGCTCCTTCGTCTCCGCAAACTGGCCGATGAAGGCGAAATTGACGGCGCCCTCCGGCACTACATCGGGCCGATCGCCAGCCTGGCGCGGCATGAAGAAAGCTGTGATATAAGGCATCATCACCGGCGCCGTGTTCGCGCCGGTCGCCGCAAGTTCGGGAATCTCCTGGATCGGTACGCCTAGATGGTAAAGCCATTCCTGCGTGATTTCCTCGCCGGTGCAGTCCTGCATCGACTTCTTAACATAGTCGCCGGGGATGTCCACGAACAGCGAATAGAACCAGACCACGATCTGGTCCTTCGGCTGGTGCTTGAAATGGGGTTGGCGGTTTACGGTCCAACTGCACAGCCAGCTCGAATCCTTGACGGTGACAATACCGCCGCTGACCACCCTGCCGCTGAACGGATCGCGCTTGACGATCTTCTGGATATATTTAGGGATGCGCTCATCGAGCGTGGTGATCGTGGCCGATTCCCACTTGGTCTGCGGGATGTGGGCGCTGAACACGTCGGGACGGCCGAAAGCCGGGTCCTTCCCCGCGATGCGCCGCCACAGGTCCCATGCCGGGGCCGGCCCCTCATTCAGCTTCGCCGGGGTATGATGATCACCGTTATCCGAATTTTCGGTCAGCGAGCCGATGGTTATGAACACCAGATCGTCGGGACCAAGGCCGGCGCCGCCCTTCGCTCCGTCTTTGAGCCAATGTATGTGCGTCGCCTGCTTGCGGCCCGGTCGAATGTCGAAGTCGACGTCGGTGACCTCGACGCCGTAGCGGAACGTCACACCCTGCTCCTGCAACCATTTGACAAGCGGCAGGACGAGCGATTCATACTGATTGTATCGAGTGAACTTCAGCGTCGAGAAATCCGCTAGCCCGCGGATATGGTGGATGAAGCGATGCAGGTAGAGCTTCATCTCGAGCGCGGAATGCCATTCCTCGAAGGCAAACATGGTACGCCAGTAGAGCCAGAAATTACTGGCCAGAAAGTCCTTGCCGAGAACTTCGTCGATGCGTTTGTTCTCCATCTCCTCGCGGGTAGCGAAGAAGAGCCGGAGCAAATCTTTCTGCGCCTTGTCGTTCAGGGTCAGCAGGGCTTTGTCGGGGACGTCCTGCCCCTGCATCTGGGTGGTGCGCTGCAGCGAGAAATTGGGATCGCTTTTGTTGAGCCAGTAGAACTCGTCGAGTACGCTCGCGCCTTCGATCTCCAGCGAGGGGATCGAGCGGAAGAGATCCCATAGGCACTCGAAATGGTCTTCCATCTCACGGCCGCCGCGGATCACGAAGCCCTTTCCGCGCTCCTTGATCCCGTCCAGCGCGCCGCCCGGCAGCTTGAGCTCTTCGAGGATGGTGATCTTGTCGCCCGCCATATGCCCGTCACGGATCAAGAACGCCGCTCCGGCAAGCGAGGCAAGGCCCGACCCGACGAACCATGCCGTCTTGTTCTCGACGCCTTCGGGTTTGCGGGGACGGGCAAAGGCTTCGAAGTTTCCGCTGGTATAATGCATAACGGATGTCCTTTCCGTAAAGTGCGGTGCAATTCAGGTAGGCGAAGCAGTCCGCTTGTCCATAGCGGAACAGCGTCCCGGCTCCGATATCGGCCCTTTCCAAATTGGCGGACGTGGTTATCGTCGGCTTTGGCGTGGGACGACGCCGAGGCGTTTGCCACTGTGTTCATAGGCTCCGGGGGAATTTATAAGATTTAATGAATGCGAACGGATGACCGCAAACGTGGAGGGTCATCGTGCCTTTCCCGCAAGCGGCTCTCCGTTAACAATAAGCCCGATGCCGGCGCCAGCTCGCCCCGTAAAACCGCCCGGTTGCGCTCACCGGGCGGCAGCTTCGCCGACGATCTCGAACGGTCCCCAGACGGCGGGATAGGCGTTGCGCGGGTCGTATGCGTCGTCGAGATAAGCCAGCATGGCGCGGCGGAGAGCTTCAGCCCGGCCAAGCGCCGGATCCGCCTTGAGGTTCTCGAAGGTGGCCGTCGCAAGCCGCGTGGCGGCGGCGGAATCGACGGCCCAGTGCGACACAAGCAGCGCGCGCGCGCCGGCGTAGAAGAAGGAGCGGGCGAGCCCCGACATGGCTTCCGCGCCCGGCTTCTCGCCGGCGATGGTGTTGCAGGCGGAAAGCACCACCCAATCGGCGTTCAGCTTCAGTTGCGCCACCTCGCTCGCGGTCAGAAGCCCGGTGTCAAAGTCGGTCGGCTGCGCCGGGATCGTAAGCGCAAGCGACGGCTCGGCGAGGCCTTTGACGTCGCCGGCCACAAGCCCGTGCGTGGCGAAGTACACGATGGCGTAATCGGCGAGCGGCGCGCGCTTCACAGTGGCGACGCTCGCCTCGCGGCCGAGATGGATGTCGGACGCCGGGGCGCCGAGAGAGACCGCGACGGCCCTCAATTCAGTCGCCGTGTCGGGAAGCTGCGGCAAGGCCTGAGCGATCTTCGTCCGGTCGACGCCTGCGCCTTTCCATAAATCGGTATAGGACCTCAGGCCGAGGCTCCTGGACTTCTTTTGTGCTCCGCGCCGCCCGCTCGCCGCCGCGGCATTGAAAACGGGATCGGCGAAACCGGTGAGCGGCTTCGGGGCCTGGTCCCTGCGGCCAACCTGCCGAAGCGCCCTCAGGCTGGCGAGCGACGGCATCACGCTGACCGCATGCCGCTTCGTAAGCCACGCCGCTTTGCGGTAAGCCGCCATATCCTCCGGCGTGACCTTGTCGCCCACCGGCGCCTGGTGGCCCGTTTGTTCCGTCACCAGCAGATGGAAGGGAAGCGCTGTGAGCGGCCCGTAGGGCGCTACGATCAGATGCGGCTTGTCTTTGATCAGCGCCTCGACTGGGCCGAGAAGCGTCGCGTAAAGCTCGTTCGCGCCATTGAGGCTGAACAACTCGCGCTTGAGCTGGATCGAGTCGAGATAGCTCTGGTCTTCCAACATGTCGAGGTTGAGGCCTCGGCGGAAGGCGGCCACCTTCTGGCTGAGCGCCTCGCCGCTGAGAGGGATCGGCCGCCAGTCGAAGGCGTCGCGGGTCAGCGCGAAGACATAGAGTTCGTCCTGATTGATTTCGGGCCGGACGCCCTTTTCGCCCGGGATGTCGCCGGCGGCGGCGAAGAAGACGATCGTCTCGTTAGGCGCGAGCAGCGCCTGGATCTCCTGCGAGGCAAGCGGCGTCGGCTTCGACAAGGCGGCGTAATCCGGGAATTCGCTCGCGAACACCTTTTGCAAGGCGGCGCGCTCGCTTCCAATCGCGGCGAGCCGCGCTTTCAAGCGCTGCTCGTTTGCAGCGTCGCGCTTGGCCGCTTCCAGGGAGACGGCCGCGATAAGGGCTTTGTCCAAGCCTTCGGCCTCGCCGGCGAGGTCCTGATCCTGACGGACCAGCTGGCCGAGACGCCCGCCCCCGGCCGCGAGCCGCGCGCCAAGCTTGCCGATGGCGGCTCCCGCCGAATTTTGCGCGGCGCGCTGCGCGACGTTAAGGGCTTCGTCGAACGCCTTGCGGGGCGAGAGCAGAATCCGCCTGCTGAGCCCCGTAAAGCGCCGGAAGGGCTACTCTCGGCAAGGCTTGACCGCTTGCGGCCAGCCGCTCCAGCAAGGGCAGCGCAGGCTTATAGCGGCCCTGATCGAGGTAAAGCCAGGCGAGGAAATTCAGGGTCTCGGCGGTCGCCGAGTGGTCCGGTCCAAGCGCGGCTTCGCGGATGGCGAGAGCGCGCTTGTACAGCGGCTCAGCCTCGTCGAAGCGCCGCGCCTCGCGGTAGACCTCGGCCAGATTGCTGAGCGAGTGGCCAACCTCGGGATGGTCCTGTCCGAGCTCCTTTTCACGGATCGCCAACGCCCGCTTATGGGCCGCCTCGGCGTTGGCGTAGCGCCCTTGCGCATCGTACACGGTTGCGATGTTGTTGAGGATGTCCGCAACGCTCTCGTTATCGGGGCCCGACGCCTTCTCTAGAATATCGAGAGCCCGCTTGTTGAGCGGCTCGGCTTCGGCGAAGCGGTTCTCGGCAAAGTAGAGCAGCGCGAGGTTCACCAGCCTGCGGGCGACTTCGGGATGGCTCAAGCCGAGCGCTTTTTCGTAGATCGCCAGGGACCTCTTGTGGAGCGACTCGGCCTCTTCGTAGCGCCCTGCATGCGCGTAGACGAGCCCCAGGTTGCCGAGCGACATTGCGACGTCGGGATGGCCAGGCCCGAGCGCCTGCTCGCACATTTCGAGCGATTTCCTGTAGAGCGGCTCGGCGTCCGCGTCCCGGCCCTCCGTGAAGTAAACATTCCCAAGCCCGTTCAGGGACATCGCGTAATTCTTCGAATCCTGGGTATTGGGTCTGCCCCTCTGACGCGCTCTGTCCCAGATCTCCAGCGATTGTTTATAAAGCTGCTCGGCCTCGGGGTAGCGGGCATGCTCCCTGTAGAAGCCGGCCAGATTGCCCATCGAGCTCGCGACATCGGCATGATCCGGCCCGCGCACTTTTTCCCGGATCGCGAGCGCCTTCTTGTAAAGCTGCTCCGCTTCGGCGCTGCGCCCTTGCGAGCTTAGCGAGGAGGCCAGCAAGTCGAGCGCGTTCGCCACGCCCGGGTGCTCCGGTCCGAACAAAGCTTCGTAAATGCCGAGTGCGCGCCTGAAGGCCGCCGCCGCGTCGACGTAGCGGCCCTGCTCCAGGTAAATCTGCGCTAGATTATAAACCGCGTTGCCCACATTTTCGTGACCGGGGCCGAACTGCCGCTCCCGTATCGTCAGCACCTGTTCCGCCAGCGGAATCGCCTCCGCGTATCGTCCGGCGTTGAAAAGCGCATTCATCTGCGCCACCATCGCCGCCGCGGGATCTCTCTGGGCGGAAGCCGGACCAGACATGGCCATTGCGGCCATGAAAGCCAACGCGATGGCGCAGCGAAGCAGAATGGACACAACTTCCTCTCAAAAATTCGGACGAAAAATGCCTTTTCCATACGCTACATTGAGCTGAGGCATACGCAAGATCGAATTCCGAGGCTGAGATCACAACGGAGCGTATCCACGATCTGAATATCTGGAGTGTGGTCAATATTTCCGCTTCAGCAACACCTTCGGGTGGCTGCCATGGCCGCCGGAAGGACGGTCGTCGCGCACATAGGTCCGAAGCCTTCCCCTCCGCTTCTTGTTCTTGGCGAGCACGGGAACCGTCGTATCGTCGGCGTGGATGCGTTCGGCGGCGAAGACATGGTCTTGGATCGCCTCGATAAGAGGCGCAAGCGTCGCCGCGTAAGCGCCAAACCAGTCTCGTCCGTTGGCCGAGCCGCGGATGCCTGCATAGCTTGCCGCGCCCGCCATATCTTGACAGTGCGTCACGCTCGCATTCCACACCGGAGCCGGAACGGGAAGGTGGACAACCCAACGCAACCCGAGATAGATCGATCACCAAAACACAGATCATCGAGGGGGTTTACGGCGATGGACAGCCATGCTGGTTCGGCAGCGGTACGGACGCGGCCGACAGGAATGCCCTGGCTTGTGCGCGGAGACATCGACGGACTCTTCGGGCTTGCGATCGACAATCTCGTCCAGCTCCTTGTCATCGTCGCGCTGTGCCGGGGCGTGCTCGGCTTCTCCGACAAGCTGATCCTGGGCACGATCCTGCCGGGCGCCGCCGTCTCGCTCGTCGTTGGAAACGTGTTCTACGCCTGGCAGGCGATGCAGCTTTCGCGGCGCACCGGGCGCACCGACATCTGCGCGCTGCCCTATGGCATCAATACCGTATCGCTGTTCGCTTTCATCTTCCTCGTGATGCTGCCGGTGCTCTTGGCGGCCAAGGCGCGGGGTCTTGGGGATGAGGAGGCCACGCTGGCGGCCTGGCGCATGGGCCTCGTCGCCTGTTTTGGCGCCGGCCTGATCGAGGTCCTGGCCGCGCCGTTGGCCGGCCGACTGCGCCGCGCCACGCCGCGAGCGGCGCTCTTGTCTACGCTCGGCGGCATCGCGCTCGGCTTCATATCGTTCTCATTCCTGTTCCGGACCTATGCGAGCCCCGTGGTCGGACTGGCGACGCTCGCCGTGATCCTCATGGTCTATTTCGGCAAGGTCCGGTTCAAGGGCGGCTTGCCGGGCGGTTTCGTCGCCGTGATGCTTGGGGTTGCGCTGTCGTTTGCAACGGGCCTCGTTCCGCCCAGCCCGCCATCTTCGCAGACGCTCGGCCTGCACTTTCCCGCGTTGGTGGCGGGCGACATCCTCGCCGCGCTAAGCTGGCGGGATGTCATGACCTACCTCTCCGTGATCGTGCCGATGGGCATCTTCAACGTGCTGGGCTCGCTGCAGAACATCGAATCCGCCGCCGCCGCCGGCGATCACTTCCCGACGGGGATATCGCTGGCCATGAACGGCATCGGCACCATCGCCGCGGCGCTGTTCGGGTCGTGCTTCCCCACCACGATCTACATCGGCCATCCCGGCTGGAAAGCGATTGGCGCGCGCGCCGGCTATTCCATCATGAACGCGGCGCTGTTCACCGTGCTGTGCCTGACAGGCTCGCTCGCCTTCATCGCCTGGCTGGTCCCGATCGAGGCCGGAATGGCGATTGTGCTGTGGATCGGCATTATCATGGCGGCCCAATCCTTCGAAGCGACGCCGCGCCATCACGCCCCCGCCGTCGTGATCGGCCTGCTGCCGGGCCTTGGCGCGTGGGGCGTGCTGATGGCCAAGGATGGGCTTCGCGCGGGCCACGCAACGTTCTCGCCGGAGCTCGTGACGAAAATGACCGAGGCCGGCAATTACATCGGCGGCGGTTTTGCGCTCGAACAGGGCTTCATCTTCACGGCCATGATCCTCTCGGCCGTCACGGTCCATCTGATCGAGAAACGCTTCATCAGCGCCGCTTTCTGGTGCCTTGCCGCCGCAGCGCTATCTGCAGTGGGTCTGATGCACAGCTACGCCTTTACGAGCACCGATACCATTGGCAGTTTCGGCGTTCCGGCCTGGCCTTACGTTGCAGCGTACACCGCGATGGCGGCGGTTTTTCTCAGCGCGCGGTGGCTCGTCGTTGATGGGGCGAGACCCCCTCTCGCGAAACCTCAGCCGGCGCCAGGAACAGCGCAGCAAAGGCCGCCTTCATGAAAGCCCTCAGCCCCGCGTGCTTCCAACCACTCGTTAGGATTTCCGAACGCAGACACGGCGCGAAGAGTTTGACCACGAGTTGTCCTGAAAAGGCTGCGGAGGGGATGCAAAATAAGAGTTTATGCCAAGCCGGCTGCGGTGATTGTGATTGCAGCGCCGCTGGGCGCCCGCTTGACTGATACCGAATCCGGTTGGAGAGTTCACCGCCGGTCGCCGTCATCCCGTGCGCGCTGCGGCATGAAATGCTGCTGCGCAGACACGGGATCTTTCCAGATGCTCAGAAAGATCCCGGATAACGCCTCCGGCGTTTCCGGGATGACAGGCCGGACCTGTTCAACCGGATTCGGTATGACAATGCCGCCGCCATATCGACGGGCAAGAACCTGGCGCACATAACTCTGGCGCACAAATTGGGATGGCCGGGTCAAGCCCGGCCACAACAACTGCGGTTCAAACTGACCCGATCTGGCTTAATCGGCTTCGGGAGCGAAGTTCGGAATCGCGAAAGCGATGCCGAAGTCTTCACGCGGCGCCACGCGCCTGGCGCGAGGCCTCTCCGCGATCTCTACGATTGTCCACGCATCCTTGTTGTCGTAAAGCGCATGGAGAACCGCCGAATTCAGGCGATGGCCGGGGCGGGACGAACGGTAAAGCCCGAGGATCGGAGCGCCAGCGAGCGCGAGGTCGCCGACGGCGTCCAAAGCCTTGTGGCGCACGAACTCGTCCGCATAGCGAAGCCCCTCGACATTGAGGATGCGGTCGTCTCCGATCGCCACCGTATTTTCAAGCGAGGCGCCGAGAGCGCGGCCCGCCGCCCAGAGCTGCTTCACGTCTTTCATGAAGCCGAAGGTGCGGGCGCGGCAAAGCTTCTTCTTGAACGATGCCGGCGTTACGTCGATGTCGACGCGCTGCTTTCCAATGAAGGGCGAGGCGAAATCGATTTCGACATCCAGACGAAAGCCGTTGTAGGGGAAGATTTCTCCAATCGAATCGCCGTCCCGCACCTTTATGGGGCGAAGCACCTTGATGTAGCGGCGCGGCTCGTCGAGTTCGCGCAAGCCCGCCTCTTCGATCGCATCGACGAAGGGCTCCGCGCTGCCGTCCATGATCGGCAATTCATTGCCGTCCACCTCGATATCGACATTGTCGACGCCGAGGCCGCGCAGCGCTGCAAGCAAATGCTCGACGGTGGCGACGGATACGCCATGAGCGCCGCTGAGAACCGTGCAAAGCGTGAGGTTGCTGACGGCCCTGAAATCGCCGGGGACGTGCCCAACTTTTCCGCCGCCCTGGACGTAGAAATTGTAGCCGGTATTCGCCTCAGCGGGATGGAGGATCAAGGAGACTTCAGCGCCGCTGTGTACTCCAGCGCCTTTCATGACGATATCGCGATCGACGGTCGATTGCCTGCTCGAATAGCTTCGATAGCTCATTAGAATGCGCCGTTCTTTTGTGCCATGGCGCCTCTCCCTTGCCCCAGGGAAGGCGCCCCCCCTATGTGAGCCGGTGCTTGAAGCCTTCAGGCGCAACACGGTAGCTTTAGCTACTCTTGGCCCCGGATTTTCCGGGCGCCTGCCCGAAAGCTCAGTCACATCCGACGGATCGAACCTAGCCGGGCGATAAGCGGCGCTTCAAATCACGGTTTTTAACAGTGTGTTACGAGAGCGGGTCTGAGACATCATGCGGAAAGGCATGGGGGCTCGCCGCCTGCTGCTCGCAGGCGGGGCCAAGCAGACGCAAGAAGCTCCGATCTAGGAAACGGGCTTCTTAAAAAATTGAGGAATTTCAAGGGCTTCGTCTGAATGTTGCCGGGAAGCCGATGCCTCTGCGGCTTGTCCTTGTCCGCCCTCTCTACTGATTTGCTGCGAAGAGGACCCGTTCAGATGACCTTGGTCGGGCAGGGCTTTTTCATTACCGGTCCGTTGCTGATATGCAACGGATTTAGCTGAAGAAGAACTCTTAGAACTGCGGTCTTTGCCCGCCATCCAGTCGAAAAAACCGCGGTGCTTGCTTGTATTTCGATTCGCGACCGCTCCGTTTGCTTGCGCATCTGCTTGGCTGAGCTCAGGAAAATCCTGATAAGTCAGCGGGCGGCGAGGCGGCCGGGCCGTCTTCGAAGGAGCAACAGGCTCGAATCGCTGGCCCGTCTCAGGGGCGGCGGCGGCCGCTTCGTTGTCGGGGCCTTTGCGAACCTTGGGCTCAAGCACGACGCGCTGCTGCGGCTGCTGCGGCGGCCTCTGCTGCGGAGCAGTCGCGGGCTCCCGCGGCGGAGCATAACCCCGCCTTGGGGGCGCAGGCTGCCCGCCCCCGGCAAAGTTTGGTTCAGGCTCGGGAAGAGCCCGGGCCATTGGCGGCATGTGAGCGTCCACCGCGATTCCCGTGGCGACCACCGACACGCGGATCCGGTTCTGCAGGGACGGCTCGAAGGTCGCGCCGACGATGATGTTCACATCCGGATTCTCGTCCGGATCGACTTCGCGGCGAATGCGGGACGCCGCCTCCTCCACCTCGTACAGGGTCATGTTGAAGCTGCCGGTGAT
The DNA here is from genome assembly GCA_963727795.1 of uncultured Alphaproteobacteria bacterium. GTDB lineage: Bacteria > Pseudomonadota > Alphaproteobacteria > Rhizobiales > Rhodomicrobiaceae > Rhodomicrobium. The sequence goes on from CAVSHC010000014.1 coordinate 12,514, forward strand.
GCTGACCAGCAAGCCTCTGGCGCCCCGCATGGAAACCTCGCCAAGCAGCGGGTTCGAAATCGCGGCCTCCGCCGCTTGCAGCGCGCGCTTCTCGCCCTCAGCCTCGCCGGTCCCCATCAGGGCCGTGCCCATGTTCTGCATGACGGTGCGAACATCGGCGAAGTCGAGGTTGATCAGGCCCTCTTTGACCATGAGGTCGGTGATGCAGGAGACCCCGGATTTCAGCACATCGTCCGCGCGCATGAAGGCGTCGGCGAACGTGGTCTTCTCGCTCGCAACCAGAAACAGGTTCTGATTCGGAATGACGATCAGCGTGTCGACCTGCTTGGCGAGCGCCGCGATCCCAGCCTCGGCCGTTCGCATGCGCCTTTGGCCTTCGAACTCGAACGGTTTCGTTACAACGGCGACGGTCAGAACGCCGAGCTCCTTCGCCGTCCGGGCGATGATCGGCGCCGCGCCCGTTCCGGTGCCACCACCCATGCCGGCCGTGATGAAAAGAAGATGGACGCCTTCAAGATGAGAGCGTATGTCTTCGATCGCTTCCTCGGCGGCGGCCGCGCCGATCTCGGGCCGGGAGCCGGCGCCAAGCCCCTCGGTGATTCCCACGCCTATCTGGATGACGTTCCCGGCGCTTGAGGTGGAAAGAGCCTGCGCATCTGTATTCGCGGCAATGAACTCCACGCCCTCAAGACCGCTTTCGATCATGTTGTTAACAGCATTGCCGCCAGCGCCGCCAACGCCTATGACCGTGATGCGTGGCCGCAACTCCGTTAACCCTGGAAGTTGCAGGTTTATTCCCATGTCAGGCCTCGTCAGCTTCCCGTTCGGGCTTCATGCCCGCTTATGCCTGCAGCCGATTGCGCGGAGCCGACTTTACAGAAAACTCGTCCGCAGCCATTGGCTGATTCGAGACGCGTAGCTACTATCTTGGTGCGCGAGTTCGGGCGAATATGGTATTTCTCCCGCGGACTGATGCCGGCTTGCATAAAGACATCCCCCAACAAGCGCACTGAGCGTGTTCCCGGCGCTCAGGCCGTTCAAGCCGATGGGCTTCGCCGTTCTGACTTCCGAGGCGAAAAGATGCGAAGCAAGCTCACGAATTCCAGGAAGCAGACTCCCCCCTCCCGCCAGCACGGCGCCCCCAATTGGAATAGAATATCCGGCGCCTATTAACCGCTCATTAACGGCCTCAAGGAGGGATGATGCCTTCGATCGCATTATACGATTGAGAGCAAACTTAGACACAGGCTCCTGTGTTTCGGCATTCTGGAAAGGCAAGTCGATATCGGCCTGGAGACTGTCATACACGCTTCCGTATCGGATCTTGAGACGTTCGGCTTCGAATTTGCGCAAGCCGAACGTGCGGGCGATCTCTTCGGAAATCTGCTGCCCGCCGGAGGCGATACAGTCCGTGAAGACCGGAACGCCATGCGAGAACAGAACGAACCCGGTGGACTGCGCCCCCATGTCGATCACAAGGATGCCCGCCGAGCGCTCCAAGGCGTCCGTTACCGACAAAGCCGTCGCGACCGGTCCCGCGATGTAACCCCGCACGGTGAGCAGGCTTTTGGCGACGCACGCCGCAATCTGGCGCGCGCCGCGATTCGGCATCGAAATCGCGACCACGTCCGTCTCACCCGGAGCGGCCCTGGCGGCGTCCGCCGATTCGATCCCGTCGCTGCCCGGCGTCATGAACAGATGAAGGAGCTTCCGCTGCGCATTGGAGCAATGCTCGGCCGCGGCCAACGAAATTGCGTCGATGTCCTCTTTGGCGAGGGAGGCTTGCTGTCCCAACTTCGCCGCGAAGATGTCTGCGGCGAGACCATGAAACTGGCCCGTCACCAGCACGTCGTCGACGGTGATCCCCGCCTCGGCCTCGGCCTGGGCGACGGCCCGCCTTATGCTCATTTCCGCCGCCGCCAGATTGACGATGCCGCCGCCGGAAAAGCCCGAGGATCTGACGACCGCGCTTGCTACAACGCGGATGTTCCTTGCGCCTGCGTCGAAGCCGAAGCGCGGCGAGGTTAAACTCACAATCGCGCAGGCGACCTTCTGCGCCCCCATATCGATGATCGTTACAATGTCGTCTCGCGCTCGGAACGGCCACAACCGCGACGGACCGCGCGGGGCCTGCCGCCGCTCTTCCGTCATAAGGCCCTGCCCCGTCTTGGCGGTGAATATTGCTGCGGCGCGGGAGACGTCAGGGAAGCAATAGCCTTATCGCGACTTGCAAGAGTTGGCTCCCGTAATTGCAAGATCGTCCGGTTTGTCAGGCGCAAATCGATGGTTTCCAGAGCCATCTCGGCAATCTTATTGTTCGCCAGCAGCGTCTCGATTCGTCCGAGAACTAGCTCGTTCGCCTTGCGCGGAAGTTTCAGGACCAGGCCGTTGTCGAGTTTGAGCTGCCAGAAGCGCTCGGCGACCAGATCGGCGCGCTCGATGCGCCGCCTGATCGTTTCGTGATAGGAAAGCGCGTCCGACAGTTCGGCGGCTTCGGCCGGGGCGCCGTCGCCGGAGAAGAGAAGCAGACTTTCGAATTGCCCTTCGGTTGGACCAAGGATATGCCCCTCGCGATCGATGGTGAATTCCTTGTTTTCCGAATCGGCCCATCGAGCGAAGGGTTCGCGCTCCGTCAGCACCACCTCCAGCCTCGAAGGCAGGACGCGGCGAACCTCCGCCGCGGAAATCCAACCCAGCTTCAGCAGCCGGTCGTGGGCCTCGGCGGCGTCGTAAGAAATGGAGGAATTCGAGTAAGGCAGAGCGAGCGCGCTGAGCAGCGCTTCTTTCGGCGTGTGCCTGGACCCGGAAACGGCGAGATCCTCCAGGCGAAAACCGGCGTCATAGGCGGCCCGGTCCGCCGTAGCGGCGATTTCGTCGGAGACGGCCTTGGTCGTCCCCGCCAGGTGAAGGGCATAGAGCGTCGCCGCGGCGAGGAAAACCATGCTGACCACGAAGCCAGCCCGCGCTGCGAAGTCCGCATGCGCCTCAACAATCGAGAACCAGGACGAACTGGCGGGCGCAGGCTGCCTGGACTGCGTCCTGCTGGCTCCTAGGCTCCCGAAACGAACTTTTTTTTGGGTTACCGGCTGCAAGAGGCATCCTCCACAATCCACCGAACAAGCTCACCGAACGTCAATCCAGCATGGGCAGCCAATTCTGGGACAAGCGATGTCGCGGTCATGCCTGGTTGAGTATTGACCTCAAGACAGACCAGTTCGCCTGTGCCTCCCGGCCGATCGTCGAAACGAAAATCGGCTCGGCTTACGCCCCGGCAGCCCAATGCGTTGTGCGCATCGACAGCCAATTTTTGGATAAACTTGTAAATGTCCGGTGAAATTTGTGCCGGCAGAATGTGTCGGGAGCCTCCTTTTGCATATTTTGCTTCGTAGTCGTAGAAAGTGAGCCCTTCGGCGGGCAGGATCTCGATGATATCGAGCGCCCGGTCGCCCATGACGGCGCAGGTGAGTTCCCGGCCGCCGACATACCGCTCGACGAGAACGTCGCCGTATGCCCAATCGGGCCGGGTCAACTCCTGCGGCGGATGCTCGTGATCCTCGCGGACGATGAAAACGCCGACGCTCGATCCTTCGCACACAGGCTTGATGACGTAGGGCGGCGGCAGGAGATGGCCCTGGGCGGCGTCCGCGGCGCTCGCCACGACGCCTTCCGCCACCGGCACGCCCGCGGCCTTGAAGACGATTTTCGCCCGCGCCTTGTCCATGGCGAGCGCCGACGCGAGCACACCCGAATGCGTGTAGGGAATTTCGAGCGTTTCAAGTACGCCCTGGATGCAGCCGTCCTCGCCCCACTTTCCATGCAGGGCGTTGAAGCAGGCGTCGGGCCGAAGGAGGGCGAGGCGGTCGGCGATGTCACGGTTCACGTCGATGCGCGTGACCTTGTAGCCCTGCTGCTCAAGCGCGCTGGCGCAGGCGTCGCCCGACCGGAGCGAAACATCCCGCTCCGATGACCAGCCGCCCATCAGGACCGCGATATGGCGCAACCCGTTCGTCATTCGGCGGCCGTGAGTTGGGCTTCCTGCACTTGGAATACCGATGCGCTTGATTTCCCACTCAAGCATAATTCCGCTGTGCGCGAAGACCCGCTCGCGCACCAGTTCGCCGAGCCGCTCCACGTCCTCGGCGGCGGCGCCCTGGTCGTTGATGAGGAAATTGCAGTGCATCTCTGACATATGCGCGCCGCCTACGCGAAGGCCGCGGCAGCCGGCCGCGTCGATCAGTTTCCAGGCGCTATTGCCCGGCGGGTTCTTGAAGGTTGATCCCCCTGTGCGGCTTTTTATGGGCTGATGGGCTTCGCGATAGCCGGCGACGCTTTGCATCTCGCGCTCGATCTCGGCGGGATCGCCCTCGCGCCCTTCAAAAACGGCGTGGGTGAAGATCTGATCGGTGGGGACCGAGCAATGGCGGTAGGTGAACCCCATTCCGGCGTTATCGTAAACATGCAGGGCGCCGCTGCGGTCGACGGCGCGCGCCTCGGCCAGAACGTCTTTCGTCTCCCCGCCATGAGCGCCCGCGTTCATGCGCAGCGCGCCCCCGACAGTTCCGGGAATGCCGCGATAGAAGGCAAGGCCTGCGATCCCCGCCGAGGCCGCGGCCTGGGCGAGCCTCACATCCGGCGTCGCCGCTCCCGCGCGTATCCGTGTACGGCCGTCCGGGGCAGCCTCGTTGAAGCCTCGCGCGAGGCGAATGACGACGCCGGGAACGCCTCCGTCGCGCACGAGCAGGTTCGACCCCACGCCGATGACGATCACCGGGATCTCGAAGAGGACATTGCGACAGGAAATAACGGAGATCGTCCTCATCGGCAGGCGTGAACAGCGCCTGCGCAGGTCCGCCCACGCGCAGCCAGGTCAGATCGGCGAGCGAGACGTTCGGCAGGAGCCTTCCGCGAAGATCAGGCGCGCCCGCCAATAGACTTGGGACGAGATCCGGAAACATCGATCATTCCGCCGCGCCCGCAAAAGCGGAATAGACATTGAGGCGGCTGGGAAGGGCGCGCGTCCATTCGCTGATGGTGCCCGCGCCAAGCCCAATAACAAGATCGCCGGGCCGGGCGAGATTCGCCACCGTGCGGGTCAGCGTATCCTCCCCGTCGACCGGATAGACGCGCGCGTGGCCCGTGCGGCGGATGCCCTCGACAAGCGTATCGCGGTCGACGCCGTTCGGCGCTTCGCCAGCCGCGTAGACGGGCGCGACGAGAACCATGTCGGCCTCGGCGAAGCAACTGCAGAACTGGTCGAACAGCGCCTTCAGCCTCGAAAAGCGGTGCGGCTGCATGACGGCGATGACGTGGCCCTTCGAGGCGCCTCGCGCGGCGCTCAGCGCTGCCGCGATTTCCGCGGGATGGTGGGCGTAGTCGTCGTAGATCGAAACGCCGTTCCAGTCTCCTGTGGGCGTAAACCTTCGATCGACGCCTTCGAAAGTTGAGAGGGCTTCGAAAATCTGATCGGGCTTAAGGCCGACGTGCTGTCCAACCGCAATCGCCGCCGCCGCGTTCAGCGCGTTGTGCGCGCCAGGAACCCGAAGCTTGAAGCCGTTTTTGCGGATAGGATGATCGCCCTCCCGCCCAGCCAGGACTGCATCGAACGTCACCGATCCGCCATTGGTGACGATGTTGTCGATCCGGGCCTGTGCATCGAGCGCCCGGCCGAAAGCGGCGACTGCCGGCAGATGGCCTTCCGCCTCGATGCGGTTGAGAAGGCTGCGCACGACCGGATGATCGATGCCGGCGACGGCCAGGCCATTCTGGGGGATTTGCCGGAAAAACGTGAGAAAGGCTTCGTGGAGGGCGGATTCCGTGCCGTAATAGTCGAGGTGCTCCGCGTCGATATTCGTCACGACGCCGACCTCGGTGGGCAGGCGAATGAACGTGCCGTCCGACTCGTCCGCCTCGACGACCATCCATCGGCTCGACCCGATCCGGGCGTTCGAACCCCAGGCGCGCACAACGCCGCCGACAAGCACCGTGGGATCGAGGCCGGCCTCAGCCATCATCCAGCCGATCATCGACGTGGTCGTGGTCTTGCCATGCGATCCGGTCACAGAGATGGTCCGGTAGCCCTTCATCAGCGCCGCGAGCGTATCCGCACGGCTGAAAATCGGCAGCCCTTTTTCACGGGCGGCGTTCAGCTCCGGATTTGTATCCTTGACCGCCGTCGAAATGACAACCGTCGCGGCGTCATTCAGATTCTCGGCTGCATGGCCGACAAAGACCTCGATGCCTTTGGCGGAGAGACGCCGCAGGTTAGCCCCGTCTTTCTGGTCGCTGCCCTGCACCGCAAGACCGCGAGCCGCCATGATCTCCGCGATGGCGCTCATTCCGATGCCGCCAATGCCGATAATGTGGATGCGGCCGCCGGAAAGCGGATCATTCATTGCTTTGTCCTCTCTTCCCCCAGCTGCTTGCCTTCCCCAAGGCAATCAGCCCCATAATAGAAGCAGTTTATTAAGCAGTTACTGCAGCGCCGACGCTTGCGTCTTTCTTTTCAGCAAGTTCTTCAAGAAGATTCGCCAGATTTTCAACTGCTCTGTAGTTCGCAAGCGAATGCGCGCTCGTAGCGGCCTTCACAAGAGCGGCGGGATCCTCGAAAAGACGGCGTACCGCGCCTGCAAGGCCCTCTGCGGTCAGCGTGTTCTGGGGATAGCAATAGGCAGCCCCTGCGCCCTCCATCCGCGTCGCATTTTCGAGCTGATCGTTGTCCTTCGCATGCGGAAGCGGAACAAGGATGGCGGGCCGCGCAAGGGCGCAAAGCTCGGCGACAGTCGTGGCGCCGCTTCGCGCAATAATGAGATGAGAGTTCGACATCCTGTAAGGAAGATCCTCAAAGAATGTCGTGAGTTCGGCGGCGATCCCGGCAGCCTCATAGGCATCGAAAACGCGGTCGATGTCCTCTTCGCGGCATTGCTGCATGACGAAGAGCCGGTCGCGGATCTGCTGCGGCAGCAATTGCAGCGCCTGCGGCATGATCTCCGAGAAATAGCGGGCGCCCTGGCTTCCGCCAAACACGAGCAGATTGAGCTGCGCCTGGCTCGACGGCGGGCGGTAGGGAACGTTTTGGAGGGCGAGCACCGTCTTGCGGAGAGGCGTCCCGGTGACCCGCGCCTTCAGCAGGAGCTTCCCTTCAAGATATTTTGTATGCTCGAACGAGCAGGCGATGATCTTCACCATGGGAGCGAGGAAGCGATTGGCCTGCCCCATGACCGAGTTCTGCTCATGGATCGCCGTGGGGATGCCCTTGCCCATTGCGGCGAGGACCGGCGCGAGGGTGGGATAGCCGCCAAAACCGATGACAGCCTTTGGCGCGGCCTCGCCCATGATGCGGTAGGCGGACTGAAAGCCGGCCCCGAGCAGGCCAAGCGTCTTTGTCGCCTCGATTGGAGACCGCCCGCTGAATGTCGCTGCGGGTATCTTGTATATTTTCCGGACTTGAAAATCGCCGCCGAAAACGTTGCCCCGCGTATCGGTGATCAGATCCACCTCGTAGCCGCGCCGGGCCATTTCCTCTCCAAGCGCCTGAGCTGGAAAGAGGTGACCGCCCGTTCCCCCGGCCGCCAGCATGATCGAACCGCGGCTCATGGATGCCTCTCCCTTCCGGATGTCATTGTCAAGTCGCCCATGGCCGGAAATGCCTGCGAAGCGTATTTGAACACGGAACGCTTTGTCAGTGCAACGACCATGCCCAGTGTGATGGCTGTGGCGAGAAGCGATGAGCGGCCATAGGACACGAAGGGAAGCGTGACCCCCTTTGCGGGCAGAAGGTTCAAATTCACCGCCATATTAATTAACGCCTGCAATCCGAAAATCATGACGAGGCCCGCCGCTGCAAGGCGGATGAATGCGTCCTGCTCTCGAAAGGCGCCTCTTAACGCTCTCCAGACGATCAAGGCATAAATCAGAATTAAGAAAAGGCAAGCGGCAATGCCCATCTCCTCGGCGACGGCGGCGAAGACGAAGTCGTTGTGCGCGTCCGGTAGACGGGACTTGGTGAAGCCTTCGCCGAGACCATGTCCGAACCAGCCCGCATCCCGGAAAGCGTTCACCGCCACCTTCGTCTGAAACGACTCCGCTGTTCCTCCGGCGAAGCGATTGATGCGGCTCATGAAGTGAGGCATCGTGAAATAGGCTGCCGCTATGCCCGCCAGCGCAGCCGCCAGGAAGAGGGGCGCGATGCGCAGCGAATAGCCCGACAGGAAGAACAGGCCGCACCATACGCAGGTCACGATGATGGTCTGGCCCATGTCCGGTTGCAGAACGAGGAGCGCGACAAAAAGAAGAAGCATCCCGAGCGCCAGTTCGAGCGCGGGCATGTCCTGCCTCTTGATGCTTTCCGAAAAAAGCCACGCGGAAAGGACGACGAAGCCGGGCTTGACGAATTCGGACGGCTGAAGAAACACGCCACCGACAATCAGCCAACGGGCGGCGCCGTTGCGCTCGATCCCCTGCATGAGAGTGGCGGCCATCAGGAGGATGCCGGCGCAGAACAGGAAGAGGGAAAGCCGCTTGATCTGCGAAGTGCTGAGCAAAGAGACGCCGAATGCGATGAGGAGCGCCACAACCACGCCGGCCGCTTGACGCTTCACGAAATAGAAGGGGTCGAGCTTGAAATGGATCGCGATTTGAGGGCTTGCCGCGACCGAGGCGGCGAGACCGGCGACGGCCAGCACCGCGATCAGCGCGACGAGTTTGCGATCGACTGTGAGCCACCAATCGGTAACGACGGCCCGCTCAGCCCGCGAGAAGGTCATGCGGCTCGATCCCTGGCCGCCTCGGTGGGAAGCGCCTCGACAAGCGACCGGAAGGCGCTGCCGCGCACTTCGAAGTTTGGAAACTGATCGAAGGAGGCGCAAGCGGGCGAAAGGAGCACCACCGCTTCGCCGGAGGACTCTGCGAGAGCGTCTGCCGAGGCGTCCGCCACGGCGCGATCGAGCGTTTCCGAAAGCGCGACGGGAACGGCGCCGCCCAGCGTCTGCGCGAAGGCGTCCGCGGCCTCGCCGATCATATACGCCTTTCTGATGCGCGGCAGATAAGGCAGAAGGCTTGCGATCCCGCCTTCCTTGGGCTTGCCGCCGGCGATCCAGTAGATGTTCGAGAAGCTTGAAAGCGCGCGCTCCGCCGCGTCCGCGTTTGTCGCTTTGGAATCGTTGATGAACAGCACATGCCGGATGCGCCGGATCTCCTCCATGCGATGGGCCAAGCCTGGGAATGTCCGAAGCGCCTCAGCAAGCTTGTTCCAGGGAAGCCCGAGGCTGCGCGCCGCCGCCAGCGCCGCGCTCGCATTCTGCGCATTGTGCGCGCCCCTGAGAGAGCCGATGCCTGCCAGATCCGTCCGGTTTTGGATGGCGCCGCCGGCCGTTTCGATGAGTTCGGACGCCTGCGCATAAACACCGGTTTCGACGGCATGTTTGGAGGATATGCGAAGCGTGCTCAGTGCGCGCGCTGCGGCGCGTAACGCCACCGCGTCGCAAAACCCATCGTCCGCGCCGATGACCGCTGTTCCCCCCTCGGCCAGATGCGCGAACATCTTCTCCTTGACCGCCGCATAGTTCTCAAGCGTTCCATGCCGGTCAATGTGATCGGGCGTGACGTTCAGCAAGACGCCGGCATCGGGATCGAGGCTTGGGGTCAGGTCGATCTGGTAGCTCGACAGTTCCAGCACGTAGCACCGCCCGTCCCTAAAGGGCGGCAAATCGAGAACGGCCTTGCCGATATTCCCGCCGCAAATGGCGTCAAGCCCGGCGGACTGCAACAGGTGATGCGTCAGAGCGGTCGTGGTGGATTTCCCGTTGGTGCCCGTGATCGCGATCACGGGAGACGCCGTCCCCGCGCGCTTGCGCTCGCGGAAGAAAATCTCCGTATCGCCGATGACCTCGACGCCATGCGCGCGGGCAAGCTTCGCGGTCCAATGCGGCTCCGGATGGGTGAGCGGCACGCCCGGCGCAAGCACAAGCGCATCGATGGTTGTCCAATCGGCGTTTCTCAAGTCGAAAAGCGGAAGCCCGGCTTTCCTCGCGGCGTCCCGCCCCTTCTCGCCGTCGTCCCAGGCGAGAACCGAAGCGCCTCCCGCCAGCAAGGACCGCGCCGCCGCGAGCCCAGACATGCCCATTCCGAAAACGGCTGCCCGCTTGCCAGCGAAGGAGTGCGCTTCGATCATGTTACCTCAGCTTGAGTGTCGTGAGCCCCGCAAGCGCAAGGATCACGGCGATAATCCAGAAACGCACAACCACCGTGGGCTCCGCCCAGCCCTTCTGTTCGAAATGGTGGTGGAGCGGCGCCATTCGAAAGACGCGCTTGCCTGTCAATTTGAAGGACACAACCTGCACGATCACCGAAACGGTTTCGAGAACGAACAACCCGCCCACAATCGCCAGAACGATCTCATGCTTGACGGCGACTGCGATAGAACCGAGCGCGCCGCCCAGAGCGAGCGAGCCGGTGTCGCCCATGAATATCATGGCGGGCGGCGCGTTGAACCATAAGAACCCGAGGCCCGCACCGAGAAGCGCCCCGCAAATGACCGCCAGTTCGCCCGCGCCGGGCACGAAATGGATTTGCAGGTAATCCGAGAAAATCTTGTTTCCGACGAGATACGCGATCACCCCGAAGGCGGAAGCCGCAATCATCACCGGCACAATGGCGAGGCCGTCGAGCCCGTCGGTCAAATTCACGGCATTGCCGGCGCCCGAAATCACGAGAATACCGAGGCAGATGAAGAGAATCGGCCCCAGTTTGATCACAACCTCCTTGAAGAACGGCACGGTCAGGGATGTTGCATAAGGGCCTGTCGCGGCGGTCATCATGGCGTATGTCGCAAGCCCCGCGATCAAAAGCTCGAGAGAAAGCCGGATGCGCCCCGAAAATCCCCCCGAAGTTCGCTTCGTCACCTTCAGGTAATCGTCATAGAAGCCGATCAGCCCGTAGGAAAGCGTCACGGCCAGAACGATCCAGACATAGGGGCTGAACGGATTCGCCCAAAGCACGGTCGCCACGCAGAGCCCGAGCAGGATCATCAGGCCGCCCATCGTGGGCGTCCCCTTCTTCGTGAGCAGATGTGTCTTTGGCCCGTCCTCGCGGATGGGCTGTCCTTTTCCTTGACGGACGCGCAGCGAATTGATCAGCCACGGGCCGAACAAGAAAACTATCAGCATTGCGGTCACGACCGCTCCGCCCGTCCGGAACGTGATGTACCGGAAGAGGTTGAGGATCGTCGTTTCCTTGCTGAATTCGGCCAACAAATATAGCATGCGAAGATCCAACCATTAAGCCGCGCCGCGGCCTTGCTTCTCTGTGCCGGTTTGCGAGAAGCGCGAACGCAGCGCCTCCGCCAGATGACCCATCCGGCTGCCGAGCGATCCCTTGATCATGACCGCATCGCCGCCTCGCACCCGGTCCACTAACACAGAACGCAAGTCCTCGGACGTTTTCGCCCAGGCGCCCCGTTTTTGGCGGGGCAGCCTTTCGTAGAGATGAGCCATCAACGGCCCGGCGCAGAAAACGAGATCGATGCCCTCTGAAGTCAACCGCGCTGGCGAGATCGGCATGAAATTGTGGCGCCTCGTGGCCAAGCTCCAACATATCGCCGAGAACGGCGATGCGGCGGGCGCATGCGCCGCGGCCGGCGGACCCTAAGACCTCAAGAGCGGCGCGCATCGACGCCGGGTTGGCGTTATAGGATTCATCGATGACGAGGACTGCTCCCTCCGGGCTGTCGAATGTCACGCTGCGGCCCCGTCCTTCCGGCGCCTCGAAATGAGCCAGCGACCGCGCCGCCGCCTCAAGGCTCGCGCCTGCGAGCTTCGCCGCCGAAAGGGCCGCAAGCGCATTCGAGGCGAGATGCCGGCCGCGAGCGCCGATGGAGAATGTCAAGCGCGAGCCCAGGATCTCGGCGTTGACCAGCGAGCCGTTCCCGGCCGGCTCGAACCCCAAGAGACGCGCGTCGGCGCCAGCGCTCTCGCCGAAAGTCACGACACGAGCCCCCTTTGCGCGGGCCTGCGCCGCGAGCCTCGCGAAATGTTCATTATCGGCGGGAAGAATAGCCATTCCACCTTGCTCGAACCCATCGAAGATCTCGGCTTTTGCGCCGGCGATTTCGGAGACAGACTCGAAGAACTCGATATGGACCGGCGCCACCCAGGTTACGATCGCACTATGAGGCCGCACGAGCCGAGTCAAAGGCGTAATCTCGCCGGCATGGTTCATCCCGATCTCGAACACCCCGTAGGCCGTGTCCTTGGGCATCCGGGCAAGGGAAAGCGGCACGCCCCAAAGGTTGTTGTATGACTTTTCGGAGGCGTGCGTGCTCCCGGACGCCGATAGCATCGTTCGCAGCATTTCCTTCGTGCCGGTCTTGCCGACGCTTCCTGTCACGGCGATAACGCGGGCATCGCATCTCTTGCGCGCGTGCCGCGCCAAGGCGTTCAGCGCTTCGAGCGTGTCCGGTGCGCGAAAGAGCGCGGCGGGAGAGGCTGGCTGCTCGAAGTCCGGATCGACGATCGCGGCGGCGGCGCCCTTGTCGAAGGCCGCGCGGACGAAGCGATGCCCGTCCATGCGGTCGCCTTTGATAGCGACGAAAAGATCCCCGCGCTGAAGCGTCCGGCTGTCTATGGAAACGCCGCTTGCCCGGACGCCGTCTTTGTCAGATGGCGATAAGTCGAGCGCAGCCGCGATTTCCCGGCCCGTCCAAAGCGGTTCAGCCATGATTTGCCCTCCGTGCCGCCAGCGCTGCGGCCACGGCCTCGTGATCGGAATAAGGGATGACCGTCTTCCCTATGATCTGCCCTGTCTCGTGTCCCTTGCCTGCGACCAGAAGGACATCGCCCTTCTTGAGATCGTCAGCCGCCGCCGCGATGGCGCCGGCCCGGCCCGCGATCTCGACCGCGCCCGGCGCGCCCGCCAGGATTTCGCGGCGAATAACGGCCGGCTCCTCGCTGCGCGGATTGTCGTCCGTCACATAAACGGCGTCGGCGCAAGAGACGGCTGCGCGTCCCATCTCCGGCCGCTTCCCTTTATCCCGGTCCCCGCCGCAGCCGAAAACCACATGCAGGCGTCCGCTCACGTAAGGACGCAAGGCTTCCAGCGCCTTCACGAGCGCGTCCGGCGTGTGCGCATAATCGATGAAGACCGGAGAGCCGGACGCCGTTTCCCCGGCATATTCGAGACGGCCTTTCGCGCCTTGAAGCCTGCCGAGAGAAGGAAACACGGCTTCAGGCGAAGCGCCGAGCCCAAGAGCGAGGCCCGCCGCGACAAGCGCATTCGAGACCTGGAAAGCGCCAGCGAGCGGCAGCAGCACGGAAAAGGACCGGCCCGCATGGGCGAGGATCAGGCGCTGCTTGAAGCCTTCGCGCTCGATCCCTTTCAAGGCGATGGCTTCGCCGCGTTCCCCGATGGTGAGGAGGGTCAGCTTGCTCAAGCGCGCCGCTTCCAGCGCGCGATCCGCGCCGGGGCTATCCGCATCGATGACCGCTGGCGCGCCGGGGGGAAGAAGCTCCCGGAACAACCGCAGCTTCGCCTGGAAGTAGTCCTCGAAGGTGGGATGATAGTCGAGGTGATCGCGTGTGATGTTGGTGAAAGCGCCCGCGGAGAAGCGCACGCCGTCGAGCCGGTGCTGGTCGAGGCCGTGGCTTGAGGCCTCCATCGCCAAGTGGGTGACGCCCTCGGCGGCGAGCGCCGCAAGATGCTGGTGAAGCGAGACTGGATCGGGTGTCGTATGAGCCAGGGCCTTCTCGCCCTTGCCCGTCACGATGCCGATCGTGCCGAGGCTCGCGGCTTCGAAGCCGGTTGCGGCCCAGATCTGGCGCAGGAAGGATGCGACGGAGGTCTTGCCGTTGGTGCCGGTGACGGCCGCGACGGTATCGGGCTGACCGGCATAGAAGCGCGCAGCCAGATAAGCGAGCGCCTGGCGCGGTTCGGCCGAGCGCAACACCGGAGCCGTCAGACTTTCTGCGCCGTCAGTCTTGTCTCCCATGAGAACCGCGGCCGCTCCGCGGGATATGGCTTCCGCTGCGTATGCCATTCCATTCGCCTTCGAGCCCGAAAGCGCCACGAACAGCATTCCTGGCAAGACGAGACGGCTATCGGGGGTAAGGCCAGTAATTTTCATATCCGGGGGAGTACCGGTACTGACCGTAAGCGGAATATCCTTGATCAAATCCGCCAGTCTCATAGGGGTAAGGGTTCCGTTGATAAACACGCTGCTGCGGCTCTCTGGGAGCCGCCTGTTCATAGGGGCTTACAGCGGGTTCGTCAAACCGGGGTGTGGGCAAAATGTCGAGCATGGGCGCTATGCGCTTGATGATGGCGCCCGCCGTTGGAGCCGCATTCTGAGACGCTTCATTCACTTTGCCGGGCGTCTCGGGCTTCGGTTCGTCGATGGTCACCATGACGATGTATTTCGGCGACTCGATCGGAAACGCCGCCACGAAGCTGTTCACCACATCGCGGGTGTAGCGGCCCTCCTTGGCCTTGAGCGCCGTTCCGGTCTTGCCTCCGACGCCAATGCCGGGCACAGCCGCGCGCCGCCCCGTCCCGCGTTCCACGACAAGGCGCATGAGATCGCGCATGGTTGCGCTGGTTTGAGACGAAATGACACTCTCGCCTTTTTCATTGGCGCCTTTTTCCGAAAGCAGAAAGGTCGGCTTTATGCGCTCGCCGCCATTGACGAGAGCAGCCATCGCGCTCGCAAAAAGCAGCGGCGGCACGGCTATGCCATGCCCGTAAGCGATGGTGGCGGAGTTTGCGGGGCGCCAAATCTTGGGAAACCTGGGGGTCGGCGAGGCTCCCGCCTCGGTCTCGATCTTCTCGAAGAGCCCAAGCGACCTCAGAAAGGCCTGCTGGCGGCTCATCCCGGCCGCCATTGCGATCCGCGCCGCGCCCATGTTGGAGGAATGGATGAAGATGTCCTCCACGCTCATGGCCTGATGCGCGGCGTGGGGATCGCGCAGGAGGAAGTGCCCGACGAGCAAGGGACTCGTGTCGAAAACCTCATGGCGGTTCGCCACGCCCTGATCCAACGCCATGGCGATCGTGAGCGACTTGAACACGGACCCGAGTTCGTAGACATCGGTCACGACGCGATTTTGCCGGTTCTGCTCGGCGGCCTGCTCCCGGCGGTTCGGGTCGAAATCCGGCAGGGAGGCCGACGCTAGGACCTCGCCATTCCTCACGTCCAGGACAAGACCCAGGGAAGCCTTCGCCTTGTATCGCTCCATGGCCTGCGAAAGCTCGTCCGTAAGGACATGCTGCACCCCCAGATCCAGCGCAAGTTTGACGATGGGCCGCTCCGACAGGGAAGTGGGAGCGACCTGGGAGGCTAGCTTCCGGTCGATGTACCATTCGACCCCGCTTTTTCCGGCGTTATCGACATTGGTGATCCCAAGGATGTGCGCCGCCTCATTCCCGGCCGGGTAAACCCTTTGGTTGGCTGGCAACAGGGTCAGTGCGGGAATGCCGAGCGCATGCACCGCTTCCGCCTGCTTCGGCGTCAGGCCGCGCTTCACCCACTCGAAGTGGCTCGACAACTCGCGGAACTTGCGCGCGAGCGCGGCCTGCGTCAGATCGGGAAAGAGGGCCGCGATTTTCTCGGCGGCGTCGTCCGCGTTCGCGATCTGCTTGGGATTGACGGAAAGCCAGTAGACTTTAATATCGGTGGCCAGGAGCCTGCCGTTGCGGTCGACGATATCGGGGCGGTTCTTCGCAAGCGGAGGCGGAGCGGCCGCCACGGCAAGAATCGGCAGATCGTTCGACTCCGCGCCGAAGCGAATAACCTTCCCTGTAACGATTATGAACGCGCACGCGAAGAAAACCGCCAGCAAGCCCTGCGCGCGCCTTGCGTTTCCTGCCTGACGAACGCCGCTCTCGGAACCGCCGATCCGGCGGCAAAGGTTCGCCAGCGTCGCCATTGCGTCAGCGAGCTCCGGCCGCGGGGAGGTTGTTGGCGGCCTTCTCGATTAGCGCGGCGATGCCGTCCTTCCGAGCTGAAAGCCCGCTTGTGCTTTGAATGACAGCGCCGGACCCCGTGACCACGGCGCTCCAGGGCACGAGCTGGGTCGAGGCGATCGGCTCAAGCTTCAATGTGTTGCGGGCCATCTCGTCGATTCGCTCTGGCCTCGACAGGTGGCTTACTTCCGCACGCATCAAGGCGAGAAAATCGCCTTCGTCCTGAAGCTCGGTGACAAGCTCACGCGCCTCCGTTTCGAGCGCCCGAGTCTTAAGTTTTAGATTATAGGTGTAGGCGAAGAGGCCCACCAAGCAGCCGAAGGCGAGAAGACAAAGTGTACGCATAACGGCTTTTCCCATGCGAATACGTCACGACGATTAGTGCATGGGCGCGTAAATTTTCTGTATTGGAAGGGCTTGGAAAGGCAAATTCTCGTCGAGGATCGCAAAAAGGAGTGCGTCATTGCCACACCCCGCGCCGCTTCGCCGTGGAAAGAGACGCCTTCGGTTTATCGCCCGCACTCGCCAGAACCGGCGGTATTTCAGGCCACGTTCGAGGTCCGGATCCGCCTTGCAACGCAGAGATCGAACAGCCTCTGCGCAAGCAGGACGGCAGCCGGGGCGTTAACGGCGGAGGCGTCCGCGCCGGCCCGCGCCGCAAGCTCGGGGTTCTTATTGAAAATCGGGCCGCCGACCATCACGCCGATCGCCTTGTTGCAGGAGTGCTCGCGGATCGTCTCGATCATGGCCGTGAGCGCGCCCAGCCTGGACTCGCAGCTCAGAGTAATGCCGGCGACGGCGAACCATTCGGTACGCACAGCGGCGGCGATCGCGTCGAGCGGCGAGCCCGCTTCCGAGCGGACATGCCAGCCGGCCCCGCGCAGAAACTTCTCAACGATCGCCAGGCCGAACCGGTGCTGCTCGCCGCCCGTCGTCGCCGTGATCGCGCGGCGCATATCGCCGAACGTGGAGACGCCATGGGTTTCGTTGAAGATAGAGAGCAATTCCTGCAAACGGGCCACGCCGAGCGTCACGTCGAGAAAATCGCAGCGGTCGTCATCCCACTTCTTGCCAAGATAGCGCGCTGCCGGCTCCAAAAGCTCGACAAACAGGACATCCAGCGGCAAGCCGCGCTGTTTCAAGCGCAGAATGTAGTCGGTGGCGGCCTGCAAATCGGGGCCGAGAACAAGAAGAGCCAGCTCTTCTATGTCATTCTGAGAGGGGTTTTTTGGCGCGCACGCGCACGGCTTCAAAACCTCATTGTGTATCAGCATGAGGCGGGGAATGATTTCCTGCGCAATGAGGGACGCCAGACGGCGCTGCCGCTCAGCCGCATCGGGAATCCCATACTTCTGTTCTTGAGAATATGGCGCTGAAACGAAGCGTTCAGAGGGCGCGCAAGCCAACGAACCGCGTACTCGCTCAACATTGCGCATCAGCCCACTCCTCCTCAACGCCTGTCCTGATCCGTAAATAGGCCAATCACATTTTAGTGATTATACGTCAGTTTCACGGCACTTCGAGGAAGAAACGCCATTTGCGACAATAAGTCTAGCCGAGATTGCTAAGGAATCGCAAGCGTTTCTTCCGTGCAAGGGGAACTTTCGTCTACAGCCGCTGCTCTGTAGTATGGTGCTGCGAGGCGTTATACGTTTTGCGTAACCATGTTGCGCATACGCCTCAGTAGCAGAGTTCGCATTTCCAGGCGAGCCCGCGAAATCCCCAGGCCGCGCGGACCAATCTCCTGAATAAGGGGCAAGCAGCCCGCCCAGTCCGCCCCTATATCCAACTGTTAGGGCGGCGTGGGAATTTGCATAAACGAAGCACGCCGGAACAGCGAGCGGGCCAAGCTTCTGCCCCCACTCGTCCTTCGGGTCTGTGCAGAGGTCTCGCGGCGCGGCTGGCGCAAAAACGGGCGCACAGCTAGCCTGAGCTTCGGTTTCTTCCACGATCACGATGGCGAAAACCTTCGGCTTTGGAATAGCTTGGAAGCGGCAACCATAGCCCCGCTTCCAACCAAAGTCGAGCGAAGATTGTCTTTGCGGGTTAACGGCGCCTTCTACCTTTCCAGCTAGAGGTAAGCAGCATCTGCTGCCAAGGTCGTGCGGAGGGCGATGGAGGCGGGGATTGAAGCGGCTTTGCCCGTGGAAGGCGCAGCAAATATCAAAAATGCCGAATTTTTCATCTCGCGGGCGGGCGTGGATGCGGAGGTCGCCGCGTTAATCGGCCGCACCCTCGAAAGCGTCTTGGCGCGTGGCGGAATGCACGCCAAGCGAGTTGTTCGCGGCGCTCGCCTATTGGGCGCGGTCGCGGGGCATTACAGGCTGCTGCTCGAAGAAATCGAGGCGGCGGAGGCAGGCTAAAGCCGGATCGTCATGCCGGAAAAGCGCGCGCCCGAGATACAACCCGGCACCTCGCCTTCGCGTTTCCGCGATGACGCCAACGAGCGAACCAATCGACCGGACCCTGTGTCAGCCCTGCACCGGCTTTCGGAAGCCGACACGCTCGCCGTCATGAACCGTAAGCAGATCCTGCGTTCTTTCCGGCGCGCCGCCCACAAAGCGAGGCGGCCTGTTCACTGGCGGTTGGCTGGGCTTTTCCTTGGCCGCCGGTTCACTGGCTGCGGCGTCCACCCGCTTCCGCCTCATGAACGCAGGCAGCCAAATCATTCGGCCGCCTCAAGCGCTTTAAGCTTCGGCATCGGCACGACGCTGACGTCGAAGTCGCACGTATGATCGAGGGCCGGGATGCGCGCGCGGACCCGATCCACCTCGGTCACGTCGATATCCGCCAGGAAAACGCCCGGCTCCGTTCCCCCTTCGGCGAGAATCTCGCCCCAGGGCGAAATGATGAGGCTATGCCCGAACGTCGTGCGCCCGTTCGAATGGCGCCCGCCCTGCGCCGCGGCGAAAACGAAGCAGCCGTTCTCGATGGCTCGCGCGCGCAAGAGAATGTGCCAATGCTTCTCGCCCGTCACTTTCGTGAAGGCGGACGGCGCGGTCAGAAACTTCGCGCCCGCCTTCGCAAGCGCCTTGTATTGCTCCGGGAAGCGGATGTCGTAGCAGGTCGCCACGCCGAGGCCGCCCCACGGAATTTGCAGCACGTAGGCCGTCTTTCCGGGAACGAAAGTAGCGGATTCCCGATAGGTTTCACCGCTGGGAAGATTCACGTCGAACATGTGAATCTTGTCGTAGCGCAGCGCAATCTGCCCATCCGGCGCGAAGACATAGGCGCGGTTGATCGCGCGGTCCTCACCGACCTTGATGGCGATGGAGCCCACGTGCAGCCAGATGCGGAGGGACTTGGCGAGACCCGAGAAATGAGCGACGGACTCGGTCGCCTCCTCCGGGCCGATCTTTTCCAGAAGGCGGCCGGCTTCCGTCTCCATAAGGAGCGTATTTTCCGGCGTCTGGACGAACTGCGCCCCCTTGCGGGCCGCCTCGCGGATAAAAGCTTCGGCCTCCGAAAGATTTTCTCGAACGTCCCGCCCCGATCGCATCTGAACGAGGCCCACTCGAAAATGCTCTTTCTTCTCCGGCATGCTTGACTGCCTCCCTGCGCTTTCTTGCTATTGTGCTCAGTTTTGCAACAGGGGATCAAGATCTCCTTTCGCATCCAGAGCGTAAAGTTCGTCACAGCCTCCAATATGCTCCAAACCTATGAAAATTTGCGGAACAGTGTAACGGCCCCTGGCGCGTTCGATCATGACCCGGCGCAGTGCGGGGTCGCTGACATCGATTTCTTCGTAGGCGACTTCCTTGCGCGTCAGAAGCACCTTGGCGCGGCGGCAATAGGGGCAGCCCGGCGTGGTGTAGATCGTCACTGGCGGCATGAATGGTCCTTTCATTTATACGGCGCGCTGACAAATGGGGCCTGCATGGACAGCAGTCCAGTCCAAGTTGCTGGGTACTATAGCGCTTGTTCACCGTCCATGGGTTCTTCATAGCCGTGGGCGACAAGGGCGATCGCAAGAGCGTCGACGGCGCGCGCGCCTGCCTTCAAGAGCACCGCGGCGCATGCATTCGCGGTGGCGCCAGTGGTCAGCACGTCGTCGATCAAGACAATGCGCCTGTCTCTCACGGCGCTTCCTCCCTTGCGGCTCACCTTGAAGGCGTCCGCCACGTTCTCAAGGCGCGCATCCTGAGCGAGCCCTACTTGCGCCTTTGTTCTCTTTGTTTTTTTTAGCGCCGTCACACAGACGGGGACTCCTGCTGCCCGGCTCAGCCCCTTCGCCAGGAGCGCGGACTGGTTGAAACGGCGCTGCAGGAGCCGGAGACGGTGCAGCGGCACGGGAACGAGAAGGTCCGCTTCGTCGAGAAGAGGCCGCCCGGCCTCGCGCATCAGCTTGATGAACAACGGCAGCGGCTCATGCTTGTCCTCGAACTTGAACCGCACGATAAGGCGGCGGATCACCCCGCCGTAATGCGCGGCGGCTCTCGCCCGCGAAAAAACCGGTGGGTTCGCCAGGGCTTGCATTGAGATATGCGGTCCTGTTCCTTCATATCCGGGGAGGGGAACGCCGAGCCTGTCGCAGAGAGGCGGCGTGATGAGATTGAGGCCGCTCCAGCATCGGGGGCAAAGCAGGTTGTGCCGGGTGATGAGCGCCGAACAGGAAACGCACGACGCCGGAAGGATCAGGTCTGCGGAGTATCGCAAGCCTTCGGCGGCAAGCCGAGTGACACACTGAAACATTTGTGACGCCAAAGCAAATGACTTTATCAAAACAAGCCATAAACCCGAGGGTCCGATTTGAACAGCCCCAATATCTTCGACCGGCGCCTTATCCGGGCAAACCTTGAGCGCTCGGCCGCCACGCTGCCGCAAACGGACTTCCTGATCCGCCACGCTTCGGAAGAACTTGCCGGCCGCCTCGAAGGCATCAACCGGACCTTCGAACTGGCGGCCGACACGAGCGCTTATCATGGGGTCATGGCGCGGCTTCTCAATGAGCGGAACCCGAGTTTGAAAACGTTTTCGTTGAGCCTCGCGATGGAGCTTGCCGAAAAGTGCCCCGCACCGCGCGTTGTAGCTGAGGAAGAGGCGCTGCCGCTGAAGGATGGCTCGCTCGACCTCGTGACCTCGGTGCTGTCGCTGCACCTTGTGAACGACCTGCCGGGCGCTCTTATTCAGCTTCGCCGCGCGCTTCGCCCCGACGGCCTTTTCCTTGGCGCGCTTCTCGGAGGCGACTCGCTGATCGAACTGAGGCAGTCCTTCATGATGGCGGAAGCAGAGACCATGAGCGGCGTCTCGCCAAGGGTGTTCCCAACCGCCGATGTGCGGGATGTGGGCGGCCTTCTGCAGCGGGCTGGGTTCGCCTTGCCTGTCGTCGATTCGGAGCGGCTCACCGTGACATATCCCAGCCCCCTCGCCTTGATGAGAGAGCTGAAAGCGATGGGAGCGGCAAACCCGCTCGCGGCGCGCTCCCGGAAGCCCATGCGGCGTGATACGCTTGCGCAGGCGCTTGAGACGTACTCGAGCCACTTCGCAGGCCGGGACGGCAGGGTCGGCGCGACCTTCGAAATCCTCTACCTCTGCGGATGGGCGCCTCACGAAAGCCAGCAAAAGCCCCTGAAGCCGGGATCGGCTGCGATGCGCCTTGCCGACGCCCTCCGCGCTCGAGACAGCGCCGAAGGCGGTTAGGCCGCCATCGCGCACCCAAAAGATTTGAAGACAATACGCCTTGCGATGTGCACAGCGCGCGCGGCGCCGCCCTTCGCGTTTGACAACCGAGGCTAGAGGAAACAGAAAAGGCTCACGCTCAAGGTTTAGATAGAATTGCGCGATGACCCCCGAGGATTTTGAGTCCCTGCTCGATTGCATATACGCCGCCGCCGAAGATCCGCGGCTCTGGGAAGGAGTGCTTGGCGAACTCACGAGCCAACTGCCTGGGGTGGGAGGCGCATTGCATGCGGGACGGCTGGATGGAACCGGGTTCTGCTTCGGAACCACATACAGAATTGATCCCGCATCTCTGGCCGACTATGCGGAGTATTATTACTCGGTCAATCCTCTCAACGTCGCGTTGGCCCGCATCCCCGCCGGGAAAGCCGTGCCCGATCACGAACTCGTAGCGCCAGGGAACATCGAACGAACGGAGTTTTACAGCGACTACGCTCGCCGGCACGACATTGTGGGATCGGTGACGCTCGTACTCGAACGGGACAGCCAGCATGAAGCATGCCTCGGCATCGTTCGCGACCATCGATCGGATATTTTCTCCCAAGAGCAAGTCGCGTTCGTGCAGCGCCTTGGGCCCCACCTCCGGCGCGCGATCAACCTCAACCGAAAGCTGGCCGCCCTGGAGGAAAACCCCAGAGGCCTGGAAGCGGCTCTGGACTACATGGAGACCGCCGTTTTTCTTCTGACCGGGACAGGCGCGGTCTGCTACGCCAACGCGGCCGGTTTAAGCCTTCTTGAAAGCCGCGACGGTCTGAAGGTGAGGCACAACCGTCTTTTCGTAGACAGCTCGAGCGCCGAAAACTCTCTCGCCAGCCTTATCCGGGCAGCGATTGCAGAAAAAGGCGCTCGCGGCGGATCGGTCTCTCTGCCCCGGCGGCATTCGGCGCGCGCCCTCATCGCCAAGGCTATGCCGGTTGCGCGAAAGACCGGTTTCTGGCTGGGGAGCCATCATCAGGCGCGCGCCATCCTTTTCGTTTCAGACCCGGACGCGCCTTCGGGAGAAGCCGCCGACGAAGTCTTGGACGCCTACGGCCTGACGCAGTCTGAAAAGAAATTGGTGAGAGAGCTTATGGCAGGCAGAAGCTTGCAGGAGGCAGCGGACACGCTGCAGATCACGCGGATCACCTCGCGGAACAGGCTCGCGCGGATCATGAGCAAAACCGACACCCACCGGCAGAGCGAATTGCTTCAGCTGATGCTTCGAAGCAGCATTCCGGCCCGCTGACGCCAGACAGGCGCGGGGTACGGCGCACGCAGCCCTGCGCATCGTTTGCCGAGGCGCGCACACGATCGTAAATTGACATCGTCCCCGAGGCCCCATAAATCGCGCTTAGAATTATTCTAAGGAGCGCGCCGCTTTGTTTGCCGGATCGAGCCACCCCCCGAAGAGATTTGCTGACCTGACCGAACGCGAGATTCTGGCGGTGGCGATCTCCGCAGAAGAAGAAGACTCGCGCATCTACATGACCTTCGCCGAGGACCTGCAGGAGCGCTACCCTGCATCGGCAAAGGTCTTCGAGGCGATGGCCGAGGAAGAAAAAGGGCATCGCCACCGGCTTCTCGCCCTCTATGAAAAACGCTTCGGGCCGCACCTTCCGCCCATCCGCCGCGAGGATGTCAAAGGCTTCATAAGGCGGCGTCCAGTCTGGCTCACACGCAACCTGCCCCTCGACACCATCCGCAAGCAGGCCGAGACCATGGAATTCGAGGCCCATCGCTTCTACACGCAGGCGGCCAAGCAGGCGACAGACGTCGACATCCGCAAGCTTCTGGGCGACCTCGCCTTCGCCGAGAAGAAGCATGAGAACCTGGCGGCGAAGCTTTCGGACAAGTTGCTGACGCGGGATGCGAAAGGCGAAGAGGACGAAACCGCAAGGCGCATATTCGTCATGCAATATGTGCAGCCGGGCCTCGCGGGGCTGATGGACGGCTCCGTCTCAACGCTCGCGCCGCTGTTCGCCGCCGCCTTCGCCACGCACAACAACTGGCAGACCTTTCTCGTCGGGCTGGCCGCCTCGATCGGCGCGGGGATCAGCATGGGCTTCGCCGAAGCCCTCTCCGACGACGGGTCGCTCACAGGGCGGGGTTCGCCGCTCTTACGCGGCGGCATCTGCGGCTTGATGACGACGCTTGGGGGGCTGGGCCATACCCTGCCCTACCTCGTGCCGGATTCCCTCCCCAACGCCTTCTGGATCGCGACCGGCATCGCGAGCGTCATCGTCCTGATCGAGCTGTGGGTTATCGCCTGGGTTCGCTCGCGCTACATGGACACGCCGTTCCTGCAGGCCGCCTTTCAGATCGTGGTGGGCGGCATCATCGTTCTTGGCGCGGGCATCGCCATCGGCGGCGCTTAGGCAGACCCCCTGCTGTCATGGCCGCACTCGATGCGGCCATCCAGGTCAAAAAAACTCAACCTTATCAAAATAATATGGGTGGCCGGGTCAAGCCCGGTCATGACAACAAGGGATTCCGGCTCCACTTCAGTATGCTTAGGCAGCTTAAGCTTCCCGTGTTGCAGCCACTTGGAACGATGGGCCTATCCTTCAGTTGTAAGAAGATTACATCTGGAGGAGATCATGCAGCGTAGTTTGAAGTATGGCGTGTCTGCGATTGCGCTTCTGGCGGCAATCTCGCTGGCTCAGGCGCAAACGGGTGAGAGGCAGGGCGGAGGAGCGACAGGCTCGGAGCGCGCCACCGGAGGGAGCGGGCAGCGTTCGAGCAAGTCGGGCGGAAGCGAGCGTGGCGGGGCTAAATCCTCACAAGCGGAGAAAAGTCAGAGCGGCGCCTCCGGTCAGCATCAGGCGAAATCCGGAGAGGAGCGCGGACAATCGGGCGGCGGGGAGCAAAGCGGGCAAGCCTCCGGCGGGCAAGAGCAAGGAGGCGCGGCGCATAAGGGAAGCACGGCCGAGGGGCGCGAGTCCGGAACACAGTCACAGCATAAAGGCGGCATGGCCGAAGAGCGGCAGACGGGATCTCAGCAGCAAGGCCGCACAGCCCAGGAGCGTGAGTCCGGCAGTCAAACTCAGCACCAGGGCGGCGGCGCGAATGAGAAACAACAGGGCGCCGATAAGAACGCAGCCGGTAATGAGCAGAACCGGTCTGAAAATCGCGCGGAAAGCGGACGCAACGAGACCGGGCAGTCTGAGCGCAAAGCGGGCGAGCGCGGCGCGACAGCTGAACGCGAGCGCGTCGGCCGCGGCGAGACAAGAAACGAGGCAGGAGGCAGGGCGCAGGGCGAACGCGGACGCTTCGCCAGCATTTCGCGCGAGCAAAGGACCCGAATTCATACAATCCTTGTTCGCGACGGTTCGATCCATCGCTATCATCGGGGAGAGGTGAACTTCGGCGTCCAGGTCGGCAGCCGGATTCCGAACACCATCGAGTGGTACGATCCTCCTGCGCAAGTCGTTCAGATCGACCCGGTCTTCCGCGGCTTTAAGATTGTCGTCCTCGACGATGTGATTCTCGTCGTCGACCCCGACACGCGCGAAATCGTGGATGTCATCCGGGCTTGATGCGTGTCGCGGTTAGGCGGAAATATCGTCATGGCCGGGCTTGCCCCGGCCATCCATTTTTTAAATTCCAGGGATCGGAATTGTTTTCCTTGATGGCCGCCTCGTAGGGCGGCCATGACAAGAGAGGGGATTTCGAATTTTCGACAGGCCAGCCTATAGGGTGGCGGTTTAATCCGCGGGAGCGCCGCCAGCCAGATCGGCGGGCTTCTTCTTCTCGCCTTTCTTGGCGACGGCCGGCTTCGCCTGAGGCTGCTGAACAGCGGCCGGGGCAGCGCTGGCCTGGGGCTGCTGCACAGGAACCGCATCCACCGCAAGCGCATTGATACGCCACTGGTTGTCCAGAAGCATGAAACGCATGTCGTACTGAATTTGCAGCGGCTGAGAAGGAAAAATACCAACGAGGTGGAGTTCATTTCCCCCCGTCATCTCCGGCTGCTTGGCGAGAGTCGTGTCCAGAAACAGAACCGGGGTCAGATTGACGCCGCGGCTGCGCAAATTCGCAAAAGCCGCGGTGAGCGCGGCCTGATCGAATCGCTCCCGGAAGATGGGCGAGCCCATGTCACGCAGAACGGAATAGTTGCCTGTCTGGTTCGCTTGCTGCACCGCCAAAATCGTGGACTTGATAAGGGCGACGAGCGCGGCCGTCTGGATCTGCATCTCCTGCTTCGCAGGCGCCGCAGGCTTTTCCGGCCCCTTTTTCTCCTCCGCGAAGGCGCTGGCCGAAGCAAGGGTGAACCCGACACAGGGAAGAACCCGAAACCAAAATCGCATGGTCAATCCTTGTTAAAGAACGCGCCCGGCGCAGAACCGCCCCGAAATACAAATAGGGCTGCCATGGGGGGCAACCCTATCAGCGAGACCTCGGCAAGGTCAACTCTCACAACCCTCGGTTAACGCTGTCGCCTCGGGGTTGGTCAGGCGCCCTGGCGCGAGCCATCGCTGGGCGCCGAGGAATGAAACCTGGAAAGGGAGCGCGCGAGGCGCTCCCTCATATCTCAAACTACTTCAAGGGCACGCCGTAGACGCCGCCGAAGCCG
This sequence comes from uncultured Alphaproteobacteria bacterium, assembly GCA_963727795.1. Lineage (GTDB taxonomy): Bacteria > Pseudomonadota > Alphaproteobacteria > Rhizobiales > Rhodomicrobiaceae > Rhodomicrobium. The sequence goes on from CAVSHC010000014.1 coordinate 38,693, forward strand.
ATGGTCACGCCGGCCTTGCCAGCCACCGTGTTGTCGGAGAAGCCGACGCCGCCGTCTATGGCGACCGTCGTGCCGCCGCCGAACCAGTCGCGTCCGATGATGCCCGCAACGGTCACGCCGCCTGCGTTCTCACCCTCATAGCCGCCATAGCCCGCGCGCACTGCCCAGGTCTGGCCAGGAGCGAAGATCGGCTGCGAGAGAGCGAGCGCGATAGCCGTTCCTTGGTAAGCCCTGTTCACGCCACGATCGACGTACTCCTTGTTCGCCGCATCCGTGCCGATGATCGGGTCGGCGACGCCATGAACGACGTTGTTGCCGAGATTGATGTTCGCGCCATTCGCGACGGCGAGCGAGTTGGAGATATTGGCGTTAGCTGTGTTCACGGTCGTCGAGTTCACCGTGGCGATGTTACCCGTCGTAGCGTTAACCGTCGGCGCATTTAGCGAGGTTGAGGCCGTGACGACGCCACCGTTGATCGTGGTTGTGCCCTGCCCGGCAACAGCCGTATTCGTGAACGTGGCCACGCCGTTCTGGTTCAGCGCGCCGGTGTCGTTGATGCCGCTAAGGGTTGACAGGCCCGAAACGTTGAGGGTCGTCACACCGCTAACCGCGCCAGCATTCGTGATGCCGCCATTTTGGTTGTTGATGCCGTTCGTGGTCGACAAGCCCGTTACGTGAAGAGTCGTCGTGGCGACGTCACCGGTGTTGGCGATGCCGTGCGTGGTCAGGAGACCATTGAAGGTGCCCGTGCCGTTCGGATTGAGCGTGACGCCCGTCGCAGCGGCGCCGACCTGAGCAACACCCACGGTATTAATGTTGCCGTTGGTGCCGTTAACGTTGACTGTGGTGGCGCCGTTGGAGAAGAAGCTCAAGTTGTTGTTGCTGAGGCTGCTGATATTTGGGTTCAACCCGCCGCTGGTTGAGAAGAGGCTGATTCCGTTCAGCGACTGATTGGCGGCGCCAGCAGTAACGGTGACAGTGCCGGACGTGGTCAAGCCGCCGTTGTTGACCGTCGTCGTTTGTCCGGCGCCGTTGGTGAAGGTCGCCGCAGCGCCGCCGTTGAAGTTCAAGCCGGTCGCCGGTGCCCCGCCAATCAGTCCCGCAAGGTTGCCGGCTCCATTGGTGACGAGCAGGTCACCCCGCCCATGGTTCGAAGACGGCGTGCTAGCGCTTAAGCTTCGCACAGCCCTTGCCTTTTTGTATAAAACAGATAATTATCGAGACGCCGATAATAAATAGTCAATCTCGCCAGTTCGAGCGGGCGCGGTTATGCAAATTCCTTATAGTCCTCAATTTGCAGAAGGGCTGGGAGCAAATGCTGATTACTCCTGAGCAATGCAGAGCGCCGATTTTGAGCTTGGGCAAATCAAGCCGTATCCTCGTACATTGAGAGATGTAATGGCGGCGTTCGAGGAGGCGGGGATCGTCTTCCTTCCAGCCGAGGATCAGATTGCAGGCCCGGGCGTGCGCTTCAAGTGGCAGGCCGCCGCGAGTCCGCAGGAAGGCGCCAGTTCCGCAAAGGACGCCGCCTCACATTGAGAGGGCGCCCTCGCGGAAAGCCGTACGATCCAGCCACGCATTGAGCAGCACCGGCTTGCCCGCCTTCGCCGCCGCTCGCGCGCGAGCCAGCGCATCGGGAATCCCGGCATTGCTCTTTAAAAGAATCCCCTCCGCGCCGAAGCCCGCGGCGGCCTCGTGATAGGCGCTTCGCGCAAGCACCGTGCCAACATCGTCCCCCAGCACCTTCACCTGCTCCCGCGCGATCTGCGTCCAGCCCGCGTCGTTGCCAACAACGGCGATAACGGGAACGCCATGGCGCGCGAACGTATCGAATTCGGCAAGGCTGTAGCCGCAGGCCCCGTCGCCGAAGATGATCCAGATCTCCGCATCCGGGCGCGACATGGCTGCGCCGAGCGCGAAGCCCGCGCCCACGCCGAGCGTTCCGAACGGGCCGGGGTCGAGCCAGGAGAATGGCCCGCGAGGCCGCAGGATGTAGGACGCCGTCGCGACGAAGTCGCCGCCATCGGCGACGAAGATCGCGTTGCCGCCGGCGGCGCGGTCTATGGCGCGAAGGAGGCCGATCGGATTGACGAACTCGTCTTCCGCGGCGGCCTGCCTGTCGATCTCGGCTTCGCGCGCTTCATCGCGGGCGCTCAGCGCGGCCCTCCAATCCTTCCAGCGCATCGCTGCGCCGCCCATTCGTCCAGTCAGTTGCTCAAGAAAGAGCGCCGCGTCTCCAATGGCTGCAATGTTGGGGCGGCGGTTCAGCCGGGCGTCCGCGCGGCTACGATTCGCGGCGATCAGCGTGGCGGACCGCCTTATCTGCCGGCCGTAGTCGAGGCGGAAATCGCACGGCACGCCCGCCAGGATGACGCAATCCGCCTCCTTCAAGGCTTGCCTGCGCTGATGACGCGCCTGGAGCGGGTGATCCGGGCCAAGCAGCCCGCGCGCCATCCCCGATAGGTAAACGGGAATGCCGAGGCGTTCCACGGCGGCGGCGACCGAAGCCGGATCGGTCCCGGCAGCAAGCGTCTGGCTTCCGATAATGGCAAGCGGGCTTGACGCTTTAGCGAGCGAGGCAGCCGCCGCCGCGACGCTCGATGCAACTGGCGCAGGCGCGGCGATTTTCCGGGGCTGGGGCGCAGGCGCGGACTTGCTGCCGGCGAACAGCCTTTCGAGATGGCGGCGGACATAGAAGTTAAGCAAGGCGCCCGCAATCGACCGGCCTTTTCCCCCGGCGTCGCGATACCACTGGCGCACAAGCGGCTCGCCATAAAGCAGATCGACCGGACACTCCACAAAGGCGGGGCCTTGAACGCCGTCGCGCGCAGCCGCGAACGCCTCCTCCAGCGCGGGGACAATGTCGCGGACGCGGCGCACCTGCTTCACAAGTTTGACATGGGGCGCGACGACGGAGCGCTGATCGATATCCTGCAGTGCGCCGCGCCCTTGCAGCAGGGTCGGCGCGGCGCCTCCCAGAAGCACGAGCGGCGATTGCGCGAGCTGCGCATTTTTCAGCGCCGTCACAGTGTTGGTGACGCCGGGTCCCGCCGTCACGGCCGCGACCCCTATGCCCGTCAGACGCGCCGCGGCGTCGGCCGCGAACACCGCCGCAGCCTCGCCTCTTGTATCGACGATGCGAACGCCCCGCGCTTTCGCGCCTGTGAGGATGGGCGATATATGGCCGCCGCAAAGTGTGTAGACCGCGGTCACGCCATGCGCGACAAGAGCCTCCGCAACCCGGTCGCCTCCGTGCGCGGCGGCATCGGCCGCCGTTGCGCCTGCGTCTCCGTTTGCGGCCTTGATTTTCATCGCCTCTGCGGCGCCGGACATGGATGGCCACCCGAGCTGGAATTCTGACGGCGATTCTATAAGAGGATCGCGCTCCGCTCCATGAGAAAAAGCGCAGCCACGCGGACCGGACGGGTTCTCTTCTCTGTCCCGGACCGAGTTTCGACGCGCAGCCTCAGTCCCGCTCGCAGGGGTTGCATCGATGCAACTCGCTCTCCGCAATTCGGCGGCGATAAGCCAGCCCCCGTTGCCACGCCTTTCAACTTGTTGCAGCCTTAGGTTGTAAATCAACCTGCTCGGCTTTGCGAGGCGGAGGAAAAATTGGCTTGTTCGCTGGTCATTCGCTTGGACGGGCGCCTCTTGATGAGCGCCGCCCTCTTCCTGGGCATGATTGCGCCAGCCTGCGCAGGCGATGCGGGAAATCCCGGAAGTTTAACGTGGGGAGGCGTGACCGTTTACGGAACCATCGACGTGGGCTACGCCTATCAAACCCACGGCGCTCCACTCGGAGGGGCCTTTTATCCCGGCCTCGAATACAACCTCAACGGCTCCAAGAACGCCAACAGGGCGATCTCCACCTTGGCCGAAAACGGTCTGGAGCAGTCGAAAATCGGCGTGAAGATTGAGGAGGACATCGGGTCCGGCTGGAAGGCGATCGGCAAACTTGAAACGGCCTTCAATCCGGTTTCCGGCGAACTCACCGATGCCTGCGCGAGCATGATCAGGAACAACGGCAGGCTCTACGCGGACCAGAGCGCGAACAGCGACGGCAGCCGTTGCGGCCAGGCCTTAAACGGTCCGGCCTTTGGCGGCGTCAGCAATGCCATTTATGGGACATTGACAGCCGGACGCCAGCAATCGCTGCAACTCGATGCAGCCGTGAATTACGATCCCATGGGGTTCGCCCCTGCCTTTGCGCTTCTCGGATATTCCGGCGGCACGTCCGGCGGGATCGGATCGACGGAAACCGCGCGGTGGGACAACTCCGTCAAGTATGTCTTCCAGTACGGCCCCGCGCATGCGGCCGCCATGGTCACGAATGGCGGCGAGAGCACCGCACTCTTCAACGGAGGTTACGGCTTGAACACCGGCGGTACCTGGCGGGGCTTTTCCATCGACGCGAATTACACAAAAGAGTGGGGAACGGTCGTTTCCACCCAGATTCCCAACCCGGCCTACACCACCGGCGTCAGCTGCGTTCCCGGCGCCTGCCCGGACGGCTTGCTTGGCACGATCTCCGACAATGAGGCCTGGTCGGTGATGGGCAAATACAGCTTCGATTTCGGCGGCGGTTTGAAGGACGAGGAGCCACTCGGTAAGCTCTCCGTTTTCGCAGGCTACGTGCATATCGATATGGGCAACCCCCGAGACGCCAATATTCCCGCTGGATCGACGACAATTGGCGGGTATCAACTCGTCAGCGTGACGACGAACGCCTACACGACGGACAAGATCCTGCAAACGGCCTGGACCGGCGCGAAATATGAGCTTCCCTCAGGGTGGAGCTTCACCGGGGCCTACTACAACTACACGCAGAATGAGTACATCAACAACAAGGGCAAGAACTGTGCGACCGCCGCCACGGCGCGCGTGGGCAACCCCACGCCGCCAAACTGCGCCGGATGGTTGAACCAGGGCTCCTTCTTGGCCGACTACGCCTTCAACAAGCACCTCGATGTCTATGCAGGCGTCAGCACTATCGCCAACGGCGGCGGCTTGAACTCCGCCTACCTGAACGACACGATGACGACAGTCGTGAGCGGTCTGCGGCTGAAGTTCTAGGCGGAATTTCCCCGGCTTCGCGGGAGCTTAGCTCTTGATCCTTCGCGTATCGGGCCGGGGATCGGCGATGGCGCCATGGGAGCGCGCGCGAGGGGCGACCGGGAGCGTGAGAGGAAGCAGAATAGAGCTAACAAAGAGTAATGCAGATTCAACTTGTCCTTTTGCCCGCTGCGAGAAATTTTGTAGGGTATGGGGCTTGGCGGATGCCGCCGGTCGAAAATGGAGGGCTCAGATCAAGGTGGCCGCAGACAAGCTTGAGCTGAGCCAATTGGCTGGTGGATCACGCCGCGCAGCGCGGTAATTCGCGCGTTTTCCACTAGGAGACCGCGCTAATCTGCGCTAAGTGTGGCTCGCGCACAAACAATGGACGCAATGAAGAGCCGGGGGAAGGGCCTCCGGCTTAAGCTGTTGGAACAATAAGATGTTTGAGACCTATCGTGAAGAAGTGGAATGGGGTGGACGCACGCTGAGGCTTGAGACGGGCAGGATCGCGCGCCAGGCTGACGGCGCGGTGCTCGCGCAATATGGCGAAACCACGGTGCTCGCAACCGTCGTCGGGGAGCGCGAGGCGGACCCCACGAAGGACTTCTTCCCCCTCACCGTCAATTATCAGGAAAAGGCTTACGCGGCGGGCAAAATCCCCGGCGGATATTTCAAACGCGAAGGCCGCCCCACGGAGCGTGAAACGCTGACCTCGCGACTCATCGACCGCCCGATCCGGCCGCTGTTCGCCCCCGGTTTCAAGAACGAAACGCAGGTTATCGTCACGGTCCTGTCGCACGACATGGAGAACGATCCAGACATCGTGGCTCTGGTGGCCGCTTCCGCGGCGCTGACGCTGTCGGGCTTGCCGTTTCTCGGACCGATCGGCGCCTCGAGGGTCGGCTATGCGCATGGCCAGTACATTCTGAACCCGACGGTGGATCAGTTGAAGGAGACCGAACTCGATCTCGTCGTCGCCGGCACGGGCGACGCAGTGCTTATGGTCGAGTCGGAAGCAAAGGAGCTTTCCGAAGAGGTGATGCTCGGCGCCGTGGTCTTCGGCCAGGAAGGCTACCGTCCCGTGATCGACGCGATCATCGGCCTTGCCGAACAGGCCGCGAAAGAGCCTTGGACCCTGCCGGACGCGAAGAACGAATACGAGGCCAAGGTCAAGAAGCTCGTCGAGAAGGACCTCAAGAAGGCCTTCCAGATCGCGGGCAAGCAGGAGCGCAACGCGAAGGTTGGCGAAGCGAAGGCGAAAGCCCTCAACGACCTTCTTTCGAGCGAGGCGACTGCAGGCGACAAGGTGAAGCTCGCCGATGCTTTCAAGGAGATCGAGAAGAACGTCGTCCGTTCGAGCATTCTCAAGACGGGCAAGCGTATCGACGGACGCGATCTGAAGACGGTCCGGCCGATCGATTGCCAGGTCCACGTGATACCGCGCACCCACGGCTCGGCCCTGTTCACGCGCGGCGAGACGCAGGCGCTCGTCGTGGCGACGCTGGGGACAGGCGAGGACGAGCAATGGATCGAACTCGCTGGAAGGCACCTACAAAGAAACCTTCCTGCTTCACTATAATTTCCCGCCCTACTCGGTGGGCGAGGTTGGCCGCATGGGTTCGCCCGGCCGCCGCGAAATCGGACACGGCAAGCTCGCCTGGCGCGCGGTTCACCCGATGTTGCCCGAGGCCGGCAGCTTCCCCTACACCATAAGGGTCGTCTCCGAGGTTACCGAGTCCAACGGGTCGTCATCCATGGCGAGCGTCTGCGGCGCTTCGCTGGCCATGATGGATGCAGGCATTCCGCTCAAGGCTCCGGTGGCGGGCATCGCCATGGGCCTCATCAAGGAAGCGGATGGCGTCGCGGTTCTGTCCGACATCATCGGCGACGAGGATCATCTCGGCGACATGGACTTCAAGGTCGCCGGCACGGCGCAGGGCGTCACCGCGCTGCAAATGGACATCAAGATCACCGGCATCACCACGGAGATCATGAAGACCGCGCTTGAGCAGGCGCGCGATGGCCGGCTGCACATTCTCGGAGAAATGTCGAAGGCGCTCGGCCATGCACGGCAGGATCTGGGCGAGCACGCGCCGCGCATCGAGACCATCACCATCCCGACCGACAAGATCCGGGAGGTTATCGGCTCCGGCGGGTCCGTCATCCGCTCGATCGTCGAGGAGTCGGGCGCAAAAATCGACATTTCCGACGACGGCACCGTGAAGATCGCGGCGGCGAACCAGAACTCCATCAAGGACGCGATCAACCGCATCAAGTCCATCGCTTCCGAGCCAGAGGTTGGGCAGATCTATAAAGGCAAGGTCGTGAAGATCGTCGAGTTCGGCGCCTTCGTGAACTTCTTCGGTTCGCGCGACGGCCTCGTCCACATTTCGCAAATGTCGGATCGCAGGCTGAAACACGCATCCGAGGTCGTCAAGGAAGGCAGCGAGGTCTTTGTGAAGTGCATGGGCTTCGACGATCGCGGCAAGGTGCGGCTTTCGATGAAGGGCATCGACCAGAAGACGGGCAAGGAAACCGCCCCTAGCGAGCAGCCCGCGCCCGAGACGGCGGCGAGCTGACCCGTCATGGCCGCCCTTGAGGCGGCCATCCAGGCTTTAGTGATTTCGATGGATGGCCGGGTCAAGCCCGGCCATGACATTTTGGGGGGACGGCTTACCATCGGAGCTTCTTCCACAGATGCCCCCGCACACTCATCAAACCGCTATTGCCCGCGAATTTGCGAGGCCCAATCTTCAAGGCAAGCGCTTGAACTAGCCGGGAGGTTGGAATGGGTCTTTTGGTCGATGGCGTCTGGCAAGACCGCTGGTACGACACCGCGGCGTCAGGCGGCCGCTTCATCCGCTCCGAGAGCCAGTTCCGCAACTGGATCACGCCCGACGGAAGCGCAGGCCCTTCGGGGACCGGCGGGTTCTCCGCGGAGCCTGATCGCTATCACCTTTATGTTTCGCTGGCCTGCCCCTGGGCGCATCGCACTCTGATATTCAGGGCTTTGAAAGGGCTTGAAAGCTTCATCCCCATCTCCGTCGTGAACTGGCTGATGGGACCGGAGGGCTGGACCTTCGACGAAGGCCCCGGCGTGATCCCCGACACTGTCAACGGCGCGGCGCGCCTCTATGAGATTTATACGAAAGCCAAGCCGGGCTACTCCGGCCGGGTGAACGTCCCGACCCTATGGGACAAGAAAAACGGCACGATCGTGAACAACGAGTTGTCCGAAATCATACGAATGTTCAACAGCGCGTTCGACGGCGTTGGCGCCAGGCCCGGTGACTATTATCCGGAGGCCTTGCGTCAGGAGATCGACAGCCTGAACGCCGAGATCTACGCCTTCGTAAACAACGGCGTCTACCGAGCCGGGTTTGCGACCACGCAAGACGCTTACGAGGAAGCGGTCCGACCGCTTTTCGAGACCCTCGACAAGCTTGAGGCGCTGCTTGGCCGCCAGCGATATCTCTGCGGCGAGCGCATCACCGAAGCGGATTGGCGTTTGTTCACCACGCTCATTCGCTTCGATCCGGTCTACCATGGCCATTTCAAGTGCAATATCCGGCGCGTCGCCGATTATCCCAGCCTGTGGGGCTTCACGCGCGAGCTTTATCAGTGGCGCGGCGTGAGGGAGACGACGAACTTCCAGCACATCAAGCGCCACTATTACGAAAGCCACTGGACGATCAATCCAACTCGGATCGTGCCCCTCGGGCCGGACCTCGATTTCGACGCGCCGCATGGACGAGACCGGCTGCGCTGACGGACAACTTCATACGCCACCTGGCATCCCCCCCTCATCCTGTCCTTCTCCCGCAAGGGGAGAAGGAACGACGCGGCAACCGCACACTTAAAAGATTAGCGCGCTCGCAGTGACGCGGCGCCCCTCTCCCCTCGCGGGAGAGGGCCGGGGGGCACGTTTCGCGATCAATTATTCCAAATACCCATGCGGCTGTGCCTGTATTGGAACAACAGACGCGGCGATCGCATTCGCATTCCCATCGCACAATGGGAGGCCAAGATGCCAACGATCAAAACCAGCGACGGCACGGAAATCTATTACAAGGACTGGGGCAGCGGTCAGCCCATCGTTTTCAGCCATGGCTGGCCTCTCTCGTCCGACGCTTTCGAAGACCAGATGTTCTTCCTCGCCGAACGGGGCTATCGCTGCATCGCCCACGACCGGCGCGGGCATGGCCGGTCGAGCCAACCCTGGACCGGCAACGACATGGATACCTACGCCGACGACCTCGCGGCTTTAACGGCGGCGCTCGATCTGCAAAACGCCGTTCATGTCGGCCACTCGACCGGCGGCGGCGAAGTGGCTCGCTACATCGGCCGGCATGGCACCAAGCGAGTGGCGAAGGCGGTTCTGATCTCAGCCGTGCCGCCGCTCATGCTGAAGACGGCGGCCAATCCAAGCGGCACGCCGAAAGAGGCGTTCGATCAACTCCGCACCGCGGTGATCGCGGACCGCTCACAATTCTGGAAAGACCTCAGCATGCCCTTCTACGGCTACAACCGCCCCGGCGCAAAAGTGTCCGAGGGCGTGCGCGAGTCCTTCTCGCTGCAGGGAATGATGGCGGGGTTCCCCGCATCCTACTTCTGCATCAAAGCCTTCTCCGAAACCGATCAGACCGAAGACCTGAAGAAGTTCGATGTTCCAACCCTTATTTTGCACGGCGACGACGATCAGATCGTTCCGATCCAGGCCGCGGCCCTTTTGTCCTCCAAACTCGTCAGGAACGCGCAGCTGAAAGTTTACCCTGGAGCGCCCCATGGCATGTGCACAACTCTCAAAAACGAGGTCAACGCCGACCTTCTCGCTTTTATCCAAGGCTAAGCGGGCGAACTGCAATTGAACACTTCGCCGAGTTGCGGGTTACCCCTCAGCTAACGCAAAGGAGTTAGACAATGGACAAAGACCGCATCAAGGGTTCCGCCGAACAGGCCAAAGGAGCCATCAAGGAAACGGCCGGCAAGGTGACCGGCGATAAGAAGACAGAAACCGAAGGCAAGGCCGACAAGGCCGCCGGCAAGGCTCAGAACACTCTTGGCGGAATCAAGGATGCCATAAAGGGCAAGTAGGGCCCCCTTTCAAAGCCCCCGCTCCGGGGGCTTTTTTTTTCGCTTCGATTCGATTATTAAAATTAGCACTAAGTTGAGAGGCCGGCGCTACGTTCGGATAGCTCTTGAGCGCGGCGGCATCCCCATAAAATTGTACATAACCCCGGCAGCAACCAAAGTATTAGACTTTCTTTTGTGGCGCATAAGCGGGGACTTGGGCTAAGCAATAGCCATGAATATCTCTTTGCGACTACTTAGATATGTTACGGCCGCCGCCGACTGTGCGAATGTCACGGAGGCAGCCCGCCGTCTCCAGGTTTCCCAGCCATCGGTCTCGGCAGCGATCGCCGAACTCGAGCAGATGCTGGGCATCACCATATTCGTGCGCCATCATGCCAAGGGCGTGACCTTGACGCCGGCTGGGCAGCGGCTGATTGCGGAAGCCAGACTGCTTCTCAAACATGCCGAGGAGTTCTCAAAAACGGCGGAATTGCTGGGCGACACCGATCGCGGCGAAATAACCGTTGGATGCTTCCCAACGCTCGCTGCCCGGTTCATGCCCTCCATCATGCTGGAGTTTGCGGAGCGTCATCCCTTAATCACGCTACGCCTGGAGGAAGCCGACCAGGAGCAGCTTATGAGGGATCTCGCTCAGGGCCGGATCGAAATGGTCTTCTCGTATGGCTACGGCATACCGCCGGGCTTTGACACCAGGCCCCTTCTGTCTCTCCCAGCGGTCGTTTCACTGCCGGCAAATCACCGCCTTGCGAAAGCGCCCGACGTGAGCTTGACCGAGCTTGAAAAAGAGCCGTTGATCTATTTCGACAGCCCTTCCATTTGCGATTTCGTCACGAACGTCTTTAACGCTCTCTCCATGCAGCCGAACATCCGGCTGAGAATAAAGTCCTACGAGTTGATGCGCGGCCTCGTCGCCAGAGGCCACGGGTATGCAGTGCATGCCTCCGTGCCGGCTACGAGCATTACTTATGATGGCGGCCACGTGGTTGTGAAGCCGTTGCGGGACAAAGTTCCCCCCGCCCCGGTTGTCAGCGTCACTCCAGGATCGCATCTCATGCGGCCGGCCGTGAAAATATTCGAGGATTTCCTGGCGAGTACGCTGCAGCGCGCCGGCGTCAACGATGACAAACTTGTACTAGCCTCGACCGCCGCTTGAGGTGGCCGCCGTTGCTCCGGCAGGGTGGAGCGGATTGACACCCATGTAATGATGTTACATGGTTGTTTCTTTTTGGCTTGCCCATGACAGTACCCCCCGCTCGCCTGGCCATGGCGCTAGGCTTCCTGATTGCTTTCGCCGCTCCCTGTCTCGCCGGACCGAACGTGGTTGTGACGATCAAGCCCGTTCATTCGCTCGCCGCCGCCATCCTTGAGGGCGTTTCCGAACCGAAGCTTCTGCTCGACGGAGCGGCGTCGCCTCATTCCTACGCGTTGAAGCCTTCGGACGCCGAGGCTCTCAGCCACGCGGATGCGATTGTGCGGGTTTCCGAAAACCTTGAGGTTTTTCTCGACAAGGCAATCGGCGCTCTTCCCGGGAAGGCGCGCGTGATCGACTTGGATGAGACGCCGGGGTTGACGCTTCTTCCGGTCCGCCGAGGCGGCGGCTTTGCCCAGGGCGCCGCCGAAGAAGCAGGGGAGCGCCTCCAGCACGATCACGGCCCCACCGATGTCCATTTCTGGCTCGATCCGGTGAATGCCGCCCGGATCGCCGATCATCTCGCACAGCGCTTCGCCGAGATCGACCCTCTCCATGCGGCCCAATACCAGGCGAATGCCGGGAAGCTCAAGGCAAAGCTCGCAGCGCTGGACGCCGAGCTGAAAAACCTGCTCGGCGGTCTTTCGGACAGGCCCTTCATCGTGTTCCACGATGTCACGCAGTATCTTGAAAGGCGGTATGGCCTGCAGGGTCTCGGCGCCGTCACCCTGAGCCCGGAACGCCCGCCGGGCGCGAGGAGGCTCTCCGAGCTCCGAGAAAGAATCAAGGGCGCGGCGGCGATTTGCGTGTTCGCGGAGCCTCAATTCCCTCCCAAGCTTGTCGAAATGCTGATAGAGGGCACAAGCGCCAAGCGAGGCACGCTCGACGAGATCGGGGCCGCTCTTCCCGCAGGTCCCGGCCAATATTTCGCCCTCATGCGAATGGACGCGGAAAGCCTGGCGGCTTGCTTGAGATAAACTTCCAGTCATGACCGGCTTGACCCGGCCATCCAGGGTTGCAGCATTTTGCTCTGGATGGCCGCGGCCATGACAAACAGATTCAACGGCGCTCGAACAGGCGCTCCAGATCGGCGCGCGAAAGCTCCACAAAAGTGGGGCGGCCGTGATTGCATTGCGCTGAATTCGGCGTCGCCTCCATCTCGCGCAGGAGCGCATTCATTTCATCGATCCGCATCGCACGCCCGGCGCGAACGCTGCCATGGCAGGCCATCGTCGCGCAGATCGCGTGGAGCTTCGCCTCCAGGCCGTCCTTCGAATTGTCTCCAAGTTCATGAGCGAGATCGCGGACGAGAGATTGCAAATCGGCGTGCCCGAGAAGAGACGGCGTTTCCCTCACGATCACCGCGCCGGGTCCGAAGGCTTCGAGCACGAGACCGCTTTCCGCAAGCTTGTCGCGGCATTCGAGCACGAGGGCCGCATCGTCTTCGGCCATCTCCACGATTTCGGGGATAAGCAGAAGCTGGCGGGCGATCCGGCCTCCCGCCAGCGCCGCCTTCAGCTTTTCATAGACGATCCGCTCATGGGCCGCGTGCTGGTCCACGACGATGACGCCATCGGCGGTCTCGGACAGAATGTATGTCTTGTGCAACTGGGCGCGCGCCGAGCCGAGGCGCTCCTCGGCTTGCCCTTCCTCGGCGCCGCTGGAGGAGACGAAGGCGGGTGGCGGCAGTTCGCCGAAACCATTGGCGCCGCCGCCTGCATCATAAGGCTGCGATGGCGCACCAAGAGGCGCGCGGAACTGAAAGGCCTCCGCCCGATCAGCTTTAGCAGGGGCGAAACTTCCGGCGAAAGGCTTTGCCGTGACCGACGCCCCCAGTCTCAGCGCCTCGCGCAGCGCCGAAACTACGAGGCTGCGGATAAGGCTGGCCTCGCGAAACCGCACCTCGGCCTTCGCCGGATGCACGTTAACATCGACATCCTCAACCGGAATCTCAAGGAACAGCGCCGCCAGCGGATGCCGCCCCCTCGGAATGAAATCCTGATACGCGCCGCGAATCGCGGACAGAAGCAGACGGTCTTTGACCGGCCTGCCGTTCACGAACAGGTATTGAAGCGAACCATCTGGCCGGTTGAGTGTCGGGCGGCCCGCGAAGCCGGAGAGCGTTATCCCATCGCGCAGAAGGCTGACAGGCTCCGCGCCTTCGGCGAAGTCCCGCCCCATGATGCGGGAGAGCCGGTGGCGAACGGCGTTTTCGTCATGCGGATCGGCCCGGACAAGCGCAAGAGACGCCCGCTCGCCCACGGTGAGCGAGAAGCCGATATGCGGACAGGCAAGGGCGAGCCGCTTCACCACGTCGGCGATGGCCGCGTTCTCGGCGCGCTCCGACTTCATGAACTTGAGGCGCGCTGGCGTCGCCGCGAAAAGGTCGTGCACCTCGACGCACGTGCCGGGGCGGGCGGCGGCTGGCCGCACCGTGGATTTCCTGCCGCGCTCGACCATAAGTTCATAGCCGCGAGACAGGCCTGCGGGCTTCGTCACAATGCGAAGCGTCCCCACCGCCCCCAGCGATGGCAGAGCCTCGCCCCGGAAGCCGAGCGTCCTGATGTCCTGCAAGTTTCCGCAAGGAAGCTTCGACGTGGCGTGCCGATCGACCGAAAGGGCAAGGTCGGCTTCGTCCATGCCGCAGCCGTCATCGGTGACGCGGAGGAGGGAAAGTCCGCCATTTTCCGCGATGATCTCGATCGATGACGAGCCAGCGTCGATTGCGTTTTCGACAAGCTCCTTGATCGCGCTCGCCGGGCGCTCGATGACCTCGCCTGCGGCGATGCGGTTGATTTCAACCTGGCTGAGCTGGCGGATCGGCACGGCCTATCCTGCCGCAAGATATTGGCGCGTCAGCCGCTTGCCGGTTTCCACGGCAGGCTGGTCGAAGGGATCGACGCTTAAGAGGTCGGCGGCGAGAATCGTTTCGATCATGAAGTGCATCATGAGGGCGCCGAGCGCCCGCTCGTCAAGCCGGGGCAAGTCAATGGTGCGCACCGGGCGCTGCGCCTCGGCCAAGGCATCCACAATCGCGTTCTGCTGAGCCTGGACCAGATTGCCGATGGTGCGCCCGCCGAGATGGGGGACGCCGGCCTCGGCCGCCAGCGCGGGCGGAATCGTCAGGCCATTGTCTTCGCTTTCCGGCGCGTCGACCCTCAGCACGGTCATGAAATGAACGGGCGGCCCGTCCATGAAAAGCTGCAGCTGGCTGTGCTGACCGACCGGACCGAGCGCGGCCAGCGGCGTCGTTCCTTCGCCCCGCTTCCCTAGGCTTTCCGCCCAGAGCTGGACATACCACGCGGCGAAGCGCTCAAGCCGGTCGGAATAAGGCATCAAGACAGAGTTTTTTATGCCGAGGTCCTTTGCGAGCCCGATGGCCACCGCCGCTCCGACCGCGGCAGGATGCTCCTCCGGCATGGTCGCCGAGGTGAGTTTCTCGGCAACCTCCAGGCCGCCTGCCCGGAAGGCGGCTACGTCGAGCCCCCTCGCCAGCGCAGGCAAAAGGCCAACGCAGGTAAAAGCCGAATAGCGGCCGCCGATCTCGGTGTCGTGCGGAAGCATGGGGATGCCGCGCGCGGAGAAGAGGGCGCGAAGGCCGTTCGTGACGCCCTTCATCTCCGGCTCGGTCACGCCGAGGAAAAGATGCGGAATGAGCGCCTTGTGTCCCGCATCCTCGATGTACCGGAAGGCCGTGAGCGTCTGCGCCAGGGTCTCGTCCGTGCAGCCCGATTTCGAAATCGCTATGAATTGAGTCTTCGGGAGATCGAGGGCGCTTAAGCCAAGCATGAAGGAGCGGGCATCGAGGTTGTCGTAAAAGCGCAGGCGCGGCCTTATCTCGCCGCCTGGCCCGTCATCGCCGGGGATCGACCAGCCGCCGAGTTGAGCGATCGTTTGGCCGCCGAGGCTCGATCCTCCGGTCCCTAGCATCACGATCGTCTCCGCGCCCTCCGCCAGCGTTTCGTAGGCCGCGCGCGCCTCTTCGATGCCGGCCGTCTCGCCAAGGACGCGAAAAAGGGCGAAGCCTTTGTCCTGAGCCAGCTCTTCGAGGTATTTAAACCGGGGGGTCAGCAGAGTGAGCCACTGCTCAAGGCGATGCTCATTCAGGCCCGCGTCTCCAATTTTTGAAGAAAGACATCCATCAATCGATTGGCGGTACGTCATCGGTGCGAAACTCCTTCCAGCAGCGGCGAGGCCAGCTCCGGCCGGAGACAAGCCATCCTCAAGGCTGTTCAACACCCGATTATGCAGGCCGTCCTAAAAAGAAAAAGCCGCTGCTGCGGCTTTTTCGAAGGATTTTTGCGTAAGGAGCGCGGCCTAGAGCCCGGCTTCCTTGATCCCTTCCGGCTGGCCGACGACCGTCACAATCAGGTTCTTCGGCTCCATCAGGCGCTTCGCCACGCGCTTGATGCTGTCCACTGTAACGGCTTCGATTTCGCTGTTCCGCCGGTCGATATAGTCGATGCCGAGATCGTCGAGCTGAATGGCGAGGAGCTGCCCGGCGATTTTCCCGCTTGTATCGAAACGAAGCGGGAAAGACCCGATCAGGTAGTCCTTCGCGGTCCGAAGCTCCTCCTCGGTGAGCCCGTCCTTCGCCGCGCGTTCGAGTTCGGCCTTGATCAGATCAAGCGACTGCCCAACGCTCTTGTTCTCGGTTGCGACGCCGCCCGCGAAGATGCCCACATGATCGAGCGGATAAAGATAGGTCTGAACCGAGTAGGCGAGCCCGCGCTTTTCCCTGACCTCCTGCATGAGCTTGGACGAGAAGCCGCCCCCGCCAACGACGTAATTCAGGATATAGGCCGGGATGAAATCCGGATCGCGCCGCTTCAAGCCCTGAAACCCAAACTGAACCACGGACTGCGGGTTGGGCATCAGGACGATGCGCTGTTTCAACTCGTTCCGCCACGCGAAGTCCTGCACCGGCTTGAGATCCGCCTTCGCGGGCAAGTCGCCGAACACTTTGTCGAGAAGATCGCCGAGCGAAGCCGCATCGATGTCGCCCACAACGGCGACCTTGAGGTTGTCGCGTGCGAAGATGCGTTTGGCGTAAGCGCGCAGATCGTCCGGCGTGATCGCAGCCACGCTCTCAAGCGTCCCGTTCGCCGGTCGAGCGTAGGGATGCGAACCGAAAGCAAGCTTGAACCACTCGAGCGATGCGACCTTGTCGGGGTCCTTCTCATCCACGCGCAGGGTGGCGACCAATTGTTCCCGTATGCGCTCGACATCCTTTTCGGCGAAGTGCGGCGCCGTCAAAGCCATGCGAAGCAGCTTGAAAGACTCGTCGCGATTTTCCGTGAGCGTCTGGAACGACCCCGTTATGTGGTCGTACGACGCGCTGATCGTCATTTTCGCGGCGAGGTCTTCCAGGCGATTTTGGAACGCCTCGGAATCGAGATTCCCGGCGCCTTCATCGAGCATGCCCGCGGCGAAGGTGGCGACCCCTGGCTTGCCCTCGGGATCCTGGACGGTTCCCCCTGCGAAGGCGAACTGAAGGCTTAGGATTGGGCGGCTGTGATCTTCCACAAGCCAAGCTTCGATCCCTTTCTTACTGACGACTTTTTAAATCTGCATGGCGCCTGCTGGAAGTGCGGTCCAAAGAAGAAGGGACAAAACGGCTGCGGGAGCAATGATCGGCCGGATGAGCCGGCTCCCAATTATCTTTCTCATCATGTGGTTCATCCGCTCCTTAATGGAAGGCGCCAGTCTCAGAAACAGGACGCGTCTCAACCTTGGCAAGCTGCGACGGCGCCGGAACGAGATAGCCCGTCACGGACCGCTTGCGATCCAGGTATTTGGCCGCAACCTCTTGCACATCCTGGCGGGTGACCGCCTTGAGGCGCTCGGGGCGAGCCTCGACATCCTCTATCGTGCGGCCAGTCGCGAGATTCCACCCGTAGGTGTGCGCCAAGCTCTGCTGGCTGTCCGATGCGTAGATCAGATTGGCGATCTCGCCCGTTTTCGCCCTTTCCAGCTCCTCTTCGGTCACGCCGTTTCGGACCACATCCTCGACAACCTTATCGACAGACGCTTCGATATCCTCAAGCTTGGCGTCGCCCGCGGCGATCGCATAGAGCCCAAACTTTCCTTCGTCGAGCGCCTGGCCGCCATACCACCCGCTTGCGCTCGAAGCCTTCTTCTCGTCGCGGACCAGCGTGTTGTACATGCGGCTCGTGTTGCTGCTGCCGATGATGCGCGCGAGCAGCTGAAGCGCCTCGGCCTCGCGTCCGGTCGCGGTCTTGAAGCTCGGCGCAAGATAGTAGCGCTCGAAAGTCGGCCTGCCGACGCGCCCGTCGCGCAGAATGACCCGGCGCTCGCTTATAGGCTCCGGCTCGGTGGGGCGAACCCTGGGCTTGCCCACTTCCGAGTTCGCGGGGATCTTGCCGTAGGTGTCCTTGGCCAGCGCCATGACCTGATCCGGCTCGACGTCTCCGGTCACAACCAGGATCGCGTTATTCGGGGCATAGAACTTCTTGTAATGGCGGAGCGCATCCTCGCGCGTAAGCTCACGGATTTCGGTGTCCCATCCGATCACAGGCGTATGATAGGGGTGCGCAATGTATAGCGCCGCCATCATCTGCTCCTGCAAGAGCGACGACGGATCGTTGTCGACGCGGCTGCGGCGCTCCTCCCGAATTACCTTGCGTTCGGTCAGAACTTCCTTCTCGTCGAGCCGGAGATTGGCCATGCGGTCAGCCTCCATGCTCATGACCTGAGGCAGCTTCTCCTTGGCCACCCGCTGGAAATAGGCCGTGATGTCCTGAGCGGTGAAAGCGTTATCCTGGCCGCCGAGACGCGCGACGATTTTCGAAAACTCACCGGCCGGAACCTTGTCCGTGCCCTTGAACATCAAATGTTCGAGAAAATGCGCAATGCCGGACTTTCCTGGGGGCTCGTCCGCGCCTCCCACCTTGTACCACACCATATGCGTCACCACTGGCGCGCGGCGATCTGGCACGACCACAACCTCCAGTCCGTTATCGAGCTTGCCGTGAAAAGCAAGCTTCGATGGCGTAAGTGACTGAGCTGAGGCTGCCGGAGAGAGGGCTAACGTCATGAGGAGCGCACCAAGCAGTTTGACTTTGATCAGTTTGCCCGCCCACGGCGAACACGGACGAGGGCGGGTTCCTATCAATTGGTGTTGCATCGGCGATTTGACCATCCTGGGAAGTGAAGCTGAAGATATAAGCCGCTGAAACCAAGGCGCTAGCATTGTTACGGCAATTTCATCCGGCAGCGGGCTCTGGAGCGCCGCGCATGGATAGACTTATGCCGGTCTAATGGGCTTTTTTACGTCCCGCTCGGAACTCTATACGTCGTTCAGCCACGTTACGATCGGCGGCCGCGCGGAAAGGACATCGATGATCTGATCCATGGCCGCTATGTGATAATGATGCCCGTCCTTGTCGATGGCGTCCGCGGCCTGCGCATAAAACCACTTCGCGTAGCGGGAATTGCGGACGATGAAGATCGGCCACGGGTAAATGTCGTTTTCGCTGTAAATCTGGCGGAGAAGATAGGCTTCCTGCGCTCCCCTGTAGCACAGCGGCGCGTCGAAGAGGATCCTAAGCGACCTCATTTTCGGGTCGGACGCTTTGAGAATAAGCCGGAAACCTTCGCGATCGTCGTACATGCCGTCAATCAGCATCTTCGGCGCTAAACCGTCGATCGGCTCCCACCGTTCGAACCGCTCTTCGTCAGCCATTTCTGGAGACCGCCCTAAACTCTACAACCCATCGCAACGCACCAACACCCAAGGTCATGATAGCAGACATTGGGACGAGCAAGGAATACATGGAAAAAGGGTAATCGCTCAAGGGCTTGAATGGCGGCGCAACCTCCCGCTGCAGAAAAACTCCTTCAAATTAGGATTATAAGTTGATACAGTTGAAGCCATGTTATCGGGAAATATGATTGCAAACATAAAAAAGATGTGCGACGGCACAACGACGATTGAGATTCGCTGCAGGCATAGGGCTGGCGCCTCCTTCTGCTAGTTTTTCAGGATCGGGGACAATGCTTGATGACCGTGTCTCTATTTTTAAGCGCTTTGAGGTCTTGAAAGGGCTTCCAAACGCCGCGTTTGACGATCTTGCTCAAAGCTCCTCATGGCACACCGCGCCTTCCGGCAAGCAGATCGTGCTCGCCAACGAAGGGTCCGGTGAAGTTTACTTCGTTGCCGAGGGCAAAGTCAGGGTGCTCCTCTACTCCGCCGCGGAGGGAAAGCCGGTGCTGTTCGCCACGCTTGGCCCCTTCGAGATGTTCGGCGAGGTTGCGGCGATCGATGGAGGACCGCGCTCGGCCACGGTAGAGGCCGTGGATGGTTGCACGCTCGCAATCCTTTCGAGAGACCAGTTCCTGCGGCTTGCCCGCACCTATCCAGACTATTCGTTTGCGGTCATGAAGCAGCTGGCGGCTCAGGTCAGACGCCTGTCCGACCGCGTGTATGAGTTCAGCACGCTCAGCGTTCAGGCGCGCATTTATGCCGAACTCTTGCGCCTTTCGGCCTTATCCGGCGAGCAAAACGGGCAGGCGCTTCTTTCGCCGGCGCCGCTGCTTGTCGAATTCGCCGCCCGGATCAGCACGCACCGCGAGGCCGTCTCACGGGTGATACGCCGCCTCCATGCAGACGGTATTTTGCGCAGGGAAGGCCAGAACATTCGTGTCCTGGATGTTGGCCGGTTGCGGAAAATTCTGCAGGAGGAGAAGGGCGAATGACTCTTTCGCCGTGGCTTTTATCAACTCCGTGGGTTCACTCTTATTATAAGATTGAAAAACGTATGTTTCCCCTCTCCCAGGGCGACCGGAGGAATGATGGCCATGCCGATTGATCTTTTCGAGGCCCTGAGTTCGACGCTCGATCAGTTCGACGGGGCATTTGTCCTGACCGATCCGGCCGGCAAGATCATTCATGCCAACCGCGCGGCCCATGAGATGATGAACGAGGGATGGCCTATCCGCTCGAAGGGCGGCCTCTTGCACGCGAGCAGCCAGAAAGCGACGGACGCACTCCTGAAAGGCCTCAACGAGGTGGCGGGCTTCGCAGCCCATTCGCCCTCTGACAACGTCTGCCTTGACGTCTGCCTTGCAGATGCCGCCTCGCCCGAGGGAGCAGCCATTGCAACCCTGAGACCGCTTGCCGATGCGAAACGCGGCGACCGCGAATGCGCCGTGGCGCTTTTCGTAACCCGGATCGTGAGGAGCGCCGATAGCACAATATCCGGCGTTTCACAGTGCTTCTCCCTGACTGCCGCTGAAACGAAAACCCTGCGCCATCTGGTGGCGGGCGAGACCCTCGCGGAAGCGAGCCGCGCGCTCGCCCTGTCAGAGAACACGGTCAAGACCCACTTACAGAACATCTTTGCGAAGACAAGGGCCTGCCGGCAGGCGCAACTCATCAAGCTCGTGAGCAATCTCAAGCCGCGTTTGAAATCTCCCGCAGATGGAAAAGCGATCCCCGAGGCGAAGGGCGCGGGCGCCTTTGCATCCCCCGCCAGCAGCAGACAGTTCGCTTCCTAGACCCTATGTTCGCCACCTGAAAAAGCAGGTGGCCCATCCCACGGCAAGCTCCTATCGAGGGTTGCGCCGGATCGGCCGGCGCCGAGCCTCAAGCATGGGGGATGGGCGGCCATCCAGGAAACCAAACTCCACCTGTTGTATTTAAAACCGGACAGCCGTGGGTCGAGCCCGGCCATGACAACGGCGCCAGCTAATCGCAACACGCTTTAAACGCCGTGCAAGAGAGGAGCCTTCGAAGCGTCGCCCTTGGCGGCGCACTCGGAGCTGGCGCCAATATCCCTTTCAGCGTTCGCTTCGGCGGCGCCGTCGAGACATTCCATCACGGTTCCCACATACCCTCCGTTTTCATCGACGATGGGGTTGACGATCAGGCGAAGGCGCACACCGGCAACTTGGATCTGAGCGCGATGCTCGCCTTTGAGATTTGCGAGCATGTTCTGTTGATGATTTCCGCTCCCGTGGA
Source organism: uncultured Alphaproteobacteria bacterium (assembly GCA_963727795.1). GTDB lineage: Bacteria > Pseudomonadota > Alphaproteobacteria > Rhizobiales > Rhodomicrobiaceae > Rhodomicrobium. Next base: position 60,013 of record CAVSHC010000014.1, read on the forward strand.
ATTGATCGAGGTGCGCGCCCAGAATGCCTGCCGCGGTGAAGCCCGGAAAGACCTTGCCAAACTCGCGCTCAACTCTGCTCATCAAGGCCATGAGAGACTTGTTCCGGTATCGGATGAAGCCTTCGTTATCCGCCACCATGATGGCGGACGAGGTGTTGTCGAGCGCGAACTTAAGTCTCAGCGTTTCCTTTGCGGCGCCCTGCGCATCGCTTAGTACGCCGTGCAGGCGGTCTGCTGTGTCGGAGATCGCTTTCTGTTCGCCCGGCAGCGGCGCGATGCGCGCCTCGAAACGGCCATTGGCATAGTCCACCATCATGTCCAGGAATTGCTTCCAAATCTGGATATTGCTCTTGGCCGCCGCGTTCAGATTCCGCGCCATTTCGCCATAGACGCCCGGGAAGAGCGTCGCGGGCATTTCCTCCCCAATGCGGCCTTCGTCCTTGTGCGCGCGGAGCATATGGAGTTGGGCCGCCGTGAACTTCTTCAGGGTCCGCTTCACGCTGTTGACGGCCTCTCCCACCTCGAGCAACTCGTCCTTCGAATGGCTGTCGACAGGGCTTGACAGATCGCCGCGCGCCAGGCGGTCGGCGCCGGTCCTGATCGCCTTGAGCGAGCGCAGGACCGAAAAGAGCATGCCTGCGAAGAAATACAGCACCAGGAGCAGCACCAAACCTGTGCCGAAGAAGATGGTGTCACGGTTGGCTTTCGAGCGTTCGATGCGCGCGGCAAGGAGGCCATCGAGCTGTTCCACAGAGAGGTCGAACAACTTGTAGAAGTCGGAGATGGAGGCGCTGCCCCGCACAAAAAGTTGGGCCGGGTCAAGCGTCAGATCGCCGTTCAGCAATCCAAGAGTGTCCGGGCCGAAAAAGTAGCCCGCCGCCTCTTCGGCTTCCTTCCTCGTCGGTTGCATCGCGCTGCTCAACGCGTCGTTGGCGCCCATGGCGCTTTCCAAGGCGCTCTTCAGGTTCTCGAACTCGTTCGCGAACAGTTTGTGCAAGACGTTGAGCTCGACCCTCTCACCCACCGTCATGGCATGACGGTTTAGGACAAAAAATCCAACCCCTCGAAACTGTTCGAGATAATTGAGAACGTTGGGGATATGGACCGCAACAGCGTCGACCATGTAATAGGAGTCTATTTCTGGATCGAAAGAAAGATTGGACTTGTCCGCGGTCGTATGCAGAAACATGGTAATGTCATTTATCAGGCGATTATGTTTGGCAAGACTTTCTTCCGCAGTGTAAGAATAAACGTGGTCCTTAATATCTTTCCATAGATTGCTTAGAAGAACGAACTCTTCAACCAGCAGTATGGGGGCGTCGCCGCTACCGCTTATGTCCCGAAGCCGATTGAAGGCTGCATCTGCTTTCGCGGTGATGGCTGGTAGTCTCTTACGCGTCTCTTGGTCGCCGGCCGCCATAAGCTGACTTATTCTGCGATGGTTCTCCATGATTTGCAGGAGTTGACGGGCGGGGATGAGTTGCCGAACCCCAAGCCGCTCGACCATGGCGAACTTGATGTCCTTCGCAATTTGCTCGTCCAGGAAATAGGTCATCCCAGCGAGGGGCACGAGGAACAGCGCGCCGACCAGCCCGAGCTTCACCGCAAAACGAAGCCGGCTCATAATCGCCATGGCCGGATCGAAGATTCGCTGCAGCATTGTTGACCGCGCTCCATTCCGCAAACATCGAGCTTAAGGTTTGCCGCAGGGAGGTTGGGTTCTCGTTGCGATGCCCCCTAAAATTGAGTGGAATGGAAAGAAACCGGAACTTTCACCGCACTCCCGGATCAAGTCTCGTAACGACGCCGGCCAAGAACATGCGGACTCGAATCCCCATATATCGAAGCGCTGGAGTGTGTCTGGAAAAGCGCCAAGCGGTTTTCCGATAAGGCGTACGATGTAGAGCCCGCTTTTGATTCCATCAAAAGCGGGCTCTAATGACGGTTATACGCAATCCGGGATGGGGTGTCCGAAGCGGACATTGGAGCTGCTTGCTGAAATGCTGCGGGAACTCAGCCCGATAATTGGCGCGAGCGCGAAAGCGCTCATCGTTCCTTCGACGAAAACGAAGGTTCCGGCGATAACGAAGTCAGGGGGGAAATCTTACCGCTTACATTACGGTCGACAGGCGCGCCTTTGCGGTTTGTTCTTTGGCCGTAAGAGAAAACGTCCTTAGGGCTGCCGGCCCGCTCGATCGCGCTGGCCACGGCGCCGAAGGCGCCATTGATCTTGCTCCCCGCGAATGTCGCGCCGATCGCGACCACGGTCATGATCAGCATCGCCAGGAGGCCATATTCGATCACCTGGGCCACGCCGGTAGATCGCCGGGTTTGCGGCTTGGGCCAAGCGCGGGCGTCTGCCGTGTTTTGTGTAGAACGATACATCGCATACTCGCCTGGCTCGGTCTTAGATAATTCTTAGCACCTCCGAATTTCGCAATCGCCAAGCTGCAGCCCGGTTTTCGCGCCTTATTGTAGGATAATTGTCAGAACTCTCACGAGTGCTTAAGCGACGGCGACTCTGACGGCGATGAACTGGCAGGCCGCGCCGCCGAGCACGAAGATGTGCCAGATCACGTTGTGGAAGCGCAGCCGCTCCATGAGATGGAAAGCGACGCCCAGGGTGTAGATTATGCCGCCTGCGAGCAGCATCGCGAAGGCGCGGTCCGGCAAGGAAGCCATGATCTTGTCCAGCGCGAGCAGAACAATCCAGCCCTGGACGAGGTAAAGCACGATCGTAAGTTTCTCGAACCGGCGGGGAAAACGAAGATTGATCACGATGCCGGCGGCTGCGATGGCCCACACGGCCGCAAGCATCGCAGTCCCGGCCCGGCCGCCAACCACCAGCGCGAAGGGGGTGTAGCTCCCCGCGATCATCACGAAGATGGCGGCATGATCCAATCGCCGCAGAATCTCTTTCAACCTGTGATGCGAAACAAGATTGTAGGCCGCCGACGCGGCGAACATACCAACAAGGCCGATGCTGTAGACGGCCAAGCCGATGCAAAGAGCGAGGGGCAAAGTTCCCAAGGCGCCGATCAGAAGGAGAGCGGCGGCAACGATGCTGAAGAAGACGCCGACAGCGTGGACGCAAGAATTGGCGATGCGCTCGATACGCGTATAGGAGGGGAAATCGAAATACTGCTTGCTCATCGGAGCCAGCCGCCTGTGGAACGGGCTTTCCCAAAACTCATCGAAGCACTCCCCGGCATGCAGCCGCCGAGCCGGTTCAACTAGCAGGACGCTGAAGAACCATTCGGCCCATGGTTCGACAAGCTCACCATGAGGTCCATGCCGCTGATATCGTTCGAACTCATCCTGAGCTTGTCGAAGGATGGAGCAAGGATTTCCGGCTTTTTCATCATCCTGCTAGTGTTGCGTCTCCGAGTTGCCGCTTGTGCTTGCAGCAAGCTTGGTCGGCAATTACGAAACGCCACACTAGCAACTTACCGGCTCGAGTACAGCTTTTTGGAGGCGAGTTCGCTCAGCGCTTCCGGCGAATGAAGTGGAAACTTGCCTCGGCTGGACCAGATCCAACCGGACATTGTGGACTTCCTCGATGAAATCGGTTCTCTCTCGCTAAAGCTTGAATCAAGCGATTCGCCGCGCGAGGGAATGGCGAAGCGATATGCGCTTGCAGACCGGCAGTATGCGCCTGCCCGGCGGGGGCGATCATGATGTTGACGCTATCCGGGGCTAGGTCCCCTGCCGCAAGGCTGACTCAGGCTTGCGCACTCATAATGTGATTGCCTTGCATACAAATGAGGGCTCACCATGCGGCGTGTTATCGGTCTTTTGCTGCTATGTGCGGCCTTGTCCGGCTGTTCGACGGCCGGCATGCCGTCCCTTACGAGCATCGGAGGAGGCTCCTCCGACATGCCCCCCGCCAAGCCCGACGCCGCGCCGCAGCCGGTTTCCTCGCAATCGTCAGGCGGAAGCGGCATCTGGGCGAATTTCTCTTCGGCCTTCAGCTCAGGGGAACCGCCGGCGGCCCAGCCGAACGAACCGGTCGCCCTGGATCCGAACGAGGCGCTGCGACTGGTCAATGACTACCGCGCATCCCATGGCCTTCCCGCGCTCTCTCTTGAAAGCAGGGCCGCCGCGGCTGCGGAAATCCTCGTCAAGGATATGGCGAGGCACGATCACATGTCTCATGTCGGTCCGGATGGGGCCGACGTCGGCAAGCGGCTGAGCCTGGCCGGATACCCTTATCATATCGCGGCGGAAAACGTCGCCGTGGGCCAGAGGTCCGTCGCAGAGATTATCGAGGGATGGAAGAAAAGCCCGCCGCACAGCCGCAACATGCTTCTGGCTCAGGCGAAGCACATGGGCGTCGCCTACGTATACAAGCCGGACACAAAATATAAGACCTACTGGACGCTCGTAGTGGCCGCTCCGTAACAGGCGAATGGACCTGGTGCGCCCTTTGCGTTCGCATGTTAAAGCTGCGCAGATAGTCGCGGCAATCATCCCAGGACCGGTCATGCGAGCCAGAAACCACCCGGCCGCCGCGCCGCAAGGCGAGGCGGCGCGCCCCGCGGGGCACGCGGGCGCGCTGGCCTTTTCGGCGCTTGGCGTCGTCTTCGGCGATATCGGCACGAGCCCGCTTTACACGCTGAAAGTGGTGCTTGGCTCGACCGGCGCCCAGGTTGCGGACCGCGCCATGGTGCTCGGCAGCCTGTCCCTGATCTTCTGGACGCTGATCATCGTCACGACCGTCAAATATGTCGGCGTGGCCATGCGGGTCGACAATCACGGCGAGGGCGGCATCATGGCGCTGATGGCGCTGCTCAGCGGCAGGAAGGGCCTCGGCAGCGGACGCACGACGAAACGGGCGGTGATCGTCACCGCCGGGCTGTTCGGCGCGGCCTTGATCTATGGCGACGGCGTCATCACGCCGGCGATTTCGGTTCTGTCCGCGCTTGAAGGGCTGTCCATCATCACGACGAGCCTCGAAGATTATGTGACGCCGGCGACGGTCGTCATTCTCGTCCTGCTTTTTTTGGTCCAGCCGCGCGGCACGGCGCTGATCGGCAAGATGTTCGGGCCGGTGATGGCGGTGTGGTTCGTCTTGCTCGGGCTTCTGGGGCTTTGGGGCATCGCCAACAACCCGGCGGTGCTCGCGGCGGTTAACCCCTTATACGGCATCGACTATCTCCTGTCGGACGGAGCGGCCTCGTTCCTGGTTCTCGGCGCGGTGTTCCTGTGCGTCACGGGCGCGGAAGCGCTTTACGCCGACATGGGCCATTTCGGGCGCATGCCCATTCAGATGGCCTGGCTGTTCCTGGTGTTTCCCTGCCTCGTCCTCAATTACGCGGGGCAATCGGCGCTTGTCTTGAACGGCGCTCCCATCGCCGACAACACATTTTACGCGCTCTGCCCGAGGGCGCTTCTCGTTCCGTTCGTCATCCTGGCGACGGCGGCCACCATCATTGCGAGCCAGGCCATCATCACCGGCGCGTTTTCGATGACGCGGCAGGCCATCCAACTCGGCTGGATGCCCAGGCTTCGCATTTCGCAGACCTCGGCGCTCGGCTACGGGCAGATCTATATCGGGGTGGTGAACTGGCTCATGATGGTCGTCACCATCGGGCTTACGCTGGCCTTTCGCAAATCGGACAATCTCGCCGCGGCCTACGGCATCGCCGTTTCGGCGACGATGCTCATGACCTCGGTGCTTCTCCTGATCGCCATGATCGAAAAGCTTGGCTGGAGCCTGCCCTTGAGCATCGCGGCCGCCGGCGGCTTCATGCTGGTCGACGGCGCCTTCCTGATCGCCAATTCGGCCAAGATCGCCGATGGCGGCTATGTTCCGCTCACCCTTGCCGCCATCGTTTACGCCCTGATGTGGGTCTGGCATTCGGGGCGCGACGCGGTCTTGCAGGTTTTGAAGTCGAAGTACCAGCCGACCGCCGCCTTCCTGAAGGACATCGCGGAGAAACGCGTGCCGCGCGTGCCGGGAACGGCGGTGTTCCTGACGCGCTCGAAGGAAGGCGTGCCGCCGGTCATGGCCTGGCACTTGAGACACAACCGGGCGCTTCACGAGCGCGTCCTGGTGATCAACGTCTCGATCGAGCCCGTGCCTTACGTGCGAGAAGAGGACCGCCTGAGCTTTTTTGCGGAGGCGCCGGATTTCTGGCGCGCGTCCGTCCATTACGGCTTCATGGAGCGTCCGGCCATTCCGCCGGTCTTGCAGGAAGCCTATAAGCAGGGCTGCGACCTCAATCTCAACGACGTGACCTATTATGTGGGCCGCGAAACCGTCGTGTCGCGCCCCGACGGCAAGGGGCTGCCGAAATGGCAGGAGCTTATCTTCGCCGCCATGGAGCGCAACTCCGCCCAGGTGACGGACTTCTTCCGCCTGCCGGTGGATCAGGTCGTCGAGATCGGCCGACAGGTCGCGATTTAGGGGCGCCGCTGAAGGGGGTTGAAGCAAAGACCGCACGCGCGATTTAAGTGCGTGTGCGATCTTTGAAATGAGGACTCGTCATGTGCGGACGCTTCACACAAGCCTTCTCCTGGCCGGAGGTTGTCGAGTTCTACAGGCTCGTGGACGAGATCGCGCCGCATCTTTCCGCCTCCTGGAACGCAGCGCCAACGCATAACGCCGGCGTCATCGTACTTAGCGGCGACGGCCTTCGCTTTCAGCCCATGCGCTGGGGCCTTGTCCCGCACTGGGCGAAAGACCCGTCCATCGCCTCGAAGCTCATCAACGCGCGCGCCGAAACGCTCGGCGAGAAGCCCGCCTTCCGGCAGGCGCTGAGATTGCGCCGCTGCGTCGTGCCGATTACAGGGTTCTACGAATGGCGGCGTCAGGGCAGAGGCAAGCAGCCCTATTTCATCACGGCGGCGGATCGCAAGCCGCTGACTCTTGCCGGATTGTGGGAGGATTGGAACGGCCTTCTGACGTTCACGATCGTCACCGTGCCGGCGAATGAGAAACTGGCGCCGAATCCACGACCGGATGCCGGCCATTCTCGCCCCCGAGGATGCGCTCGCGTGGCTGAAAACCGGCGGCGCGGCGTTTCTCCAACCGTGCCCCTCGCACTCGCTCGCGGCTTGGCCGGTGTCGGCCCGCGTCAACTCGCCCGCCAACAACGATAGGCTGCTCATCGCGGATATAACGCCCGGCGATCGAGCGGCTGAGCCCGTCCATGCCGAAAAACAGGACGAGACAAGAACTCAGCTGCCGCTTGCCCTTTAGAGTTCGTCCGGAAAAGCGCCAAGCGGTTCCGATCAGACGCACGATAAAACAAAAACTTAGAGCCCGCTTTTGATTCCATCGAAAGCGGAGAGGCTCTAAGTCACAAAGGCGCTGAACGGCGCGATCCGATTGGAATGTTGGGCCTAGAGCATCGTGCGTTTAATCGGACGCATATCCAGCGGCCTTAAAGAAGTTCCAGCATTCTTCGGGTTCGAAGAGAGTGCAGATATCGCCGATAGCCTTCCAAAGCGCATCGCAGGTTCTGGCCTGTGCCGCGCGCATGTGGGCCTTGAGCTTCGAGAAGGCCATTTCGATCGGGTTCAAATCGGGGCTGTAGGGCGGCAGGAACAGGAACCAGGCGCCCTTCGCCCTGAGGCAGTTTTGAGCCGTTTCGCTTTTGTGGCTGCCGAGGTTGTCGAGGATAACCACATCGCCCTTGTCGAGCGTTGGCGCCAGCTGGGTCTCGATATAGAGGTTGAACGCGGCGCGGTTCATGGGGCCATCAAGCACCCACGGGGCGGTGAGCCCCCAAAGCCGCAAGCCTGCAATGAAGGTCTGCGTGCCCCATCGGCCAAACGGAGCTGACGCGCGCAACCTCTCTCCACAAAGCGCGCGGCCACGCAACCGGGTCATCTTGGTGTTGGTCGAGGTTTCATCAACAAAGACAAGGCGATGCGGCGCCATCCGCATCCAAGGCAAACGGCGCGAAATCCAGAAAGTCCGCGCCTCTTTCACGTCAGCGCGTTCTTGCTCCGCCGCCAGTAGCGTTTTTTTTATAAGTAAAACCCGCCCGGCAAAGCAGGCGCGACAGCGAAGCCGGGCTTGCCTTCACGCCCCGCTCGGCTTCCAGCACAGCGGCCAGTTCGGGCATGGTGATATCCGGGCGCTTCTCAACGCACGCAATCAGGAAGTCGCGGCAGTTGGCCAATTTGCCGCCGCCCGAAGGCCGCCCTTGCTTGGCAGGCGCCGGAGATCCGGTCTTTTCCCTGCGTCGCCAAAGCTTCACGGCGAAGCTCGGCGATACGCTGAAATGGCTGGCCGCTTCCCGCCGAGAGCGGCCCGCGCCTACGAAATCGATAACCCGTTCGCGCAAATCCAAAGAGTAGCTTTTGCCCATGACCCACCTCCAATCATGGTGAATCACAGTTCGCCCTTCATGGGAATCCCTTCAATTCCAATTTCAAGTCCGATGCTCTAGAGTGCAGTCGTGGCGAGCCCGCCAGGAAACAGACCATTCCAGCTTTTGCAGCCCGGCAACCGAGATGACTCAGGCCTGCGTCAGCACCGGAAAATGCGAATCCACGACGAATTGAACCAAATTCGTTTCATCCGCGCCGGTTACCAGATATTCGGTGGTTCCATTGTGGCTTGGCGCGTTCTCGATTGTAACGCTTACGGTAGCTTTGTCTGGAGCGTGAGAGACGAGAACGGTCACGGTTATCGTCACCAGCCAGAAGAAGACCCGCGTATTGCAAACGAGCTTCATCCCGTCGGGGCTTGCCCGGACATTGAAGACGTCGAAGCTGTCTCCATCGGACGTCAACGTGCCCGTGTCAGGCCCGGTCTTGTCGATTGTGATCGCTGTTTGCGGTCCGCCATTGACTGGAACAGCATGAATTGTCGCGGACATTGCCCACCCTCCTGGACGTTCACCCGTTCAAATTATTCTATTAGATCGATTGCCTGCGGCCGCGCAACCAAAATAGATAAATCCCGCCGACCTAGCGTGGCGTCTCGCAATTGCCTGTGCCCTTTGCGGCAGGCTCTCATAGTCAATTGCGAGACATAAGCCACACGAGCCCATTGTTTTTGCTAGTGTCCCTTTTGTCTCCGAATTGCCGTGCGAGCCCGCTTCAAGCCCAAGCGGCAATTCGGAGACGGGACACTAGTGTTTGATGCATTTCTCTTTCTTCTGCCCTTTGATAAAGGGATTGCTTGAGGCGGCGGAGTTCGCTGAACAACAGGCTTCGTTATGACGGATGATCCCGAATTGCATGGAACGACTGCAGACGATATCGCGCAGGAGACTTCCGGGTCCGCAGGCTTGTTGGCTGCGCTCGTCAACTCGTCCCTCGACGCCATCATGAGCCAGACGCTCGGCGGAACGGTCACGAGCTGGAATCCGGCCGCCACGAAGCTTTTCGGCTACGGTTCCGGCGAAATGGTGGGCCAATCCATTCGCCGCCTCATCCCTGCCGGCCAACAGGATGAAGAAGACCGGATTCTCGCAAGGATCGAAGCCGGGGAGCGGGTTGAACCCTATGAGACGGCCCGCCTTCACAAGAACGGCGATCCCATCGATGTTCTTGTGACAGTCTCGCCCATATGGGAGTCAGCCGGGAAACTTGCCGGAGTCTCAAATATCGTCCGCGGCGTCACCGCACAAAAGAGAGCGGCGGAAACGCGCCCCCAAAGCGAAGAGTGCTTACGCCAGTTCGTGGAAGATGCGCCCGCCGCCATCGCCATCTTCGATCGCGACATGCGCTACATGGCGTGCAGCCGCCGTTGGCTCACCTATCATGGGAGCAACGATCAAAGCGTTCTTGGCCGCTGCCACTACGAGGTCTTCCCGAAAGTATCCGAACGTTGGAGGGAGCTTCACCGGCGAGGCATGGCTGGCGAGACCGTGTGTTCCGAGCAAGACGCCTCCCGGTTTGCCGATGGGGAAGTGAGGTGGGTGCGCTGGGAAATGCGGCCCTGGCTGACAGGCGATCGGGCCGTCGGCGGCATCACGATCGTTGCAGAGGACGTGACCGGGAGGGTCGAGGCCGTCAGCGCTTTGCGCGAGAGCGAAATGCAGATGCGCCTGGCCCAGGAGGCCGCCAAAGCCGGCATATGGGAGTGGAGGCTTGCGGACGGCCGCGTCGAGTGGTCAGAAACACTGTGGAACACGTTCGGGATCAAGAAGCCTGAACAGTGGGAGCTGACTTTCGAAGGCTGGGTATCTCACATTCATTCCGAAGATCGCGAGCGCGTCGCAAACGCGGTTCTGGAAGCGGCGGCCCACGGCCGGGAATACGAACTGCAGTGGCGCCTCAACCTGCCCGAAGGAGAACCCGAGCGCTGGGTGCTTGTGCGCGGCAGCCCGGTTGCGGGCGCGAATGGAACGCCGGATCGCTACATCGGCGTTGCGCTCGACATCACAGAATGCAAGCGCATGGAGGAGGCTCTCAAGGAGAGCGAGGAACGCCTGCGCCGGTTCGTGGAACAGGCGCCAGCCGCAATCGCCATGTTCGACCGCGACATGCGCTATATTGCCTGCAGCCGCCGTTGGCTTACAGATCACAAACTCGATGAAGCGAGCGTTGTAGGCCGTTCCCACTACGAGGTTTTTCCGGAAATCCCTGGGCGATGGAAAGAGGCTCACCGGCGAAGCATGATGGGCGAGGTCGTGCGAGCCGAAGAGGACGCCTTCGTTCGCGCCGATGGACGAACGCAATGGGAGCGCTGGGAGATGCGCCCATGGCTGACGTGCGATCAGGCTGTCGGCGGCATCACGATCATGTCCGAGGACGTGACCGAAAGGGTTGAGGCAGTTCGAGCGTTGCGCGAGAGCGAACTGCGAATGCGGGTGGCTCAGAAGGCTGCCAAAGCCGGGACCTGGGAATTGAGGCTGGCGGACAACCGCAGTCAGTGGTCCGAAAGCATATGGAGCCTGTACGGGCTCAAACCCGGCCAATGCACGCCATCTTTCGAAGCCTGGGCGTCCTCGATCCATCCAGACGATCGCGGACTTGCCATAAAGGCGGTCAGAGACGCGATTGCAACCAGCAATGAGTATGAAGTTCAATGGCGCGTGAACCTTCCTGAAGGCAAGCCCAAGCGCTGGCTGTTTTCGCGCGGCAGCCCTATTGCGGATGCAAACGGCGTTCCAGATAGGTACATCGGCGTTGTCATCGACATTACAGAACGAAAGCGGATGGAAGAGGCGCTGCGCGAAAGCGAGGAGCGTCTCCGTTTCGCCCTTAAAGGCGCGCGGGCGGGCGTGTGGCACACCGACGTCGCCGCGAGGCGCATTTTCTGGTCTGAGGAGTGCTGCGAATTGCACGGGCGCGATCCCGGGTTGCGCTGGCCTCAGTATGAGGAGTGGCTTGCCTGCCTTCATCCAGACGACATTGCACAAGTTGAGAAGGCAAACCTCGAAGCCCTTATAATCGGGGCTCCTCAGTATAAGGTGGAGTATCGCGTGGTGCTCTCCTCCGGCGAAATCCGCTGGCTGGAAGCAACAGGAAAGGTGGACTACGACGAGAGAGGCCTTCCGTCTCGTGTTTTGGGCATCGTCCTTGACGCAACCGCTCGCAAGGAGGCCGAACTCGCTTCGGAGCGGGCCGAGCAGCTGGAACGCCAAAGGCGCCAGGAACTTGAAACCATCCTAGCCGCGCTGCCGGTTGCGGTTCTCATTGCGAAAGACGCCACCTGCAACGAGATAACGGGCAATCCGGCAGCTTACAGCCTTCTGAACCGTTCTCCGGGAACGAACCTTTCAAAGACGGCGCCGGATGAGCAGGCGCCAAACAATTACGAGATCTATCGAAATGGGCTGCCCGCGCCCGTAGCGGATTATGCCATTCGAAAAGCTGTCGCCGAAAAACGCGCAATATCCGGGCAGGAGTTGGAGTTCCGCTTCGTCGCTGGCAGCAGCGCGTTCGTTCTCGGCAACGCTCTGCCTCTCCTGGATGACGCCGGGGAAGTCCGCGGCGCGGTTGCCGCCTACTCGGATATTACTGATTTGAAGCGCACGGAAGCAGCCCTGCGCGAAAGCGAGGAGCGCTTGCAATTTGCGCTCAAGGCCGCCGGCGCTGGAACCTGGGAGGTGGCGCTGGACACCGGGAAGTTTATTGCGTCGGATCGTACGGTTTTCCTTCACGCCCTTCCTTTGGGAACCGTGATGACCCATGCAAACGCGCTGGCCTGCACGCACCCGGAGGATCGGCCACGCATCGAGGCGGCGTTCCGGCGCACCCTTGAGACGGGGGAACCTTTCCGGTTGGAAACGCGCGTGCCACTTCCGGATGGGTCAATACGCTGGCTCGAGTCCTGTGGTGAGCTGCGATCCGTTTCCGGAAGGCGGATGATCGGCGGCTTGATTCTGGACGTTACCGAACGGAAGCGCGCCGAGGAGGCGCTACGCGAAAGCGAGGAGCACCTCCGCTTTTCGCTGAAAGGGGCAAACGCAGCGGCGTGGCAGTGGGAATTCGGCGCCGAAAAGCAGGTCTGGTCGCCGGAAAGCTATGACCTGCACGGGCGCGATCCCAGCCTCGGCGCGCCAACTTACGGGGAGTGGCTGCATTGCCTGCACCCGGAGGATCGCGCAAAAGTCGAGAATGTGGTTTCCCGGCTCGTCGAAATGAGATTGCCAGAGTATCGAGTTGAATATCGCATTCTGCGGCCTTCCGGCGAGGTGCGATGGCTCGATGCGCTGGCCCAGATCGACTATTCCGCCGATGGCGCGCCCTTGCGCATTTCTGGGATCAACCTAGACATCACCGAGCGCAAGCGGGCGGAAGAAGCACGGCGCAACGCCGAGGAACTGGAAAGGCAAAAGCGCGAAGAGCTGGAAGCCGTCCTAGCCGCCTTGCCGGTTGCGGTCGTCATTGCAAGAGACGCTGCGTGCGTTGAAATGAGCGGAAATCGCGCCGCCTATGACCTTCTGCGTCTTGCGCCGGACGATGATCTTTCCAAGTCCGCTCCGCCTGAGCGAGAGCCCCAAAATTACGAAGTCTTCTCAAACGGCCGCCGCTTGTCTGCCGATGAGATGCCGATCCAGCGCGCAGCTCTTGAGAAGAGAGCGATCCTGGAAGAAGAGCTAGAGGTTCGGTTTGCGGAAGGCGGCAACAAGTTCGTCCTAAGCAATGCGCTGCCACTCTTTGACAATACGGGAAAAGTTCGTGGCGCGGTCGGCGCGTTTTCAGAGGTTACACACCTGAAGCGCACGGAGGCCGCGCTACGCGACAGCGAAAAGCGGCTGCAGCTTGCACTCGAAGCCGCCAATGCCGGAACTTGGGAGCTGACTCTCCCCACAGGGGAGCTTGCCTTGTCGGACCGGGCGCTCGCCTTCCTGGGCCTGTCCCCTGGAACTCCGATGACGGCTATAACGGCGCTCGCCGAAGTGCATCCGGAAGACCGGCCCAGCGTCGAGGCGGCTTTGCGGAAGTCCGCCGCAACCGGAGAACCTCTGCAGGTGGAAGGCCGCGTGCTTCTCCCAGATGGATCGGTGCGCTGGCTTGAATCGCAGGGAGAAGTGCGAGTCGTTTCAGGAAAGCAGGTTTTTGCCGGCCTGGTGGTGGACATCACCGAACGGAAGCGGGCTGAGATCGCCTTGCGCGAAAGCGAGGAGCTGCTGCGCACGATCATGGAGCACGTGCCCGTTCCGATCCTCCTGTCCAGGGAGGATCGCAGGATTCTGCTTATCAATCCCGCGCTGACGGCGCTCACCGGGTACACTCATTCGGACATCCCGACGAGGCAGGAGTGGGAGACCTACGCCTATCGTGAGCGGGCGGAATCTGTAAGGGAAGAGGTCAAGAAGATCTTTGACAAGGAGGCCCCATCCAACCCGGGCGAGATGTGGGTTCACACAAAATCGGGCGAGAAGCGTCTCTGGGCGATCAGGACCGCGCCGGCCGGGCGAGACGCTTCAGGCAAGCGTCTTGCGGTGTCCGTCGCGCTTGACATCACAGATCGCAAAAAGAGCGAAGCGGACGCGCGCGCAGCAAGATCCAAGCTGGAAGCCGCGCTCTCCGCCATGAGTGACGCCGTACTCATTACCGATGCCGAGGGCAACTTCATTCATATCAATGAAGCCTTTGCAAAATTCCATAAATTCAAGTCCCAGGACAATTCCGCTCTGTCGCTTCCTGAATATCCCGCGTTGTTCGATATCTACCTTCCGAATGGCGAATTGGCGCCGCTGGAGCAATGGCCGATCTATCGCGCCCTTCACGGAGAAAGCGTCACCGGAGCGGAATACCTGCTGCATCGCAAGGACACAGGCGCGTTGTGGGCGGGGAGCTACAATTTTGCGCCCATTCGCAGCATCGACGGCGAAATTACCGGCGTCGTTCTCACCGCTCGCGACATCACCGATCGCAAGGTAAACGAAAGGCGGCTGCGAGCGAGCGAAGCGCGGCTCAAATCCATTATCGATACGGCAGCCGACAGCATCATCGTCATCGATGGGAAAGGGACCATTCAGTCCGCGAATCCGGCGACAAAAGGGATCTTCGGCTACACCCCTGAAAGCCTCGCCGGGAAGCACATCGGTCTTCTCATGCCGGTGGACGTCAGAGAAAGGCATAATCGCTATCTCGCGGGCTTTTCCGGCCCAGGCGCTCTAATAGAGGTGGAAGCCCGGCGCAAAGACGGCTCGGCTATCCCGCTCGATAAGGCGGTCGCCGAGTGGCGCGACAGCGAGGGAGGACGCTTCTTCACCGCAATCTTTCGGGACCTCACCGAGCGCAAACGCAACGAGGAAGCGCTGGCGAATGCACGCCGCCTGGAAGCAACCGGAAAGCTCGCCGGGGGCGTGGCGCACGATTTCAACAACCTCCTCGCCGTCATCGCAGGCAATCTCGAACTCGCGGAGGATCGCATCACCGATCAAACGACCCGCGATCTGATGCGGAGGGCTCTTGCCGCTGCCGAGCAGGGAAGCGGCTTGAACCGCAGGCTGCTATCGCTGGCGCGCAAACGCACCCTGCAACCGCAGCGCCTTATCTTGAACAGCCGGGTCGAGGAAACTGCAAAACTGCTGACCGGCGCGCTCGGCGAGCACATTGCGCTCACGACAGATCTTGCTCCCGGCCTTTGGATGACGCTGGCGGATCCGGGAGAGATCGATAGCGCCATCTTGAACATCGCTGCAAATGCGCGCGACGCCATGCCCAGCGGGGGGAGCATCCGGATTACGACATTGAACGTGACGCTCGATGCGCGGGCGGCGGCAAAACTGCATGGGGATGCACGGCCAGGAGACTACGTCCGGCTTGCAATCGCCGATAATGGCGGCGGCATGCCGCAGGAAGTCCTGGACAAGGCGATGGAGCCATTCTTCACCACAAAAGAAGCCGGCGCGGGGACCGGCCTCGGACTTACAAGCGTGGCGAGCTTCGCCAGGCAGACCGGCGGCTTCGCCACCATTGCAAGCGCTTCCGGCTGCGGATGCGTCGTCAGCGTTTATTTGCCGCGCGTGGCGCAGGACCAGCCCGCATCATCCGCCAAGCCCGAGCCTGTCCCGCTCGGCGACGGGGAGCTTGTGCTTGTTGTGGAGGACGACGCTCAAGTTCGCGAGGTTACGCTTAAGCGCATCGAATCCCTTGGCTATGCCGTTGAGGAAGCCAGAACCGGCCCGGAGGCGATCAAGCATCTCGAATCGGGCGCTCCAGTAAGACTCGTCTTGAGCGACATCGTGATGCCAGGCGGCATGACGGGCTACGACGTGGCGCGCTGGGTTGCGTCGAATAAGCCTGATATAAGGGTCATCCTATCCTCCGGATACAATGAGGGAGACCGCAGCGTTGACGCCACGGGCGCGATCCGGGATGTCGCTTTCCTGGAAAAGCCTTACAGCCGCGACAGCCTCGCCCGCGCTTTGAGCGAAGCCCTCGCGCTGAACGGGACGGCCTGAACGTTCGCATAGGCCCTTCTCCGGCGCGTCGGACGAAAAAATCGTATCGACAAACCTGCCAAAGTTGCTAGGTTTAGCAACGCTTAATTTCTGATTAAAATAAACTTAAGGTAGCGGCGTAGCAGGGGCCCGCCACGCATTGAAAATGGCTCCGGTAGAAACTGGACGGATAGCGGTTGAGGTTCAGCGATCGTGGCTGATCCAATTCATATTCTCGTCGTCGATGACGAGCCCGAGGTTCGGCGCGTTTTGCGTCAAGGCCTGGAGGCTGACAATTTCACCGTTGTCGAAGCCGGCGACAAGGCCGGCTGTCTGGAGAGCCTCCAAAGTCACCCCATCAAGCTCATAACGCTCGACCTCAAGCTCGGCGGCCAGGATGGGCTCGGGTTGACGCGTGAGATCAGAGCCTCCCGCAACGTGCCAATCATCATGATTACGGGCCTCGATGCGCCGCTCGATCGCGTGACTGGCCTCGAACACGGCGCGGACGATTACATCACCAAGCCCTTTCATATCCGGGAGGTCGTGATCCGCGTCCGGCGCGTCCTTGCCATCTATGGGCTGCTGGATGGAGACCCCAAGAACGCCCTGAATCAATTCTACGCTTTCGAAGATTTGCGCTTGAACATTCACAAGCAAGAGCTGCGATCGGCCAGCGGCGTCCTGATCGACCTGACCGAGACCGAACTCAGGCTTCTGGAGTTGTTTGTGACCCATCCGGGCCGGGTGCTGTCCAGGGATGAGATCACTCAGATGCTACGGGGCCATGGCTGGTCGCCTCTCGACCGCCTGATCGACGGGCATGTTTCGCGGCTGCGCCGTAAGATCGATAGCGAAGGCGAAGAGGAGCCGAAGCTGATCAGAAGCGTGCGCGGAGTGGGTTATGTCTTCACTGGCGAGGTCAGGTCCACATAAAGAGGGCCGATTGGCGGCGCACGGAAAAGCCACGCACAAATCTGCACAAATCTCCACCTTTCTGACTTGGCTTCAACTGCGCAATAGTCACTCCTGTACCGCGCATAACGAAGGGGTGCGAACATGTACAATGACATTTTGGTGCGCGACAAGGACCGTCAGAAGCCCGGCTCCGCCGCCCGCCCTCTCGATGAGTTGATCGCGGAGTTGTTCCTCCGGCCGAAAACCGGCAAGCCGCTTGAGAAGGAGGCGCAGGCCCCGATGCCTCGCGTAACCGAAGGCTCGGGCTCCGGCGACAACGCGGAGGAGAAGCAATCCCAACAGTTGATAGCCGAATTCACCAGCCGGTTAGCGCAAGAGTATGAACTCGCCGTGCAGCGCGGGCTTCCTCGCAACAGGGCCATCGCGAGCATGCTTGAATGGGCCTCCGCTGAGTGTGTGCGTTCGGCCACGGGCCGGAAAAGTGAGTGAATGTGACGGCGGAACTCAAAATTCTGGTCGTCGAAGACGAGGAATACAGCCAGGACATTTTGCAGCAATACCTGGAAGACTCTGGATTTACCGTATCTATCGCAACCAATAATTCTGAGGCTCTCAAGCTTCTTAATGAGAAGCAAGCTTTCGACATGATCCTGATCGATCGAGTTCTGCCAAACACGGACGGACTCGATCTTGTCAGGCAACTCAGGAGCGAGGAAAGGTTTAGGGATTTACCGATCGTTGTCGAATCCGCGCTTGCGATGCCCGAACAAGTGCTTGAGGGCCTGGAAGCAGGTGCCAACTATTACCTGACCAAACCATTCAGTCTCCCTTTGCTTTTTGAGGCAGTGAGCTCAGCGCTCGATTTGAAGATCACGAACGATAATTTTGATAGTAGCGGCAATAAGTATTTTGAGAACGGATGCAAATGCGGCCAGCTTTGGAGATCCCGCAAGCGTGGCTAGTCCGAAAAAGCGTGAAGCGGTTCTCCGGTAAGCAAAACCGCCCGTGAGGGCCGTTCGCATATGAGTTGAAGCCCTGGCTTCTGCGCCGGGCGCCAAGCCCTTGCAGTTGCGGCCAAAAGAAGGGCCGGCGCACACGCTTGCCGAAAGCGGCGGCGCCGCACAAATTTCCCATCGCCCGCGAGGAATTTGCCTTGCGTCACGCCCCAATGGCGGCTCAAATCCTTGCTCACTCACAGGCCGCCAGCGTGCCTGCGGACAGCCGCCATCACTCTCTTGTTTTCTCACCGTAAACGATGATTGCGCACCAGCGGGAAGATGTCCTTGTCATCGGAGGCGGCTTGGCGGCGTTATCTGCGGCCATTGCTGCGCGCCAGTCCGGCGCGAAGGTGCTTCTGGCGGAAGCCGCGCCGAGGGAGCTTCGGGGAGGAAACACCCGGCATTCGCGCAACCTGCGCATTATGCACGCGGCCCCTACGGCGCTCATTCCTGGGTCCTACCGCGAAGAAGAGTTTCTGGCCGATCTTGCCGCGGCGTCGCAGGGATCGGCCGATCTTCTGCTGGCCCGGCAGCTCGTGCGCGGGTCCGCCCTTCTGCCAGATTGGCTCAAGTCCCAGGGCGTGGTTTTTCAGAGCAGCCACATCCCATTTTCGCGCAAGACCGCCTTTTTTCTGGGCGGTGGGAAGGCGGCGATCAACGCGCTGTACGCGTGCGCCGAACGCTTGGGCATCGAAATTGCGTACGGGCAGCCGATCGATGCTGTCGACGCGAGCGGCGGCGGCGCCGGACCGTTCAGCGCCCGCTCCATCGTCGCCTGCTGCGGCGGCGAGCAGGCCGATGCTCCCTATGACGTGTTCATCAACCGGGGCACACCCTTTGCCAAAGGTGAGGTCTTGCGCTCTTTGCTTTCACAAGGCGCCGCGCAGGCGGGACGGCCGCATGCCGCGCACCTGGTCGCCGTCGACGCCCGCCTCCCCGAGCCCGATGGCGGCATCGTCACGCGGGTCGACGGCATGGAACACGGCATGGTGGTTGACGAGGCGGGACGGCGTTTCCAGGACGAAACCGCGATCGCGGGGCCGACGCGCTACGCAAGCTGGGGCCAGCGCGTCGCGGAACTCCCGGGCCAGCGCGCCGCGTTGATCCTCGACGCCAGGGGCATCCGCAAGATACCGCTGTTCGCCTTCCCGCCGGTCCAGGCGCAATCCCTTCCAGACTTGGCGTCCATGCTGCGCCTGGATCCGGTCGAGCTAACGCAGTCCGCGAAGGCGTCGGATCGCGTCGGCGAGCCTCCCTTTTTTGCTTTTCCGATCCGTCCGGGGATCACCTTCACCTGCCGGGGCGTCAAGGTCGATGAAAAGGCGCGGGTGGTCTGGCGAAACGGCGGCCCCTGCGCTGGCATCTTCGCGGCGGGCATGATCATGGCGCCGAATGTCCTTGGAACCGGTTATCTCGCGGGATGCGGCATGACCATCGGAGCGGTGTTCGGCCGCATAGCCGGAGAGGAGGCGGCCCGGCATGCCCTTGGCTGAAGCGCGCCGCGTGATGACCATTTGCGCAGTCTGCAATTACTGCAACGGCTTTTGCGAGACCTTCCGCGCCGCCGAACGCCGCCGCGAGTTCAGCGACGGCGATCTCGTTCATCTCGCTCATCTCTGCCACAACTGCCGCAATTGCTGGACCGCCTGCCAATACGCTCCGCCGCATGCGCTGGCCGTCAATGTGCCCAAGGCGCTGGCCGAAGTCAGGCAACAATCCTGGCGGGATCGCCCTTGGCTCGCGCTTCTCTGCGTGCTCTTTGCGCCAGCTCTCACCCTCGCTCTTGTCCCCTGGGGCGTCCTGTTCGAGCGCCATACCGGACCCGGCGCTTTCTACGCGGTGCTGCCGTGGCCCGCGCTCACGGCGATCGCAACGTTGTCGCTCGCGCTTCCCGCCGCGGTCTTGATCCGGGGAGTCCGGCGTTTCTGGCGCGAAGGCGGCGGCGGCTCGGCGTGGAGCGCGGCGCCCGCGGCTTTGGCGGACATGCTGACGTTACAGAACCTTCGGGGCGGAGGCATCGACTGCGAGAGCGGCGCGGCGCGGCGCTTTTTCCACCATGCCCTGTCTTACGGCTTCCTGCTGTGCTTCGCCGCCACCGCCACCGCAACCTTTTACCATCATGCCCTGGGTTGGCTGGCGCCCTATCCGTTGACGAGCCTGCCGGTGCTGCTGGGCGGCGTTGGCGGGCTTGGCATGATAACGGGTTCCGTGGGTTTGGCCTGGATCAAGACGAAAGCCGATCCGGCCTTGGAGGCAGGGCCGAAGGACTACTCGTTTCTGGCGCTGCTGTTCGCCGTCGCCGCAACCGGCCTTTGCCTGCTGATCTTGCGCGAGACAAGCGCGATGGGGCTTCTGCTCGCGGTGCATCTGGGCTGCGTCACGGGCCTGTTCGCTACCATCCCCTACGGCAAGTTCGCCCATGCGCCCTACCGGGCGTTCGCGCTTCTGCGCGCCGCGATGGAACGGCGGCGGAACCCCTAATCGCCACGGTCGATGGCATGGAAGAACGTGCCCGTCACCGGCCCCCTCCGCGATCCCCTTTCAAGACACGGCGCTCCGGTTGCGCTGAAAAGGTCGAGCAGCGGCGCGTCATTGACCGCGAGCACGGAGGCGTAGTGGAACTCGTGCCCGAAAACGGCGCCGTTCTCCCGGCCTAGCGCGCAATCCGCAAGAAGCCGCGCCCGGCGATAACCGAGATGGAGCTTGCGCTTGGCGAAGCTCGTTTCGAGACCGAGCAAACCGGCCATCTCATGGCGAACGCCTGCGGCGTCCTCAAGCCCGGCGCCGAGCGCCATGTAGCCCCCGCATTCCCCATGCACAGCTGCGCCACGCGCAGCAGCCTCCTTTAGGCCCTCGCGAAAACGGCCGCATTGAGCAAGCGCCCCGGCATGAAGCTCGGGATAGCCGCCCGGCAGCCAGACTGCCCCGGCCGTTGCGTCGGGCGGCTCATCGGCCAAGGGCGAAAACGGAAGGATCTCCGCGCCCGCCGATGCCCAGCTGTGCAGGAGATGCGGATAAGTAAATGAAAAGGCGCGGTCCTGCGCCAGCGCGATGCGCTGGGCGGGCGGGTCCAAGGGGGAGACGCCCGCCCCGGCCATCGCTCGCGGCAGCACATCCGGCTTCGCCTGGGCGATGAGTTCATCCAAGGAGACCTCGGCGGCGACGGCCTCGCTCAGCGCAGAAAGAAGCTCATCGAGGCGGCCGAGTTCGCTGGCCTGCATAAGGCCCAAATGGCGGTCGGGAATAGCCAGGCTCCCGCGCCTGAAAACAGAGCCGAGAACCGGCAGGCCGATGCGCTCGATGGCGGGCCTGATGAGCGCCTCGTGCCCCGCGCTGGCGACGCGATTGAGGATCACGCCCGCAAAGCGGATATCGTCGCGATAGGCCCGGCAGCCGAGCGCGATGGCCGCGGCGGTCTCTGCCTGGGCCGAAACGTCGAGCACGAGAACGACAGGCCAGCCGGTCAGCGCCGCGAGATCGGCCGTGGACCCGCTGCCGCAGCGGCCCCGCTCCGGTGCGCCGTCGAAAACGCCCATCACGCCCTCGGCAACGCAGATATCCGCGCCTGCCGCAGCCGTGCCGATGAGACCCGCGATGAGGCCGGGCCGCATGGCCCAAGTATCGAGGTTGAAGCTTGGGCGCCCGGTGGCTGCGTTGTGGAACGCAGGATCGATGTAATCCGGGCCGCATTTGAAGGGCTGCACAGCGAGCCCCCGCTGCGCGAGCGCGCTCATAATCCCAAGCGCAATCGTGGTCTTGCCCGCGCCCGACCTCGGCGCAGCGACGATGAAGCCCGGCGCGCGCCGTTCGGGCGGACTGGTCGCGGACGATGGGGTCATGTCAAAATCGTGCTATAGGATGCGGAGAAAACACAGGAAATGGCATGAGCGGCGGCGAGCCCACGTCCGGACACGAGCAAAATCCGCCCCTGAGACGGGGCTGGACCACGGGCGCGTGCGCGGCGGCCGCCGCCAAAGCCGCAGCCACGGCGCTTCTTACGGGCGATTGCCCCGCCACGGTGGAGATCGGGCTGCCGGGCGGAGCGAGGGTCTCTTTCTCCGTCGCAACCTGCGAGCACGGCGAGGCTAAGCGGAACGCGCTGGCTCGACCATCGGTTCGAACCCCTCACCTGGCGCCCGGCGAAGCCGGCCGCCACCCTCTTCCGCAAGGGGAGAGGGTTATTCCGTGCGTCCCCTCTCCCCCACCGCATCCGCTTGCGGATGCGGTCATGTTGAGTTGCGAACTCGCCGAGGCGAGTTCGCCGGGAGAGGGACAGGGTGAGGGGGTGTTCCGTTGGAAAGGCGAGGAAACTTTGCTTAGCGCCACGGCGGGCGTCATCAAGGACGCGGGCGACGATCCGGACGTGACGCACGGCGTTCTCGTCCAAGCCGCCGTCCGGCGCGGGCCATCGGGCTCGGGCATCGGCTTCCGGGCGGGCAAGGGCGTGGGCACGGTCACGAAGCCGGGCCTTCCAGTCCCGCCGGGAGAGCCTGCGATCAACCCCGTCCCGCGCCAGATGATCGCGCTTGCGATCCGCGAAGCCGCGCAAGCATGCGGCGCGAGCCTGGACGATGCCGTTGTCGAAATCTCGATCCCCGGCGGCGAGGCCATCGCACAGAAAACCCTCAACCCCCGCCTGGGGATCGTGGGCGGCCTTTCGATCCTCGGAACCACCGGCATCGTCGTGCCGTTCTCCTGCGCCGCGTGGATCCATTCGATCCATCGCGGCGTCGATGTTGCCCGCGCCAGCGGATTGACGCATATCGCCGGTGCGACGGGCGCGACCTCGGAAGCCGCCGTCCAGCGGATTTACGGACTGCCGGAGGGCGCCCTCATCGAAATGGGCGATTTCGTCGGTGGCATGCTCAAATATGTGAAAACGCATCCGGTTCCGCGCGTCACCATCGCAGGCGGTTTCGCAAAGATGACAAAGCTCGGGCAGGGTCTGCTCGACCTCCATTCCAAGCGCGGGCGCGTCGATAATGAATGGCTGGCCGGGCTTCTTGAGCGCATCAATGCGCCGGACGATCTTCGCGAGCAGGCCCGGGAGGCGAACACGGCGCAACTCGTGCTGGAACTGGCCAGGAAAGCCGGCGGGCCAATTGCAGCCCAGCTCGGGGATCTCGTCGCGGAAGCGGCATGGCAAACCGCCGCGCGCGTTCTTGGCGGCTCCGATATCGCCCTCGATATCGTTGTGTTCGACCGCGCTGGCGGACTTGCCGGGCGCACCGAAGCCAAAGCCGCTCATTCGGGCCTTCCCCTGAATCGGCGTTGATAGCCCGCGTCGTACAGCGCGCTCTCGCGGAAATCCTCGGCTCCCAAGGCCGGTCCCACGAGAATCAACGCGGTTCGCTCTATCGCGCCCGCAGCCGCAACCCTTTCGACGAGTTCGCCAAGCGGCGCGCGGATGATCGTCTCCTCAGGCCAGCTTGCCCGATAAACGACAGCGGATGGGCAGCCGGGGCCGTAGGCGGGCAGAAGCTCGGACACCGTTTTTTCAAGAACGTGGATGGAAAGGTGGATGGCGAGCGTGGCGCGGGTTGCGGCGAAGGCCGAGAGCGTCTCAGAAAGCGGCATCGCGGAGGCGCGGCCCGGCGTTCGGGTGAGGACGACCGACTGTGTGACCTCCGGCAGCGTCAGCTCGCGGCGAAGCGCGGCAGCAGCGGCAGCGAAGGCCGGCACACCGGGCGTTACGGTGTAGGGAATTCCTGCGGACTCAAGGCGGCGGCCCTGCTCGCCGAGCGCGCTCCAGACCGACAGGTCGCCCGAATGAAGCCGCGCCACATCCGCGCCTGCCTCCGTCGCCGCGGCGCATTCACCGATGATTTCGTCGAGAGACATCGGAGCCGTGTCGACGATGCGCGCGCCGGGCGGGCAGTAATCGAGGATCGCTTTCGGCACCAGCGAACCGGCATAAAGGCAAACCGGGCAACGCGCGATCAAGTCGCGTCCCCGGACGGTGATGAGGTCCGGAGCGCCCGGCCCCGCGCCGATAAAATGGACAGTCATTCATCCTCTCCAATCGCGATGGCGCACGAAGCCTCTCTGTTCGAGACGCGGGGCGCGAGCAGCCGTGAGCCGGGACCCGCTGCGGCGAGCGCGGCCGTTTCCGCGACAGACGGCACGCCCTTGAGTTCGAGAACGCGCTGAGACAGTGTGAACGCGCGCCCTGCCACGAGAGCCATGTCCGCCTCTTCGACAAGGACGACCTTCAGCGCGAGGCGGCCCGCCGCCGCCAGCAAACCGGGCTCGCCGCCCTTATCAACCGCGGTCGCGAGCGCAGCAATCTCGGAACGACCGAGCTGGCAGACGGCGAGCGCAGCCTCGATGCTGGCTTCGATGGCTTCAGCCGTCGCGTTGCGGCGGCATCCTATCCCAGCGACGATCATGGCTTCACCGCCCGCCATTGCGTCACGGGCATGGCCGGCCGCCAGCCGTGAAAACCGCCGATTTTTCCGGCCTTCATGATCTCGATCCGCACAAGTTCGCCGCCATGCCGGTGGAAGCATTCTTTCAGGAGAGCCTCGCTTTGGAGCGTGACGGCGTTGGCGACAATCCGCGCGCCGGGCCGAAGCGCCGCCCAGGCCGCATCGAAAACTCCCTTGTCGGTCAGGCCGCCGCCGATAAAAACCGCGTCAGGCGGCGCGAGCGCGGCCAGCGCTTCGGGCGCGTGGCCGGTCACGATCTCAAGGTCTGGAACGCCAAGCGCGAGCGCATTGCGCAGGGCGCGCGCGGCCCGATCCTCCCGCTCCTCGATGCCAATGGCGCGCAGCGAGGGATGGCAAAGCAGCCACTCGATGGCCACCGCCCCAGAGCCGAGGCCGATGTCCCACAACAGTTCGCCCTGCCGGGGCGCGAGCGCGGCGATGGTGACGGCCCGCACGTCGCGCTTGGTCAGTTGCCCGTCGCTTTCGTAAACGTCGTCGTCAAGGCCGGGAGCCAGCCCGACGGTCCTGCTTTGAGGCCCCGTGGCTACCTCGATGGCCAGCGTGTTCAGCGCGCTGAAACGATCGAGGGCGAAACTGTCCGCGCGTCCCGTGGTGATGCGCTCGGCGGGGCCGCTGAGCTCTTCGAGCACCGTAATGGAGGAGCCGCCAAATCCCCGCGCGGCCAACAGACCGGCTACCTTCGCAGGCGTGGAGCCGTCCCAGGACAGCGCGAGAATGCGCGCGCCCGGCTGCAGATAACGGATCAGCCCCTCGATCGCCCGTCCGTGCAGCGAGATCGCCGCCACATCCTGCAGCGGCCAACCCATCCGCGCCGCAGCAAGGCTGAATGCCGAGGGCTGGGGGACGCAGATCATTTCATCCGCCGGAACCAGAGCGGCAATCTGCTTGCCGACGCCGAAATTGAACGGATCGCCGCTGGCGAGCACTGTCACGGGCCGGCCGCGCCGGGCGAGGATCGCGGGAAAGGCTTCATGCAGCGGGCTTGGCCAAGCGAGGCGGTCGCCCCTGATGAGCGTTTTCGCAAGCTCAAGGTGGCGCGCCCCGCCCACGACAAGCTCCGCAGACGAGATCAGGCTGCACGCCCTCGGCGACAGCCCTTCAACGCCATCCTGGCCGATGCCGACGATGGACAGCCAACGGCTTGTCGTGCTTTCTTTGCTGACTTCCATAACCGGACCTGACTATGCGTGTTCTCATTCTGGGCGGCACAACAGAAGCCTCAGCGCTCGCCAAAATCATCGCCAAGGACAAGCGCTTCGAGCCCACGCTGTCCCTTGCCGGGCGCACCGCGTCTCCGGCCGCCTCGCCGATCCCCTGCCGCATTGGCGGTTTTGGAGGATGGGAAGGGCTGACCGCCTGGCTCAAAACGGAAGCCATAGGCGCGCTCGTGGACGCCACGCACCCGTTTGCCGCCCGCATATCGGCAAACGCCGTGAAAGCCGCAGCGGCAGCGGGCATCGAACTCCTCAGCCTGAGCCGCCCGGCCTGGAAGCGCGAAAGCGGCGACCGTTGGATCGAGGTCCCAAGCCCCGAAGCGGCGGCCGAAGCGCTGGGCGTTGCTCCCAGGACCGTCTTTCTTGCGACAGGGCGGCTGGAGCTTCCGGCCTTCGCCTCGGCGCCGCAGCACGCCTACATCGCGCGCGTGATCGACCACCCCGGCGACGCGCCGCTGCCTCCCCGCATCGCCTTCATCTACGGTCGCGGCCCGTTCTACACCGCGGCGGAGCTTCGGCTGTTCGCGGAGCGGCAAGTCGAGATCGTCGTTTCGAAAAATTCGGGCGGCGCCGCCACCTACGGCAAGATCGAGGCCGCGCGCCAGCTCGGCCTGCCTGTCGTGATGATCGAACGCCCGGAGAAACCCGCAGGTCACAGCGTCACAAACGCGGCGGAGGCGATGCGCTGGCTCGAATCGCAGCTTCGCCATCACGGAAGCTCCTCTTCGCTGCGAGGGGTGTAGACCCACGGAGAGCGGCCTTCCCGGCGAATGAGCCGCGTGCTGCGCGAGCCGACAATCACGAGCGTGCGCATATCCGCCGATGAGGCGTCGGCCCCGGCGAGTGTTGTGATCGTCACCCGAACGTCGCTCGTTCCGGCGGCCCTCACGAACAGGACCACCGTCTCGCCGCCTTTCAACCGCCTCAACAGCGCCAGCGCCGTTGCAAGCTGATGGGGCCGGGCGCGGGAGGCGGGATTGTAAAGCGCGACGACAAAATCGCCTTCGGCCGCCGCCTTGAGGCGCCGCTCGATGGTCGCCCAGGATTTGAGATTGTCCGAGAGCGATATGGCGCAGAAATCAGCGCCCAGCGGCGCGCCTGCGCTGGCAGCCGCCGCCAGCATGGCCGTTACCCCCGGCTCGACGCGGATATCGAGATCACGCCATGCCGCTTCGCCTGCCTCGACAGCCTCGAACACCGCCGCCGCCATCGCGAAGACGCCGGGATCGCCGCCCGAGACGACGGCGACGCGGCGCCCTTCGGCGGCGAGCGCAAGAGCGTGGCGCGCGCGATCCAGCTCGACCCGGTTGTCCGATGCGTGACGCTTCTGGCCCCGCGAGACGCCGGGGATGCGGTCGAGATAGGGGCCGTAGCCGACGAGGTCGGTCGCCTCGGAAAGGGCGTGGCTTGCGGCGGGGGTGATGAGGTCCGCCGCGCCAGGCCCGAGGCCGACGATCGTCAAACTGCCGCTCACAGCCGCCTCCCCTGGCCCGGAATGAGGATCATGGAGAAGTAGGGGGCGGATTCCGCGTCCATGTCCGCGAGGCGCGCGATTTTTTCGCCTGCCATCGTGCCGCGCTCGACATAGATCGCGCGGTCGAGCAGGCCTGCGGCGGTCACGGCGCGGCGCACCTTCCCAAGGTTGCGCCCGACCTTCATGATGACGGCCGCGTCGGTCTCGCGAAGGCGGCGCGCAAGAACGGCCTCTTCGAGCGTCCCCGGCAGAACGGTCAGAACGTCGTCGCCCCAGGTGATGGGCGCATTCGCGCGGCTGCAACAGCCCGAAATGCCGTTCACGCCCGGCACGATCTCGATGGGAAAATCGTCGGCGAGACGCCGCCACATATGCATGAACGAGCCGTAGAAGAACGGGTCGCCTTCGGCCAGCAGACCGACGGACCAGCCCTCCTTGAGCAGCGCGGCGATCGAAGCCGAAGCCTCCTCATAGAAGTCGCGGACCTGCGTTTTGTAGCGCGGATCGTCGACGGGAAATTCGGTGGTGACGGGATAATAGAGCGGCAATTCAGTCCGTCCGGCCGCGATAAGCGGGGCGGCGATCTGGCGCGCGGTGCTGGGCGAGCCCTTCTTCGCGAAATAAGAAATCACATCGGCCGTCTGGATCAACCCGGCGGCCCGAAGCGTCATCAGGCCCGCATCTCCGGGGCCGACGCCGATGCCATACAGCATGCCCGGCTTGGCGGGCTTCATGATCGTATCGAGGGCGCTCATTCGTTTTCGCTCGCAAGCGCGTTGACCGCCGCAACCGCCATGGCGCTGCCGCCTTTCCGTCCGCGCACGATCAAAGACGGGATGCGCCGGTCGGCGGCAAGCGCGACTTTCGACTCGGCTGCGCCCACGAAGCCGACCGGCGTCCCGATCACGGCGGCGGGAGCCGGCATCCCTTCATCGAGCATTTCAAGCAGCCTGAACAGCGATGTGGGAGCGTTGCCGATGGCGACGACCGAACCCGCAAGCCAAGGCTCCCACAAAGTCATCGCGGCGGCGGAGCGCGTATTGCCCATCCTGCGGGCGAGCTCGGGGGCAGCGGGATCGTCCAGGGTGCAGATCACCTTATTATTGGCGGGCAGGCGGCTGCGGGTTATGCCTTGGGCGACCATTTTGGCGTCGCAGAGGATCGGCGCTCCAGCCAGCAAGGCGGCGCGGGCCTTTTCCCCAAAACCGGGCGAGATCTCGACGTCCTCCGCAATGTCCACCATGCCGCAGGCGTGGATGATGCGGACGACAACCTTTTCCTCGATGCCGCGAAAGCGCGACAGCTCGGCCTCGGCCCGGATGATGGCGAAGGAGCGGCGGTATATCTCTGCGCCGTCGCGAATATACTCCCGAGGTTCAGGCATAAGGGTCTGCTCCGTTCGTCAAAATGGAAGGGGCTTGCAAACAAGGATGCTCTTGCGGCGGCTTGCACGCGAAGCCGCTCAGCTCCTGCTGCACGGCATTGCGCCGGGGCCTCCACAGCCCCCGGCTCAGGGCCTCCAGCATCCGGCGCGCCATCGCCTCGGCCGCTGCCGGATTGGCGTCCTGCATCGCTTTTGCAAAGGCCTCGTCGCCGAACAAGGAATCGTGGGTTGCATCGAAAAGGTGGCTCGGCACGGCGTCAGCCGCCGCCGCGAAGGCAAAAAGCGCGTCGACGGCCTGGGCGATTTCGGCGACGCCGCTATGGCCGTGCTTGAGCATGCCCGTCTTCCAGCGCGGATTGGTGAGTCTGCCGCGCACGATCCGCGCGACCTCCTCGTGAAACGTCCGCGCGGCGGGCGTTTCCGGCTTGCTCGTGTCGAGATGATAGAGAGCGGGAGCGCCGCCAAGCGAGGCCGCAGCAGCCGCGAAGCCGCCCGCGAAGTCGGCGACGCCGTCGCCGTCCAGGATGTCGCGCTCGCGGTCGTCCTGCGTGTGGATCAGCGCGTCTGCCTGGGCCACGCGCGCCTCGAACGCCTGCGCGGCGGGAACGCCATCGCCGCCGCCGTCATAGGCTTGGCTTGAGGCGGCCAGATAGGCGGCGCCGATCTCGTCGCGGACTGTCCAGGCCCCATCGAGCGTAAGGCTTGCGGCTCCGGCGCCGTAAACGCCGGGCGCGCCGCCGAATATCCGCTCGCCTCCTTCGTCGCGGCGGCGGGCCTCCGCAAGCGGATTCCACTCCGCCTCTTCGTCAAGCCCCGCGACGAGGCGCACCGCCGACGCGAAAAGCAGCATCTGGCTTTCGAAGATGTCGCGGAAAAGCCCCGAGATGCGCAGCGTCACGTCGATCCTCGGCCGGTCGAGCCTGGCCAAGGGGATGACCTCCACCCCCGTCACGCGATTGGCCGCCAAGTCCCAGACCGGCTTCACGCCCAGATACGCGAGCGCCTGGGCCAGATCGTCTCCGCCCGTTCGAAGCGTCGCCGAAGCCCAGAGATCGAGAACCACCGACTTCGGATAGTCCCCGTGATCCTGAAGATGACGGCGGATGACCTCGTCCGCGGCGCGCGCGCCGATGGCCGCCGCCGTGCGGGTCGGAATCGAGCGCGGATCGATGGTCGTGAGATTGCGGCCTGTGGGGAGAACGTCGATCCTGCCCCTGGTGGGCGCGCCTGAAGGCCCAGGCGCCACGCGGCGTCCGTCGAGCGCGGCAAGAAGGGCGCTGCGTTCCGAGGAGGCGCACTGCGATATCAAATCGCCGATGCGCTCCGCTTCGGATGCGTCGAGCCCGGCCGCCTTGCCTATTGCGTCCGTCAAGGCCGCGTGGCTCTCCGCATCGGGTGCGCGCCGAAAACGTGAAGCCGGTCGCGAATGGCGAGTTCCTTGATGTCGCAAAGCTGGGCGTCGAGCTTGGCGATTGCGTCCCGCGCCGGCTCATCGCGATTGACCCCGCAATCCTTCGCTAGCCCGGACTGCCACGCACGATCCAGGATCTCGCTTTCAAGCAGGTTCGCCCGGCGCCTGTCGACGCCCTCGGCCTCGGCATACTCCTCCATCAGCCCTTCAAGCTCGGCCATGTCGCCATGCAGGCCGGCCTTGGTGAGCGGCGGCGTCAGATGCCCGACCGCGACGGCGCTGAGCCGCCGCTTGGCATGCACGGCTTCGCCCGGATTGTTCACGATGAAGGGATAGATGACGGGGATGGGGCCGAGAACGGCTTCGGGGAAGCAGGCTGCGGAGAGCGCCAGCGCCTTGCCGGGCAGCCATTCGAGCGTGCCGTGGGTTCCAAGATGGATCATGGCGTCGATGCGCTCGCGCTCCCTGAGCCACGCATAAAGAGCTACATAGCCGTGACGCGGTGGACAGGTCACATCGTGATAGCCCTGTCTGCGTGCGCCGGGAGCGCCGCGATCCGGCTGAAAGAGAACGCTGACCTTTCCGGCCCGCAGTACCGGGAAACGAAAACAGCCATCCGAAAAAGCAGGATCGTCTTCCGGCTCACCCCACGTTTCAGCCAGCGTTTTTTGCACGGCGTCAGGCAGGCTTGCGAGGAGGGCGCGGTAGTCTTCCAGCGGAAATTCGATGGTGTCCACTCCGCCAGATGTACCCCTCACCCGGCGCCCGGCGAGGCCGGCCGCCACCCTCTCCCGCAAGGGGAGAGGGTTATTCCGTGCGTCCCCTCTCCCCTTGCGGGAGAGGGACAGGGTGAGGGGTTCCGCCCCTTGACCGAGCCCAAACGAGCTAACCAGAGCGGCAGCGGTCCAATCCTCCGCCGCCCGCATCGTAACCCTCTTCGTGCAGCAACTTCAGGATCTCGCGGACGCTCTCAAAGGAATCGAGGCCAACGGCGTAACCGTTCCTGCCGCCGCGGGCAGGATAGTCCGAAAGCACAAGCGCGAGGCTCCGGCTGTCGCGCGGCTTCCGGCCAAGCCGCACCCAGGCGGCGGCGAGCTTTGCGACGTAGGAAACGCGATCCGGCGCTGGCTCGTGCCGCGTCTCGGCGTGCTCAAACCTGGGATCGAAGACCGCGTCGGCCTTGAAGGAAACCGCGCGCGTGAAAATTCGCCCCTCAACTTCGGGCAGGACGACGTTCATGGCAAGATCGGAGGGGCCAAGCCCGCGCGCCGATGGCTTCCAGGCCTCAAATCGCGCGCCCGCAAGCGCAACCTGCAGGACCGGGACGTCCGCGAGGTCCAGCACCGAAGTGTTGTCCTCGCGCAAGGCGGAAAAAGCGGTGGCGTTTACGATTATTGCGGGCTTTCGCGCCTCGATCAGCTGCTCCACCATCGGGATCGCATCGGGGTCTTTGAGGCTCGTGACCGCGATGCCCAGAGGCCCGAGGCCCTCCGCGGCCAAAGCCTGCATCAGGGCGCGCAAAGGCTTGTCGTCCGCCGCGATGACGCTCGACCGGTAGCCCACGACAAGGGCCGCCGGGCGCGTGTCTGTTTCCGCCGCGAGTTCATCGACAGGCACGGTTCCCGCCGCCGGAAGCAGTCCCAAAACCGGGGGCATCGGCTTGGGCGGCAGAACCTCAAAGCTCGCGCCCAGAAGATTGGCGGCGAGGCGCAAGGCTTGCCCCAGATTTTCGGGGCCGCCCTCGCGGAAATAGCGGTCGAACGAGGCGACAGCCACATCGGGCGCGGTGGAAATCTCCGCAAGCCGCGGGTCCGGCTGGCCGTCTCCGGGCAGCGCCGCCAGCAGCGTCCCCTTCCGGCGCGCAATCTCCGCGAGCCTTTCGAAGCCATAGCGCCAATAATCGAGGCCGCCGAGACAGCGCACGATAATCAGCCGCGCGCCGGAAGCAGCGTTGGCGTAGAGGTCCACGGACATGGGATGGCGCAGCGCCTTGAGGCTCGCCAGCCGGAGGCTCGGAAGCTTTTCCGGGCTCGCCCTCCAGGCCGCCGCGAGGGCGGAGAGATCGCTGTCGCTGAACGAAAGCGCCATGATGTCGCCCGGCGTCTGGCCAAGATCGACGGCGGCGTCCGTCTCGTCGAGCGATGTGGAAGGGATGGCGAGCAGATGCATGTGCCGCTAGTTCCCCGAGTTCACAGGTCCGAGAGAGATCAGAGCCCCTCACCCTCTCCCGGTCGAACTCGCCAAGGCGAGTTCGACCGGGAGAAGGACAGGATGACGGGGAATACCGGCAGCGCATAAGTCCTAGCCCCCGATGGCGCGGCGGATGGCGTCGGCGTCGAGCCCCTTCTCGCCAATCACGACGAGGCGGCCGGCGCGCGTCTCTCCAGGCTTCCACGGGCGGTCGAACTGATGCTGGATGCGCGCGCCCACGGCTTGCACGAGAAGACGCATCGGCTTGCCTTTCACCTCGGCGAAGCCCTTGATCCGCAGAATGTCATGCGCGGCTGTGGCCTGCGCGACCTTCTCGATGAGTTCGCCGGGCGACGACAGCGGCGGCACGTCGATGACGAAGCTTTCGAAGTCGTCGTGGTCGTGGTCCGTCGCCGAATCGTGGTGGGAGGGCCGCTGCGCGATGTCGGCCTCCGCCGCTGCGCCGAGGCCGAGCAGGATGGCGGGGTCGAGTTGCCCGTTGGCGGCCTCGACCACTTTCACCGCGCGCGGGGCCGTCGCCCGGATCGCCTCGCCCACGCGCGCGCGGTCGGCACGGCTCATGAGGTCGATCTTGTTGAGCACGATCAGGTCAGCGCAAAGAAGCTGGTCTTCGTAGACCTCCTCCAGCGGATTGTCGTGATCGAGAGAACTGTCCTCGGAGCGTTGCCGGGAAAGCGCCTCAGGATCAGTGACGAAGCGGCCATCGGCGACGGCAGGGCCATCTATGACGGCGATAACCCCGTCGACCGTGACGCGCGACGCGATCTCCGGCCAGTTGAAGGCCTGCAGCAGCGGCTTCGGCAGCGCAAGGCCCGACGTTTCGATCAGGATGTGCTCCGGCGGCGACGGGTGCGTCAGGATCGCTGTCAGCGCGGGCACGAAATCGTCGGCGACCGTGCAGCACAGGCAGCCATTCGCCAACTCGACGATGCGGTCTTCCGGGCAGGTCTCGACGCCGCATCCCCTCAAGAGTTCTCCGTCGATGCCCACATCGCCAAACTCGTTGACGATCACGGCGAGGCGTGCGCCTGCGCGTTCGATCACATGACGGACGAGCGTGGTTTTGCCTGCTCCGAGGAAGCCGGTGACGATGGTGCAAGGCGTCTTGAGCAGGCTCATTCAGCACTCCCGGTGAAGCGGTAGGTTTGGGGCGGAACGCGGGCGACCACCCCTTTGCGAAAGGAGAGCGGCCGCTCCTTCCAGGGAATAATGCCGTTCTCCGACGCTGCGAAGCTTTGAGCCGCCGCCGCAATCTCGGCTGTGTGGGCCTCGGCGTCGATGTCGCCGACGATGTAGGTCCATTTGTTTTCCCCAGCGAAGGCGACGGTACAAGGACGCTTGCACACGGCAAGGCAATCGACCGGCTGCACGTCGATGTCTGTCGCGCCCGCGTCGCGCAGATGGGCCTCCAGGGCGGGAGCCAGCGCTTCACCTGGCTTCTCGAAAGTGCTGTCGCCGCCATCGTTGGCCGCACGGCATGAGACACAGACGAAGACTGTAACGCGTTGCCGGCTCATGCCGTCTCTTTCTGCGCAGGCAATTAAGTCTTTTCAGGCTGCCAAAACAGCGATGTCGCCCTTGGTTCGACAAGCTCACCATGAGGGCTGACCCTTGATCACACTCGGCCTCATCCCGAGCCTGTCGAGGGATGGAGCCGGGTTCTAAAGCCTTTTCAGCGGCCCGCTCTTGGTTTCCGTTAAGCCGCCTCCCGCCCGAACCGCGGCCATAACGCGCCAACGGCGAAGCCGGTGACAATCCACAAGGCGGCCTGCAACATGAGCGACATCGCTGCGAACTGAGCCGCAAGCTCTGCTGGGACCTTGCTTTCGAACGAGAGCGGATGCGGCGCGCCAGCGGCGTGCGGAAGAAGGAGGAGGAGAACCGCAATAACGCGGGGCCACAGGCCGCCTCTCAGCAGGAACAGCCACAAGGAGACGGCTGTCAGGATCGCCGTTCCGACCCACCAGCTTTGGCGGTAGAGGAGATCGGCAGCCGCGCTGCCCGGCAAATCCGGAGCGAGACCGGCCGCGGGCGCAAGGCCCGCCGTGAAGAAGGCCGCCGCGCCCCAGGCGATGGCGCGATTTGCGTCGATTTCTTCGCCCGAAGCGAGCATCCCCGCCAGCAGCAGCATGGCGCAGC
This sequence comes from uncultured Alphaproteobacteria bacterium, assembly GCA_963727795.1. Taxonomy (GTDB): domain Bacteria; phylum Pseudomonadota; class Alphaproteobacteria; order Rhizobiales; family Rhodomicrobiaceae; genus Rhodomicrobium. Next base: position 94,020 of record CAVSHC010000014.1, read on the forward strand.
CGACCGCCGCGCCGACTGTCGCAAGCGCGGTATATAAAGTCCGCTCCAGCCCGTCCTTGGGCGACCAGACGCTTTCGGAGGAGGCGCCGCCATGATCGTGGCCAGCGTGGTCGTGGCCTTCATGAGCGAAATGGACGAGACCCTGGGCGTGAGCCTCAGCAGGCGCGAACGAGGCGCGTTCCAGAAGAGACGCCTCCTTGCCGGGCGCGGCGCCGGATTTCTCGTACACTTCCGCCGCGATGATGAGAGGCGTCGTCGTATAATGCTGAAGCACAGCAATAACGAGCCCAGCCAGCAGTCCGGCCAGAAGGCCGACCGCGAGGACGCGATTGATCATGGCTGTGGTCTAATGGCAGGGGAAGCTGAGACCGTGTCTCGTGTCATGCGCCGCATTATGCAGCGTCGCGGGATGAGCGAAGCCGACCGCGAACAGAATGATCGAACCGACGACGAAAGCAACCACAGCGGCGGTCAACGTCTCTGTGCGCGCTCCGGTCTTGGCGATGGAAGCGGCGGCTGAATGCGCGTTCATTAGGTATTCCCCTTGCCGCCCCGCCGGCGGCGTTTCGAGTTGCGTTAAGACGGCAGGTCTCCTGGCTCGCGGATCGTCGCCTCAACCAGCCTTCCCAGCCCTTCGGCCAGTGGCGTTGCGCGGTTGACGCTCTCCGCATACAGTTGCGGGGGCAGCTCCGGCTTCAGGCGCAAAGCCTTACCGGATTCCCTGATGATGCGCCTTGCGGCGCGCCGTCAGAAACTGAGTTAGCCATCCGGCCACCGTTCTGTCAAATTTTATCGGGCGCAAAGCAGCGGGTGCTGGCAGGTCGCCGTTTTATATGGACTTCAAGGCGCCCACAGGAGAACAGTCAGCGATGGCCACCAGCCCGGAAGACGAAGCGCGGCACAAAGCGAAGATGGAGAAGCGCAAAGCGGCTCAGGATGCGGAAGTCGCAGCCAAAACCGCCGAAAAGGGCCTCCTGATCGTTCACACCGGAAAAGGCAAGGGCAAGTCCACGGCAGCGTTCGGGCTGCTGCTGCGGGCGCTTGGCCGCGGACTTCGCGCGGGCGTCGTGCAGTTCGGCAAGGGCGCGTGGGACACAGGAGAGCGCGCCGCCGTCCAGAAATTCGGCGATCAGGTGGTGTGGCATGCGCTGGGCGAAGGGTTCACCTGGGAGACGCAGGACCGCGCGCGCGATGTGGCGGCTGCCGAGCGGGCTTGGTCGAAAGCCGTCGAACTCATGGAAGACAGCTCGATCCAGCTTTTGATCCTCGACGAACTGAACATCTCGCTGCGCTACGATCACCTCGACGCCCAAGCGGTGGTGGAAAAGCTCCGGTCGCGGCGGCCGGGCCTGCATATTGTTGTTACGGGGAGGAACGCGAAGCCCGAGCTGGTCGAGGCCGCCGATCTCGTCACGGAGATGATACAGGTGAAGCACCACTTCGCGGCGGGCGTGAAAGCGCAGCCCGGAATCGAGTACTAAGTTACTCACTGTCGCCAAAGCAGGACTCATGCGACACTTCCCATACCCCCTCATCCTGTCCTTCTCCCGCAAGGGGAGAAGGGACGCACTGAATGACCCTCTCCCCTTGCGGGAGAGGGTGGCGGCCGGCTTTGCCGGTCGCCGGGTGAGGGGTTGCGGCGTTTTCCCGATCAACGGTTCTGGGTACTGAACCTCATGCGCGCCATCATGCTCGCGGGCACTGGCTCCGATGTCGGCAAGTCGCTCCTTGTCGCGGGGCTCGCCCGCGTCTTTCACCGGCGTGGCCTCAAGGTCCGCCCCTTCAAGCCGCAGAACATGTCGAACAATGCCGCGGTCACGCCCGATGGCGGCGAGATCGGGCGCGCGCAGGCGTTGCAGGCTCGCGCCGCGGGCGTTCCGCCAAGCGTTCACATGAACCCGGTGCTGCTGAAGCCGCAAAGCGAAATTGGCTCTCAGATCGTGGTTCAAGGCAAGGTCATTGGCAGCGCGAAGGCCGCCGAGTATCAATCGCTGAAGCCGAAGCTGCTTGGAGCGGTGCTAGACAGTTTTCAGCGCCTGGCTTCGGAGGCCGATCTCGTGCTCGTGGAGGGCGCCGGGTCGGCGGCGGAGACGAACCTGCGCAAGAACGACATCGCCAATTTCGGCTTCGCGCGGGCGGCTGGCATCGGCGTGGTTCTTATCGGCGATATCGACCGCGGCGGCGTCATCGCGAGCCTCGTTGGGACGAAGGCCGTGGCGGACCCGGAGGACGCCGCGCTTGTGAGGGGATTCATCGTCAACAAGTTTCGCGGCGATCCTCGCCTCTTCGCGGCAGGCATGGAAACGATCGCGGGCCGCACGGGATGGCGTCCTCTCGGGCTTGTGCCCTATTTTGCCGAAGCGAGCCGCCTTCCGGCCGAGGACGCGCTCGGCCTGTCCGGCGAGCGCCCGAAAGGCCGGAATGGCAAGCCGCTGGCCGTGGCGCTCGCCTATCCGCGCATCTCCAACTTCGACGACCTCGACCCGCTGAGGCTGGAGCCGGAGATCGAGCTTCAATTCCTTAAGCCCGGCATGCCGATCCCCGGCGACGCCCGTCTGGTGATCCTTCCCGGCTCCAAGGCCACAATCGCCGACCTCGCAGCGCTTCGCTCTACGGGCTGGGACATCGACATCAAGGCCCATGTGCGGCGGGGCGGCCTCGTGCTCGGCCTGTGCGGCGGATATCAGATGCTGGGACGGCGCATCAGCGACCCCGAGGGGCTCGAAGGCCCCGCATGCTCGGTCGAAGGGCTCGGTTTTCTCGATGCCGAAACCGTTCTTGGCGGAAGCAAGACGCTCAGCGAGGCCCACGGAGCTTGCGTGGAGCGCGGCGCGCCCTTCAGCGGGTATGAAATGCATGTGGGGCGAACATCGGGTCCGGACCGGGCAAGGCCGCTGCTCCGTTTCGCGGACGGGCGGGACGAAGGGGCCGTCAGCGCTTGCGGCCGGGTGATGGGGTGCTACGTTCACGGGCTTTTCGCCGACGACCGCCAGCGAGCGGTTTGGCTCGAACGGCTCGGCGCAGCGCCGTCCGGCCTTGCCTACGAGGCCTCGGTGGAAGAAACCCTCGACCGCCTCGCGTCCCATCTGGAGCAACATATCGACTGCGAGGCGCTGCTTGCCCTGGCGAGCGAGCCATTCATAAAGCAAGGCTGACGGCGGCGATCGCGGCCAGCGCCGCCGCTTGAATCAGGCAGGCGAAGCGATAAAGCCTCAGCGCATACTTTATATCTGTGGAGGAGACATCGGCGCGGCCGTCCCCCATCCAATGGTCCTCGACAACTTTGGCCGCATAGATCCGGCATCCGCCCAGCCTCAGCCCGAGCGCGCCCGCCATCGCCGCCTCGGGCCATCCGGCGTTCGGGGAGCGATGGCGGCTGGCGTCGCGGCATATCGCTTGCAGCGCGCCCTTCGCCGAGGCTTTTGGCATCAACAACGCTGCGAGAACGAGCCAGAAAGCGGCAAGCCGGGATGCGGGGAGATTGACGAGGTCGTCAAGGCGCGCGGCGGCCCAGCCGAAGGCGAGATAGCGCTCCGATTTGTGGCCGATCATGCTGTCCGCCGTGTTGATGGCCTTGTAGGCCGCGGCTCCGGGCAGGCCCGCGACGGTGAGCCAGAATACCGGGGCGGCGACACCGTCGGAAAAATTCTCCGCCAGGCTTTCGATGGCCGCCCGGCCTACGCCCGCGGCATCGAGGCTGTCCTTGTCGCGCCCGACGATAAGCGAAACGGCATTCCGGCCCGCTTCGAGCCCTCCCCTGTCCAACCCGTCCGCGACGGCGCGCACGTGATCGGCGAGGCTTCGCTGCGCGAGCAGCGTGCTGGCGAAGAGGCCCGTCACGGCCAAGGAAACCAGCGGCGGAAGCACGCCAGCGAGGCGGGTAAGCGCCCCGCTGACAGACAATGTCACGGCCAGCGTGACGAGCAGAGCGGCGATGCCGTTCGCCTTCCGTCGCGCAAAGGTGAGGCGAGCGCCGTTCCAGCGGCGCTCGCACCATGCTAAAAGGGCGCCGATCCAGGTCACCGGATGCCCAACGGCGCGGAACAGTCCTTGCGGGTAGCCGGCGGCGGCCTCGATCGACAGCGATGTGAGTGCAAGCGTGGCGAACATGATTTCGGGCAGCAGGGCGGCGCGTGGACGCGCGATGACGGAGGACGAGGCACCTATAGCTCATGGCGGCGCCATAGACGAGGCCCGCCTGCGTTATCCTTTCGCGCCCGAGCCGTGGATCGATCTGTCGACGGGCATCAATCCGATCCCCTATCCGCTGCCGGCGCTTCCGCCGGAGATCTGGGCGCGCCTTTCGCTTCGATGCGAGGAATGGGAGCTGAAGCGGGCGGCGGCGAGACGCTACGGCGCGGCCGATCCGGAAGGCGTCGCCGCAGCCCCCGGAACGCAGGCGCTCATTCAGATCCTTCCGCGTCTCGTGGCGCGAAGCCGCGTTGCGATCCTGAGCCCCACCTACGCCGAGCACGCCATCGCCTGGAAACGAGAGGGCCATCATGTTTGCGAGGTTCGAACTCTTGCCGAGGCTCAGGCGGCGGACGTGGCCGTCGCCGTCAATCCCAACAATCCCACCGGACGCGTGATCCCGCCGGGCGAGCTTGCGCAAGCGGCGCTGGCGCTTGCGGCGCGAGGCGGTCTGTTGATCGTGGATGAAGCATTCATGGATGTCATGGAGCCTTCGCAAAGCATCGTCCCGCGGCTTCCACCGGCGACAGTCGTTTTGCGATCCTTCGGCAAAATGTATGGGCTGGCGGGCCTTCGTCTTGGCTTTGCAATCGCGGAGAGGACGATTTCGCGGCGGCTTCGCAGCATGCTCGGCCCCTGGGCGGTTTCGGGGCCTGCTGTGGCGATTGGCGCGAAGGCGCTTTCCGACGATGCGTGGCTGGCCGAGGTCCGCGCTCGGCTCGCCGCAGACGCCGGGCGGCTTGACAAGCTCCTGATGCGCTCAGGCTGCCAGCTTGTTGGCGGGACACCGCTGTTTCGCCTGGCAGCGCAGCCGTCAGCGAAGTCGCTCCTCCAAGAACTCGGAAGGAACGGCATTCTGGTGCGGCATTTTCCGGACGAGCCGTCATGGCTTCGCTTCGGCATCCCCGGCGATGAAGCGGCCTGGCGGCGTCTGGAGGCTGCGCTTTCGGGGTAAGAGTGCGGAATGCGCCCATAAAAAATGGCCGGGAAAATCCCGGCCACCCTTCATCTTCTTGTCGAGCGAAGGCTCGCCTTACTGGTGCGCGAGAACCGCGAGGATCAAGAGCGCCACGATGTTCGTGATCTTGATCATCGGGTTGACGGCCGGGCCAGCGGTATCCTTGTAGGGATCGCCGACGGTGTCGCCTGTCACGGACGCCTTGTGCGCTTCCGAGCCCTTCATGTGGCGCCGTCCGTCCTTGTCGACGAAGCCGTCCTCGAAGGACTTCTTGGCGTTATCCCAGGCGCCGCCGCCTGACGTCATTGAGATGGCGACGAACAGGCCGGTCACGATCACGCCGAGAAGCATAGCGCCGAGCGCCGCAAAGCCTGCGGATTTCCCGGCGATAGAGCTGATCACAACGTAGATGAAAATCGGAGAGAGCACAGGCAGCATCGAAGGAATCACCATCTCCTTGATGGCCGCCTTCGTCAGCATGTCGACAGCCCTGCCGTAGTCCGGCTTCTCGGTGCCTTTCATGATGCCGGGCTTTTCGCGGAACTGTCTGCGAACCTCCTCGACGATCGAACTTGCCGCCCGTCCAACTGCGGTCATGCCCATGGCCGCGAACAGGTATGGCAAAAGGCCGCCGAACAGCAGGCCGACCACCACGTACGGATTCGACAGCGAGAAATCGACATTAACGTCACGGAAGTACTGGAAGTGGGTCGTCGAGAGTTGCGCCTGCTCCTTGAAGTAGCGGAGATCCTCGGTGTAGGCTGCAAACAGCACGAGAGCGCCGAGACCGGCCGAGCCGATGGCGTACCCCTTCGTCACCGCCTTGGTTGTGTTGCCGACTGCGTCGAGCGCATCCGTCGTCTTGCGGACCGAAGAGGGAAGATCAGCCATTTCAGCGATGCCGCCCGCGTTGTCCGTGACCGGGCCGAAAGCGTCGAGCGCGACCACCATGCCTGCAAGCGCAAGCATCGTCGTAACCGCAATCGCGATGCCGTACAGGCCGGCGAGATTAAAAGCGATCAGGATGCCTGCGATGATGACGATAGCCGGAAGCGCAGTCGATTCGAGCGAGACCGCCAGCCCTTGGATCACGTTCGTGCCGTGTCCTGTCACAGACGCCTGCGCGATCGACTTCACCGGCCTGTAGCCCGTGCCCGTATAGTACTCGGTGATGACCACGATAAGGGTCGTCACAACGAGGCCGACGATGCCACAGTAGAACAGATCGAGACCGGTGAAGGCTGTGCCGTTGGCTTTCAGCGTCGTATCGAGGCCGACGATGTAGGCCGTCAAAGGATAAAGCGCGATGAGCGAGAGGATGCCGGTCGCGATGAAGCCCTTGTAAAGCGCTCCCATGATCGAGTTGCTCGACCCGAGGCGAACGAAGAAGGTGCCGAGAATCGAGGTCACGACGCAAGCGCCGCCGATGGCCAGCGGGAAGATCATCATGCGCGAAAGCAGATCGGGATCGTAGGCGAAATAGATGGATGAAAGCACCATCGTGGCCACGACCGTAACGGCATAGGTCTCGAACAAGTCGGCGGCCATGCCCGCACAGTCGCCGACGTTGTCGCCGACGTTGTCCGCGATCGTTGCGGGATTGCGCGGATCGTCCTCGGGGATGCCTGCCTCGACCTTGCCGACGAGGTCGCCGCCAACGTCGGCGCCCTTGGTGAAGATGCCGCCGCCGAGACGGGCGAAGATCGAGATCAGCGAGGCGCCGAAGCCGAGCGCGACGAGAGCGTCGACGACGCGGCGGTCATTGGGCGCGTAGCCGAGATACTGCGTCAGCACGGAATAATAGATCGTGACGCCAAGGAGCGCGAGGCCCGCGACAAGAAGCCCTGTCACCGCCCCAGCCTTGAACGCCATGGAAAGCCCTTGCCCAAGGCCCTCGGACGAAGCTTGCGTGGTGCGCACATTCGCTCGCACCGAAACAAGCATGCCGATAAAGCCCGCCGATCCGGAGAGAATGGCGCCGATCAGGAACCCAATCGCGACGGTAAACGAGAGGAGATAGGCAAGCACGCCAAAAATCACCACGCCCACGATGGCGATGGTCGTATATTGGCGTTGCAGATAAGCTGAGGCGCCTTCTTGAATGGCCGCAGCAATTTCTTGCATGCGCGCAGTGCCGGCGCTCGCCGCCAGCAGTGAGCGTGTGGTGAGTGCGCCATAAACTATGGAGAGCGCACCGCACGCGATGATGATCCAAAGTACTTGGTTCATGGGTTTAAGAGTCCTGGAGCGTGTGATTGCCGGGCTTGGTTACCGCCCGCCGGGTAAGAACGAAGGGGTTTTGAGTAAGCCCTAAGACCTTAGAAAACTTGTTGGTGCAATGCAACACGCTATTGCTAAACTTAAGAAGGATGCTTCGTTTGGTCCGGGGCCTGACGCCGCGGCGGCGCTCATTATTTGCGGTGCGGGAAGGATTTCAGCCGGTCAGCACGCGAAATCCGATTGGAGCCGGCTGGGAGACTTCGCGCATCCGAGGCGAACCGGCCGGAGGAGCGCCGCGCGAGGCGCTTTCATGCCAACCGCATCGGCCGGCCGCTACTCATAGTGTCCCGCCCCCGAATTACCGCTCGGGCGCGGCTTATGTCTCGCAGTTGCCTATGAGGCCCCGCCGCAAAAGGTGCAGGCGATTGCGAGACGCCACAACTAGCGGGGTCTTTGCGATGCGGCCGTCAGGTCGAAGACGCGGTGGATGCTGCGGCAGACCCCGATGATTTGACCCTGGCCGGTCCTGGAAATGCGAACCGTCCTGAAATTCGGGTTGAGCGGGACCAGATCGACAATAATGGAACCGTCGTCGGCGCGGCCAACCTCGCGGTAGAGCCGGAACAAGGCGGTCTTCTCTTCCGGCACGAGCGCCAGCACGAAGTCCGATGGCGATGGAGCGGCGTCCAGTTCGATCAGCGCCTTGTCGCCCGGCTCGAAAGAGACGGGCTCTCGAGGATCGGACATCGACTTATCTCTTATCTCGATAAAGACAGCTCTCTCGGGAATCGCCTCCCGGCTCGATATCGGGACTGTGACAGTCTGGTTGGGCTCTAGGCCCTCGGCAATCCGTTGCAATTCAGACATGTTATCAAGCGCCACCAAAGGGACACGTCGAACCATCCTTGACGATATCGCTTGGCTCCCTTCAATATGTTTTATAGCATCTCTTTTTCCAAAATAAAGATAATCAACGGTTACTCCATAGGCAGATGCAAACAGAATAGCCTGTTTCGGCGGGACGGCGCGTTCGCCGTTCTCGTAATTCATGTAGCGGCTGTAGCTCCAGCTAAACTGCCGCGCAGCATCGCTGGCGCGCTCGAAGCCGGCAGTGATCCGGGAACGCCGAAGGCGATCGGCTATCGATTTGAGTTCGTCGGCCGTCCAGTCTCTCATCTCTCCCCGCTCTATCCTACACGGCCTGTGTAACAGCTTTCTACAAAGCCAGCCATTGAAGACGCACCGCCTTCAAAACTGATTCGCAGGGCATTGTGATGACCAACGCCCGATGCCTTCGCTGCCTGTGTATCCCCAACCCACTCTATCCACCGAACGTGTAGGGTTTCTGTTTATTCCACCAGTTCCGGAGCAGGACAAGGCCCAGCTTTCCCCAAAGGGGAACAGCGCAAACCACTGGCGCCGGGATATTACACGTTACGTGTAATCCAATCCTAGGAATCCACGGAAGACACCACATAATCTCGTTTACGTGTAGCTTTCTACACGATAGCTACAGGTTTTCGCGATTGGATTACACATAACGAAGAGGCCAAAAAGCGCCTAAGCGGCGCGGCGCGACAATTTGGACAGCTCTCGAACCGCTCATCCGATTCCGCCGGGGTTCTCTTTTTCCACCCGGATCGCAGCGCCGGCCAAAAATGGAAAAACGGCATTTGAAACAAACATTAGGAAATTTTTACACGTTATGTGTAATGTGTTTCTCGATTTCGACGAAACAGCCACAGACGGCGTGATTCGATGTGTAATCTCTCACCACAGCAGACGGGCAGAACGAAAACCCCATTTGCCGCTCCCAATGCGCACGCGATGGACGCGCTTTCGCGCCTGTCTCCCAGAGACGCCGGTTCGCCTGGCGCGAGGCGGCGGTGGACGGCTGGCGAGCTTACCGAAATTCTGGAGGCGCTTGCGACGCTAAGGACGAGCGACATCGCGCGCATCCTCGACGTCAACCCAAAGGCCTTGCGCTCGGTGTTACGGCGAAACGGCATCAGCCTCAGGGCGCTTCGAGAGCACGCAAAAAAAGAAGAGCGTTCCGAAGGCGGTCTTGTTGTGCGCCGCTCCACGACCGGTCCATCCGCGACCTATGGAGCAGCGGCGCTTGAAAAACTGCCGGACAATGCGTGCCGCTGGTCTATCGGAGACCCGGCCGAGCCGGATTTTGCTTTTTGTGGTGAGCCGGCCGAAGGCCGGTCTCCTTATTGTGCGAGTCATCTTGGGTGAGCATTTCTACGCGGGGGCAGCGAATGAAAAAGACAGCTACGGCGGAACTTTCTGAGGGACCTTCACAACATAGGCGGCAGCACACATCGTTCACGCGCGATGTGCTGACACCGCCCGGAGCGCCGATCGTCGCCCGTCACAGGGCGCGGACAATCCTGACGCCGCTGGAGGTGCGGCGGGCCATCCTGGAAGACGCCGCGTCGAAGCCGGAGCCGGTGCGCATCCGCTCGATTCGCCGGCTTCTGACCGCATTGGACCGGATGCTGACCGATGAAGAGGCTGAAGCGCTGGAACGGCTGACGACGTGCATCAATTCTTTGTCGAATGTGCGCGCCATCAACTACTTGAAGCCTGAAGTCCGGTACACGCCTCTCGGCCGCGTTCCCTTCAGCGAGAGGCGGAGGCGCGAAATTTCAGCGATGACCTATGTCTTGAAAAATTTAAGCGCGCCTCATCGCGCGGCGTGCCTCCAATTGGCGGTGCTGCTCGATCCCAGCCACAGCGGCGCCGAGAGGCCGGATGAGTCGGTTCTCTCCGCGGTCTGTGTAGCCGCTTCCGAAGTTGTGCGTCTGTATGACGAGTGGCGCCGGACCGAAAGGCAAACAAGCCTGCAATGATGCGGCGCTCGTGTGGCGGGCGGCTACCTCCTGGATCTCCCCTGTGACAGGCGATAGCCGCCCCGCTGCATGACCGGCATGCGCTACCCGTTCCACGAGGCGGAGCGTTTCGCCGCACGGAACTGTAGGATTGATCTCGATCAGGCCGATGAGTATGTCAGTTGCATGATCGATTGGCCCGACGCCGTGATTCGCCTGACTGCCGCCACCATCATCGGAGGAGCGGTCGGATTAAACCGTGAAGTTCATGGAAAACCGACGGGCGTGCGCACGATGAGTATCGTCGCGCTTGGGTCCGCCCTTGTGGTTCTTGTCAGCCAGCACCCGTCCACCGATCCTTCAGCAGCAAGCCGCGCAATCCAGGGCGTGATTACCGGCATCGGATTTCTGGGAGCCGGGGTGATCCTGCGCAATCCCGCGGGGAAGCGCATCCGCGGCCTGACGACGGCTGCCGCCATCTGGCTCACCGCCTGCATCGGCGTCGCCTGCGGGCTTGGCGCCTGGCCGCTGGTCGCGACGTCGGCCGTTCTAGCCGGTCTGATCCTGGCCTTCGGAAAACCCCTGGAGCGCGCTCTTGGCGCGCGGCATCATCATCATGACCACCACGATGAGGGGCAGGAAGAAGGCCAAGGTGAGGCCGTACCTAGCGAAAAGCCCGAAAAGCCAAGCGCGCCCGTGGCTTAGCAGGCTGCGCGGGTCATCCTTCCTACTTGCCTCCGGCTGCACTAGCGGGATGATGAAAAAGCCGGAAATCCTTGCTCCATCCTTCGACAAGCTCAGGATGAGGTCGAGCGATATCAATGGCATGGACCTCATGGTGAGCTTGTCGAACCATGGGCCGCATGGTTTTTCAGCATCTTGCTAGTGTCCGGTCTCCGAATTGCCGCTCAACTTGCAGCGGGCTCGTACGGCAATTAGGAGACAAGGGGACACTAGCGCCCGCCAGCCCAGGGCATGATGGGAACCGTGGAGATCGAGTTTTGCGGCGATCCCTCGATCAGCCTGTCGCTTATCGCCACATAGATGAGCGTGTTGCGCTTTTTGTCTACCGTCCTGAACACATTGGTGTGCTTGAAAAAGATCGATGTGTGGTCGGCATAGACCTTCTCGTCCCCGGGCAGCTTGTCGAGATCCACGCTGATCGGCCCGACTTGGCGGCATGCAATCGAGAAACGGCTCGGATCTTCGGCGATACCGAGAGACCCTCCCAGTCCGCCCTTCCTTGCCTGGCTGATATGGCAGGTGACGCCCGGAACTTTCGGATCGTCGAAGGCGCTGACGCAAACCTTGTCGTCCTTCCCGATCAAGCGGAACGTCGTATTGATGCAGGTGAGGTCTTCGGCAAACCCCACCGATGCCTGGGCGAACAGCATAAGCGCCGCCACGGTTAGACTTTGTTTCATAGCCCCTCCCCGCCTGACGAAAACGCAAGCCTGGAATGCGGCGGCTGGTCCCGCTTTGCGAATGAAAAAGCGCCCCTAACCCGCCGTCTTGCTCATTATTTCATGCGATCCGGCCGGGTGCGATGCGGCATTCCCAACAGGCGGGTCCGCCTCCCCGGCGTCGCGCGGCGTAACGTGGTCCGTCTGGCTGATGAAACCGACCCCGGCGATAACGCAGGCGATCCCCAGCATTTGCTGAAAATCCAGGCGCTCGTTCAGGAAGACCGCCGAAATCGCCCCGACGCCCACATAGCTCAAAGCCGTGAAGGGCTGTGCGAAACTCAGATCGGCATGGTTGAGCACGGCCATCCAGTTGAAGAACTGCAGGCTCATGATGCAGACCACGACGATGAACAGAGGCTCCTGGAAAATGGCGAGAAACGACAAATAAGACTGAGCGTCGTCCGGGAGCTTGAGCACCGCCGTCTTCCAGAAGATTTGCAGGGCGGTGTCAATCACCACGGCCGCGGCAAGGCCGAGGATGACCCGGCGGGGTATTTTGCGTGGAACGTTCATCGCGCTTCGATACACTGAACGGCGCTTTATTCTCAACCGCCCCGTATCGTTCGCAGGTCCAGTGAGGCGATTAAGCAACATTTAGCCCTTGTATGCGAGGAAAGATCAACCTGAATAAGGTCGAGATCGCAGTCTCAGGGCGTCAGAAGGCGGCCTTGTATTTCACCGAGCATCCATAGGGGCGTGTGACGGCGTTCTCGATGGGCGCGCCCGACGCCATACTGTCGAGCGCGGCGCGCACGAAGTTCTTGGCGGTCGTGATGTCGGCGGCTTCCGTTGTCGCTTTATCGTCGATCCCCCCCATGTAAACCAGCGTGCCGCCGCCATTCACGATGAACATGTGCGGGGTGGTGCGCGCATCGTAGAGATGGCCAACCGCGCCATCGGAGTTGAGGATGACGGCGGTCGGAGCCGCGCCGCGCGTCTCGGTCAGCTTGTTGGCCTCATCGCCCGTCAAATAGCCCTGCGCGCCGGGAGCCGAGGATATGACGGTAAGCCAGACGACGCCCTTGGCTGTTTCCTCCTTCTGGAGGGTTTGCATATTGTTGGACGAGTAGTGCTTCTTGACGTAGGGGCAGCCGTCGTTCGTCCATTCGAGCACGACGGTTTTTCCGCGGAAATCGCTGAGCCTGATGGTTTTGCCGTTGGAGTCGACGGCTGCAAAATCTGGCGCGGGCTTTCCGGCTTCGGGCGCGGCGTAGGCTGTCGCAGTCACGAGGAATCCTGCGAGGAGCATCGCCGCCGGCTTCAAAAAGGACATGAATTACGCTCCTTTGCTGGATGATGGGCTGGCGATCACCGGCCGCGTCTTGATTTCATCGATGACGAGCCCGGCGGTCAGAAGCTGAGGCAGAACGCGCGGCTCCTCGCCGTACCCTGGATAGAACAAGTACAGCGGCACGCCAGCTCGCCCAAAACGCGCGAGAAGCTCGGTTATTTCGGGATTGGCCCTGGTCCAGTCGCCCTTCAGGTATGTGATGCCGGCCGACCGGAACGCACGCGAGACGGAGGCCGACTTCAAAGCGACCCGCTCGTTGACCTTGCAGGTTATGCACCACGCGGCGGTCAAATTGATGAACACAGGGCGGCCCTGAGACTTGAGTTCGTCGAGCCTCGCTTTTGTAAAGGGTTCCTCCGCAAGGACCGAACTTTCCGCGCCTGGGACTGCAGTCACAGTCTCGGCGGTCTCAGCCATCGGCAGCGTCACAGCGAGGGTGGCGACGGCGAGAACTGGAGCGATCAGCTTCAAAGGCAAAGAGGATAAGGCGGTCTTGTGCGCCAGCCAGGCGGCGAAGGCGATGCCCACAACGCCCAGGGCCGCGGCCATCACGCCATCGCTGCCCGCCTGGATGCTCAACACCCAAACCAGCCATGCGGCTGTCGCGTAGAGGGGGAAGGCGAGCACTTGCTTGAGCGTCTCCATCCAGCGGCCGGGTTTAGGGAGAACATGTTGCAAGGCGGGACTGACGCTCAGGATCACGACGGGAGCCGCAAAGCCAAGGCCGAGACCGAGCATCACGGCGGCGAGAATATAGGATGGCTGCGTCATGGCGTAGCCGATGGCGGCGCCCATGAAAGGCGCCGTGCAAGGGGTGGCTGCGACCGCAGCAAGCACGCCCGTGAAGAAGTATCCGGCGTTTCCAGGCCTCCGGGACAGACTGTCGCCTATCGACATGAGGCCGGCGCCGAACGACACGGCGCCAGAAAGGCTTAGGCCCATGACGAAAAACAGGATCGCCAGCGCGAGCACGAAGGCGGGCGACTGAAACTGGAAGCCCCAACCCAATGCGGCGGACCCCTCGCGAAAGGCGGCGATCAAAGCGGCGAATACGCCGAAACTGATCAGCACGCCGCCAAGATAAGCGACGCCTTGCTGCCAGTGGCCGTGCTCGGCCTTTTTGGCGAAGGCCAGCGCTTTCAGCGCAAGGATCGGAAAAACGCAGGGCATCAAATTGAGAATGGCGCCGCCAAGAAAGGCGAAGACGACGGCGAGACCGGCGCCGGACAAGCCCCCTGGCGCCGCCGCCGAGCCGATGACGCCGCTTCCCACGCCGGATCCGGCAGCGTGATCGAAAAGCGCGCCAGCTGCGGCCGTGTCAGGCCCCCGCGAGGCGGAAAGCGTGTAGCCGGTCCGCTCGCCGCGCGGGCCGGTCAGAACGAGCAGGCCATCGAGCTTGTTGGGTGTCTCTTTCGTGTCGCCCTGTTTCATGTCGAGCGTCAGCTGGCCGCCCGCAATTTTCATCGGCTGCGCCGCCGGGTTCGAAACCGGCCCCCACACGAGCGGGAAGAATCGGGCGTCCTTGACGCCCTTGAAAAGGCTTTCGTCCGCCGAGACTGTAAGCCGCAATGCGCCTTTCGCGGGGTTCGCCGCATAGGAAGCCGCGCCCGGCAAGGGCGTAGGCAGCGCCGAACGCGCCTTCTCGATCTGCCCGGCAAAAGCGGATGGCGCAGCCGGGCCCTTGGCATCGACAGGAAGCGTCAGTTGGACATGCGCCTCCTCCGGGATGCATATCTCCTTGCAGACGAGATAGGAGACTTTGGCCGCGAGCGTTACGCTGCCCCCCTCGATTTTTTCCGGAACCTTGATTTCCGTCAGGAGCAGAACTTCGTCGCTATAGCCGTACTCGGCGAGAGGACCGACGGCGATGACGTGCGGAAGCGGCCAAAGGATGGGGCCGGCGGAGAAGCCTGACGGCAGAGTCCATTCGATCGAGGTCGGCTCGCCCGAATCGCCAGGATTGATCCAGTAGGTATGCCAGCCCGGCTCCAGTTTTTCGCGAACGGCGACCGTCATGGTTGCGCCCAGCGCGGCCGCGGACTTTTCCGCAAGCAAGCTGACTTCGACGCGATGCCGCGATTCTGGCCCCCCAGCCATCGCGTTTCCCCATCCAAGCGCGGCCAGAAACACCGCCAGCACGGACGCAAGTAGCCATCGTCGCATTCAGACCTGCTCTCTCAGTTCCATCACGCCGCTGAAATAGGCCTTACCGGCGGCGAAGATCAAGGGCCGCGCATCGGCGCGCGGTATCAATATGCCTCAAACCCCAGGAGTTGCAGGGTATCCTGTTCTTCTTCCACAGGCATTTGAAAATCGGTGACAGCAGCGCGGGCGGCACAGTACGCCACCATTTTTCGCAAAGGCGAGAAACGCCTCAAATCCGCCCCAAACGACTCTAAACGGTCAGCGTCGAACCGGGGCGAAATAAATTTTTGTATCCAGTCTTCGAGCCGATCTTGTCAGGCGGCGGGCTGGAGACATTTTGCCTGAGCGGGAGTTCTTTTTGCGGTGCAACGGCACAGATTTCGGGAGTTGGGGATGGACCGTCGCACGTGGCTCAAGCTTGCCGCATCGACAGCCGCATCGGCGGCGTTTCCGCTGCATGCTTTCGCCCAAATAAATCTCTCCGAGGCCATTCCCGATTCGCAGCCATTTTCGGAAGACCTGCTCGACGCCTTTGCCCGGCGCCGTGCGGACGAACCGTTCAAGGCGCCTGAAAAGCGCGTCGACGAAGCGCTGGCTTCGCTCACGTACGAGCAGTACAGCCGCGCCATCGTCTACAAGGACGACCAGGCCATCTGGCGGAAAGATAACGGACCGTTCTGGCTGGAACCTTACCACACGGCGGGCGCCATATTTGCGTTTCCGATCGAGTTGTTCTCGGTGGAAAGCGGCAGAGCGGTCAGGATCCCATACTCGGCGCAAGCCTTCGAGTTCAATCCGCCGGCAAAGCAGCCCGCGACGTCCGCGCAGTCCGATTTCGCCGGTTTTCGTGCGCTCGCCCAGCTCGATAAGCCGGGCGCCTTCAAAGATTTCCTGACCTTCCTTGGAGCCACGAATTTCCGGGCGATAGCAGCGGGGCAGGTTTTCGGCGTCAGCGCCCGCGCGCTGGCGATCAACACGGGGCAAACCGGCGGCGAGGATTTTCCACTTTTCAGAAGCTTCTGGATCGAACGGCCAAAGCCTATCGACCAGTCTTTGATTATTTATGCCCTTTTGGACAGCGTCAGCGCCGTCGGGCGGCTAAAGTTCACGGTGACGCCCGGATTCGACACCGTCATAGAGACCGAGGCGGTGATCTACCCGCGCCGGCGCATCCCCTATGCCGGGATAGCGCCCATCGCGAGCCGCTTCTTCTTCGGTCCCGGCGTGCCATCGAAGCGCCGCGATTACCGGCCGCGCGTCCACGATTCAGAGGCGCTCTGCATCGTCAACGGCGCAGGCGAGCAGATTTGGCGGCCGCTTCTCAATCCGGAACGTCTGCAATTCTCGGTCTTCGTGGACAAGAGCCCGAAGGGATTCGGCCTGATTCAAAAAGAACGCGCCTTCGCCAGCTATCAGGATCTCGATCAGCAGTTCGAAAAGCGGCCGTCGCTTTGGATCGAGCCGCTCGGAGACTGGGGCGAGGGGTCGATCGATCTGATCGAATTGCCGGCTCCGGAAGAGATCAACGAGAACATTGTCTGCTTCTGGCGTCCCAAGGATGGGCTTGGCCCCGGCATTGGCCACCGCTTCCGCTATCGCATGCACTGGTGCTGGACTCCGCCCTTCGAAAGCAAGAAGGCCGTCGTTCAGCAAACTCGCGTCGGGGAAGCGAAGAATGGGGAAATCGCCTTCGTCGTCGACTTCGCGAATACCGATCAGTGCGAGGGCTGTAGCACGGCCGCCGTCACGCCCAACGTCACCCCTTCGGCGGGCGAGATTCGCAACGCCCGGCTCGCGGGCAGTCCCGGCGCGGGCGTTCAGCGGCTCCGTTTCGAATATGCCCCCGCAGGCGGGGAGCCGGCGGACTTGCGTGCGCAACTTATCGCCGACGGCAGGCCTGTTTCAGAAACGTGGGTTTTCCGATGGGCGCGTTAAATCGCCGCACCCGCTCATCCGGGCCGGGCGAGCCTTTGTATAGCCCCAGGCTCAAGCTCATCCACATATCCGTCTGCATCTGAAACCTCTGAAGGACACGGAACTCACGATGGACCGGCGGGACGTCCTCAAACTCAGCGCGGGTTTCGCCGCTGCGCTGTTTTTGGCGCGGCGGGCGGTATCCGTCAGCTTTGCAGAGCCTTTGGCCGCGCTTCCCATGGGCGAAAGCGCGCCATTCCCGGAGGACACCGTGATCGAGAACGCGCGGCGGCTCTCTCAAGCGCCCTACGTTCCGCCGCAAGACACCGTTCCAGCCGCCTATAAGGATCTGAACTACGATCAGTACCGGGCGATCCGCTTCAGGAAGGATTTGGCTCTTTGGGCTGGCGACAATCTGAGCTTCACGGCTGAATTTTTCAGCGCGGGATATATCTATCTGACCCCGGTCCAAATTTTCGTGGTAAGCTCCGGCCGGGCCTCAGAGCTGAGATACGAGCCCGGCCTTTTTACATACGGTCCCGAAGTGAGCCGCCCGCCAGAAAATGCCCGGCCGGGTTTTTCGGGCTTCCGCCTGCATACGCTGATCAACAGGCCCGATATTATGGACGAGTTTGCTGTTTTTCAGGGCGCAAGCTATTTCCGGTCGAGAGCGACAGGGCAGGGCTACGGAATGTCCGCCCGTGGGCTCGCAATAAACACGGCTCAGCCGCCGGCGGACGAATTTCCGGTTTTCAGAACCTTCTGGCTCGTCAGGCCGGCTCCCGGCGCCTCCAGTGTCACGGTTTTTGCATTGCTCGACAGTGAAAGCGTCTCCGGCGCCTATAAATTTGTCATCTCCGCAGGACAAAATACCGTCATGGACGTGGATTGCACGCTCTTTCCCCGGAAAAACATGACCTATACCGGTATCGCCCCTCTGACGAGCATGTTCTACTTCGCGCCGGGCGGGGGTTACCTCGCTGACGATGCCCGTCAGCGCGTGCACAACTCCGATGGCCTCGCGATCTGGAACGGCAAAGGCGAGCACATCTGGCGGCCACTCATAAACCCAAGCCGCAACCAGTTTTCCGCTTTCGCCGACACCGGGCTCAAAGGATTCGGCTTGCTGCAACGGGAGCAGAGGGCGGACCGCTACCAGGAGTTCGAGGCACATTACGAGCTTCGGCCGAGCGTGTGGGTGGAGCCGAGAGAGGCGTGGGGTGAAGGGTCGGTGGACCTTGTCGAACTCCCGACGAAGACGGAGTATTTCGACAACATCGTCGCCTTCTGGCGCCCAAAGGAACCGCTGCAGGCGGGCGGCTCTTATACTTATCGCTACAAGCTGACATGGTGCTCGGAACCACCGATCCGCCGCATTTTTGCGAGGGTAATGCAAACGCTCGCTGGCGCATCCACGCAGCATCAGGGGATGCGTCTTTTCTCTATCGATTTCGCCGGCACCGAAGAATTCAAACTCTGCGACGATGTCGACGATTTTTGCCACGACAGGAATGAAAACGTGGAACTAACTGCCAGCGCTGGGACTATCGCCAACATTGCTATCCGGCGAAACCGTATTTCCGGCGGGCACCGCGTCAGTTTCGAGTATCAGCCTGCGGCTGGAGTCGCCGAAGCGGACTTGCGCTGCCGCCTGGTCGCGGAAGGCAAGCTTATTTCAGAAGTTTGGGTCTACCGCTGGACGGCTTGAGGTCAAGGATGCACGATACTTATCCGCTTTCCGAGACCCCGCCGATCCCGGCTTCACGGGTGCAGTCGGTTTTCGCGCCGCAAAGCCTCGACCGTTTCGACCGGACCACGCGCCGTCAGCCCCGGCCCGACACCGGCGCAGGCTGGCGCCGCGCTCTTGTTTTCGGGGGCGCTTTCGCCATCACGGGATACCTCATCCGCGAACTCTATTACGTCCTCAGCGTGGGAAGCTTCGCGGCGCTCGAAATCGCTCTGATGGTGCTGTTCTCCATCAACATCTTCTGGCTTTCCCTGTCCTTCATGACGGCGCTCACCGGTTTTTCGGTCATGGCGTTCGGCGCGCGAAGGTCACTCGTCGATCCGAAGGACTACGATCCCAGAACGCCGCTTTCGGGCAAGACCGCGATCCTGGTCTGCACTTATAACGAGGCTCCGGCGCGAATCTTCGGCATGGCCGCCACGACCATGGGATCGGTCGCCAAACTCGGTCAGCAGGGAAGCTTCGATCTTTTCATTTTGAGCGACACCACCGACCCCGATATCTGGGTCCAGGAAGAAGCAGCCTTCCAGGCTGTCCGGGAGCGAGATCCCAACGGCTCGCGGATTTTCTATCGCCGCCGCTCTGCCAATACGGGCAAGAAGGCAGGCAACGTCGCCGATTGGTGCCGCAGATGGGGCGCCAGCTATGAATACATGCTTGTCCTCGACGCCGACAGCCTCATGACGGGCGAGTCCGTCACCAAGCTTGCGGCGATCATCGAAAAGAACCCGGATTTCGGGCTAGTCCAGACCGTGCCGCTTTCGATCGGGCGGAACACCCTTTTCGCCCGCCTTCAGCAATTTGCGGGCCGCCTTTACGGACCGATGCTCGCGGCCGGGCTCGCTTTCTGGCACCGAGGCGTCAGCAATTTCTGGGGCCACAACGCCATCATCCGCACGCGCGCCTTTATCGAGAGCGCGGGCTTGCCCATGCTGCCGGGCAAGCCGCCGTTCGGCGGTCAGATCCTCAGCCACGACTTCGTGGAGGCGGCGCTGCTGAACCGGGCGGGCTGGCGCGTCGTGATGGTTCCGGATTTGCCCGGTTCCTATGAAGAGATCCCGCCGAGCCTGATCGATTTCGCCATGCGCGACCGCCGCTGGGCGCAGGGCAATCTACAGCATTCGCGCGTGCTTTTCGCGCACGGGCTCCATTGGGTCAGCCGGGTTCACATGGCGATGGGCATCATGGCCTATGTCTCGGCGCTGGTGTGGTTCCTGTTCCTTGTCATCGCGCTCGCCCTGACGCTTCAGTCCATCTACACGCTGCCGCAATATTTTCCGGACGGCTTCTCGCTTTTTCCAAAATGGCCGCTGCAGGATAGCGCGCGGTCGCTGGAACTGTTGATTTTGACGCTTGGCGTTCTGCTGCTGCCGAAGTTTTTTGCCTATGCGCTGGCGGTCATGGACACCAAGTCGCGGCGCGGCTTCGGTGGCGGCGCCGCTCTGTTTGGCGGCGTGCTCGTTGAAATCGTCCTGTCCTCGCTTTTCGCGCACATCATGATGTTGCTGCAGTCTTCCGCGGTGATCGACGTGTTCCGCGGGCGCGACAGCGGCTGGAAGCCGCAGCGGCGCGACGATGGGTCTTTGCCCCTCCGGGACATCTTGCACTTTCACTGGGTCCACATGACCCTTGGGGTCTGCCTGGCTGCTCTTACCTTCTATTCCTCCACTATTCTCTTTCTCTGGATGCTGCCGGCTTCCCTGGGCCTTGTGTTTTCAGGGCCGCTTTCGGCCTGGTCGGCGCAGAGATCGGCGGGCGAGGGCTTCCGCCGCCTTGGCCTCCTTCAAATAGAAGAAGAGAAGGCGCCGCCTCCGATCGCAGGCGAGGCCGCGGAGGCGCAAGCCCAGCTTGAGAAAACCGCGTTCGAGCAGGAAGCCATCACGCAACTGGTGCAAAGCCCGAAGCTTCGCAGGCTGCATCGCGAGCTTATCCAGATGCAGCCCATTACACTCGAATCGAGAATCTCGCCCAATCTCGCCATTGGACGCGCGAAATTGGAAGTCTCCGCAAATTTGACGGAATTGCTCAATTTATTAAAGCCGGGTGAAAAGGCCGCATTGCTTTCCGACCCGGAAAGTCTTGCGCGCCTGGAAGCTTTCATCCCCGCCGAAATTCCGCCAGAAACGGCGCACCAATCATCGGCGCAGGCTTTGGAGCAAACGTCCTAGCTCCAATAATAAGGGAAACGACATGTCACCCATGAAGGTCATGCCGCTTCTTCTGACGGGTATAACTCCCTTTGTTATGGTGTCAGGAGTAGCGCGCGCCGCCGAACCTCAAATCATCCTCGCGCAGGCGCTCTCGCCGCAGCAACAGGAAGAAGAGCGCAAAAGGAAACAGCAGCAGCAGCAGCGCATCGCAGCACGCGCATGCCACGCAACCCTCTAACGCTCAATCTCAGCAGCCAAAGCCGAACGCGCAACCTTATAACGCTCAGACCCAGCAGCCGCAGCCGCACGGGCCGCAGCCCTTCAACGCCCAGACCCAGCAGCCGAAGCCGAACGGGCCGCAGCCCTTTAACGCGCAGACCCAGCAGCCGAAGCCGAACGCGCCGCAGCCCTTCAACGCGCAGACCCAGCAGCCGAAGCCGAATGCGGCCGCAGCCCTTCAACGCGCAGACCCAACAGCCGAAGCCGAACGCGCCGCAGCCCTTCAACGCGCAGACCCAGCAGCCGAAGCCGAACGCGCCGCAGCCCTTCAACGCGCAGACCCAGCAGCCGAAGCCGAATGGGCCGCAGCCCTTTAACGCCCAGACCCAGCAGCCGCAGCCGCACGGGCCGCAGCCCTTCAACGCCCAGACCCAGCAGCCGAAGCCGAATGGGCCGCAGCCCTTTAACGCCCAGACCCAGCAGCCGCAGCCGAATGGGCCACAACCCTTTAACGCCCAGACCCAGCAGCCGAAGCCGAATGGGCCGCAGCCCTTCAACGCTCAGGTTCAGACAGCCGCAGCCGCACGGGCCGCAGCCCTTTAACACAGCGGAAGAGCAGCGAGCGAGGGCTGAACGTGACGCTCACCGGTTCGACCGGGACAGGCTGATCGAGCGGCAGCGGGCACTGGGGGCGAACGAGCGCAGTCAGACTGCAATCAACGAGCGACTGAGACTGCAAAACGAGCGCTTCCGTGTCATCAATGCCGAGAGGCGCGAGACGATCGACGCGAGCGGCCATCGCTTCATTCATGAGCCCGGCGACCGCACCATTTTCCGGGTGAATAACCAGTCATTCATCCGCCACGATGAAACCGCCAACTTCGGCCTGTACGGCGGACGCGCGCAAACGCTGCGCGCCCCGAATGGCAATATGGTCTCGAACATCTATCGTCCCGATGGCGGCCGCATCGAGGTGGAGGTGGATGCCTTTGGCCGTCCAATGCGCCGCGTTCGCTATCTTCCCGATGGCCGCCGCTTCGTCCTGTTCCAAAATCGGGCTTTCGCGGCCGGCGTAGGCCTGGTGGGGCTCGGCGCCCTCATGGTGGCCCTGCCGCCGGCCCGCGTCGATATCCCGCAGGAGCAGTACATTGTCGATGCTGGCGCGGCTTCGGAGGACGATCTCTACACGGCGCTCCAGGCGCCGCCGGTCGAGCCTCTCGATCGCACCTACTCGCTCGACGAAGTCCTTGCGAGCGTCAGCCTGCGCGAACGGATGCGGAGCATCAGCGTCGATACTATCAACTTCGAGTCCGGCTCGTGGGAAGTCGGCCCCGGACAGGGCGTGATGCTGGAATCCGTCGCCGCGGTCATGCGCAATATTGCGACCCAAAATCCAGGCGAGGTCTATCTCATTGAAGGCCACACCGACGCCGTCGGCTCCGATGAGGATAATCTGAGCCTCTCCGACCGCCGGGCTCAAGCTGTCGCGGATGTTTTGTCGCAGCAGTTTGGCGTGCCGCGCGAAAACCTTGTGACGCAAGGCTACGGTAAACAGTTTTTGCTTATTCCCACCGATGGGCCGGAACGCCGGAACCGGCGCGTGGTTGTCAGACGGCTAACACCGCTTCTCCAGGGGGAGCAAGAGCGTTATAGCAGCAGCAGCGGCTACGAGGCTCCCGAGGAAGAGGCTCGCCAGCAACAGTAGCGCTGATCAGAAAGGAAGCGGACGGAGCGTCCGCTTCCTTGCCGGGGGGCACATGGACGTTCTGAACTACACTTGGACTGTTCTCAGCCTTGTCCTCGGCGTTCTCTGGTGGTTCGTTTGGTTCATCCTTCGCGACCTCATTTCCACGCTGCTTTGGATCGCCGTCGTAGCCTGGCTTCTGCTGAGCGTGCGCTACCGCAGCTTCACCGGCGGCACGGTCGCGATGATGCGTTACGGCAGCTATGGCGTGAAGGTCTTCTGGCGCTGGCTGCGAGGCGCGCCGTCGTCCGCCTTTACGCTTCCCTCCCCGAAGGTGATCACCAAAGAAGTGGTGAAATACGTGCCCGCGAAGGTTCGCCGCAGACCTTTCGGGACGATGTCGATCTCCGAACAACTCAACATGCTGCTGATCGGATCGCTTTACCTTCTCTTTTTCAACTGAGGGCTGGCGTGGCTCTCAAGGTCAGGCCGCCTCGTACCCGAATCGATTTCTAGAGCGCCGTGCCCAAAATCGGAATCGCCGTCATTGCGACGGCGAGCGCAGCGAAGAACGTTTTATACCGAACCCGGTTGAACAGGTCCGGCCTGTCATCCCGGGAAATCCGGGATCTTTCTGAGGATATGGAAAGATCCCGTGTCTGCGCAGCAGCATTTCATGCCGCAGCGCGCACGGGATGACGACACCGGCGTGAACTCTTCAACCGGATTCGGTATTAAAGTCCGATGCTCTAAAGTGTCAGGGCGGCTTATCCGCAATTTAAATGGTCGCGGGCGCTTTAATGCGGTCGAACCGCCTTGAAACGATATAAACATATCTTTATAAGGCCTCATCACGAGGGAGGCCATGGACAGTTTTGACGGCATCGTTGGACGCATTAGGGCTGCCGGAGAGCCGACGCGGCTTCGTGTGTTGCGGCTGCTTCAAAGCGGCGAGTTCAATGTCAAAGACCTCACCCAGCTTCTCGGTCAAAGCCAGCCGCGCGTCAGCCGCCACATCAAGCTCCTGGCCGAGGCCGGATTGATCGAGCGCTACCAGGAAGGAAGCTGGGTCTTTGTGCGGACGGCGGCCGATCCGGCGATCCGGAGCTTCATCGCAGCGGTCCTTTCGATGATAGAACCCGGCGATCCGGCGATGCAGCGCGACAGCGAACGCGCCGGCCAGATCCGGGCGGAGCGCGCCCAGCTCGCGCAACTGTATTTCGATGACAATGCCGCCGAATGGGACCGCATCCGCTCGCTCCACGTTCCCGAGCGCGATGTCGAAGCGGCGATCCTGGAAGCGCTCGGACCGGGTCCCTACGAGCTTCTCCTCGACCTTGGAGCCGGAACGGGGCGCATTCTGGAGCTTGCCGCAAGCCGCGCCCGTCGCCTCATCGGCATCGACACCAACCGCGAAATGCTGAAATGCGCGCGCGTCCGCCTCGACAAGGCCGAGCTTGCCAATTGCAGCGTCCGCCTCGCCGACATCTACAATCTGCCGTTTCCCGAGCGAAGCGCCGGCGCCGTCATCATCCATCAGGTGCTGCACTTCCTCGACAATCCAAAGGCCGCCTTGATCGAAGCCGCCCGCGTGCTTCAGCCAGAAGGCCGCCTCGTCCTGGTGGATTTCGCGCCCCATAACCTCGAATTCCTGCGGCAGGAGCATGCCCATGTGCGCCTGGGCTTCGCTGCAAGCGAGATCGCGGCATGGCTGGAGGAATGCGGGCTTACATCCAGCGTCTACAAGGAATTGCAAGCCGGCGACGCCAACAAGAACGCGCTGACCGTCGCCGTCTGGACAGGCCAGAAAACCGGCGCGACAACACAGAGATGGAGGGCCGCTTCGTGACGGAGGCAAGAACGCATTATCACTCGGAACATCCGCCCATAGAGGTCAGCTTCGAGTTCTTTCCTCCCAAGACGGCCGCGATGGAAGCATCGCTGTGGAACGCGATCCGCAAGCTTGAGCCGCTCGCGCCCGACTTCGTGTCGGTAACTTATGGCGCTGGCGGGTCGACGCGAGAGCGCACACATGCAACAATATCGCGCATCCTGAAGGAAACCTCGCTGAAACCCGCGGCGCACTTGACCTGCGTGGCGGCGACGAAGGATGAGATCGACAGTATCATTCGCGAATATTGGGAGGACGGCGTCCGCCATATCGTGGCTTTGCGCGGCGATCCGCCCGAGGGCGTTGGCGCAGCCTACGTCCCCTACCCTGGCGGCTACTGTAACGGCGCGGACCTGACCGCAGGCATCAAGCGGATCGCAGACTTCGAGGTTTCCGT
This sequence comes from uncultured Alphaproteobacteria bacterium, assembly GCA_963727795.1. Lineage (GTDB taxonomy): Bacteria > Pseudomonadota > Alphaproteobacteria > Rhizobiales > Rhodomicrobiaceae > Rhodomicrobium. Next base: position 119,130 of record CAVSHC010000014.1, read on the forward strand.
CTCCGCCTATCCCGAGAAGCACCCCGAGTCTCCGACGATCGAGACCGACCTCGACATGCTGCAGGCGAAGGTCGACGCAGGCGCGACGCGCGCCATGACCCAATTCTTTTTCGACAATGACTGTTATTGGCGCTTTCTCGACCGGGTCCGCGCCCGCGGCATCGACATTCCAATCGTGCCTGGGCTTATTCCCATCCACAATTTCAAGCAGGTGGCGAGCTTCGCGGCGCGCTGCGGTGCGTCGATGCCCGTCGACGTCGCAGAGCGCTTCGAGGGCCTGGCGGAAGACCCGGAAACGACGCAGCTTGTGGCGGCGACGGTGGCCGCCGAGCAGGTCATGGACCTTGTCGCGGGCGGCGTCACCGAATTCCACTTCTACACCTTGAACCGCGCCAATCTCGTTTACGCGATTTGCCATTTGCTCGGGATCAGGACGCACGACCCCTGTGCCGAGCCACACCAAGCCACGGCCTAAGCGGAGTTTTCGGGGCGCGCGCTTCGCTTTCCGGGCCGACGAAGGATGCTCATGTTAGTCATGGCCGGGTCAAGCCCGGCCATGACAATAATGGAGGCCACAGCCATGACGCGAGCTTGTCGACCTTTGACCGAATCTTTTTCCAGCATGCTGCTAAGGATCACTCTGCAATGAAGCGCAACGAACGCATCGCCGCTCTCTTCGCCGCCGTGAAAGAGCGCATCCTCATCCTCGACGGCGCCATGGGGACGATGATCCAGCGCCATAAGCTTCAGGAGGCCGATTATCGCGGCGAGCGTTTCAAGGACTGGCGGAGCGATCTCAAGGGAAACAACGATCTGCTCGTACTGACCCAGCCGGACATCATTCGCGGCATTCACGAAGCCTATCTCGAGGCCGGAGCGGATATTGTCGAGACGAACACCTTCAACGCGCAAACCATTTCGATGGCCGACTACGGCATGGAAGCCCTGGCTTTCGAGATCAATGTGGCGGCGGCGAAGCTCGCCCGCGAGGCGGCGGACAAGGTCACGGCGCTGACCCCGGAAAGGCCCAGATTCGTGGCGGGCTCCATCGGACCCACGAACCGCACCGCGTCTCTTTCGCCGGACGTGAATAATCCCGGATTCCGCAACATCTCCTTCGACGAGCTGGTCACGGCGTATACGGAGCAGACGCGCGGCCTCATCGAAGGGGGCGTGGACGCCATCCTGATCGAAACCGTGTTCGATACGCTGAACGCGAAAGCGGCAGGCTTTGCGGTCAAGGAAACATTCGATGCGATGGGCGTCGAGCTACCGCTCATGATTTCGGGAACGGTGACGGATCTTTCGGGCCGGAATTTATCCGGGCAGACTCCCGAAGCGTTCTGGTATTCGCTCCGCCATCTGAAGCCCTTCGCGATCGGCATGAACTGCGCGTTCGGCGCGGAGCAGCTGCGCCCTCCTGTCGCGCAAATCTCGAAAGTTGCGGATGCGTATCTCAGCGTGTACGCGAATGCCGGGCTGCCTAACGCGATGGGCGAGTATGACGAGACGCCGGACTCCATGGCGGCCGCGATGCGCGCCTGGGCGGCCGATGGGCTCCTGAATATCGTAGGCGGGTGTTGCGGTACAACCCCAAATCACATTAAGGCAATAGCGGACGCCGTCGCGCCGTTTCCGCCGCGGAAAGTTCCAGCAGTCGAGCCGCGCTTGCGCCTTTCGGGGCTGGAGCCTTTCGTGCAGGGACCTTGATCTAAGACAAGTGCATCCGAGATGCTGTGCTGAAAAAATAGGCAAAAACGCAGGCATTTTGCTGAATATTTCAGCGGAGAATTATGTTCCGGGACTGTTGGTTGCTGTGCTAGTCTTTCCTTTGTATTGACTCAAAAACATCGACATCTGATCCGGGCCTATGATGGGCTGATGCACTCCGGGGGGTTGCATGGCGACCATAACAGCGTTGAAAAACCCGTCAACTCAGGCGCCTCTCGATAAATACAACCCTCTGCATTATTACTGTGAGCTGCTCGGATCCGCCGAAAACCGGAACCGGAGCCTGACCACGCTCTGGCATCGTCTCCAGCAGCTTGAAATGCAACAGCTGCGCGAACGCGCCGAGGACGCAGAACGCGAGTTGTTCGCACTCGGCATTACCTTCACGGTCTACAGCGACCGGACCGCCATCGATCGCATCCTGCCCTTCGATGTCATCCCGCGAGTGATCACAGCCGCGGATTGGCGCCAGATCGATCAGGGCGTCAAGCAGCGCATCAAGGCGATGAACCTCTTCCTGTGGGACATCTATCACGACCGCAAGGTCTTGAAGGACGGGATCGTGCCGGCCGACCTGGTGCTCGGGAACCCGAATTTCCGGCCGGAGATGGTGGGCTACGATCCGCCCTGCGGCACTTATGTGCATATCGGCGGCACGGACATCATCCGCAATCCGAAAGGCGAGTTCTTCGTCCTTGAGGACAATGGGCGGACGCCATCCGGCGTGTCGTATGTCGTGGAGAACCGGCATCTGATGCAGCGGGCGTTTCCCGATCTCATGCATGGCTTCGAAATCGAAAGCGTTTCCGAATATGGCGCGCAGCTCGGCGGGAAGCTGATGGAGGTCGCGCCGCCTGGCGTCTCGGATCCTCAGGTCGTTCTCCTTTCGCCCGGCGTGTTCAACTCGGCCTATTTCGAGCACGTCTTCCTGGCGCGCGAAATCGGCATTCCGCTTGTCGAGGGGCGCGATCTTTTCGTGGAAGACGACAAGGTGCTCATGAAGACGGTCTCGGGGCCAAAGCCGGTCCACGTCATATACCGGCGCCTCAATGACGATTTCCTCGACCCCGAGGTCTTCAAGCCCGAGAGCGTGCTCGGCGTTAAAGGCCTGATGCGGGCTGTGCGCAAGGGCAATGTGACGCTCGCCAACGCTGTCGGGACCGGCGTCGCCGACGACAAGGCCGTTTACGCCTATCTGCCGCGCCTCATCAAATACTACCTGGGCGAAGAAGCGATCCTCCCCAACGTCGAAACCAACATCTGCCGGGAAGCGGACGCGCTGTCCTATACGCTGAGCCATCTCAACGAACTGGTTGTGAAGCCTGTTGGCGAGTCGGGCGGCTACGGAATCTGCGTCGGGCCAAAAGCGACGAAGGCCGAACTCGATCTCTGCCGCGACCAGTTGAAAGCGAACCCAACGAATTACATAAGCCAGCCCATGATCGATCTGTCGGTTTGTCCGACGCTGACCGATCAGGGCGTCGAGCCGCGCCATGTGGATCTGCGGCCCTTCGCGGTGACAGGCAAGGATACCTGGCTTTTGCCGGGAGGCCTGACGCGCGTCGCGCTTCGCAGAGGCTCCATCGTGGTGAATTCCAGCCAAGGCGGCGGCACAAAGGACACCTGGGTTTTAAGGGAGGACGGCGCTTGAGCAGCCTTCTTTCGCGATACGCCGAAAGCGTTTTCTGGATGGCGCGCTACTTCGAGCGGGCTGAAAGCCTTGCTCGCGTCATCGAGACGCAGACATCTTTCCAGCGCGGGCGGGAAGATACTTCCTGGGCGTGGATCGTCGCGCTTTATTCCGACGAAAAGGCCTTCGCAAAGGCTTTTTCCGAGCCAAGCGCGGAAAACGTCATCCGCTACTACATGGCCTATATCGACAATCCGGGCTCGGTCCTGTCGGCGATACGCAGTGCGCGGGAAAACGCCCGCGCGCTGAGGCCGATGCTTTCCACGGACATGTGGCACCAGCTCAACGACTTCTACAACAGGCTGTTCGCCTTTGGCCCCAACGACTACTCGGAGGTTCGCCTGTCGCGCACGTGCGACGCCATCAAACGCGGCTGCTATGCCCAGATCGGGGTGGCCGAAAATACGATGTACCAGGACGAGACATGGCCATTTTTCATGCTCGGCCTCTATCTGGAGCGCGCCGACCAGACCAGCCGCCTTCTCGACGTTCGCTTTGCGCAGCTGCAGACCGGCATGGCGCGCGATGAAGGCCACTTCGATTACACCTTCTGGGCCATCCTTCTGCGCGCGGCTTCCGCGTACCATGCCTACCGCCGCGTTTATCCCCGGACCATCGACCCGAGCGAAGTAGCGCGCTTTCTGATCTTCGATCCCCGCCTTCCCCGGTCCATCGCCTTTTGCCTCGGCGAAATCCAGATCATGATCGAGCATCTGCGCCGGAATTTCGGGCTGAAAAACGCCGCGGCGGCGGCGGAGCGAGCCGAGGCGATGATCTTCGGGCTTGAAGCCGCCAGCAAGGACGAGCGCCTGCTGCAAAACCTGCACACCTTCAACGACTGGGTCCAGCTCGGCCTCATCGGGCTGACGGAGGAGCTGGCGCAAGCCTTTTTCGGGTCTACCCGCGCTGCGGACCGTGCGGGTTCGGCGCAGGGACAAACGCAGTTCCAAACGGCGGCGGCGCGATAGGCCCGCGTCTCCTCGACCGTGCTGACGCTGATTGTCATTCCCGCTATCTACGCGCGCTCCGCCCGCAATGACAAGAAGCCACCGACCGGATTTGGTATGAGGCTAAGCGGCCCCCAGATGGCGAAGCGGCCGGCCCGGCGCGATGGCTTGCACCGCTTCCGCGACGCCGCGTGCGTCGATGCCGAAATGCCGGTAGAGGTCCTGGATCGCGGCGGACTGACCGAAGCGCTGAACGCCGAGCGATCGCGTCCTGTGCCCACACACGGAGCCAAGCCAGCCCAAGGTTGCGGGATGCCCGTCGATAACCGTAACGAGCCCGCAGTAGGAGGGAAGGCCCGCCATGATCGTCTCGATAGGACTGACGGCTGACACGCCCAGCTCGCGGGCCTTTTGCGCTCTCGTCCAATCGGCGTAAAGCCGGTCCGCCGAGGTGACAGCGAGCAGACCCGCGTCGCGGCGGTCCTCGCCGGCGAGACCGGTGGCGTCGATGGCCCCAGGCGCGACGGCGCCCGTATAGGCGATGGCTACTTGCGCGTTCGGGCCCGGCTTTCTCAGCCAGTAGGCGCCGTTGAGAATGCCGCTCTCCAGTTCGGCCGTCATCTCTCTTTGAGGCTGATCGATCGCGCGCGTGGAAAGCCTCAAGTAAGCCGATCCGCCATGCTCCCCGTCGGCCTGGATGTGCTCGAACGCCCATCTGAGAATAACGGCGAGTTCGTCGGCGAACGCCGGCTCGAAGGAGGTCAGCCGGTCTTGCGCCATGCCGATCAAAGGGGTCGCGATGGACTGGTGCGCGCCGCCCTCAGGCGCCAAGGTCACGCCCGAAGGCGTCGCCACGAGAATGAATCGCGCATCCTGGTAGCAGGCGTAGTTGAGGGCGTCGAGGCCGCGCTCGATGAATGGATCGTACAGCGTGCCGATGGGAAGCAGGCGCTCGCCCGAAATGGCGTGAGACAGCCCCATCGCGGACAGCATTGCAAAGAGGTTCATCTCGGCGATGCCAAGCTCGAAGTGCTGCCCCTTGGGAGACATGGACCAGTTATAGGCGGAAGGAATCTGCTCGGCGCGAAAGAGGTCCTGAATCTGCTCGCGCCCATAGACATTTCTTCTGTTCACCCAGGCGCCGAGATTGGTCGAAACCGTCACATCGGGCGAGACGGTGACCACGCGCGCCGCGAACTCATCCTCGCGCTTGGCGATTTCATGCAGCAACAGGCCGAAGGCCTGTTGCGTCGACATGGCAGGCTGTTTCGGATAGCCGAGCCGGACGGGCGCCTCGATGCGCGGCGCTTCGGCGGGATGCAAAGGTTTCTCGGCGGCGCCCGTTCCGGCCAGGAATTGCATGAGGTCCGAGGCGTCGGCCCGCAATCCCTCGAAGGCGTCCCATTCATGGCCTTGCCGGATGTTCATCGACGCGCGCAAAGCCTCGACCTGCGCCGGCGTCATGAGCCCGGCGTGGTTGTCCTTATGGCCCGCGATCGGCAGTCCGAAGCCCTTGATCGTATAGGCGATGAAGCACACCGGCCGGTCATGCCGCCCGGCCTCGGCGAAGGCGTTCAGCAGCGTTTCAAGATCGTGGCCGCCCAGATTTCCCATCAGCGCCGCGAGTTCTTCGTCGCTGCGCCTTTCGATCAAGGCCGAGACATCGGCCTGGTCGCCGATCTCGTCCAGAAGCCGCTTGCGCCAGGCCGCTCCGCCCCGGAACTCCAGCGCGGAGTAAAGCTGGTTCGGGCATCTCTCGATCCAGGCGCGCAGCGCCTCGCCGCCGGGCTCCGCGAAAGCCTTCTCCTGAAGCTTTCCGTGGCGGAGCACGATGACATCCCAGCCGAAATTCTTGAACATCGCTTCGATTTTCGCCCACAAGCCTTCGTGGATGACGGCGTCGAGACTCTGGCGGTTGTAATCGACGATCCACCACGTGTTGCGCAGGCCGTGCTTCCAGCCCTCGAGCATCGCCTCGGAGATGTTGCCTTCGTCGAGTTCCGCGTCGCCCAGAAGCGCAATCATCCGCCCTTCCGGCGCTTTCGCGCCCCAGTCTTTCGCGCGGATGTAATCCTGCACCAGGGATGAGAACAGCGTTTGCGCGACGCCCAGGCCCACCGAGCCGGTGGAGAAATCGACGCCATCGGTATCCTTGGTGCGCGAAGGATAGGATTGAGCGCCGCCATAGGCTCTGAACTTCTCAAGCTTTTCTCTTGTCTGGCGGCCGAGGAGATATTGAATGGCGTGGAAGACAGGCCCGGCGTGAGGCTTCACCGCAACGCGATCCTCGGGTCTCAAGACCGAAAAATAGAGCGCCGTCATGATGGTCGCGGCGGACGCGCAGGACGCCTGGTGGCCGCCGACCTTCAGGCCATCGCGATTTTCCCGCACATGATTGGCGTTGTGGATCGTCCACGCGGACAGCCACAGCACCTTGCGTTCAAGCTCCTTGAGCAAGTCAAGCTTCGACGCAGTCATCGGACCAGCCTCCGGAACCAGTTTCTCTTGTATAGGCGATCTTAGTCGAATGGAACTCCGTTCGGAGCAACGCCTGATGACGCGGAAGGCGCGCGGCGCTTGCATGACTGCAGTCTGGGCAGGAATTTCCAGGCGCGGAGATCTCACGCCGGACCGATGTCCGCTCCGGGGGCGCTCTTCGCTCCTCCCTTGAACGCAGGTTCCGCCCTGTCCGGAACATAAGGCGATCTATGCGCGTTGGAGGTCGCTAAAGGAAAAGGGGTCCCGCTTGGGAACAACTCAACGAGAGTGAAAGCGCCATGTCACACCATCTCAACTCGCCATTAGCGCGGCAGGACGTTCGCCTGGATATCACCGATCTCTTTGTTTTCCGCGGTGAGACGGGCACGGTGTTCGTTATGAATGTCTGCCACTCCATCGCAGGCGACATCCCTGTCCCAGGCTATCATCCCGAAGGCATGTACGAGTTCAAGATCGATCTCAACGGCGACGCCATAGAGGATCTCACCTATCGCGTGACATTCAGCGAACGCGATCCTGACGGACGGCAGCGCTTTCAGCTGCGGCGCCTGACAGGCGGCGAGGCGGCCAATCCTCATGCCGTTGGGGAAGCCGTCGCAGAGGGTATCACCGATGCGGCCACAAGGACCGCAGGGGCGCGCATCTGGGCCGGGAAGGCTGGCGATCCGTTCTGGATCGAGCCCGATGTGCTGCACGCTGCCGGTCACGCGTTCCAGGACGGGACCAAGGTCGATTTGTCTGGCTGGGATCCGGCCAAGGCGAAGAACCTTTTCGCCGGGTGCACCGTCTATTCCATCGTGCTGGAAGTTCCGGACTCAGAGCTTCTCGGCGGCGCCGCAGGCAACAGGCGCATCGGAGTCTGGGCTTTGTCTACACTCGCGACCGATGCCGGAGGATGGCGCTCCATCAACCGCACCGGCCTCCCGATGATTCACCCCTTGTTCACACAGTTCAACGAAGACCTTGGCGATCGCCTGAATGGCGGGCGGCCTGCGGACGATTTCGCGACCTTTGGCGAAACCGTCATCAACGCTGTCGCGGGCGCCGTCGCGGCCAACGGAACGGCGGAAGATCCCCGCGCCTATGCGGCGACGGTCGCACACCGCTTCTTCCCTAATGTGCTTCCCTACACGGTCGGAACCCCTGCGGTGTTCGGATTTGCTGCGTGGAACGGGCGCTCGCTCACGGACAACGCGCCGGAGGTCATGTTTTCGTTCGCCTCCAACTCTCCCATGCGTCTCGGCATTGGCAAGGAGTCGGTTACGTCGAAACCGTCCAAGACCTTCCCCTACGTTCCTGCCCCATAGAGCCGGGGTCGACCCGCCATCGGCGAAGACCCCGCAGGCAATATCGCTCAAGCTTCCGGCTCAAGAGCATGGTGCTTTGCGTGCGAGCACGAATCCCTAATTATAGTACGGCGGTGCGCGAAGCTTTTCACTCATGTGACCGAAGTTCGCGGCCGCGCGAGAAGCGCGGCGGCGCCGCCGGTGAGCGGGATTTCCGGTCTCGACTCTCTGTGGCTTAAGCGGTCGTGGCAGCGATTTGGGGGAGTTGATGAGCCAAGTCAGTGAGCGGGCGTTCGTTCTGGTGACGGGCATGTCCGGAGCTGGCAGGAGCACAGCGGCGAAGGCGCTTGAGGATCTCGGCTGGTTCGTGATCGATAATCTGCCGCCCGGGCTTCTGTTTTCCCTGGCCGAGGAGGCGGGCCGCGTTAAGCTGGCCGCGGACAAGGTCGCCGCGGTCATGGATGTGCGGTCGCTCGCCTTCACGTCCGACCTGAACGCGGCGATCGGGGAGCTGGTCAGCCGCGGGGTCGCGGTCCGGGTGGTATTTCTGGAGGCGAGTGACGAGGCTCTCGTCCGCAGGTTCGAGAACGTGCGCCGCCCGCACCCTCTGCAAGGCGCCGGACGTGTCCTGGATGGCATCGAACGGGAGCGCGGCATTCTTCGCGATGTGCGGGCCAACGCGGACCTGGTGATCGACACCTCCGAGCTTAACATTCACGAGTTCCGCAAGAAGATCGTCTCGTTCTTCGGCGGCGAGCGGCGGCCGGGGCTCGCGGTCAATGTGCTTTCCTTCGGTTACAAGAACGGCCTGCCCGTCGACGCCGACCTCGTCGTCGACTGCCGCTTCCTGACTAATCCTCACTGGATTCCGGAGCTTCGCCCGCTGAGCGGGCTCGATGCCCCTGTTCGGGAGTACGTACTCGGACAATCCGGTGCAAAAGAGTACCTGGACGGCTTCGTGGACCTGTTCGGCGTCGTCGCGGCGGGCTACACCCGCGAGGGAAAGAGCTATGCAACGCTAGCCGTGGGCTGCACAGGAGGCAGGCACCGCAGCGTCGCCATGGCGGAGGAACTTGGCGCGAGGCTTCGCGAGCGCGGCATGGAGGTGCAAGTGAACCACCGCGATTTGGGGCGCTCGTGAACGAGGGGGCGCCCGTCCTCAAGGCCGTCGCCCTCGGGGGCGGTCATGGGTTGCATGCGTCCCTGTCGGCGCTTCGGAGGATCACGGCCGGCCTGACGGCGATCGTTACGGTGGCCGACGACGGCGGCTCCAGCGGGCGGCTCAGGCGCGAACTGGGCGTGCTGCCGCCGGGCGATCTACGGATGGCGCTCGCCGCGCTATGCGGTGACGACGAGTGGGGACAGACCTGGAAACGGGTCGTGCAGCACCGGTTCCGGAGCGGGGGCGAGCTTCATGGCCACGCGGTCGGCAACCTGTTGATCGCGGCGCTGTGGGAAGTCATGGACGACCCCGTGCAGGCCCTCGAGTGGATGGGGCGGCTGCTCGGCGCGCATGGCCGTGTGCTGCCGATGGCGGTGTCGCCACTGAATATCGAAGCCGAGGTGGAACTGGACGGCGCGGTCAGAACCGTGCGCGGGCAGGTCGCTTGCGCGCTCACGACCGGGCGGGTGCGGTCGATCTCGCTGGTTCCGCCGAACCCGCCGGTGTCTCTGGAGGCCATCAAGGCCATCCGCGATGCCGATTGGGTGGTGTTCGGCCCAGGTTCGTGGTTCACCAGCGTGCTGCCGCACCTCAAAGTCCCGGCGTTGGCCAGGGCCTTGCACACGACGAGCGCCCGCCGCCTGGTCATCCTCAACCTTGCTCCTCAGGCCGGAGAAACGGCCGGCTACTCTCCCCAGATGCTCCTGGAGGCGCTCCGGCTGCATGCCCCCACCTTCCTCGTCGACGCCGTCCTCGCCGATGCCTCCGTGGTGGAGGACATGGCCGGGCTGGAGAAGTCGGCGGCAACACTTGGCGCCCGCCTGTTTTTGGGGGACGTGCGCGCTTCGGACGGCTCTCCCCGCCACGATGCTCCCCGCCTTGCCGCGCTCCTGGACGAGATTTTCCGAAGGTTTTCCAGCGCAGAAGCCGGATACCGTTCCGCCCGCCTGGCAGACGCTTGAGCTGCAACGGCGCCAAGCGCCGCGGCCAGTGCAGCCCAGCGGAAGCTGGCCTTGATGTTTCGGCCGGGTGTGTCATTGTTCGCAGGCTTTTGCCTATCCCTCTTTATGAAAGGATCAAGCGATGAAAGCCCACAAGGGCGCGGCCCAGATCGATATCGGCATCCCCGAAAAGAAACGGGAGAAGATCGCACAAGGCCTGTCGCGGCTGCTCGCGGACAGTTTCACGCTTTACATGATGACGCATAGTTTTCACTGGAACGTCACCGGTCCCATGTTCAACGCGCTGCATGCCATGTTCATGGCGCAGTATACCGAACAATGGACGGCGCTCGACGAGATCGCGGAACGCATCAGGGCTTTGGGGGTCCCCGCTCCCGGCACGTTTACGGAATTCGCCAAACTCGCCTCCATCAAGGAAGTCGATGGCTCGCCAAAGGCGATGGATATGGTCCGTCATCTGGTTGCGGCGCAGGAAGCGGCAGCGCGCACCGCGCGGGAGGTTTTTCCTCTGACCGAAGACGCGAACGACCAGCCAACTGCAGACCTGTTGACGCAGCGCATGAACGTCCATGAGAAAACGGCGTGGATGCTGCGCAGCCTTCTCGAAGACTAGTACGCGCCGCGGTAAGTTGAGACGGCAAGAACGATGAGACCGGCGATCGAAACCTTCTTGCCGCCGCCCGAGACCGGGCATTTGCTTCCACTTATCATGCTCTTCCGTTCACGTTCATTTTTATCTAGATATAAATATTACCCCCGGCTTTATTTGATAGAGAAGCCGTAGATTGACGAGGTTAATAAGATCCATTTATAATGTATGAAGTTACGATAAGATGCTCTGATGATAAACATCTCCCTCCGGCAGCTCCGCTATTTCGAAGCGCTTGCGCACTCCCTTCACTTCGGCAAGGCGGCCGAGCAGTGCGCCGTGACGCAGCCTGCGCTATCCATGCAGATCCAGGAGCTTGAGCATACGCTTGGCGTTGCGCTCGTCGAGCGAACGCGCGCCGGCGCGAGGCTCACGCCAGAGGGGGAGGAGGCCGCTCGCCGGGCGCGCCTTATCCTTGCCAGCGTCCGCGATCTTGCGGACTACGCGCGGCACACGGCGCGCCTTCTTTCGGGGCCTCTGCGCTTAGGCGTTATACCGACGATAGCTCCGTATGTCCTGCCAAAGCTGCTGCCGGCGCTGCGTCTGCGCTACCCCACGCTCGACCTGCATCTTCGCGAGGCGCAGACCCAATATATCCTTGCCGATCTCATTGGCGGCCGTCTCGACGTCGCGCTTCTGGCGCTGCCCATCGACGAGCCCGAGATCGAGACGCTGGCGCTGTTCGACGACCCCTTCGTGCTCGCCATGCCTGCAGCCAGGCCGGCGCCCCTCACGGGCGGGCCACGCCGCAGCTGTTCGAAAATGAGCGGTTGCTCCTGCTGGAAGAGGGCCATTGCTTGCGCGATCAAGCTTTGAGCTTCTGCAACCTGCGGCATGTGAAGAACCTCGACACCTTTGGAATGACGAGTTTCTCCACGCTGGTGCAGATGGTCGCCAACGGCTTCGGCGTCACGCTGCTGCCGAAGATAGTCTCGAAACCGAGGCCAGGCGCGGGGACATCAAACTTCTCGATTTCGAGGCCCCGGAGCCATCGCGCAAAATCGGGCTCGTCTGGCGTAAATCCTCGCCGCGCCCGCAGGATTTCGCCGAGCTCGGCGCCGTGATCGCGCGCCTCGAAAGCCACTAGACCCTATGTTCGCCACCTGCTTTTTCAGGTGGCGAACATAGGGTCTAGCGCCTATCCGCTTTTGATGGAATCAAAAGCGGGCTCTAAGTTTAACGCGCTCTAAGGTTCATACTCTTCGCGACAAGCCTGAATGGGCAGATCCCTTTGATATCGGGACAAGAGCGCGCAGGCTCTCCGCGAGCGTCTCGGAATTGTAGGGTTTGGCGACCACGATCGCCCCCTGCAACTCCTCTTGCGTTGCGATCTGCGGCACGCTGCCGTCGCCTGTCGCGAACAAAACTTTAAGCCCGATATCGATCCGCCGCGCGCGGACGGCGAGGTCGACCCCGGTGCCGTCCGGCAGCGAAACGTCGGCAACGAGAACGTCGAACGGCTGTCCCCCAAGCTGTGCGAGAGCAGCTTTCACGGTTCCGGCTTCCGTAACCCTATGCCCAAGTTCCGCGAGCATATCCGCGGCCATTTGGCGAATGAGAGGTTCGTCCTCCACAAGCAGCACGCGGAGCTGGCGCGACGCTTCGGCGGCTGCGGACACTTTCGCCAATCCGTTAGCCTGCTTCACAACCAACTGGCGGCGATTGTTAAGGCAATGACGAATCTTGCGCGCCAATGCTTCCCTTGTATAGGGCTTGCTCAGCAAATCCACGCCGTGATCCAGACGGCCGCCATGCACGATGGCATTGTCGGTGTAGCCCGAGGTGAAGAGCACAGCGAGTCCTGGCAGTCGTTCCTTCGCCCTTTTCGCGAGTTCGGTGCTTCGCATCGGGCCGGGCATGACGACGTCGGTGAACAACAGGTCCATCGGCGCGCCGCTCTCGACAATGGCGAAGGCGCTCTGAGCATCCTTTGCCTTTAAAACGCGATAGCCAAGGCTCGTCAGCATATCGACCACGGTTGCGCGCACTTTTTCATCGTCCTCGACAACGAGGATAGTCTCCGTGCCGTTTTCGATGGGACCGGCGGAAATCTCGGCCGCGGCTTCCTCATCCTGGAACGAGCGAGGGAGGTAAATGCGGAACGTGGTCCCCGCATCGCGCTCGCTATAGACCTTGATATGACCGCCCGACTGTTTCACGAACCCATAGACCATGCTCAAACCGAGACCGGTCCCCTGTCCTTCCGGCTTGGTCGTGAAGAACGGCTCGAAGATCTGCTCCATGAGCTCGGGCGCGATTCCGCAGCCGGTGTCGGTCACCGCCAGCATTACGTATTGCCCTGGGGCAACGTCATGTTTGGCGGCGTAAACATCGTCGAGCGAGGCGTTTCCCGCCTCGATTGTCAGCTTCCCGTGCCCTTCCATCGCATCGCGCGCGTTGATCGCGAGATTGAGGATCGCATTCTCGACCTGCGACGGGTCGGCCATGGTGTTCCATAGCCCGCCTGCGATGACGGTCTCGATCTCGATGCCCTCGCCGAGCGCCCGTCGCAGCATGTCGTCGAGCGAACGCACAAGCCGGCCGAGATTGATGACCTTGGGATCGAGCGGCTGACGGCGGCCAAAGGCCAGGAGCTGGGACGCCATTTTCGCGCCGCGCGTCACGCCTGCGATGGCGCTTTGCAAGCGTCTTTCCGCTTTTTCGCGGCCTTCGACATCCCTCTTCAAAAGTTCCAGGTTCCCGCCAATGACCTGAAGCAGATTGTTGAAGTCATGGGCGATGCCGCCTGTCAGCCGGCCGACCGCCTCCATCTTCTGGACCTGGTGGAGTTGAGCTTCCGCCTGCTTGCGTTCGGCGATGGCTTCGGCGACCCGCTCTTCCAGCACTTGATTGAGCTCACGCTGCATTTGCTCGATTTCGCGGCGTTCCGCGATGTCGATGACGGATCCGATAAAGCCGACGAAACCGCCGTCGCTTCCAAACCACGGCGTGGCGGCATTCAAGACCCACCGGTATGCCCCATCGTGACTTCTCAGCCGGTATTCGGCGGAGAATGCGGTCCGGCTTTTCATGGCTAGGCCAAATGCCTTGCCGAGTTCCTCTCGATCGTCAGGGTGCGCATAGTCGAAGCAAGCAAACGGAAGGGGCGCCTTCGTCCGCCTGTCCCGTGAATTGTCTCCACGAGCGGCTGACATAGGTGCAGCGCCCCGTTTGATCGCTGGTCCAAATCATCACGGGGGCGTTGTCGGCCATCGCGCGGAAGCGTGCTTCGCTTTCACGAAGCGCTTCGCTCATCCTTTTGCGCATGCGCGCCATGGCCAGCGCGCCGTTCACCCGTGCGATCAGTTCGCGCGCGGAAAAGGGCTTTGCGAGGTAATCGTCGGCCCCCGCCGTAAATCCCTCGATGCTGGCCTCTGTCCCGGCCCGCGCCGACAGAAAGATGACCGGGATGTCCCGCAAGGCCGCGTCCGCGCGGATCGCGCGCAGAAATCCGAAACCGTCGAGGCGAGGCATCATGATGTCGCTCAACACGAGGTCCACGCGCTGGCGCCGAAGGCAATCGAGCGCCGCCTCGCCGTCGGGCGCGGTCAGGATTTCGTGGCGGACTCCAAGCAGCCGCTGAATGTAATCGCGCATGTCCGCGTTATCGTCGGCCAGCAGAATGACCGCTCTTTCTCCCTCGTTCGCGGACAGGCCCTCCACAATCGGGCGCGCGCCGTCCTTATCGACCGTTTCCTCATAGAGAGTTTCCCCAGGCAGCCAGCGCAACGCTTCCTGAACGTAGGCTTGCGCGCGAAGGCTCCCGGCGGACGAGGCGCACTTGTCTTGAATTTGATCGGCGGGAAGATGCTTGGAACCGCTTGGAATTGTTACGGTGAAAGCCGATCCATGGCCTTCCTCGCTCTCGACGAATATCGTTCCGCCATGAATTTTCACGAGTTCCTGCACCAGGGCGAGGCCGATGCCGCTGCCTTCGAAGCTACGTCCGCGCGCCCCTTCGATGCGCCGGAACCGTTCGAAAAGCCCCGGCAGCTCCTTCGCAGGAATTCCTGTTCCTGTGTCCCGGACGGTCAGCTCGGCGGCATTGCCCTTTGGCCTGAGCTGAACGTGGATCGACCCGTGGAACGTGAACTTGAATGCATTCGAAATCAGGTTCAGGACGATCTTCTCCCACATGTCGATATCGACATAGACGGGAAACGCCAAAGGCTCGCAGTCGACGTGAAGCTCAAGCCCGGCCTTTTCGATCGCCGAACGAAAGTTGCTCGCCAGCTCGGCTGTCAGCGATGGCAGCTCCACCGGCTCGAAACGAGCCTGCATCCGTCCTGCCTCGATCCTCGAAAAGTCGAGCAGGGAGTTGACGAGTTTCAAAAGGCGCAAACCGTTCCGGTGGGCGACATCGAGCCTGCTCTTGTGCCTCAAGGAGACATCGTCGCCAAGCACCTCTTCCAAAGGCCCCAGCAGCAGGGTCAGGGGCGTGCGGAACTCGTGGCTGACGTTCGAAAAGAACAGCGTTTTCGCCCCGTCGATCTCGGCGAGCTTCTCGGCGCGCAGGCGTTCCTGTTCGTAAGCCTGGGCATTCGAGAGCGCCGCGCCGATCTGGTGCGCGAGCAAGCCGAGAAAGTCGCGGTACTTGTCGTCGAAAAGGCGAAACGGATTGAGGCCGGCGACGAGGACGCCGGGGCGGCTTGTATCGCCTCCCGCCATCACCGGAAGCACGGCGGCCTTGGCGGGAGGAGCGCTCCAGGCTCCCTTGGGAAATTCGATCGAGGTGGCCTGAAGATCGGTGACGAGCCGCGCCTCGTGGGTCTTTATCACCTCCGCAATCGGCCAGAGGCTCTGATCCTCAACGGCGATCGACGCCGGCGCCCCCGGATGATCGGGACTCATTCCTGAACTCCCGGCCAGGGTGACCGTCTTTCCATCGGGCTCGGCGAGATAAATGAGCGAAAAAGGCAAATCGTAAGGGTTCGAGCTAAGCGCCTCTGCGCTCTTGGCGCAGACCTCCTGGCTCGTGCGGGCATTTGCCGTGGAAGCGGCGAGATCTCGAAGCAGGCCAAGCTGACGTTCCCCGATGACCCGCTCCGTGTCGTCGGTATTTGCGCATATGATGCCCCCGGCCCTTCCGTCTTCCCCCGGAATAGGGCTGTAGGAGAAGGTGTAGTAGGTTTCCTCGGGGTAGCCATTGCGCTCCATGACGAGGAGCTGCTCTTCGACATAAGTGCCTTCGACGCCGCCCATGGCGGTATCGAGCATGGGTTCGATTTCGTCCCATATTTCCCGCCAAACATCCGCGATGGGACGGCCCAGCGCCCAGGGATGCTTTCCGCCGATGATCGACTTATAGGGATCGTTATAAAGGTAGATGAGCTCCCTGCCCCAGCCGACCCAGATTGGCTGGCGCGAGGTCAACATGATGCGCACCGCGATTTTGAGGCCCTGCGGCCAGTATTGGGGAGGACCGAGCGGCGTCGAACTCCAGCTGAAGTTTCGAATAAGTGCGCCTAGTTCTCCTCCTCCAGCCAGAAATCCTAAGCTTGGCTTTAATACATCGACAACAGAACGAGCATCATTCATTGCGGTGCACGATAGTTTTTATGAGCTTTACTATTCAGCTCTATGGCTTGATCGAGGCTTGGACATGATATATAGATTTTATTCCGCCGCCTGCTAGACGGCGCCTCACCGGCAGCCGCGCCGGGGAAAAGTCCGCGGATCGACAAACGAAATACGGCTTGGGCAAACCGCGGCCCTCATGGGGCAATAGGTCTCGTATACTCTTTCGTCTGAGGCGCACCATCATTCTAGCGGGTCCGAGCCGCTCTCACGGGCGGACAGCGGCCCTCAAGCACGGTCCGAAAAGTCCGGCCGCGGCCTTTTCTGCGCTTCGGAAAGCTCTTTCATGCCTGTGGCTTGCCATTCGCCGCGCCTGCTAATGATCGCGCGGATAAGGCGTTTCTCGCGAGCGGCGGCTTCCAGTTTGGCCGGGCAGTGAAATACAGTGGTCTGAGTGAAGCCTCGACTATTGATAAAAGTCAGAAAATTTCTTAACCTTCGCTGCGGACGAAACGACACGTAACGACAAAAAATGCGGTCAAGGGGCGAAGCGGCGAATTTCGAAAATTCGCAAAGGAGCGGCTGTCCGCCCCCTCCCCTTTTGACCATGATTAATGTAAAGCTTCCTCGAGAGCACCATCACGCACCAGACGGATAGCAAATGAACGCGAAATATCCTGGCATTCCGACAGTCATTAACGGTAACGGCGCCGTCGCCCAGGTGATGGGCCATGTTTGCGGAGGCGTCATCGGCTACCCGATTACGCCCTCGACAGAAATCTCGGAAATCTACGAAGCCTTCCGGTCGGCGGGCGGCTGCAACGTTTGGGGCAAGCACCCCTTCTTCTTCGAGCCCGAAGGCGAGCACTCCGCGCAATCGGGCGCGCTTGGCGCAGCGCTCACCGGCGGCAAATTCGTATCCAACGCCTCGTCGAGCCAGGGCATCCTCTATGGCCTCGAGTCGCACTACGTGACGGTCGGCAAGCGGGCTGGCGGCTTCGTGCTGCAAGTCGCCGCGCGCGTCGTGACCAAGCACTCGCTGAACGTCATGGCGGGTCACGATGACGTCTACGCGCTTCTGCAGTCCGGTTATACCATTCTGTTCGGCTCCAATCCGCAGGAGGCGGCCGACCTCGCCGCCATCTCCTATAGGGTGAGCGCCACCTCGCTGATCCCGGTCGCCAACGCCATGGACGGCTTCGCCACCTCACATATGATGAGCGAGGTGTTGATGCCGGAGCCCGAACTGCTCCGCGAATTCCTCGGCGATCCGGCCGGACGCATCAAGTGCCCCACCGTAGCCCAGGAAATGTTATTCGGCGCCAAGGGCCGCGTGTTTCAGCTGAATGCTTATCTCGCCAAGCACAAGGCCGACATCGCCCCCGAAGCCCTCGCGGCGGTGAAGGACTATCTGGCCGCCAACGCCGACGCCATCGAGAAGGACAATGCCGGCGAACGTGTCGCCGCCACACAGCATTGGCTCCCCGAGGAATTGCGCGCCCCATGGCGGCGCCAATGGCTGAACGCGTTCGAGAAGGGCACGCGCCAGCTGGTGCCGGCGCTCGTCGACGTCAACAATCCGGGCCTTACCGGCGGCGTGCAGAACCAGCCGGACTTCCAGGCCGGCTCGGTCGATCATCGCACCCATTTTGTGCGCGACGTGCCGCGCTTCGTCCGTGAGGCGATGGCCGAGTACACGGCGCTTACGGGCCGCGAGTACAAGCCGATAAAGACCTTCCTGTGCGACGACGCCGACCATGTGATGGTCGGGCTCGGCTCGGTCACCGACGACGCCGAGGCGGTCGCAACCTATTTGCGCAGCCAGGGCAAGAAGGTCGGCGTGGTGTCTGTGAAGCTGCTGCAGCCGTTCCCGGAGGCGGAACTGGTCGCGGCCCTCGCCGGCAAGAAGGCGGTCACGGTGCTGGAGCGCTCGGATGTCACGGCGCTGACGAGCTTTGTCACCCAGGCGCTGTTCAAGGGCGTCGAGAATGCCGCCGGCGAACGCCACCCCGGCATCCCGGCGATCAAGAGCCTGCCCAAGATCACCACCGCGATCTTCGGCCTCGGCGCGCATGACCTGCAGCCGCGCCACCTCATCGCCGCATACAAGAACATGGAGACGAAGAACGCGCCGTTCGTCTATCTCGGCTCGCAGTTCTTCGCCAAGAACCCCGGCCCGAAGCTCGCGGCGCTGCAGGATCGGCTGAAGGCGGCCTATCCCGAGACCGAGTTGATGGCGCTGGAGGCGGAGCCCAATCCGAACCTGCTGCCGCCTTCGGCCTTCCGCATCCGCTTCCACTCGGTAGGCGGTTACGGCACGGTCGCCACGGGCAAGCTGCTCACCGACATCCTCGCCGGCGTGCTCGATCTGCACTCCAAGGCGGCCCCGAAGTACGGCTCGGAGAAGAGCGGCGCGCCGACCAACTACTACATCACGCTCAGCCCCGAGCAGGTGAAGATCACCAACGCCGAGCTTGAGGATGTCGAGATCGTGGTGTCGCCCGACCACAAGGTGTTCAGCCACACCAACCCGCTGAAGGGCCTGGTTGAGGGCGGAACCTTCATGCTGCAGTCGAACCTCTCGCCGCTGCAGGTATGGCGCGAGCTGCCGAAGAACGCGCGGCAAACCATTCGCAACAAGAAAATCAAGATGTTCGTCGTCGATGGCTTCGCCGTCGCGAAGCGTCACGCGCCGACGCCAGAGCTTGAGACGCGCATGATGGGCATCGCCTTTATCGGCTCGGTTTGCGGCCACGTGGACCGCATCACCGCCGGCGCCTCCATCGAGACAATCCTCGAAAAAGTGCGCTCTCAGATCTCGAAGAAGTTCGGCGCCAAGGGCGGCGCGGTGGTCGAAGGCAACATGGGGGTGATCAAGGAAGGCGTGGAGGCGACGCTGCCCGTCGACTACAACGCCCCCGAGTTCACCGCAATCGATGCCGAGCCTTCGCCGAAAACGGTCCGCACCGTCGCCATCTCCGCTGAAATGTGCCGGCTCAACGCCACCGCGCCCAGCGCCGGCATCTTCGACCGCGAGTATTATGACGAGATCGTCACCGTGCCGTTCCGCGAGGGCACCATCGCCGAGGCGCCCGTGCTTCCCGGCTCCGGCATGTTCATGCCCGGCGGCACCGGCGCCTGGAAGGACAAGGGCCTGTTCCGCCGCGAGGTGCCGGATTTCAATCCGGACCTTTGCACCGGCTGCATGGAATGCGCGCTGGTCTGCCCGGACGCTGCGATCCCCAACACGGTGCATGATATCCACGAGCTGCTGCTCTCCGGCATCAAGCACCTTGACGTGGCCGAGGCCCAGCGCGAAGCGATGCGCGCCCATGTCTACGCGCTGAGCGATGCGGTGCGCGCAGCTTACCGGTCGAGCAAGGACGCGAAGCCGTTCCATGAAGTGGTGGCCGCGGCCGCTGCGGCGCCTCGATACCGACAACGCCATTCTGAAGCGCAATCTCGGCCGCGTGGCCGAGGTGTTGGCGAGCTTCCCGGTGGCCAAGACGCGCCCCTTCTTCGACGCCATGGAGAAGGACAAGCCCGGCAGCGGCGGCCTCTTCTCGGCCGCGGTCGATCCGTGGAAGTGCTCCGGTTGTCTTGAGTGCATCGACGTGTGCGGCCCGGGCGCTCTGAAAGTGCGCCAACAGGACGCCGCGCTGCTCAACTCGCTCCAGGCGCGCTTCGAGTTCCTGTCGAAGACGCCGAATACGCCGGCCCGCTTCGTCGACGGCGCATTGGCGCCCGACGGCGACACCAAGCGGCTGATGCTCGACCGCGCCAACTACTACGCGACCACTGGCGGTCACGGCGGCATGCCGCGGTTGCGGCGAGGTCACGGCGATCCGCCTCGTCACGTCGACCAACCATGCGATGCAGAGCAAGCGCCAGAAAGAGCACGCCCGCGAGGTTGAAGCTTTGATCCAGAAGCTCGACGCCAAGCTCAAGAGCGTGCAGGATGACGCGACGCGCCGCGAGCGCATCGCCAAGGCCCGCGAAATTCTTGAAAAGCGGCTCTATCTGCTGGAAAGCGGCCCCACCGGCAACGGCCCTGCATCGGCCGTGATCGCCAACGCCACCGGGTGCTCGAGCGTCTACGCTTCGACGTTCCCGTTCAATCCCTACAACGATCCGTGGGTCAACAGCCTGTTCCAGGACGCCCCGGCCGTCGCCAAGGGGCTGTTCGAGGGGCTAGCCGCTTCGACGACGGACGACATCAAGGCTCTGCGCATCGCCCGGCTCGAACTCGACGACGCCTACGATCCGGCAACGCACGACAAGTTCTTCAAGACGTTCAGCTGGGCGCAATACACACCCGAGGAGTTGGCGCTGCTGCCGACCGTGATCAGCATGGGCGGTGACGGCGCAACCTACGACATCGGCTTCGGCGCCCTGTCGCGGCTGCTCGCCACCCAGACGCCCGTCAAGGTCGTGGTGCTCAACACCGGCTCTTACTCCAACACCGGCGGACAGGCTTCGACGGCGAGTTTGACCGGTCAGGATTCCGATCTCGCGCGGTTCGGCGACGCCCATTACGGCAAGCAGGAGGATCGCAAGGAACTCGGCCTGATCGCGGCCTTCCACCCCAACGTGTTCGTGGTCCAGACCGCGACGGCCCTGCAGGCACACTTCCTGAAGAGCGTCATGGCATACCTGAACCACTCATCCTCGCCGGCGGTGCTCGACATTTACACGCCCTGCCAGGGCGAGCAAGGCATCGCCGACTCGGCGGCGAGCCACCGCGCCCGCCTCGCCGTAGAAAGCCGCATGAACCCGGTATTCGTGCACAACCCGCGCCCCAACACGGTGCTGCACGGCCGGTTTGTCCTCGATGGCAATCCCGATCTCGATAAGGATTGGTCGAAGACCACCATCGAATATGTCGAAGACGGCGCAACGAAGCTGCTCGATGTGGCGCTGACGCCGGCCTATTTCGCCAAGGAGGAGACCCGCTTCAAAAAGCAGTTCCGCAAGCTGCCGGCCGGCGCCGACGCCATTCCAGTCGAGGATTACATCAACCTCCCGGCCGCGGAGAGGACGGGCAAGACCCCGTTCGTGTACTCGACCGATCACAACAAGCGTCTGATCAAGCTGGAGGTGGCGCAAACCGTCGTCCATCTGGTCGAAGAGCGTCGCAGGAACTGGCGCACCCTGCAGTATCTGGGTGGACGGCAGGTGGAGAAGCTCGACGCCGATCATGCCGTCGAACTGCAGGCGCTGCAGCAGCGCTACGAGCAGGCTGTGGCGAGCCAGGAGAACACGCTCGACACCATCGCCCGCGCGATGAGCGAGCTTGCCTCCTCTTCGAAAGCGCCCGCCAACGGCAGCCTCGCCGCCGCGCTCTCGCCGTTCGGCGGCGGAAACGGGGCTGCGGCTCCTGCGCCCGCCGCGACGGCCAAGGCGAACGGCAGCGCCGTCGACCTTCCGTATATCCACGAGGAGGACGTCCCGAAATGCACCAACTGCAAAACCTGCTACCAGCAGGTCAGCGAGGTGTTCGAGAAGACCATCCTCATGGTGAACGGCGAGGCAAAGGAGGTCGGCCACACCATCCCGGGCATTCTGGCGAAGCTTAAGATCACGCCCGAGCTGAAGGCGCGGGTCGCCAAGGCCGCCGCCAACTGCGATGCGGAGATCATTCGATGAACAAGGCCCCCAATAAGGACCTGCTGAGCTACGCGCAGAGCGAAAGCATGCTGGAGAGCTCACGCAACCGCCTCGCGGAGCTTGAGCAGACGGAGGCCGTCGAGCTGTTCCAGAAGCAGCTCGCGCTCTTGAAGAAGCGGCTGCTCGACGACCCGAAGTCGCTGCGCGGCACCTTCGTCTCCGACGGCGTCCACGCCATCGCCTGGGAATTCCAGCAGGAAGAGCTGGGCGCCGGCTTCACCAAGGTGCTGTGGGGGCTGCTGACCCGCGACGACGAGGCGAGCACAGTCTTGCAGCGCTTCCTCTGGGCGATCCCGCTCAAGTTCAAGCGCAAGTTCATCAAGGCGATCGACGACCATCTGTCCGACCGCTACCCGATGTTCAAGGGCCTGTCGGAAGGCTGGCCGGCCGACGCCTTCATCCCGCCCTACATCCGTCCGCCGGAGGAGCGCTCCCACGACTTCGAGCTCGTCAACACCGGCTATCTCGGCTACATGGCGCTCGGCTACACCTCGCGCGAGGTCGACCTGTTCGTTTGGCTCGAAGTGCTGCGCGACAAGCAGTGCGACGACCGGCCGTGCGAGCTTGGCGTGCTGATGCAGGGCAGGAAGCAGCCGAAGGGCGGCTGCCCGGTCAAGATCCACATCCCCGAGATGATCAACCTGCTC
This sequence comes from uncultured Alphaproteobacteria bacterium, assembly GCA_963727795.1. Taxonomy (GTDB): domain Bacteria; phylum Pseudomonadota; class Alphaproteobacteria; order Rhizobiales; family Rhodomicrobiaceae; genus Rhodomicrobium. Next base: position 141,887 of record CAVSHC010000014.1, read on the forward strand.
GGCCAGGGCAAGGCTCGCCAAGCGCTGGAGCTGATCGAGAGCTGCAACCCGCTGCCGAACGTCACCGGCCGCGTCTGCCCGCAGGAACTGCAATGCCAGGGCGTGTGCGCGCACACCAAGCGGCCCATCGAAATCGGGCAGCTCGAATGGTATTTGCCGCAGCGCGAGAAGCTCGTCGGGCAGAGCCCCGAGGAGCGGTTCGCGGGCGTGGTGAGCCCGTGGGCCAAGGCCGAGAAGCCGCCGATTGCGGTAGTCGGCTCCGGTCCGTCCGGCCTCATCAACGCCTATCTGCTCGCGGTCGAGGGATTCCCCGTCACCGTGTTCGAGGCGTTCCACGAGCTTGGCGGCGTGCTGCGCTACGGCATCCCGGAATTCCGCCTGCCGAACGAGCTGATCGACGACGTGGTCGGCAAGATCAACCTGCTCGGCGGCCGTTTCGTGAAGAACTTCGTGGTCGGCAAGACGGCGACGCTCGAAGACCTCAAGGAAAACGGCTTCTGGAAGATCTTCGTCGGCACGGGCGCGGGCCTTCCGACCTTCATGAACGTGCCGGGCGAGCACTATCTCGGCATCATGTCGGCGAACGAGTTCCTCACCCGCGTGAACCTGATGCGGGCGCTCGACGAGAAGTACGAGACGCCGCTTCCCGACGTCAAAGACAAGCAAGTGTTCGTCATCGGCGGCGGCAATACGGCGATGGACGCCGCGCGCACCGCGCGCCGGCTTGGCGGCAACGTGACCATCGTCTACCGCCGCACCAAGTCGGAGATGCCGGCCCGCGTGGAGGAGCTTCACCACGCACTTGAGGAAGGCATCAACCTCAAGGTGCTGCGCGGCGCCGATCGAGTTCATCGGCGACGAGAAGACCCACTTCATCAGCCACGCCGTGCTCGCCGTGAACGATCTTGGGCCGGCCGACAAGTCGGGCCGCCGCTCGCCCTGTGCCGACGGGCGAAACCGAGCGCGTGCCGGTGGACCTCGTGATCATGGCGCTCGGCAACACGGCGAACCCGATCATGAAGGACGCCGAGCCCGGACTGAAAACGACGAAATGGGGCAGCATCGACCTCGAAGAGGGCTCGCAGAAGACCTCGATCCCGAACGTCTATTCGGGCGGCGACGCGGCCCGCGGCGGCTCGACCGCCATCATGGCGGCGGGCGACGGCCAGGCGGCCGCGCGTCAGATCGTCGGCGAGATCCCGTTCTCGCCGGCGGAAATCAAGGAGCTGGTCGCGAAGGCCGGGCGCTACACCGAGCTGGGCCAGGCCGAGCAGACCAGTCGTCGAGAAGCACGAGCTTGCGGGCGGCATCGTCGAGTTCAAGGTGCGCGCGCCGATGGTGGCTCGCTCGGCGCAGGCGGGCCAGTTCGTCCGCGTGCTCGGCTGGCACGATGGCGAGCTGATCCCGCTGACGCTCGCCGACTGGGATGCGAAGGAAGGCACCATCGACCTCGTCATCCAGGGCATGGGCACCTCGACGCTGCTCATGAACAAGATGGCGGTCGGCGACGCGTTCGCCGGCATCGCAGGCCCGCTCGGCCGGGCGAGCGAGATGCACAAATACGCCCACGATGAGACCGTGGTGTTCACAGCGGGCGGCGTCGGCCTTCCGCCCGTGTACCCGATCGCGCGGGAGCACTTGCGGCTCGGCAACCACGTCACGCTTATCTCCGGCTTCCGGTCCAAGGATTTCTTGTTCTGGGTCGGCGAGAATGAGCGCGTCGGCAAGCTGCAGGCCGAGTTTGGCCGCCAGCTCGACGTGATCTACACGTCGAACGACGGCACCTTCGGAGAGAAGGGCTTCGTCACCGCCCCCTTGGAGCGGATGCTGAGGGACGGCAAGAAGAGCAAAGGCCGCAAGATCGCCGAGGTGGTGACGATTGGCCCGCCGCTGATGATGCGCGCGGTCTCGCGACCTCACGAAGCCTTTCGGCGTGAAAACCGTGGCGAGCCTCAACTCGATCATGGTGGACGCGACCGGCATGTGCGGCGCGTGCATGGTGCCGATCATGGTCGACGGCAAGCTTGTCCGCAAGCATGCGTGCATCGACGGGCCGGAAATCGACGCGCACCTGATCGACTGGGACAAGTTCCTGCCGCGCTTCACCACCTTCAGGGCGCAGGAACTGCGCAGCAAGGTGGCGCACGGGCTGGCCTAAAAGGCAGTGCAACCCCTCACCCTAGGGAACGCCAGTTGCAACGGGGGCGCGGGGACGCCCTCTCCCATGGGGAGAGGGCCGGGATGAGGGGGTTAGAGCGCGCTCAGGCGGCCTTGTTGGTCTCATCCATAAGCCCCAGCAGACCTTTCAACATGTCTATGGGCTGGGGAGGACAGCCGCCGATGGCCAAATCGACGGGGATCACCGAAGAGACCGGGCCAACGCAAGCGTAGCTGCCCGCGAAGATGCCGCAATTCACGCCGCAATCGCCAACGGCCACGACCCATTTCGGGTCGGGGGTCGCGGCGTAGGTGCGCTCGAGCGCCTCGCGCATGTTCCATGTCACCGGGCCTGTCACCAGAAGCACGTCCGCATGCCGGGGAGAGGCGACAAATTTGAGCCCGAAGCGCTCGATGTCGTAGACTGGATTGTTCAGCGCGTGGATTTCGAGTTCGCAGCCATTGCACGAGCCGGCATCGACCTCGCGGATTGCGAGAGAGCGTCCAAGCCGGTTGCGCGCCCGGCCGCCGAGCGCCTTGGCCAGCTCTGCAAGCATGGCTTCCTCGGGCTTAGGCGCTCCAATCGTTGCGGGTCCTTTGAGAAGGGCGTCGAGAAGGAGGATGTGCATGGGCGGTCCTACAAATCGTGGCCCGAATAGGAGCAGTTGAACGACTTATTGCAGAGGGGGAAGTCGGCGACGATGTTGTCCTTGATCGCGTTTTCCAGAAGCGGCCATTGGAACCAGGATGCGTCGCGGGCGTGAAGATGCGCGACGCGGCCTTCTTCTTCGAGCCGGACGGAGAGAAACAGATCGCCTCGGAACGCCTCGACGAGGGCTGCTCCGGCGGCGGGCGCAAAGGAGGGCGGCGGCGCATAAACCGGCCCGGCTTCAAGCTTCGGCAAGAGCTGGCGGATGATCGAAATGCTTTGTCCGATTTCGTCGATGCGCACCCAAACCCGCGAATCGACATCGCTTTTCGTGCGCGTCGGCGTTTCGAACGTAACGCGCTCATAGGGGGCGTAGGGGAAGGCGGCCCGCGCGTCGAAGGCCCTGCCCGCCGCCCGCCCGACATAGCCGCCGGCGCCGAACTGCCGGACGAAGCCGGGCTGTGCAAACCCCGTTCCCACCGTGCGATTTTGCAGAGAAGGCGACTGATCGTAGACGCGCGTCACCAGAACGAAGGCGGTTTCGATGCCCGTCAAGAGCGCCAGCATTGCGCCGGGAAAATCCTGGCTCAAATCGATGGCGACGCCGCCCGGAACGATGCGATCCATCATCGTGCGATGACCGAACCATCTGGCGTTTGTGCGCAAAATCTCCTCGCGAATGAGGGCGCATCGGGCGTAGATGGCGATGACGCTGGCGTCGTTGCAGATTGCGCCCACATCGATCACATGGTTCGCAAGCCGCTCCAGCTCGGCCATGATTCCGCGCAGAATGCTGGCGCGCTCAGGGATTTCCCAGCCCAGCGCCTTTTCGACGGCGAGGGAGAACGCGAAACTGTAGGCGACGGTGCTGTCCCCGGAGATCCGGGCTGCAACCTTCGCCGCCTTATCGATGGAAGCGCCGGCGCAGAGGGCCTCGACGCCCTTGTGGACATAGCCGAGCCGCTCCTCAAGGCGGGCGACAGTCTCCCCGTTGGCGGTGAACCGGAAATGTCCGGGCTCGATGATGCCGGCGTGGACCGGTCCGACGGGGATTTGATGCAGGCCGGCGCCTTCGACGGCGAGGAACTTGTAGCCTTTTTCCATTTTCGCGGATCGGCCAGGCCACACGCCATGATCGAGCCAGGCGCGCTCGTCGGGCAGCCCGATGGGTTTCGTTCCGTAAAGATCGCGCATCGCCCGTTCGAGACGCATGGCGGGAGCATGATGCTGCCCGGCCGCGGGATAAACGCCATCCCGCGCGTTGTAGGAGACGATGGCCCGCTTCCGCCCGTGGGGGTCCGACAAAGCAAGGTTCATCCGGCCGTTGTCGAACCAGAGCGCGCTGAGGTCGTGCCAGCCCGCTGCGCAGCCCTTCGCGAGGCCGTTCCATAGGGCATCCGCCGCATCAAGGCGTATATAGCCATCCGGTCCGGCATGCCGGCCCGTCATCGCATCGGCGAGCCTGACGGCGTCCGCATCCATGCCTGCGGCGTCGGTGTCTTTCATCCAAGTAACTCCGCCGCGCGCTGGAACCAGGATACAAGCGCCGCCGGCAAATAGAGCCCCGCGATCAAAACGAGGGAGAGATGCACGATCAACGGTGCGGAGGAGGCGCTCACGCGGTGCGTCGGTTCGGAGGGCTCCCCGAAAAGAACGCCCTGAAGGCGGAGAAGCAAGGCCCCGAACGCCGCGAGCAACCCGAAAGCAACGGCAAGCGCCAGCAGCGGCTCCCGGGCGAAGGTGGAGGTGAGGATTAGAAATTCGCTCATGAAAGCGCCAAAGGGCGGCAGGCCGGAAATCGCGATCACAGCGGCGGCCAAGCCAAAGGCGAGCGCAGGGTGCGAGACGCTCAGGCCCCGGATGTCGGCAAGCTTCTGAGTCCCCTTCGCCTGCGCAACATTGCCGACCGCGAAGAAGATCGCGGATTTGGTCAGGCTGTGCATCACCATGTGGAGGAGGGCGGCGAAATTCGCGAGCGCGCCGCCCATGCCGAATGCAAAGGTGATAAGGCCCATGTGCTCGATTGAGGAGTAGGCGAAAAATCGTTTGATATCGCGCCGCTGGTAGAGCATGAGGGCGGCGAAGATCAAAGAAATAAGCCCCATGGTAATCATGATCGGCCCCGGCTTGAGCGCGCCGGGATGAGCCGCAAGCAGCATTTTGAACCGGAGAAGCGCGAAGAGCGCGACATTCAGGAGAAGCCCGGAAAGGACCGCGGAAATTGGGGTGGGACCCTCGGCATGGGCGTCCGGGAGCCACGCATGCAGCGGCGCAAGCCCCACTTTCGTGCCGTAACCCACAAGCAGGAAGATGAAGGCGATGTTCACGAGCGGCGCGTCGAGCTTCGGCGCGACCTCCATGAGGCGGCTCCAGGTCATCGCGGCGACGCCCTCGCCGAGCACGCTTTGTCCCGCCAGGTAGACGATGATCGTGCCGAAAAACGCGAGCGAAATGCCGACGATGCCGAGAATGAAGTATTTCCAAGCCGCTTCGAGCGCCGAGGGCGTCCGGTAAATCCCGACCATGATGACGGTCATCAGCGTTGCAAACTCGAGCCCCACCCACATCAGGCCGATATTGTTTGCAAGCAGCGCAAGGTTCATCGCGCCCATCATGCCCTGGAACATCGCATGGTAGAAACGAATGAACCGGGGCGTCAGGTGACCGGTCTTGATTTCGTGCTCGATGTAGCTTCCGCTGAACACCGAGGTGGTGAAGGCGACAAGCGTGTTCAGAATGATGAAGAAGATATTGAGATCGTCGAGGATGAAATAATTCTCGACGACGGGGGGGAGGGCGAGAAACGAGAGGCTCGCCGCAAAAGTAAGCCCGGAAGCCAGCACATTGCCGATGGCGGTGATCCTGTAGCTCGAAATGAGAGCGAGAACCACAGCCGAAAGGAAGGGAATGCCGACGACGGCGTAGACGGCGAAAGTCATCGCTGCGCTCCCCGGACGCTTTCAAGGGACTCGATGTCCACGCTGTCGAAGCGCTCACGGATTCGAAACACGAAAACTGCAAAGACGAAGAGGGCGATGAGCACCGAGAAGGCTACGCTGACCTCGACGACAAGCGGCATGCCACGCGCGCCCGTCGCGGCGAGGATAAGGCCGTTCTCGATAGACATGAAGCCGACGATCTGCGTGACGGCGTTGCGCCGGAGGATCATTTGAAGAAAGCCCAGAAGGATAATCGCGAGGGCGAGCGCAAGCCCTTCTCGCGTAAAGGACGCCGCGCCCGGGGTCACCTTGAGAACGAGGAGCAGCGCGAGGCACGTCAGCCCGAGCCCTAGAAACATCGCCACGCCCACGTTCACCACCTTATCGACGTCGCGATGAATGCCGAGGCGGACGATCATGCGGTTCAAGGCGACCGGTATGAGAATTCCCTTGAGGCCGAAGGCCATGGCCGCCGTAATGAAGAGATCGGGCGAATGCTGCACGTAGGCCTGCCAGGCGACGGCGAGAGACAGCATTATCGCCTGCGCGGCGAAGGTATTCAGGACCGCGAAAATCCGGTCTTGGTAAAGCAGCGTGAAACTGCAAACGAGCATCATGCCCGCAAGGAAATGCCCGACGTCATAGGCGTTCGTCACCGCAGCACCTCCCTGGAAAGAAAGGCGAGAAGAATGGCCAGGAAGGAAAATACGAAGGCCCCGCCGAGAAACTCGCTGACGCGGAAAACCCGCATTTTCGCGATGCTGACCTCCCAGATGCCGAGCGCGACCGCCGCGGCGGCGACCTTGGCGAGATAGATGGCGAGTCCGCCCGCCCAGGCTACAGGCCCGCTCTCCACAGGCGCCATGCCGAAGGGCAGAAAGAGACAAATAATCAGCGAGATGTAGAGAACGAGCTTCAGGTAGCCCGCCGCCTCGATCATGGCGAGATGCCGGCCCGAATATTCGAGCACCATGGCCTCGTGCACCATTGTGAGTTCCAAGTGTGTGGCAGGGTTATCGACGGGAATGCGCGCATTCTCCGCAAGCGCGACAATGACGAGCGCGATGAAGGCAAGCGCGAAAGAGACGCGGAGTTCGGTAGGCTGATTGATCAGGTATTGCGCGACTTCCGGAAGCCTTGTGGTCCCGGCCGCAAACGCGATTGTCAGCGCGACGAGCAGGGTCGCCGGCTCGGCGAGCGACGCGATCATCATTTCGCGCGATGAACCGATCCCGCCGAAGGCGGTGCCCGCGTCCATCGCCGCCAGCGCGAGGAGCGCGCGGGCCGCGCCGATAAGAGCGACGAGCGCCACGACATCGGCGGCCCAGTTGAACATCAGGCCCGACGCCATCGTAGGAACCAGCGCCGCGGCGACCCAGGTGAACGCGAAGATCAGGTAAGGCGCGGAGCGGAAGAACCACGAGGCGTTCCCCGCGAGCACCACGTCTTTGCGAACGAGCTTCAGGAGGTCGCGGTAACCTTGGAGGATGGGCGCTCCCCGCCGCCGGGTGAGCCGCGCCTTGACGCGCCGCGTAATCCCCGTCACCGCAGGCGCAATGGCGAGCACCAAGAACATCTGGGCGCCTTGAGCGAGGAATGATTGAAGTCGTTGCAGGCATCACATCCACGTGGCGGTTATGATCAGAAGCGTAATCAGAGTGCAGAACATGAGAACGAGGTATCGCCGGATCGTAAGGAAATGCAGCGCGTTGAACTGTTTTGAGATCGACCAGAGCGCTTCGGACGGCGCCAGGTAGAGGTAACGCCAGATATGGTCCGAGAACCGGATCAGAAACCTTCCGGGCCGAAGCTCGCCGGGAGCCGGCATATCGACGTTTTCAGAGGCGCTGAAGACGATGCCGCCATAGACTTTCCGCAGCGGCTGGCTGAAGCTCGAAGCCGTGTATTGGGTCGCCGGCGAAGAATCCGGAAAGCCGCAGTCCCACGCGGGAGAGCGGCGCGTGCTCTTGCTGGCGAGCAGGTGGACGGCGATCATCGTGGCGAGGGCCGAAATGGCCACGAAGGTTGCGATTGTCGGAGCATCGTAGATCGCGCGCGCCTCATCGAAAGCGATCAGCGAAAACGGCGTTGGACCCTCTGCAAATTTCATCAGGCCTGAGCCTGCGAGCGAGGTCAGCAGAGGCCCTATCGCAACAGCGGTTAAACCGCCAAAAAGGCCGCCGAGGGCGCAGAGCACGGCGAGCAGCCCGATGGCGGCCGTTTGTGCGAAAGGCGCTTCATGGGCGGCGTCCGCTTCTGCGCTGCGCGGCCTGCCGAGAAACACCGTTCCGAAGGCCCGCACGAAACAGGCTGCCGCCAGCCCGGCCGCGAGCGCCAGCATCGCGCCGACGACGGGAGACAGAAAACGAAGGATCGGTTCGGGGAAAACCGGGCCGACCAGCACGGCCTGAAACAGAAGCCATTCCGAAACGAAACCGTTGAAAGGCGGAAGCGCGGAGATCGAAAGCGCTCCGATCAGCCAGTAGAAAGCCGTTTTCGGCATTCTGTGAATGAGGCCGCCCAAACCGTCGAGGTCTTTCCGGCCCGCGGCGTGCAGCACCGTTCCGGCTCCGAGAAAGAGCAGCGACTTGAACCACGAATGATTGAGCGAGTGCAGCAGCGCGGCGGCCATCGCCACAGCCGCGGCATATTTGATGCCGGAAGACTTGAATGCGATGGCGAGTTCGATACCCGCGAAAACGATGCCGATATTCTCGATGGTTGAGTAGGCGAGCAGGCGCTTCAGGTCCTGCTCTTGGACCGCGTACAGAAGGCCGCCGACCGCTGAGACTGCGCCAAGAATGATGAACGGCAGGGACCACCACCAGAGCGGGTCGCCCAACAGGTCGAAAACGATGCGAATGATGGCGTAGACGGCGACCTTGGTCATCACGCCGCTCATGAGCGCCGAGACATGGCTTGGCGCAGCGGGATGCGCCAGCGGCAGCCAAGCATGAAGCGGCATGAGGCCGGCCTTCGAGCCCGTTCCGATCAGAGCCGCTGCGAGCACAAGCGCCGAGACGAACGGCGTCAGGCGATGGGCGCGGATCGAGTCGAAGGCATACCCCCCGCTGGCCCCGGCCATCCCGCCGAACGCAAAGAGAAGCGCAACCGTGCCGATCGCGGCCATGACGAGATAGACATAGCCAGCTTTCCGATTCCCGGCGTCCTCGTGCCGGGAAACCACAAGCGCCCATGATCCGAGAGACATGAGTTCCCAGAAGAAAAGAAAGCCGAAGGCGTCGTCCGCCAAAAGAACGGCGTTCATCGCGGCGCAAAACGCGCCGTAAAAAGGCTCGATGCGCTTGGTGAGATCGTGCCGGTCGAGCCCGAGACCGTAGACGCTGGCGGCGAAGATGCCGATGTTGACGATCAGCCCAAAGAAGGCGCTCAACGTGTCGAGGCGAATGTGCAGCCCAATCGAAGGCAGTCCAATGGGCAGATGCGCTTGCAGGGTCACCTGATTTAGGAAAGCGGAGAGATCCGCGGCGCAGGCCAGAACGGCTGCAATGGCGCAGAAGGGGTAGACGAAGAACAGCAGGCGGCGGGGCGCGATCGCCGCCAGGAGAGCTGCGCCTGCATAGACCGCGAGCGCGGCCGCAAGCGTCGTAAGCTGCCACCCTGCCGGAAGGTTCATTCGATGGCCCTCTCCACGGGCTTTTTGAGCCGTACGCCCCGTCCTGCAGCGCCGCTCGGCGCCCCTTCGCCGATCAGTTCCACGCCAGCGCGATCCAGCGCCTCCACGATTTTCGTGAGGCTGTCGACGACTCCGCGAACTGTTCCAGGGCTTGCTTCCATACGCTGAACTGTCGGTAAGGACACTCCCGCTTGATCTGCGAGAGTTTTTTGATCAATGCCGAGAAGCGCGCGTGCCGCGCGCAGCTGGGCTCCTGTTAACAAGATGAGATCCTCTGAAGCGAGAGGTTGTGAACCTTATTGCGTTAATGTTGATATCTCAAGCATCATCTCAGATGCAATTATGACAAATTGCCCGGTAGATACTTATCCACTACTTAATATGGTTGAGTTGGTTTTCAATTTCAGATTGTATTTCCGGGCTGGATCGGCGAAAGCCGCCGCCCTCCCCCAATGCTCGTGGTCCAGCTTGCCGCGAAGTTGGTAGGCGATTGCGAGACGCTACACTAGACCTAGCGTGCGGCGCCTGACGAAGCCGCTGCATCGGCTTGAGTGCGCGGCTTCTTGCCGCCAGATGCGGGGTTGCGATGGCCGGGCTTCAGCGGTGGACGCTTGCCCTTCTTGCTTTCATCCTTGTTGTCTGCCTTTGCGACCTTGGCGCGGCCATTGCAAACGATGTTGCGCAGATCAGGGGCCTTCGCGCCCTCCGGCGTCTCTACCGGCCATGTCGCGAGCGTCGGCGCGAGTACGGCTTTCCAAGGATAGATTTCAAAGCCGTGCTCGAAAAGACCGGCCGCCCGGATCGTGCGCGCGGCGCCGGATCTTTCGCCGAGCACCACGGCTACAAGCTGGCGGCCATTCCGCGTCGCGCTTGCCACGACGTTATACCCAGCCGCGCAGACGAAGCCGGTCTTCATGCCATCGGCGCCGTCATAACTTTTGAGAAGCCCGTTATGGGTGTTCACCATGCGGTTTCCGATCCGCACCTCGGTCAGTGCGAAGATGCCGGCGTGTTGCGGAAACTCTTTCAGGATCATGTTGGCAAGCAGCGCCATGTCGCGCGCCGTGGTCACCGCCTGATCGGGAGCTTCCGCCAGCCCGTCCGCAGTGAACACGGGCAAGCCATTGGGATTGACGAATTTCGTGTTCGTCATGCCGAGCCGCGCGGCGGTTTTGTTCATCATTTCGACGAAATTCTCGACCGACCCTCCGATCTTCTCGGCCAGCATGACGGCGACGTCGTTCGCGGATTTCACGATCAGCGCCTTGATCGCCAGATCGACCTTCAGCTGTCCGCCAAGGGGCAGGCCGAGCTTGCTGGGGGGCTGGCTTTGCGAAAGCTTTGAGGAGATGACGACATCTTCAGGAGAAAGCCGGCCGTCGCGCATCGCCTCGAAGGCAAGATACGCCGTCATCAGCTTCGTGAGAGACGCCGGCCGCCAAGGCTGATCGGCATCCTCGGCATAAAGCACCAGCCCTGTCGAAGGCTCGGTCAGGAGCGCCGGCCCGGCGGCGGCCTGCTGCAAGCAGGCGATTAAAGCCGCGAACCCTGCCAAAAAAGTCTGCGCTCTTTTTCCTATCGATACGCCCATTTATAAAAGACACTCGATTTGGTGCCCCAGGCCGGACTTGAACCAGCACGCCCTTGCAGGCAACAGATTTTGAGTTTGCCGCGTCTACCGTTCCGCCACTGGGGCACTCCCATCGGAATGCCGGATCATAGCGCCGAACTACGGGGCGTCAACTCCTGTCAGCGGGCGGAACATACGATACACAGAAACGGGCTGGAAGCTTTGGCTTTCGGACTGATTTCCTAATTCAGGTTTGTGCTTTTTGCACCAAGTTGGTTTAAAAACTGTTGCGTAACCCATGTGTGCGGGAAGCGCCCCCCGCAGGGCTATGTTTCGGTCCGTTTGCTCTTTTTCGGCTTCGGCTTCGGTAATGGCAGTTCGTCCGCCGAACGCTTTACCAACTCTGTCAGCCACACACGATCGTCCCATCTGTCGCCGCTAACAAGGAGATGCGGTTTCGCGCCTGGATAAGGGCGCCCTTCCTCGATGGCGCCCATGAAGGCTTTGCCCCCTTCCGTCGGCTTCAGATAGAGCTGGTCATCGCATATCAGGGCGACCAGTTTGCCGTCGCAATAGAGTTCATACTCGCCGAACATCTTGCGCGCGGACACCGCCCCGGCCAAGGCAATCTGCTCAACGATGAAATCCGCGGTGCTTTGCTTCGACGCCATGCCCATCCCTTCCCCTTCGGGCCTAATCCTGTTTTCCGCCGCGTTTCGCCGAGCCTCGGCGAACCTCCGCCCAGCTTTTCAGCCTGGCCTCGATCTCGCGCTCATAGCCGCGCCCTCCCGGCCTGTAGAAGTGCTGGCGCTCCAAACCTTCGGGGAAGTAGGTCTGGCCTGAAACGCCCTCTTCGGTTCCGTGGTCGTAGATATACCCTGCGCCGTATCCCTCCTCTTTCATGAGCCTGGCCGGCGCGTTCAGGATGTGCTTCGGCGGCGGGAGCGAGCCGCTTTCCTTTGCGGCGCGCATGGCCGCGCCGAACGCCGTGTAGCCGGAATTCGATTTCGGGGCCGTCGCCAGATAAATCACGCATTGCGCGAGCGCGAGTTCGCCTTCGGGGCTGCCGAGGAAATCGTAGGCGTCCTTCGCCGCGTTCGCCTGCGCGAGCGCATGCGGATCGGCGAGGCCGATGTCCTCCACAGCCATGCGGACCATGCGCCGGGCGAGATAAAGGGGATCTTCGCCGCCGACGAGCATGCGGCAAAGCCAATAGAGCGCGGCGTCGGGGTCGGAGCCGCGGACGGCTTTATGCAGCGCGCTGATGAGGTCGTAATGCCCGTCGCGGTTCTTGTCGTAGAGCGGCGCGCGGCGCTGGACGATGGCGACGAGGTCCTTGGGTTCGATCGGCTTTGCGGAATCATGCGCCGCCGCAAAGACGTCCTCGGCGAGGTTGAGCACCGTGCGGCCATCGCCGTCGGCCATGCCGATGAGGGTTTGCCTTGCGCTGGCCGTGAGCGGCAGCGGCTTGCCCGAGACGCCTTCGGCGCGCCCGAGGAGATGGTCGAGGTCGTCGTCCGTCAGCCGCTTGAACACAAGCACCTTGGCGCGGGAGAGAAGCGCGCCGTTCAGCTCGAAGGATGGATTTTCCGTCGTGGCCCCGATCAGGATGATCGTCCCATCCTCGACATAAGGCAGGAAGGAATCCTGCTGCGAGCGGTTGAAGCGATGGATCTCGTCGACGAAAAGGATCGTGCCTTGCCCGAAGCGCTGCCTGTCGCGCGCCGCCTCGAACACCTTCCGCAAGTCCTGAACGCCCGAGAAAATCGCCGAGAGCTGCTCGAAATGCAGGCCAGCGCGATGCGCCATGAGCCGCGCCACGGTGGTTTTTCCCGTCCCAGGCGGACCCCAGAAGACCATCGAGCGCGGGCTTTCGCCTTCGGCGATGCGGCGCAGCGGCCCGCCTTCGCCAAGGAGGTGATCCTGCCCGACGACTTCGCCAAGCGAAGCCGGACGCAGCCTGTCGGCCAGCGGGCGGGATGCGTTATCGGTTGCGCCAAGGCTCTCGAAGAGCGGCGCGGAAGGAGCGGGACGGGATTTGGCCATCGAAGTCACCTCCCTATATGGCGGCGACTGGGCGCCATGTCACCCTGCGATCGCCGTGCGAATTGTCTGGCCGCCGCGCTTGATCGTCATGCGCCAGAGGCGGGCGCTCTTGCCGACCAGCTTTTCGAGGTTTCTCGTGGTGTCGACCTTTTCGCCGTTGATTTCCGCAATAATGTCGCCCGGCTTTACGCCGACGCGCCGCGCGATCGAGTAAGCCTCCGTTTCCACCACAACCACGCCCGTGGTCTCGGCCATCGATAGTTCATCGGCGACGGCCGGCGAGAGATTGGCGACCTTGGCGCCGCCGAGCGGATTGTTGCCCGTCAGGTCGCGGATATCGCGCGGCGGCGTCTCCGGCGCAACCATCAACGGAACCGTCAGCTTCCGCCGCGTGCCCGCTCTCAGCACTTCGAGGGCCACTTCGCCGGTTGTTCCTCGCGTGGTGAACCGGTAGCTGAAGGCGTTCGGATCGGAGATATCCTTGCCATCGACCGAGACGACGATATCGCCAGCCCGAAGACCGCCTGACGCGGCCGGGCCGCTTTCGAAGACCTCGGAAACGAGGGCGCCCGAGGCCCGGTCGAGGCCTGCGGCGGTGGCCATGTGCGGGGTGATTTCGGCAAGACTGGCGCCGAGCCAGGGGCGGCGCACGGCGCCGCCCTGCAGCGCCGACTCGACAACGAGGCGCACCATGTTCGCAGGGATGGCGAAGCCGATGCCCTGGCTGCCGCCGCTCTTCGAGAATATCGCGGTGTTGATGCCGACGAGGCGGCCCTGCATATCGACCAGCGCGCCCCCCGAGTTGCCGGGATTGATTGCCGCGTCGGTCTGGATGAAGAACTGATAGTCGGAGATGCCGAGCCGCGTCCGCGCGAGGGCCGACACGATCCCGCTCGTCACCGTCTGGCCGACTCCGAACGGATTCCCGATGGCGAGCACCTGATCGCCGACCTCAAGAAGATCGGCGTCGGCGAAGATCAAATAGGGGAACTCGATGTCCGAGCTTTTGATCTGCAGGACGGCCAGATCGGTGCGCTCGTCCTTGAGGAGCACTTTCGCGTCGAACTCGCGCGCATCGGCGAGCGAAACCTTGATCTCGGTTCCCGCGTCGCCTTGGACGACGTGGTTGTTCGTCACGATGACGCCGGTCGGCGCAACGATGACGCCGGAGCCGAGGGAGTTTTGCGCCCGCTCACTGTGTCCGAAGTCACGGCCGAAAAACTCTTCGAAGATGGGATTGCTGAAGGCGGAATCGCGCCGCGCGCGCTGATGCACGTAGACATTCACCACCGCGGGGGCCGCCAGCTTCACCACCGGCGCGTAGGAATAGGTGACCTGCTCGCGGCTGTCGGGAACCTTTTTCACGGCTTGCGCCTGCGCCTCACCGCAGAGACCAGTGAGCAAACCGAGCACAAGAACGGCCTTCAATGTTGGCGCAATTTTCATGGATGGAGATCCTGTCCGGCAATCCGTCGGAGATATATAAATCGCGGCTGCGCCCGCGATGCAAGAAACGGTTAACGCCTTGTGGATTTCTTAGCGAAATCGCGAAGCAAGTTCGCCGACAGCAGGCCGCCCGTTGCTTCGCAAGTGGTCCGGGGCAGAACTCGTAAATATTGCGTTTAAATGAATACAATATATCCGCTACTTATGGTTGTATAAGTGGGGATTGCAGCGTATGGTTTACGCGGTTCATCTAGCTTTCTAACAAGGTGCGGAGTAGGGAAAGAGAGGCGCCTGACGGGGCCGAGCCCCGCCAATTCTGACCAGAAGGAGAAGTGAAATGCGCGAATTGACTAAGCAAGAACTCGACTGCGTCGCGGGCGGCGCTCCTGGTAAAGGTGTATCGGGTTCACAAGGTGACGTACCCACATCCGAATCAGGACTAGGCAGGGCAATCTTAACGCTCGCCCCGACTTCAGAGTTAACCCCGGCAGCACTATCGCAAGCACTAACCGCCCGGAGCCCGAAGATCCCCCTGTCGCCTCGATAGATAAATAACTGCGGCATCGGCGCAGGCGGCCAAGGACGCCTGCGTTGCTCACTGTGGGAAGTGGCGAGGCGAGGACGCATACGAGGCAAATCGTGCGCTTGTCCCTTAGCCGCGAGCCAGCCATTCCGGCTTCACCTCCAGCAGCGGAGGCCTCGGTGGACAGGTTCGCAACGTGTTTGTCCCGCTGGCCGCGACCGCTTAAGGAGGGCCGCGCTTCTCTTCATCGAGAAAGCGCTTGGCAGACGCCTCGCGTCGATCGCTGACCGCGCTGAGCGCCCCGGTTTTGAGCCGCTTCTCAGCGAGCGTTTTCTGCTGGGGGATGCCGGCGCTCCACAAGGTGGCCGCGATCAGATGTCCCGCCGTGATCAGCACGGCGAGATAGGCCGGAAGGGCTTGGAATAGTCCCGCGCAAAAGGCCGCAAGAGCTGGAAGGGTGATAACGCCGCTCAGTGTCGCCGGATTGCGTTGCAGCAGCGTCTTCGCGTAAGCGATAAATTCCCTGGCGCTTCTTGCTTCAAAGCGCGGGCAAATCGTCGGCTCGCCTTGTTTGAAGCTGTATTCGACCCACGCGGCGGCCAGATAGAGCGCGCCGCCTGCGATGATGGAAAATGAGGCGAGCGCAGCGCCGGCGGCAATGTAGGCGACAGAGGCAGCCACGCTAAACCACGCCGCGCGTTTGATGAGCCTATTCCTGCGCTGAATGGCGCGATCGAGGTTCTCGTTGTGAAGCGGAATCATGGGCGCTTGCGGCAGTGCGATGGCCGGTCCCGCGCCAAGACATGCGACTTCGGCGACAAGCCAGAAGAAAAGAGAGACGGCGACCACGGCTTCGCCCAAGGGTACGGATGGCCTCGAGATGGCGTCGGCGATGGTTGCCGAGGCAGAGCTTGCGGTGAGCGCGATTTCGGTGACAGAGGACAGCATGAGCGCGTGTGTGCGCGCTACGACCGGCAGCCGAACTGCATAGAGGCTGCGTCGCGGCAGGAGGTGCGTTTGGTGTTGTTTCTGGCTCTGCATAGGATAGACATGACAAACACAAGATTATCTCGCATGCTAGGCATGCAAGGTCCGTAAATTCTGGCTTTTCCGAATTATATATCGGCGGGATATGCGCAAAAAGAAACTCGTATGACTTTTCGCTACGAGCGCAACGGTTTCTGCTATTCCCTAATATTGTTGCTTGAACGCGGCTTTTCAAGCCTAGTTATTTGCGACAATTTTGCAGAGGCGAAACACGCGCGGTTAATCTTCGCGTGGTGAGGAAACATCGAGCTAGAGTGCGTCCGGAAAAGCGCCAAGCGGTTTTCCGATAAGACGCACGAAAAAACAAAAACTTAGAGCCCGCTTTTGAGTCCATCAAAAGCGGATTGGCTCTAAATATCACGCGCTTTACGCAGGGGGAGATCGGCAGGCGCGCGGAGCCGACTGCGGTTGTGGAACCAAGCGCCTATCAGAAAGTAGATGAGGAAAGAGAAGAGGGCGTTTCGAGTCGTGAGTTGACGCCGGGCAGGAACGGCGGCTGGTCCCCAGCAGCGGCCACTTTCCGAAATCAGCCCGAAGTCCGCACCCGGCCTTCACCTGCCGGAAATGGAGCGCCTCCGGCCATGACAACGGTTCCAGCTCATCGCAACACGCTTTAAGGACAAAACCCGCCGGCCCGGCGATAGGACTATTGCGCCGCCGCCAGCGGAGGCGCTTTCAGCACGGCCTCGCACTCGGACGGCAGCTGCGCCATCGTGACCAGCGGCTTTCCCGCGCCCAGCTTGTCGGGCGCCGCGCCGGGCTTCGCCGCAGGTTTGGCCACAGGCTTGGCTACAGGTTTCGCGGCTGCCTGGACGCCCGGCACGGCCGGCACATCTTTCGCGGCGGGCGCCGGCTTCGAAAGCCTTGCGATCCAGCCATCGAGGATCTTCCCGCAGCCCTCGTCCACGGCCAGTACCTTCTGGTTCTCGCAGCCCGGATTATCGGGCGGGCAGACAAGCCGCACGTGAAAATGATCGTCGTGCCCCATGATGGGCGTGATCTTGCGAAGGAAGGCGCGGTCCTCCTTCACATTATCGCACAGCCATTTCTTGATCGCCGGGTTGACGAACACGCGCGCGACCTCGGGATAGGAGACCGACCGGCGCAGCAGTTTCGCGAAGTCCGGCTTCCACACCGCCGGGTTCACATGGCCCGGATCGAGCAGGAAGCTCTCCATGGGCATGTTTTCCCGCTCGTCTTTGCTCAGCTCGCGGTCTGGCATGGGCCTGTACCAGATATCGACATCGAGGCCGACCTGATGGCTTGCGTGGCCGTATGGCATCGGTCCGCCGCGCGGCATGGACATGTCGCCGACGAGAATACCCGGCCAGCCGTCCTTCGCCTTCGCATCCTTGGCGAAGCGCTCGATGTATTTGACGAGCGACGGGTGGCCCCACATTCGGTTTCGCGAAAGCCGCATCGCTTGCCAGGCTGGCCCGTTGACAGGCAATGGCTTCGCGCCCGAGAGACAGCCCTTTGCATAGAAGCCGATGGAGCGCGTCGCCATGTTCGCCGGTTCTTTCACGGCGCCAAACAAAGCCCTCGCCGAAGCGTTCTTCGCGAGAGACGGAATCTGCGCGAGGCCCGGGGCTGGGATCTGCATGGCGCTTGCGGCGACGCGGAGCATGTCTTGCTGCGCCGCCGGCGAAGATGCGGTCACCACGGTATCGAAGGCGTTACGGCGCGGCGGGGGGGCGCATTCCCGGTTGTCTCTTTGGCTGACGCATCCGCCGCTGGGGCTGGCGCTGCAGCCTGCGCCAGCCTCATCCGCCGTGCGGGCGTGGCCTTGGCTGGATCGGCTTCAACCGCAGTCTGGGCGGGCGGAATGCGCCGCGCAGCCACGGGCAGGGGTTTGCGCCGCCCCGCGTCATTCGGATCTGGAGGGGCCATACCCCCAATAAGGGCAGACGCAGCAATCGAAAGGCACGCTGCAGTCAGAATGAGACTAACACCCCGCATCGGCTGATTCTCCCGGCTGTGCGCCCACTATTCATGAGGAAACACCGGCGGGCAAGACCGGCCGGAAAAAAGTAAACGGAAATTTCTCACCGGTTGGTTTCCGGCCCTCGCCCCTGACTAAAGGTCACAGAAAAGATACAACTCCGTCACGCCTCGCCGCGTTCGCGCCACAGTCGCGCGTCTATCAAGCTTGCACTTGTTTAGTACGTCATCGGAGGACTTATGTTTCGTACTCTCGCTGTAGCTTTGGTTGTTACGCTTTTGGCCACCGGCGCATCTTATGCACGGGAATGGGAAAGGCTGGGTGATCGTCACGTCGGTTTCATCAACGATCACGACACGATTCAAGTCGGCCGGCATGAAGGGAAGTTTAAGCGCTTGAAGCTCCTCGTTCGCGGCAACGATATCGAGCTGAACAGCATCAAAGTGATCTTCGGCAATGGTGAGACCGAGGTGGTGCGGTTCAACGAGCGCATCCGCGCCGGCGGGGAATCGCCCGCCATCGATTTGCGGTCGGGCTGGCACGAAGGCCGCTTCATTCGCGAAGTCGAGCTCCATTATCATTCGCGCCCGGATTTCCGCGGCGAAGCGATAGCCGAGCTTTGGGGCCAGGAGGACTAGAAGCAGCGCTGCGCGCGCCGTCCTGAGCGCGCGGCGTCTCGCGTCTTCATGACTTCGATCCCGCCTGACGACTCCGAAAAGCTTCTGCGCTGGCTGGAGGCGCAGGCGGAGAAGTCTTATTCGGACATGTACGAGGCCCATTCGCTCAGCGCCGCGACTGCGCATTACAGCGACGCCAAGGAGTATCTTTACGATGCGATTGGCTTGGCCCGCCGTCTTGGCCTGCACGCGGAAGAGGAACGGCTGAGCGTCCGCCTCGCGCACATCAAGGCCGTTTTCCGCAGCCAGTTTTCCTCTTAAGCGGCCGCTGAAAAGCTGCGCGAATTTCCCGGCGCAGATACACGAGCCTCAAATTTGTTTTTCAATTAATTCGTAAAACACATTTTGGGTGAAGGCTATTGTCAGCTGTCAATGCATCCGATAGCAACTGAAAAGTTGGTTGTTTAATCAACCTCGGATGGAGGCGTGATTGACAGTGGCTCACCGCTCCAAAACACCGTCAGGCCATCTCAAAGCCTCAAGCCCAGGACGGGAGCCGTCACCGATGGATGGTTCCCTTTCCAAGAGGATGGACCACGAGAGTTCTAACGTCGAGGACCCATTCGTGAGACCCTATCCGGGGTGGACAAGAGCATTCGTTTGGCGGGTGGCGCTCGTATTCTGTGTTTTGTTTTGGCTGGGAGCCGGCAAGGTAATCCTGAGCATTTTTGGCCGTTCAGAATGACAGCTTCGGAGGCGGGCGTCCCCTTCTCGCCGATCTTAAGATCTCCCTCCTGGGAAGCGTCAGCGCACGAGAATTGAAGCACAATAAAGCGCAACGAGCGCGATCAGGATCGCGGAGACAGCGCCCTCGGCCCCCACACCGCCTCCTTTTCGAATCTCAGCGCCTTCGATCATCTTCTTGTTTTGGACGAACCGCCAATAGCCAATGCCGATCAGAACCAAGCCGGTCAGCATGAAGGCAAGTCCCTCGTAACGCCCGATGGGACCGCTCAGCCTGTCGGTTCGGATCGCCGCGCCGACCTGGGCCGAGGCTGTCGCCGCCAGCGCCAGGATAAAAAGATTGAATTTCTCAAGCACAAACCCGAAGGCGATGACCGCAATCGCGGTGCGTATCCAGCCGAGAAACGTGCGTTCATTGGCGGAGTGTTCTGTGAAGTTGCGGATCAAGGCGTGACCTCTGAAGCTAAAGCCCCAGTCCATCCATGCGTCTTTGCAATGAACACTCGCGCGCCAAACTTTCTACCAAATATTGCGCGCCTCAAGCCGCGACGGCGTCGTTCTTGGACGGAGCGGCAACCCCGTTGAGGATCATGTCGGCCGCCTTCTCGGCGATCATGATGGTGGGCGCGTTCGTATTGCCGCTGACAAGCCGTGGCATGATCGAGGCATCCACCACGCGCAATCCGTCGAGCCCACGGACGCGCAGCGTTTCGTCCACCACCGCCATGCCGTCCCCGCCCATCGCGCAGGTCCCGACAGGATGATAGAGCGACTTTCCCGTCGCGCGGTGATAATCGTCGATATCCGGATCGGTTTCCACCGCCGGGCCAGGCTGGAACTCCTTCCCGTCATAGGGGGCGAAAGCCTTCTGGCGAAAGACCTCACGCAGCATTTTGAAACCGTCGCGAAGCGTGCGCAGGTCTTCCTCGTTCTGCAGATAGTTCGGCTGGATCGCCGGGTGAGCCAGCGGGTCGGCGGATTTCAACGTGATCTCGCCGCGGGCTTCCGGCCGCTGCATGTTGTAATAGCCCATGAAACCATGCCGGTAGATCAGGACGCGCCCATGATCGGCGTAAAGCACCGGCACGAAGTGATACTCCAGGTCTGGCGCAACAACGTCCGGGCGCGTTTTCAGGAAGGCCAGCGTTTCGAGGACCATCGCGGATGCCGGGCCTTTGCCCGTCAGAAGATAATAGGGCACATGGCGCGCCAGGGCCGAGGGCTTCATTTGCGAGTAAAGCGAAACGGGGGCGCAGTTGCATTTGACCGCGCCATGAAGATGGTCCTGAAGGTTCTTGCCAACGCCCGGCAGCTCATGAACGGGCCGAATCCCGTGCTTGCCGATTTCGGCCGCCGGGCCGATGCCTGACAAAAGGAGGAGCTGAGGCGAATTGATCGCGCCGCCCGAGAGGATGATTTCGCGGCCGGCCCTGATTTCACGCCTTTGCTTCTTTTGAGCGTATTCCACGCCAACGGCCCGCCCGCGATCCAAAAGGAGGCGCGTGACATGCGCCCCTGTGATCACGGTGAGGTTGGGGCGGGAGGCGGCTGGCCGCAAATAGCAGACGGCGGCGCTGGCGCGGCGGCCACCCGAGATTGTGCAATCCACTGGCCCGAAGCCTTCCTGCTCCGCGCCGTTGAAATCGGGCGTGTAGGGGTAGCCCGCCTGCTGGCCCGCTTCGATCCATGCCACGTTGAGAGGATGAGCGATGCCCGGCCTTGTCACTTTGAGCGGCCCGTCGCCGCCGTGATAGTCATCCGCGCCGGCATGATAGCTTTCGGCTTTCTTGAAATAGGGCAGGACGCTGTCCCAATCCCAGCCCCGATTGCCAAGCTGCGCCCACACATCGTAATCGCTCGGAACGCCGCGAATGTAGATCATGGCGTTGACCGAACTCGATCCGCCAAGGACCTTGCCGCGCGGCCAGAATAGCTGGCGCCCATTCATCGCCGCTTGCCGCTCGGTGTGGTAACGCCAGTCGACCCAGCCCGTTTTCATGAGGGCTGCATAGCCCACCGGCATGTGGATGAGAAAATTCTTGTCGCCGGGTCCTGCTTCCAGAAGCGCGACTTTAATCGCGGGGTCCGCGGAAAGCCGGTTCGCCAAAACGCAGCCTGCAGAACCAGCTCCTACAATAACGAAATCATAAGTCATGGGAGTTTCTCTGCCGCATCCGGTAATCTAACTCGATCTAATTAGCGCGCAGCCCTGCACAAGGCACAAGACATCCAACCTATCACAAAATGTCACAAGCGCCCCAGACGCCCATCGCTCCGGCGTGCTGGCATGGCGAAAAAACAGACCTTTCCAGATTGCTGAAATAAAATTGCCTTCTCGCTCCTAAACATGCAGGTTGCTGAAAGACGGTATGGCATTCTACATTAGGATGAGATTGTAGAAGGATCGTGCCGTTTCGGAACGATCGTTCTCGCGGTCCGATTCAGGCGTTCGCATCCGCCCGCAGCACGCTTCGGAGCAAATGCCGGAATCGAAGGACTGCCAGCAACTTTGTAACTCTAGTGGAATGCATTTGACATTTGGGAGTGAGGTCCCGGCAGGCGGAACTCAAATGTCAAATTCGTTCCACCGGTCGGGGCCAGGTGCGAGTAAGGCATGATCGACGGCTGGGTCATAATTACCGGATCGCTCTTTTATATCGGCGCCCTTTTCGGCATCGCCTATCTGGGCGACCGCGTTGGCAAGGGCCGTCCGGAACCCGTTGGGCGCCCCTATATCTATGCTCTCGCGCTGGGCGTCTATTGCACATCGTGGACATTTTTCGGAAGCATCGGTTCAGCCGCCGCCAAAGGTTTCGACTTCATCGCGGTCTATCTCGGGCCGATTATCGCGTTTACGCTCGCCATCCCCTTGCTGCGGCGCATCATATTGCTGACGAAAGCGCAGAATATCACCTCGATCGCGGATTTTATTGCGGCCCGCTATGGCAAGAACCCCGCTGTAGCGGCAATCGTGACCATCGTGGCGGTCGCGGGCGTCCTTCCGTATATCGCCCTTCAGCTCAAGGCTGTTTCGCAGGCCATCGCCGTTCTGCTCGGCCGTCCAGCCGAAGATGCCTCTGCCGTCACCCTGCCGATCGGCGATATGGATTTGCTTATCGCAATCGTGCTCGCGGCCTTCACCGTTCTTTTCGGGGCGCGCGACGCCGACGCCACGGAGCGCCACCGCGGTCTCATGCTCGCAATCGCGGTCGAGTCCATCGTCAAGCTCGCCGCATTTCTCGCCGTGGGCCTCTTCATCGTTTACGGCATCTTCGGGGGGATGGGGCCGCTGCTCGACAAGGCGATGGCTCAGCCGGAGATTGCCCAGATCTTCGATACGGGCATCCATGGCGGCGCGCTGCTGACCGTCACCTGGCTCAGCTTTGTCTGCATTTTCCTGCTTCCGAGGCAATTCCACGTAACCTTTGTGGAGAATGTTTCGGAAGAAGAGTTGCGCAAAGCGTCCTGGCTGTTCCCTCTCTATTTGATTGTCATAAATATCTTTGTGGTTCCGGTTGCGATGGCCGGGAGACTTGCTTTTCCAGGCCATGAAATTCCCCATGATATGTATCTGCTCGGACTTCCATTGCGGGCGGGAAGCCAATTCTTCACCTTCCTTGCGTTTCTCGGCGGGCTCTCGGCGGCGACGGCGATGGTCGTGGTGGAAACGGTTGCGCTGTCGATCATGGTCTGCAACGACCTTCTGATGCCGCTCATCCTGAAGCGGCGAGCCGCCGGCGCGACGAGCCAGCGCGATATGAGCGGCCTGCTGCTGAACGTGCGGCGCGCGGCGATCCTCTTCATCATTCTGCTCGCCTATGCCTTCTACGACAAAATCGGAAACGCTTCCCTCGCCGAGATCGGGCTTCTGTCGTTCAGCGCCATCGCGCAGTTCTCGCCGGCCTTTTTCGTCGGGCTTTTTTGGCGCCGCGCCACGGCCCGCGGCGCGGTCGCCGGCATACTCGCAGGGTTCGCCGTGTGGGCGTACACGCTTCTCCTGCCTCAACTGATCGCCGGCACGCCGGCCGGCGACGCCGTCTTGAGGGACGGTCCGTTCGGCATCGCTTTCCTGCGCCCCGAAATGCTTTTCTATCTCAGCTTCGACCACGTGACGCACGGTGTCGTCTGGAGCCTGCTTTTCAATCTTCTGGCCTTTGTCTTCGTTTCATTGCTTCGCCCTTTGGAGCCTATCGAAAGGCTTCAAACCAATGTTTTCATCGAGCAGGCCAACCCGCAAGTGGCGGCCCCGGCCTTCACGCCCTGGCGGACCACAGTCCCCTTCAGCGACCTTATGTCCACGGTCGCGCGCTATCTCGGCGAGGAACGGACGAGCCGCTCGTTTGCGGAGTACATGTCAAGCCGGGGGATCGACCCCGCCGCGCGCGCGCAAGGCGACGCCCATGCGGTGAAGTTCACGGAAAACCTTCTGGCAAGCGCCATCGGCGCGCCCTCGTCGCGGCTTGTCATGTCCCTGATGCTGAGGCGGCGCAATGTGGGACGCGATTCGGCCTTGAGGCTGCTCGACGAGGCGTCGGAAGCGGTTCAATATAACCGCGACCTCTTGCAGACGGCGCTCGATCACGTCCGCCAGGGCCTGGCTGTCTTCGACAGGAAAATGCAGCTCATATGCTGGAACCGCCAGTTTCGCGAGATCCTGATGCTGCCTCAGCAGTTCGGGCGCGTGGGCGTCCCCCTCGATGAAATCGTCCGGTTCATGGCGCACCGCGTGCATGCCAACCCGACCGCCGTCGAGCGGCTGGTGACCGACCGCATCCTGAAATACCAGATCACGATGGAAAGCTTTCACGAGCGCTCCATAGGCGGCCGTGTTGTCGAGGTCCGGATCAACAGCATGCCTCAGGGCGGCATCGTCGTGACCTATACGGACATCACCGAACGGGAAGCCGCCGCCGAGGCGCTTGCGCGGGCCAACGAGAACCTGGAGAAGCGCGTGGAAGCCCGGACGCTTGAGCTTGCAATCGCCAAAGCCAAAGCGGACGAGGCCAACATCAGCAAGACGCGCTTCCTCGCGGCGGCGAGCCATGACGTTCTTCAGCCTTTGAACGCTGCCCGCCTTTACGCGTCGAGCCTTCTGGAGCGGTCGCCGCCAGCGGAACTCGGGCGCCTTGCACGCAATATCGATGCGTCGCTGGACGGCGTCGAGGATATCCTCAACGCGCTTCTCGACATATCGCGGCTCGACAGCGGCGCGATGAGGCCGGACTTCAGCGTCTTCCCGGTCAACGATCTGCTGGAGCAGATACGCATCGACTTCGAGCCGGTCGCGAAAGCGCGCGGGATTTGTTTCACCATTGTCCAGTCGTCCGCGCTTGTCCGGTCGGACCGGAAGCTGCTCAGGCGGATCCTGCAGAACCTCGTCTCCAACGCCCTCAAGTACAACAAGGAAAAGGGCCGCGCTTTGCTCGGCTGCCGCCGGCGCGGACGCAACCTCCTCATCGAGGTTCACGACAGCGGACCCGGCATCCCCGAGCATCAGCGGGAGCTGATTTTCAAGGAGTTTCAGCGGCTCGATCATCACAGCCACGCCCCAGGCCTCGGGCTCGGCCTCTCCATCGTCGAGCGCATGTGCCGCGTCATGGACCACGGCCTCAATCTCAAATCGCGGCTTGGGCGCGGCTCTTCCTTTTCGATAGGCGTGCCTTTGGCGCGGTGGCCGGACGTGGAGCAGCCGCGCTCATTCAACCTGCGCCCGGCATCTTACGGCGATTTGCGCGGCTCCATCGTTCTTTGCGTCGACAACGAACGCAGCATCATCGACGGGATGACGGCCCTTCTGTCCGGCTGGCAATGCCCTGTGATCGCGGCCGTCGACAGCGAGGACGCAATCGAACAGCTCAAGGCGGCGAAGGTCACGCCAGATATCGTCATATCGGATTATCATTTGGATCACGAGAACGGCTGCGAAGCCATTCGCAGCATAGCTGCGGCTTGCAACGCGGATATTCCGGGCGTCATCGTCACGGCCGACGGCTCCGCAGAGGTGCGGATGGCGGTCAGCGCATGCGGTTATTCGTTTCTGCAAAAGCCCGTCAGGCCCGCCGCGCTGCGAGCCCTCATCTCGTCGATGATCATGCAGCGCCATGCTGCTGAATGAGCCGGTATCGCCAATTTGGGATACAGGCGCTGGGCTCCAGAATAGAAACCAAGTTTGAAATTGGATAAATCATTGCCCAAATTTTAATAACTTCAATTTTGACGGCGATGCCCGTTCATTTTTTTACCGAGTTTTGAGAATGTACGCAACGTCCTGCTACTGGAGGTTGCAATGCCACACCGTGCTTCTTGGCTCGCATCGAGCAGAAGGGCTTTTCTCGTCCACTCAGCGCAAGTCCTCACGATCGCGGCGGCGGCCTGTCTTGACGCCGCCCCGCTTCATGCGCAGACAACCCGCACCTTGAAAATCGGCTACATTCTGTCGAAGGATTCGCAGCTCGGAGCCGGCGCAACCGCATTCGCCGGCGAGGTCGCCAGGCTGAGCGGCGGGCGGCTCGCCGTGGAGCAATACCCGAACTCCGCCCTTGGCGGCGAAGTCGAAATGCTAAAGGCTCTCCAGCTTGGGACGCTCGATCTGGCGTTCATCACCGGGGCGCCCTTGCCGAACGTCGTGCCGGAGGTCGGCGCATTCAATATTCCCTTTATTTTCAGGGATCTCGACCATGCCCATGCGGTACTGGACGGGCCAATCGGGCAGGACTACTTGCGGAAGTTCGAGGCGAAAGATCTGGTGGCGCTCGCCTGGGGCGAAAACGGAATGCGCCACCTCACCAACTCCAAACGCGAAATTCGCAGCCCAGAGGACCTGAAAGGACTGAAGCTGCGCTTGCCGCAGTCCGAGGTCATGCTGATGGGTTTCAAGGCACTGGGCGCCGACCCGGCCCCCCTGCCGTTCCCGCAGGTCTTCGGCGCCCTGCAGTCCGGACAGTTCGACGGCCAGGAGAATCCGATCGGAACCATCATGTCGGCGAATTTCGCTCAGGTGCAAAAATATCTGACGCTTTCGGGCCATGTGTACGATCCGGCGGTCTTCCTGATCTCTCCCGATACGTTCAATGAAATGCCGGACGAGAACAAGAAAATCCTGGTCGAAGCCGCTCGCGCGGGAGCCCAGGCCTCGCGCAAATATGCTGCGGAAGCTCAGGAGAAGGGCGTCGCCGCCCTGCGTCAGTCTGGCATGACGGTCACCGCAAACGTAAACCGGACGCAGTTCTCCAAGGCCATGGCTTCCGCGATGCCCGACTATGAAAAGCGTTTCGGCGCCGAAATGATTCAGCGCATCCGCCAGACGGGTTCCGGTCTCTAAAGGCATGCCTCGCGGTACTATGGCTGCGTTTTCGTCCGCGTTTTACGCTTTGATTGATCCCGAATCCGGTCGAACAGGTCTGGCCTGTCATCCCGGAAACGCCGCAGGCGTTATCCGGGACCTTTCTGAGCATATGGAATGATCCCGTGTCTGCGCGGCGGCATTTCATGCCGCAGCGCGCACCGGATGACGGCGCCCGGCGGTGAACTCTTCAACCGGATTTGGTATGAGATGCGAACGATGGCATGGACATTCATGATCGCTCGGTTGTCGATCAGGCACAGGATCCTCGGCGGGTTCGGCCTTCTCATCGCGGTCTTTCTTGTCGCGGTCGCCATCTCGTTGAGGGGCTTGGCGCATGTCGGCACAGAGGCGGACGCCCTTAATGTCAGTTCGCTGGTGGCGGATCATGTGGCGGATTTCGTCACCAAGACGGTCGAGGCGCAGAAAAGCGTGCTGCGTTATGCGGTCAGCGAGAATGACGCCGACCTGGAGGCTGCGCGGAAAGCCTTATCGGAGTTCGCCGGAGAGGCGCGCGTCCTTCAGGACATGAGCGCCGGCTGGAAAAGCGGGGCATCCGCTGTTGCGAGTGCGCTTGAGGCGGAGCCAAAGTATCAGGCAGCCTCGGCGGATACCATCCAGACCATCGCCAGCCGCCGCGCGGCGGCTTCGCAATTCAACAAGGAAGTCACCGCGCTGCGCGCCATCGCTTCGGCCATCCCGGCGGCGCTTCTGCGTGAGAACGCGGCGCCCGAGATCGTGACAACGGCCATTCGTTTGCTGGAAGCCGTGCAGGTCGCCTCCGCAGCGGCGAGCCGTTTCCTCGCCTCCCGCAACCCGGCGGACGCAGCCGCGTCCAAAACCGAACTCGACGCCCTGCAGGCCGCGGTCGAAAGCCTGAAGAGTTCAACGGCGAATAGCAAGCGCGTGCAACGCTTCCTTGCCGCCGCTACCGAGCCGCTGGAGCACACAAAAGAGGCGCTGAACCTCCTCATCTCGACAAACGAGAAACTGGTTCGCCTCTCCGCGGAAAGGAAAGCCGTGGGGGACACGCTGCAAACGCGGCTAAAGGTGATCCGTGAGATCAGCGAGTCGGAACGAAAGGGCGCGCTCGCCTCCATGCGCGAAATATCGAGGTCGAGCTGGAAGGTCGCGCTCGCGGCCTTTGCCCTGGCCCTATGCCTGGGGGCGCTGCTCGCGTGGCTTATCGGAAGCAGCATCATAACCGCTCTTGGCCACATCAGCACGAGCGTGTGCCAACTTGCCGGCGGCAATCTTGGGGCTGAAATCCCCCATCGCGGCGAACATACCGAACTCGGCGTCATGGCGGACGGGCTTCAGGTCTTGAAGGACGCGCTGATCGCGTTCGAGGATAGGGCCTTGGCTCTCACCCAGCAACTCTCCGAGGCATCCGAGCAAATGCAGCGGACAGCCAATTCGATGAGCACGATCGCCGAACAAACCGAAAATCAGATCGTAACCGTGGAAAACGCCGCGGGGCAAACGTCTGCGAGTGTGCGGCAGGCCGCAGCCGTGACGGCGGAACTGTCCACCTCGATCCGTGGGATCGCGTCCGAAGTGAAAAACTCGGCAGGCATTGTCGACCGCATCGTGACCGATGCAGAGCGCACGTCCGATATCGTCGAGAGCCTCGCTTCCGCCGCCAACCGGATCGGGGATATCGTCGCGCTTATCGGCGATGTGGCGAGACAAACCGACATGCTTGCCTTGAACGCCGCCATCGAGGCCGCTCGCGCCGGCGCGGCTGGCAAGGGCTTCGCTGTCGTGGCGGCCGAGGTCAAAAGATTGGCCGGCCAAACCACGAAGGCGACGGAGCAAATCATTGCCCAGATCTCCGAAATCCAGGCCGTCACCGGGAAGGCGGCAAGCGCGATTCTGGAGATTTCTCAAAAAATTTCACAGATGTCCGTCATCTCGAACAGAGTTATGTCCTCGATAGGAGAGCAGGACGCGGCGACACAGAGAATTGCTGAAAGCGTTCAGGATGCGGCGGCCGGCACAACCCAGTTCAGCGGACATGTTGGCGACGTCCGCCAGGCAGCCGGCGCAACGGGAACCGCCGCATCCAAGGTGCTCGGCGCGGCGCGGGAACTGGCCCAACTCTCCGGAAGCCTCGGTAATGTCGTTGAGCACTTCCTCCGTGGGGTAAAGGCGGCTTGAACTCGGGCGCCGTCCGTCAATCGAGCCGCACCGCCAGCCCCGCCGCCGCCATGTGCCGTTTCGCCTCGCGGATGGTGTGATCGCCGAAATGAAAGATCGAGGCGGCGAGCACGGCGCTGGCGCCGCCATCGCGGACGCCTTCGACAAGGTGATCGAGCGCGCCGACGCCGCCGGAGGCGATCACGGGAACCGTAACGGCATCCGAGATCGTGCGTGTGAGCGGGATATCGAAGCCGGCGCGCGTTCCATCGCGATCCATGGAGGTGAGAAGGATTTCGCCCGCGCCAAGCCCGACAACCTCTTTCGCGTAGTCTATCGCGTCGATACCGGTGCGGTTGCGGCCGCCGTGCGTGAAGATTTCCCAGTGAGGCCGGGCGCTTCCATCGCCGCCGTTCGCGACCTGCTTCGCATCGATCGCCACAACGATGCACTGGTTGCCGAACTTCTCGGCGGCCCGGGCGACGAAAGACCGGTCCGAGACGGCCGCCGTGTTGATCGAAACCTTGTCGGCGCCAGCGCGAAGCAATTCCCGCACATCGTCCAGCGTTCGCACGCCGCCGCCGACCGTGAGCGGCATGAAGCAGCGTTCCGCGGTGCGGCTTACGACATCGAGGATGATGCCGCGCTTTTCGTGGCTCGCCGTGATGTCGAGAAAACAAAGCTCGTCGGCGCCGGCCTCGTCATAGGCGGCGGCGGCCTCGACGGGATCCCCCGCGTCCCGCAGATCGACGAAGTTCACTCCCTTCACCACGCGCCCATCTTTCACGTCCAGGCAGGGGATGATGCGCACTTTCAGCATGCGAAGGTCTCTGAGTTCTTGTTGATGTGTCGAAGATCACTCGGTACGCCGCGGCCTCGCCCGCGTCAATGAGCGAAGCCAAGAGCCGTTGTCGTCGCGAAGGGCGAGGATCAGAAAGCCGAGGAGGCCTCCATCGAAAAGAAAAGGCGCAACAGCGAGGCCGGTCATGTTCCAGACAAGGGCGGCTCCGCCTGTGCACGCCGCGGCGAGGAGAATGTAACCTGCAGCCAATGCGGGGCGTATGGCCGAACCCAGCCTCCACCAAATCAAAACGCCCGCAGCCAGAACGATGACCGATTTGATGACCGCCATCCCTTTCACGAGCTTGGCGAGGTCTGGATCGATGCTCGGGGCGCTGCTCGCCGCGCTGAAGAAAGTGACGCAGGCGGCGGCGAGAAAGCAGGACGCGAGGAAGGCGGCGCGCAGCACAAGCGGGCTGCGGAGGTAATCGGAGCGGCGGGCGGCCGGATCGGCGGCGGGCGCTCCAGCGCCTCGTGCGTCGCTGTCGAGCCGATCGGATACAGACATGGCGGCTTACCTCCGCACGAACTTTAGCACACAAGACTGCCGGATTGAAAACTTCCGCGTAATTCCGGTTCCAAAAGGCTTGCGGCCGTTCCGGGGCGGCATCCCGGTATTGACGCGGTGACGCCGGCGCCAAGGAGCCGGCCTGCGCCCGGCTTTCCAATGGCGTTTTTGCTCACTTGAAGGCTCGACATCGCCAGCCAAACCTCGTATAACGCCGACCGCGCATGCAAGTAACGCCTCAAGGCGAGCCCAGGTAGCTCAGTTGGTAGAGCAGCGGACTGAAAATCCGCGTGTCGCTGGTTCAATTCCGGCCCTGGGCACCATTAAAATCAACGGGTTAAGGTCAAAAGTCGCCGAAAAACGTGTTGCAATCTGTTGCACACTAATACCGTTTAATGTCAGCGATGTACCGTTAATTGCCGTTTGTTCCGCGCAACACGGAACCCGGTTTGCGGCGCTCCCCGGTGCGATCCGAATTGTAACTCAGGAACAGCATACCGATCGTGCCAAATGCGTAAGGGATGGCCGTAACCAGGCCAATGTTGAGATATCCTGTCACTCCGGACGCCTTGACGATGGTCGGCACGCCGGGAAAATCGCTCGGAGCCTGCGGGAACAAATTTGGAAAGGTTATTGTTGCTGATAGGCTTCCGACCTCGGTGAGGTCATCATTTGGCTGGAAACTTATGGATTTTCGCAGGCGCGATATTCTCGCCGCAGCGGCGGTCTTGATAATAGCTCAGCGAAGCGGCCGCGCTGAGATCACAGAAGGACGCGCCCCCTGGAAACCGCGGGCAGGCAACCCGCCCAAGGCCGCTATTACCGACCGCTGGGTCTTTTTCACCCCTGAGGAAGCCCAAACCGTGGAGGCTATCGTGGACCGGATCATTCCGCCGGACCCGGAAACGCCGGGCGGGAAAGATGCGGGCTGCGCCGTCTACATCGACAACCAGCTCGCAGGGGCCTACGGCGATTCCGAGGGACTTTACACGCAAGGCCCCTTCCACAAGGGGACGCCGCAGCAGGGCGCGCAGTCTGCGATCGCTCCGGCTGGTTTCTACCGCTCGGCCCTGGCCGATATCAATAACCACTGCAAGACCAAATATAGCGGAAAGACCTTTGCCCAGCTGCCAGACCAGACCAAGGATGAGGTGCTCGGTAATATTGAAGAAGGCTCGGTCCAGCTGCGCGATCAGGACAGCAGAACCTTCTTCAAACACCTCGTGAAGGATACGCGGGAAGGCTTCTTCGCCGATCCCATCTACGGCGGCAATCGCGATATGGTGGGCTGGAAGATGATCGGCTTTCCAGGCGCGCGCTACGATTACCGCGACTGGGTTTCCCGCCATAACGAGCGCTACCCCTACCCTCCCGTAAGCATCCAGGGCAGGCCCGCCTGGACACCCGGCAAAGCGTGAAGCGCAATCATGGCCCGCAAACTTCCCCCAAAGGACGTCGCAGTCGTCGGCTTAGGCTGGACCGGATCGATCCTCTCCTATGAGTTGGCCAATGCAGGTCTCGACGTCGTCGCCATCGAGCGCGGCCCCTGGCGCGACACGCCGACCGATTTCCCGCCCACCTTCGACCAGGACGAATTGCGCTACCGCATCCGGCACGAGCTTTTCCTGCGCCCTGCGCAGTTGACGTTTACCTTCCGTAACAAGATGGACCAGACCGCGCTTCCAATTCGCAGTTGGGGCGCGTTCATGCCGCCGAATGGCGTCGGAGGCGGTGGAGTGCATTGGAACGCGGAAACTTGGCGTTTTCTGCCGAGCGATTTCGTGCTGCGGACGCACCTTACCGAGCGCTATGGCCAGAAGTTCATTCCGCAGGATTGCACTATCCAGGATTGGGGCGTCACCTATGACGACCTTGAGCCTCACTACGACCAGTTCGAATATCTCTGCGGAACATCGGGAACCGCCGGGAACCTCAAGGGCCAAATCCGGGAAGGCGGCAACCCTTTCGAAGGGCCACGCTCCCGTCCTTACCCTACCCCGGCGCAACCTCAACCCTTTAGCCACACACTCTTTGCCAAAGCGGCTAAGGAACTTGGCTACAAGCCTTTTCCGCAGCCCTCCGGCAACCTTTCGCAGGCTTACACCAATCCATGGGGCGTCAAGCTTGGCCCCTGCACTTATTGCGGCTTCTGCGAATGGTTCGGCTGCGGGAACTATTCCAAGGCGAGCCCGCAGACCACGGTCCTTCCGGCGCTTCTCCTCAAGCCAAATTTCAAGGCGTTCGACAATTCCGAGGTGACGCGCATCAACGTCGACAGCTCGGGAAAGCGCGCCACGGGCGTGACCTTCGTCGATACTTCGGGCGAGGAATGGGAGCAACCCGCCGACCTCGTGATTCTCTCCGCCTACACGATTTTCAATGTCCAACTGCTGCTGCATTCAGGCATCGGCAAGCGGTACGATCCCATCAAGAACGAGGGTGTGATCGGGCGAAACTACAGCCATCAAACCATCTCCGACGTGAACGGCTTCTTCGACAAGGACAAATATGTCTTCAACCCTTTCATAGCGTCGGGCGCAATCGGGATGTGCATCGACGAGTTCAACGGAGATAATTTTGATCACGGCCCCCTCGGCTTCATTGGCGGCGGATATATGGGGCAGGTGCAAACCAATGGACGCCCCATCCAGCTGGCCGACGCCTTGCCTGAGGGCGTCCCTTCCTGGGGCATGAAATGGAAGCAGTTCTACCGCGATCACTATCTCAGCACCGTTTCGCCCGGTACCGGCGTGCATGGCAGCTTCTACAGCTACCGCGACATCTATCTTGATCTCGATCCCACTTATAAGGACCGCTTCGGCCGCCCGCTCGTTCGCATCACCATGGACTTCCACGAGAACGAGCTAAAGATGAACGCCTATCTTACGCAGAAGTTTGCCGAGATCATCAAGCAGATGGGCGCGCGGGAGGTGACGCCGATGCCGCGCAAGGGGCCTTACGACATCACCACCTACCAGACGACGCATCTGTGCGGCGGCGCAATCATGGGCGCCGACCCGAAGACCAGCGCCATGAATCGCTACTGCCAGAGCTGGGACGTGCCGAACCTGTTTGTGACGGGAGCCAGCAACTTCCCGCAGAATGCGGGCTACAATCCAACTGGCACGCTTGGCGCGCTGGCTTTCTGGACTTCCAAAGCGATCCGCGAGACTTACCTCAAAAATCCGGGGCCGCTTGTCCATGCGTAGCTCCGGGAAGGCTATGGCCGCATTGGGCTTTTGTCTCGCTTCGGCGGTATTCAGTTCCCCGGGCCGGGCTGCCGATGAACAGGACTTCAGCCTCATTCAAAAGGGCGAGTATCTGACTATCGCGGCGGACTGTGCCTCCTGCCACACCGCTCCGGGGGGCAAACCGTTCGCGGGAGGCCGGCCCATCGTCACGCCTTTCGGCAATGTGGCTTCCTCCAACATCACGCCGGACCAGGAAACAGGCATTGGAGGCTGGACCGGCGCAGAGTTCAGGGCGGCGCTCAAGACCGGCGTCAGCAAGGGCGGCGTGCACCTCTATCCTGCCATGCCCTATGTCTACTACTCGAAGATGTCTGACGAGGACGCCGACGTCATCTGGGCCTATCTTTCCACGGTCGAGCGTGTGCGCAACCCTGTCGTCTCGAACCAACTTCCCTTCCCCTTTAATGTCCGGGCTTCCCTCCGCTTTTGGAACCTCCTTTACCGGCCTGAGCCGGGCTGGAAGCCGGACCCCAGCAAATCGGCGGAATGGAACCGCGGGGCTTATCTCGTCGAAGGGCCGATGCATTGCGGAGCCTGTCATACCCCGAAATCATTTCTTGGCGGAGATACGAGCCGCCGCTTCGAGGGCTTTTCGATCCAGGGATGGTACGCCCCGAACATCACTAATGACAAAAGGCTCGGCCTCGGAACTTGGTCTGTTGAAGACGTCGTGCAATATTTGAAAACGGGGCACAATAAGTTTGCCGGTGCAGCGGGCCTCATGAGCGAGGAAGTCGAGCATTCCAGTTCGGCGATTTCGGACGAGGATCTGAAGGCGGTCGCGATCTATCTCAAGGCTCAGACCGTGCCCGAAAGCCCGGCCCCGCAAGCGCTCGATGCTTCGGACCCTGTGATGAAGGCCGGGTCAGCAATTTACAAGGATCAGTGCTCGGCTTGCCACAAGCTTGACGGCAGCGGCGTGCCCGACCTATTTCCTGCGCTTCGCAACGCGCCGGCTGTGCGCGCGAAAAATACAACCTCCCTGGTCCGCATCACCATGAACGGCGCCCGGAGCGCCGCAACGGAAGCCGCACCAACCGGCCCTGGAATGCCATCTTACGCCTGGCAGCTGAACGACCAGCAGATGGCGGCCGTTTTGACCTTCGTGCGAAATGCGTGGGGCAACGCAGCGCCTCCAGTTTCGGAAGGCGAAGTAAAATCAGCGAGAAGGCCGTTGGCGGCGCAAGCGGATTGAGCGCAAACAACTTTCTTGGTCCAACTCTTCGCGAGACAATCTTCCCGTCTCCTTGGGATCAACAGCGCTAAAACCAAGCTCCCGGAGATCAAGCTGATCGACAAAAAAGTCGATCACCCGAACAGGGTTGTCCTCCGCAACATAGTCTTCCAGTTGAGCCGGAAACCTTGACTGCGATTGGCCCCGCTGATGAAGCCGCTCATCCAATCCCCCGCGTTGGCAGGCAAATTCTCAAGCAGAATCAGCATCTCGAAAAGGACTTTTCACACAAGCTCGGCCTATTGCGCTTATCGGCGCGTTCTTCGCCGGCATCGATTTCTCACCTTATTCGGCGCCCCGCCCTTGATCCTTTTTAGTCGTTAAGGCAATGTGCGAGCAATAAAACAGTTTGGCCTGCGCTAATAGGGGCGAAAGGGATGTTGCGGAACGCGGCGTGCATTGTCATCGCCGCGGCGTTAATTGTAGGCGCCGCCGAGCAGGCTGCTCTCGCAGGAAAGCGCGTGGCGCTTATCATCGGCAACGGCGCGTACACCAACGCGCCGCCCCTTACCAACCCAAGGAACGACGCCGAGGATATGGCGACAGCGCTCAAGGCGCTCGGCTTCACGGTTATTGTGGGCATCGACCTTGACAAACGCGCCATGGATCGCAAGATTCTTGAGTTCGAAAGCGCGCTCCAGGGCGCGGACGCGGGTGTTTTCCACTATTCCGGCCACGGTCTTCAGGTGGCGGGCGCGAACTACCTCGTGCCGGTGGACGCCTCGCTCGAAAGCGCCGCGGCGCTTCGCATCGAAGCCGTTCGCCTCGACTTGGTACAGGAGACCATGGAGCGCGAGGCGAAGACGAACATCCTGTTCCTCGACGCCTGCCGCAACAATCCACTTTCGCGCAATCTCGCCCGCTCGCTCGGAACGCGCTCCGCAGACATTGGGCAGGGCTTGGCCGCGACTGAAGCGGGGCTTGGCACGCTGATCGCTTTCTCCACGCAGCCCGGCAATGTCGCGCTCGACGGCGCGGGACGCAACTCGCCTTTCTCCGGGCCGCTCGCCAAGGCGATCCTGACGCCTGGAAAAGATCTGTTCTCGATCCTGATTGAGGTGCGCAAGGAGGTGCTCGCGGTGACGGGTGGCAAGCAGGTGACGTGGGATCACTCGGCGTTGAGCGCCCCGTTTTACTTCAAGCCGGATGCGTCACAACCCGCCACGGTGCAATCGCCGGATGAGGCGGCGCAAGCTTGGATCGCGATTCAAAGCGCCCCGAGCGAAGCAGTGTTGGAAGAGTTCATCCGCCGCTTTCCCGGGAGCGCTTATGCAGGGTTTGCCAAAGCGCGCCTGGAGGAGCTTCGAAAGCAAAATGCCGCGCTGTCTAAGCCGCAGAGCGCCCCCGCGCAGCTACGGCCGCCTCAGCCGAGAGAAACCGAAACGCGCTATTGCTTCGTTTGGGACACCCGCCCGCCTGACGAATGGCTCGACATGTATGAATATCCAAACGGCCGAGGACGTCACATCCGCCGAATGCCCAACGGGACGCCCCTGGAACTCATACAAAAAGGGCCGGGCAAGTGGCATCAATTTCGAAATGTTCAAACCGGTGAGACTGGCTGGGCAGCTTGGGGGAATGGCTCGGGTAACCGCGTTTGGGTGTATTGCTGCCGAACGCTTGACGCGATCCCGAGGAACCCGCTGCCCTATGGGGGCTAATCATGGGGCATTCCAGCATCACGGTCACCTTCAACACATACGGGCACCTTTGGAAGACGCCCGCGGATGATGCCGCTGCCATGGCTGAAATTGAAAAGCGCCTCTTTGTCTAATTGCAACACAATGCAACAAAAGCGGCCTTAACCAATTGATTTGACTTATATTCGAACGGACTGAAAATCCGCGTGTCGCTGGTGCGATTCCGGCCCTGGGCGCCATTTCTTCTTTAAGCTCCTGTTTTCTATCGGCTTTTTTTTCGGGTGGGACACCCGGTGGGACACGCAGGTCGCCCGGAATAATGCCTTTTGACATCTTCGCAGCCGCGCTGACCGCGAGTTTTTTCTGAGCGGCTCTTCGTGTGTATACCCGCGCCATATCGGCGTTTTCCCATCCAAACAGCGCCAGGAGTTCGTGTTCGCTTGCGCCATTTTCAGCCGCTCGAACCGCTCCGATCTTGCGGAGGCCGTGGGCGCTGCATTTCGTTAGCCCGGCAGCGTCGCATTGCGTCCTGAACCAGTTTCCAAAGCCTGGGGCCGTAAATGGCTTTCCAAAGGCGGTCTCGAGATAGGTCTCTTGGCCGTGAGACGTTTGGTCGAGAACGTGCTGCAAGGGGGGCACGATGGGAAGCGTGATGATCCGCTGGGATTTCTTCCGGCCCTCGAACTGCACAAAGGAGATCAGCCCGTCGCTCTCGTGCGAGGGGCCAAGCAAGATGACATGGGCCAGCAAGAGAGAAGGAGGCCAGGAGGGGGGGGGAGATGCGCCAAAGCGACATCCTGCTCGGTCCAGGTATAGAAGCCCTCGCTCGCATTCGCGATGCGTTCGACGCCTTCGGCCGGGTTGAACTTGGCGTGCTCCTCTTTGACAGCCCAGGAGAAAAGTGCCGAGATTTGCTTCAGCCGGAAATTGGCGGCTTCGGGTGCATCCGCGCGCAGATCGCGCAGCTTGCGCACGTTGGCTTTCGACATACCGAAGGAAGGTGAGGGGGGGGCCTTCGCCGAAGGCGATATCGCAGATTTCGTTGAGAACGGTGCGCTTGCGGCGTTTGGTATAGTCTTCGAGCGCCAGGAAGGTGGCCGACTTATAATAACGGTCGCACAGCCAGTCGAGCGACTTGTTTTTCGGCTCGGCTTCGGCTTTTTCACCTGCGAGCGCCGCCGCGTAGGCCGCCATGAACTCCTCAGAGCCCGGCTGGCCCCGGAGCCTGAGTAAGGTGCCGATAATGCCCTTCGGCGCGCAATCGAGGTCATCGAAGCCAACCGGACTTACACCGCGACGGTACTTTCCGAGCCCCAGCTTGGGCAAAGGCCAGGTACAGAAGATGCTGAACCTGCTGGCCTACGCGGACGGCAACCATGACCTGCTCGCGATTGCCGAGCGGACGCGGATTTTCATGAATGCGCGTCGATTGCCGAAAAGCTTCTCGCCCATGGACTCTTGGAAGCCGCCTGTTCTTGATTGGGCGGCGGGCTTTGATCGTGGCTACCGGCGAAAACAGTCGCCCTACAATTGCCCTGATGACGACTTTTTCTGCTCGCTGAGTCAACTGCGGATGGTCGCTGTCCGGGATGTCAGCATGTGCGCGTATTGTTGGCCAAGATTTTTTGAATTGAGTGCGTCATCTGAGGCCGAGAGGTTTGTGATGCGCTGGGTACGAAGGAATGGGGCCTTAAGATGAAAGCTACTGATTTCCAAAGCCTGGTCGGCAACACGCCATTCGTTCGTTTTCGCCATGATAGCCTGCCCGCCGCAGCCCGCCTGTGGATAAAACTGGAGGGCTTCAATGCAACCGGCAGCGTTAAGGATCGAGCCTGCATTTTCCTTCTTAACGACGCGCTACAACAGGGGAAATTGCGGCCGGGGATGACCATACTCGATGCGTCGAGCGGTAACATGGCCTGCGCGCTTGCCTATTTTGGACGCATCCTGGGGCACAAAGTCACGGTTGTCTGTGGATCGAAACTCACAACCGACAAAGCCGCCTTCATCGAGTTCTTCGGCGCGGAACTGATCAGGCACGGCCACATCACGCTAGACGGAAACCAACTCTGCCGCAAAGTGATTCAGCCTCGGCGCCGGATCAGTATTGCTTCCTCGACCAGTTGCATAACTGGGCCAATCCAAAGGCGGCCTATGAAACGATGGGTCCGGAGATCGTCAAAGAGTTTCCCGACGTCGCCGCCGTGGTCGGCTCGCTTGGCTCGGGCGGCACGATGTGCGGAACCGCGTCCTTTTTGAAAGATCACGAATCGAAAGCCCGGATCATAACCGTCGAGGCAAGCGCAGGGACGAAGCTGCCCGGAACCGGTGGCTTCGATGACGGCGACTATTTCACGCCCTTCATCGAAAAGGGTTTGGCGGAAAAGCTCTTTGTGTACCGGCATAAGGTGGCCTATGCGGATGCGGCAGAGATGACGCGGAAGCTCATCGATAAAGGGTTCTTTGTCGGGCTTCAGACAGGGGGAGTGGTGCAGGCGGCCGTCAGCGCCGCCAGGACCTTCGATATCTCGGGTGATATTGTTGCAATTTCGGGCGATACGGGGTGGAAGAATATGGACGCGCTGACGCGCGTATTCGGCAAGGCATGAGCGCTTCCCAGTGGCATCGGCTGAATCTGCCGCGCACCGATGGGCGCCGCATTGGCTACGGGAAGTCATTCGCCAGTTTCGGCGAGATCGTGCAGGGCCGCACCAGCGATAATGAAGACTTTCTCGTCACGCTGCCGGTCGATTTGTGGTCGACCTGCGAACTGACATGCACCCCTATTCGCGGCCCGTTGATTATCGAGTGTGATCTTCCGAAATCCCGGGCTACCGTCGAACAGGTCCTCGAACGGCTGGGACTTGATACCGGGTATCATATCGGCATTCGCTTCACGCGTAACATCCCAATAGGCAAGGGCTTGAGTTCGAGTACTGCGGACATGCTTGCCGCATTACGCGCCCTTCAGGAGGTGTTCGGGTTCCTGCTGACCGATCAGGTTATTTCGAGAATATTCCACGAGATCGAGCCCCACGACGCACTGCACTACAACAACAGCGTCATTTATAATCATCGCGAGGGCCGCCTGATCCGGGATCTCGATATATTCCGTCCTTCGCCGTTGTCTGTGTCGACAATGGCGGTATGCGCGACACGATCGCCTACAACAAGACGAAGACTTTCGATGCCCCGCGCCTGCGGGACTTCGACCTGTTGCTGAGAGACCTTCTGGCTGCTTTCGATGCTGGCGACGATAGCGCAATCGCCGCATGCGCCACGCGGTCGGCGCAGTTGCACACGCAAATGACGGGCGATGATTTTCTGGCGCAGTGTCTGGATGCCGCTGACGCGGACAATGTCTTGGGCCTGCAAGCCACTCACAGTGGAACCTGCGCAGGCTTTCTTTTTCCGGGCACCTTCTCGCATGCGAAGCTGCAGGCGATGGCAGGCAAACTCAAAGAGCGCTTCCAAAGGCATGTTTTCGTAACTCGATCGCTCACTCTGCTTCGTTGAGGTGCCACGACCGTGACAGTTGATAGCGTCCATGAGATGATCTGCCAGGTGTTTTCGCTGCCGCCGGGCTTCGATTTCAGGCCGGGGATACGGCCGGCGTTCATTCCGGGATGGGATTCGCATGGCTGGATGCGGATCATCATGGAGCTTGAGGAAAGTTTCGGCCGCGAGATCCCCCTTGACCTTTTTGATCGCGTGGTCACGGTCGAGGACTTCTGCAACGTGGTCATCCAATTTTCATCCCAAAAAGCAACGGCTTGATCGCGATGACTTCTCAAATCGAGACCACTTTCTGCTCCATCTACCGGAACGCGGAGCGCCGTCCGAAGCATCCTGCGCTGATAACGGCCGAGCGCTGCCTGACCTACAGCGAATTGAAGGACATGATCGCCGCGATAGCCGATGGGCTTGCCCATTTGGGTGTGAGGAAGGGCGACAGGGTTTGCCTTGAGACGAATGAGCCGATCGATCATTTCGCGGCGTCCGTGGCTGTAATGCTGTGCGGGGGCGTCTCCGTTGCGCTCCCTAATCATTCGGCGGTTTCCTACGAAGCCGTTCTCGACGACGCGGCGCCGCGCCTCGTCATAACCAATGGCGAGCGGCGGTTTGAAACGTGCAAGCTCATGGACTCCTTCCGAACAGAGGAATTGATCGAGGCGAGTCGGGGCGGGCGGGCAGTCTTGCGCTCGCCCGCTCCGGAAGAGATTGCGATGATATATTATACTTCCGGTACGTCGTCGGGCGTCCGGAAGGGCGTGCTGCAAAGCTACCGGGCTCTGAGTGAGACGGCTCGCTACATCGGCGATGTCATGAAGCTGAACGAAAGCGTGGTAGAATACGTTGCATCCCCCGTCGACAATGCGTTCTGGTTCGGGCGCTGCCGCGTTGTGACGCGGCTGGGCGGCACGGCGCTTCTGTGCACCGGCGCCTTGAACCCCTTGAAGATCCTGAGCGCAATCAAGCAGTTCAACGCGAATTCCCTCGCCGGGGATACGCCGATTTTCACGCTCTTCCTGCATCACATGGGGCCGCGCTTGCGGGCCGCAGGCAATCAAATCCGCTGGGCCAAGATGGCAAGCCAGGCAATGTCCCTGGAAGACAAGCGCGCCTTGCAGGACCACCTGCCGCATGCGCGCATCATCATGAATTACGGCCTCACCGAAGCGATGCGCTGCTGCCTCCTGCCGTTCGAGGACCACCCCGAAAAGCTCGCTTCGGTTGGCCGGCCGTCTCCCGGCGTATCGGTGCGCATCGTGTCATCCGACAGGCAGGCTCTTCCGCCGCGCGAAACCGGTGAAATCGAAGTCAGCGGCGTCAATGTCGCCTCGGGCTATCTCAATAAGGATGAGATGTGGCGCTCGCGCTTCCGTGATGGGTGGTACGCGACCGCCGATCTTGGCTATGTCGATGAGGACGGATTTGTTTTCGTCCTCGGCCGCAGGGATGAAGCGATCAACGTGGGCGGGCGAAAAGTCGCGCCGAACGAGGTCGAGGAGCATTTGCGCCGCCTCATTCCGGGACGCAGCCTGGCAGTGTTCGCCATTTCTGACTCTGTCGGCGTGCTGGGGGATGTCATCGGCTTGGCCATCGAGGGATCGGAAGCGCCCGGCTTCTCCTGGCCGGAGTTTC
Organism: uncultured Alphaproteobacteria bacterium; assembly: GCA_963727795.1. GTDB lineage: Bacteria > Pseudomonadota > Alphaproteobacteria > Rhizobiales > Rhodomicrobiaceae > Rhodomicrobium. The sequence goes on from CAVSHC010000014.1 coordinate 183,303, forward strand.
GCATCCGTCTTTTCGAGGAGCTGCCATCAAGCTATGTCCCTCGTGAGGCCTATCTCATCCGCGAGTTGCCGGTCACTACGAACGGCAAGGTTCAGCGCGGCGAACTGACCCGAATGGCCGCCGAAGGCGCAATGTTGAAGCTGTAAGAGAAACAGAATGGAATCGCAAAGCTTCGATCCTGTCTGGGAAAAGCGTTATCGTGAGAACCCACGCTACCGCAGCTGGTATCCCTGGACTGCAGTTGTCAGCTTTTTGCTCGGGAACGCCCCCAAGGATCGCCCGCGCTCCGAAGTGCGGGTTCTTGAGCTTGGTTGTGGCACGGGCAACAATCTTTGGTTCGTGGCCCGAGAAGGATTCCAGGCCGCCGGGGTAGATGGGAGCGGCACGGCGGTCGAGTTTGCGCGTGAGCGCCTCGCCAAAGAGGGGCTCAAGGCCGATATTCAGGTAGCGGATTTCACGCAGGAAATGCCTTTTGCAAGCGCATCGTTCGACTTCATCTTCGAGCGGGCAGCTCTCTCGTTCACTACCAGGGAGGGAGCCGCCGCTTGCGTCGCGGAGGCCAATCGCCTGTTGAAGCGGGGCGGTTTGTTCCAGTGCACGCCTTATAGCGATCGCGACAGCAGCTTCTACCGCAGTCCGGATGTTGACGGAGCCGTGCGCGATATCTCGGTCGGAACCATCACCGGCGGCTCTCAAACGTGCTTTTATGGCCTGGAAGACGTGCGCCGGCTGTTCCAGGGCGGCTGGGAGATGCTCTCCATCCGGCATATTGAAGAAATGGAAATGATTGAGCCTCAGCGCGTCTGCCACTGTGAATGGCTCGTTGTCGCCAGAAAGCGCTAGGAGGAACGCAATTGGTTTCTTATCGGCAGAAAGACATCGAGGACGCGCTGCGAGCGGTTGGGCTGAAGGCTTCTGATACCGTTTACGTCATTTCGGCTTTGTGGCGCTTGCCCGGCCTTGATGGGTTTGAGACCGAAGGCGATGCCTCCGCGGTGTTTTACGAGGCGCTGCGCGCCGTCGTGGAAGACAGCGGCACCATCGTGGCGCCGACCTCGTCCCAGAACTTATGCAACACGTCGATCCCGTTCGACGTTCGCACGACGCCCAGTTTCGAGCGCGGCCTTTTTCCGGAATACGTACGGCAGCTGCCCGATGCCAGGCGGAGTTTTCATCCCTTTACGTCCTACACGGCAGTGGGCCGCAATGCTGGCTCTATAACGGAAAACGTTACGCGACACGCTTACGGGCCGGAAACACCGGAAGCTCGCATGATAGCGATAGGCGCCAAGTTCCTCACTCTAGGAGTCGGACCGAACATCATAACCACAGTCCATCATGTTGAGCACATGATGGGCGTGCCCTATCGCTATCACAAGGAATTCCTACATCCCGTGGTAAGGGGCAGGGAAACGCCAACGGAACCATTCTACCAATTCGTTTGGTATCGCGATGCCGATGTGCAGGCGTCTCAGAACCGGCGCCTTTTTGCGCGCCTCGAAGGAAAGCTGCAAATAAACCAGGCGCAACTGGGACGTGGCAAAATCAGCTGCCTTTCGCTCAGCGATTTCTACGAACTCAGCATCCAGGAATTCGCTCGCGATATTTACATCTGGTGCGATCATCCGCCGGCAATCCGTCCCTACCAGAAGTAGCGTCCATGGGGGCGGCTGCCTTTTCTCCCGAAGATAGATGCCAATGGGGACACCTGCAAAATCTGTGCGAGCACATTCTAAATCTTGTCGATGAGCGGACCGAGCTTTTTTGGCATCTCAATTGACGGCTTACCGGTTGGCTGCTACTCGGTCATCATGCGATCGCGTCCGCAGGGGCGCCGTAAAATCGTGACGACAGACGAGTGGACAGCGAAATTTGCTTTGCAGGTCAACGAGAAACCGGTTGGTGAGAGGCTGACATGGCTTTGATGCTTGTCGATTTTTATAAGCACCAATTTGAGCATTTTTGGGCGCAAGGCTGCCGGCCACGCTTACTACTGTCGGCCACGCCGCTGAAGAAATGGTCGAAAGAGGAAAGAAAGACAGGTGTCACGCTTGTCGACTTCTGCATGCGCTACGGCATGCCAGAGCCACCATTCTCGCACACGATAGCAGCCGATATAAGGCGTGCAGTGCACAATTCCTGCTATGAAACTTACGTAAGAACATACTTTCGCGACTGGGGAACGCAGACTAGCTGGGACAAGAGTTGGCTCGACATCAATAATCGTCTCGAAGCAAGTATTCAGTACTATTGGGAATTGATCCGGGAGAATTCAATTCGAGTCGTGATTTTCAACGACTTGCCTCACCTTGGCAGTTCCGTCATTTTGTACAGACTTTGCCGGCAGATGGGGGTTGTAACCGTAATTTGTGCTCCTTCAATTCTTCCGAATGCCTTATTTTTTTTTCGGCGCCTTGAAGACATCGGCATCGACGATGTCCTTTCCGATCAAGAGGCGCTTGAATTAAGTATTACGGAGCGGCCCGCCTCGCCCTGGTATATGAAAGCTGCTGGCCGAATGCCGCTATCTTCACTCATCGGCACTTTTGCCCGCGAGGCGTCGAGCATCGCGCTTAAGACTGCGACGCTCGGGTTTTTCTGGAACCCCCATTCCTACCGGAAGAACTTTTTCAAGATGAAGAAGAAGTACCGTATTTTCAGGAACCAGAACCGATTGCAAGCAGTCTACTCGCCTTTCGAGAAGACAGAGAATTACATTTACTTCCCGCTGCAACTGCAACCGGAGCTTTCGACTGATGTGCTGGGTGGCCCCTATGGGGACCAGTTGCTCGCAATCGAGGAACTCGCACGCGCAGTGCCCGAGGGTATGCTGATTTACGTGAAGGAAAACCCAAAACAATCCTCCTACATGCGCGATCCAAGCTTCTACAAGCGGCTCCTCGCAATCCCGCAAGTGTGTTTCATTTCGTTCGAAGTCTCGACCTTTGAGCTTACTCAGCATGCTGTCGCCGTTGCCGCAGTCGGCGGCGGCACAGCGGGTTGGGGAGGCGCTCCAGATGGGTAAACCAGTCATCTGTTTCGGGTATGCTTGGTACCGGGGATTGCCGGGATGCTTTAGGTGGGAGGACCTTGAAGGGGCGGTCGAGGAGACGATCCAAAAATTTTGCTTTGACCGGGCGGCCCTGCAACGGGGTTTTCAAGAGCGCTGCCGCCTTCTTTGGCCAGGTGTGTGGCATAAGGCCTACGCGACCGCCATCCCGGATTACGATACTGACGCGTACTTGGTGAAAGCTGTCAAAAGCAGCCTCTCCTACCTCAGGCAAATCGGCTTCGATGCCGAAGGAAACCCAATCTGTGAGAAGCATGCTGTGCATGTATAAGCGCATCGATGATGGAGGCACTTTACTATGAAACTCGCTTCAAAGCGCCGCCGGGCTCGTTTGCCGGCCTGCCATGCGCGCTCGGCGCCTTTTAGGAAATTTGCTGAAGAAGTTGAGACGGTGGCCGATGGGATGGATCTCAACAACACGTCCCCCGGGTATTGGTCGGTTGCTTCGTTCAAATCCCTTCCACAATGCCGTGTGGCCCAAGAATTACCTCGCAAATCTCTGCGAAGGTCGAAAGCCGAGAAACATGGCCATTGGTCATAGGCATGTCATATTCCGACTCCGGCATTTTCATTATGCGTAAATGTGAACTGGCATCCCAGTTCGGATGCGTACCGATACCAGAACTCTTTAACGAGTGTGTCCGGGCGACAACCCAAAACTTCAGCGATCTGCGCTCTCAAATCACACATATCGTTCGACCATTTTCTGGGGCAGGTAACCACTTTTCCAGCCCACTGATATAGGGAAGTGGTCGGGCAGTCAAAACTTCCAGGCTGGAGGTAGCGGCGATGTTGTCACGCCGACGGGGGCCAGAAAACACTTCGCGTCATCGTTGGGAAGTTTGAAACAGAATAATCCTCTGCCGATCGTACCAAGGAGAGTCACCGCAATCGTAACAGGCATACCACCGTTCCTGAACAAGAGGGAAGCTGAGAAGCTTGCGACAAAAACGTCACCCAATTCTTGGAACTCTATGTGGAACGGACCTGGAAATATGTCCGTGCAGCCATCTTGAGAGCGAACCCTTGTCCTGGAAAAGTCTGCATTGTTACCTTACCAACCTCCTCAGTCGGTGAATTGATTTATGGCACTATCACGATGCACGATCCGTTCATGAAAACCCTCAAATATATCGCCTTGTCCACCGCCCTTGCCGTCCCGCTCGGCAATGTTTCCGTAGCGCCATCGAAAGCGCGGCCCTCCGTAAAGCTTGGTTCGGGCGCGAGTTTCCGCGATTGCCCGGAGTGCCCGGAAATGATTGTGGTGCCGGCAGGAAGCTTCACAATGGGCTCGCCCGGGAGCGAGCCAGGGCGAGAGGTCTATGAAGGCCCCAAACATAAGGTGACCATCACCAAGTCTTTTGCGGCGGGCAAGTTTGCGGTGACGTTTGCGGAATGGGACGCCTGCGTGGCTGGCGGCGGTTGCAATGGTTACGAGCCTGATGATAAAGGGTGGGGTCGCAAAGATCGCCCCGTCATCAATGTTCGCTGGGATGACGCGAAAGCCTACGTAGTCTGGCTGTCGGCTAAAACGGGCCAAAGCTACCGGTTGCTGTCGGAGGCGGAGCGCGAGTACGTTACCCGGGCCGGAACCTCGACTCCATACTGGTGGGGCTCGGCGATCACGTCCTCTCAGGCCAATTACGGCGGCGGAGGAGGCGAGGGCGGGCAGAAGACGGTTCCGGTGAAGTCCTTTCAACCAAACCCATGGGGATTTTATCAGGTGCATGGCAATGTCTGGGAATGGATAGAGGACTGCTGGACCGATAATTATGACGCCGCGCCTGCGGACGGTTCGGCATGGACAACTGAGGCCTGCAATCGCCGGGTCCTTCGCGGCGGGTCATGGGGGATCGGTCCTAACGGCTTGCGCGCGGCTTTTCGCTCCAGCTATTTTGCGACTTTACGCGACGCCTATACTGGATTTCGGGTCGCGAGGACGGTTAGCCCTTAGCTCTTGACCTCGTTATTTGCGCTGCTGCTGGCGTCCCTTGGTCGCAGGTTCTGACGTTGCCCCGGTTTCCTATCCGCTTGAGCGAGTTTGGTCCTTGAGTGGGACCGGACGATGAAGTGATCGCGATTTACGAATGAGCAGATCATTGGGATTTTGAAGGAGCAGGAAGCGCGAGCGAAGACCGGGGATGTCTGCCGAAAGTATGGGATTTTGGACGCGACCTTTTAAAGGTACAAGGCCAAGTTCGGGGGCATGGAGGCACCGAGACGAAGAGGCTTCGAACGCTCGAAGACGAGAACGTGAAGCGACGCTCCCGAACACCATATCAAAATCAAGCAAACATGGTGAGACATCACAGTAAAAAGCTCAAACATATCAATGAGCAAAATTGTCCCACTATCTTCCTAAGATGCTGTTTCGGCATATTTTTCTCATTCCGGCCCTGGGCGCCATTAAAATAAAGGGGTTAATGGGCTTTCCGTCGCTCCGCCTTGATTTGCCACCGGTAGCACATCCAAAAGAGACGGAATGTCAGACTGCCAGGAATTGACCTCCAGCGGTTCAGCGATCGTGGTCACTTCACGTTGGCCCGGATGAAGACGGAGGCGTTCCCGGAATTGAGAGATTTCCGCATCCGATAAAATCTTACTCTCCACGCGAGGGAACAAATCTAAGCATCGCAAATTGGAAGCCGCGCAATAGCCTCTAGCTAGGGCGGAAACAAACCTTCCCCGCACATGAGAAGCTTCGCTTGCAGAGAAAAAATAAGCCGCGAACAAAAGTTCAGCGGCTTACAAGGAGGCCTGAGGAGGAATCTGTCAGGCGCCACCACCATAAAGTGCGGCAATTAACATACCCACAACCAAAACCTGTGCAGAAGTTGAATTCCGCTCAAAACCACGCCAGTTTTGATTTTACTCAATTCTGTTTCTGACTATGATCAATGTGCCGGCCACGACGATGGCGGGCGGGGATGGAAACAAAAGGCGGGCATCTTTATCCCGAAGACGCCCTCGTGTTCGCGTAGCGAGTTAATAATGAAAACCATAAAGACTGCCCGACAAGCTTTTGAAAATCGACTGTTCGTGGAGCCCTCATCCTGGGCGGCGCCTTATCAAGCGTGGCGCGACCGCGCCGAAAGCACGCGAGAGCTTGCAGCGCACGTAACGAATGATCGCGCCAAGAAACTGCTCCTCATGATCGCAGACAGCTACGACCGGCTTGCGCGCCCTTCGTGAGATGTGGCGGGCGCGCGCATGAGCAGGTCTAAGCCCCAGCCCGCCCGCCGCGTCACGGTTTCGGACAAAGACTGTCTTAAACTAAGATTTTTTCTATCGATAGAATGCGGAGACCTTATCCACAAGCCAATGCGGGTTTATACTCCTTGCATACTTGGACTACTCGTCCCTGGCTTATAATCTGGCCGATGTATGAGTTGCGGAAGCTTGCGCTCTTATGACTTGAACGCGCTTTTCGCTGCCTTTGCAGGTTTCGCGCATCACACGGTCTCCGCTGCCAGCTCCATGGATTTGATGTTCATCTCTTGTCCCCGCATCATGCGGAGGTCATGCGAGCCGCATGCGCAGGGCGTGATAACAGAGGGCGCTGCGAATTCCGCGCCGCATTTCAAGCAGCGCGCCCAGCCATCGATTTCCAGGATATTGAGCCGGGCGTTTTCTAGCACCGTGCCCTTGGCCACAACATCGAAGCAGAAGGCGAGCGCCGCCGGCGCGACACAAGAAAGCTTGCCGACCTCGATGGTCACCGCGCTGATTGGGCGGCCGAGGGCTGCTTCGCTGACGATCTCGACGATGCTGCAGGTAATCGCCATTTCATGCATGGCTCCGCCTCAACAAATCCTCGGCAGTTGTTCTCCGGCGAGCATGTCAACGATGCGCCGGCCGCCGAAAATAGACTTCATGGTCACGCGTCCCGCCGCGCCCTCCCCGGCCGCGCCAATGATGGAGGCGCCGGCGCCAAGCGGATGCGCGCGCATCGCCGCCAGAGCCGCTTCGCTTTCCTCCCGCGGGGCGACAATAACAACCTTGCCCTCATTGGCGAGATACAGCGGGTCGATCCCCAGTATTTCGCAAAAGCCCCGGACGTCTTCGCGAATTGGGGTCAGTTGTTCGTCGATCTCGATGGAGACGCGCGAGGCGATGGCGATTTCATTGAGAACGGTCGCAATCCCGCCGCGCGTCGCATCGCGGATGAAGCGAACGCCGGGCGCAGCGTTCAAGACCGCCGCAACAAGGCCATGCAGCGCGGCGCAATCGCTTTCGATGGGGCTCTCAAGCGCCATGTCGCCTCTCGCGCCGAGGATCGCCGCGCCGTGCTCGCCGAGTTGGCCGTTGACGAGAACGGCATCGCCGGCCCGGCCCGCCGACACGCTCAACTGGATCCCTTTGGGAATCACGCCGATGCCGGCGGTATTGATGAAAATTTGATCGCAGGCGCCCTTCTGCACCACCTTCGTATCGCCCGTCACAATCGACACCCCTGCCGCGCGCGCAGTCGCCGCCATCGAGTTGGCGATCTGTTGCAGCAATCCAAGCGGCACGCCCTCCTCGATGATGACCGCGCATGAAAGGTGAAGCGGGATCGCGCCGCCCACGGCAAGATCGTTGATCGTGCCGCATACGGCGAGCTTGCCGATGTCGCCGCCAGGGAAAATCAGCGGGCTTACGACAAAGGAATCCGTGGTGAAGGCGAGCCGGTCTCCATGAGCGGCAAGCGAGGCCAGATCGAAACGGGCCTGATCTTCAAGCGGCGCGAGCGCGGGATTGTTGAATGCGGAGACGAAGACATCGTCGATCAGGTCTTTCATGGCCTTGCCGCCGCCGCCGTGCGCGAGCGTCACGGTGGCCCCGTCCAGGACGGCAGACGCCTGTGCGGGAAGCATCAGCGTCATGCCACCACCGCCTTATCGATGCCGCCATATTGATAATAGGCCGAGCAGGAGCCCTCCGGCGAAACCATCAGCGCGCCGAGAGGCGCCGACGGCGTGCAAGCGCTGCCGAACACCTTGCACTGCCAAGGCTTGATCAGGCCGCGGAGCACGTCGCCGCACTGGCATGCCGCCGGGTCTTCGACTTTCACATTAGGCACCGCAAACTTCCGCTCGGCGTCATAGCTCGCATAAGCGTCGCGCATCCGCACGCCCGAATGCTCGATGGAGCCAAGGCCGCGCCATTCGAAGTAGTCGCGCAGCTCATAAACTCGTTCGACGGCGCCGAGCGCGACCGCGTTGCCGTGCTCCGGCACGACACGCGCGTACTGATTTTCAACTTCCGCGCGCCCTTCCGCGATCTGCTTCAACACCATCCAGATCGACTGGAGAACATCGAGCGGCTCGAAGCCGGAGATGACAAGCGGCTTGCGGTAATCGCGGCAGATGAACTGATAAGGCTTCGCCCCTATGACCATCGACACATGCCCCGGCCCGACAAAGCCGTCGATCTTCAACTGCGGATCGTCGAGGATGGCCTTCATCGTCGCCGGTATGGTGATGTGGTTGCAAAAGATCGAGAAATTGCGAACGCCTTCGCGCTCCGCCTGCAATACGGTCAGGGCCGTGGATGGCATGGTCGTCTCGAAGCCCAGGCCGAAGAAAACAACGTCCCGGCCTGGATTTTTGCGGGCGATCGCCAGCGCATCCATCGGCGAATAGACCATCCGCACATCCGCGCCGGAGGCCTTGGCTTGAAGCAGACTCTTTTTGGAGCCGGGCACGCGCATCGCATCGCCGAACGTGGTGAAGATCACCTCCGGCCGCCCGGCGATGGCCAGTGCATCGTCCACGCGCCCGATCGGAAGCACGCAGACCGGGCAGCCCGGCCCATGCACCAGCTCGATGGAGGCCGGCAGCATCCCCTCGATGCCGTAGCGGAAGATCGAATGGGTGTGGCCGCCGCAGACTTCCATGATGAAAACCGGATCGCCGGAGGAGCGCCGTATGGCGGCCATCAACGCGCCGATCTCCTTGATCAGGAATCCGGCCTTGGTGGAATCGCGAAACTCATCAACATACTTCATGGCGTTCTCTCCCGGCCGCCTGCAGGCATTGTGAGCCGCAATCTGGCGTCACTCCGCGGGCAGTTGCATCGCTTCCATTTCCGCTTGCGCTTCTCCCAGATCGGCTAAAATCCTGAGCGTCTCCGCGGCTTGGGCCTCGTCGATCCTGCTCATGGCAAAGCCCACATGAACGAGCACCCAATCGCCAAGACAAGCCTCGGGCGGGTGGTTGTCGCTCACAATGCAGGCGATGCTGATCTGCCGCCTGACGCCCGCGACATCGACGGTCGCGAGGGTCATGTCAGCGTCATCGATGCGGACAATGCGGCCTGGGATTCCGAGACACATGAGGTGTTTCCTTTATGCGCGAGGCTGTTCGCCGCGATAAGCTGGGAAGCTGCGATGACCGCTTGTCCGAGCGCGATGCCGCCATCGTTGGCGGGAATCTGGCTGTGCGAGAGGACGGAGAAACCTGCGCGCTTGAGACCGGCTGCGACGGTCTCGAACAGGATCCGGTTCTGAAAGCAGCCGCCCGACAGCGCCACCGTATCGAAGGCCGGAGCATTCGCTCCATGACAGCGAGCAAGTTTCCCGACCATCGCGACGATCGCTTGCGCCAGACCTTTGTGGAAGCGCGCCGCCATCGCCGGCGCTGGCGCTTTGACCATGAGGTCGGCAAGCAGCGCCTTCCACATCGGCAGCGGCTCGATAGAGGGGAGTCCGCCGGGGTCGCTAATTGTAAAGGGATAGGCCGCTTCTGCTTCGCTTACAGGTACCGGCGTGGGCTGGCCGGCAATTGCTTCAAGGCTCATCGCCGCCTCACCCTCATAGGCTTGTCGCTCGCGGGAAATATCGAGGGCGGCAGCGACCGCATCGAAAAGCCGTCCGCAGGAAGAAGCCTGGGGCGCGTTGATACCCCTTTCAATCATCCGGTCGAGAAGTGCGCGCGGTTTCGTCGAAAGATAGTCATGAAGCTCAAGCCCGCCGAAATTCATCGAGAACTGCGGCCAGCCCATTTCCGCGGTGAGATGGGCGTAGAGATTGCGCCAAGGTTCCTTTACCGCCTGCGCGCCGCCCGGCATGGCGACCCGTTTGAAGGCGCCAAGGCGACGGTAAACGCTGTAATCCGCCAGCAAAAACTCTCCGCCCCAGAATGTCCCGTCGTCGCCCCAGCCAAGCCCGTCGAGCACAACGCCAAGCACGGGCGGCGCATGAAGGCCACGGCCATTCTCCGCAAGGCAGGCTGCGATATGAGCATGATGATGCTGCACCTCGATGAGCGGTAGACCGTCCTTGCGCGCTCGCTCGCGCGCGAGTTTCGACGACAGATATTCGGGGTGCTTGTCGGCTGTCAGCGCCTGCGGCTTATGATCGAAAAGCTTCTCGTACAGAGCCAAAGCCCGCTCGTAGCCGGCGAAAGTTTCAGCGTTTTCAAGATCGCCCTGATGCTGCGATAAAATCGCTTCCCCGTTTTTCAGCAGGCAGAAGGCGCCCTTGAGTTCGCCGCCGAAAGCAAGAAGCTCGGGAGCGGCGGAGAAATCCTTGGGCAGCTTCACCGGCGCAGGCGCGAAGCCGCGAGCCCTGCGCAAAATGCGAACCGCGCCGCCCGCCAATCGCACGACCGAGTCATCGACCCGATTGAGAATTTGCCGATTGTGCACGAGGGCATGGGAAGCAATGCGGGACAGCTTTTCCCGAGCTTCCGCGTCGCCTGTGACTTGCGGTTCCTCTGAATAATTTCCGCTTGTCATGACAACGGGCAGGCCGGCCTCCTGCAGCAGCAGGAGATGCAGGGGCGTGTAAGGCAGCATGAAGCCAAGCGTGGAAACTCCGGGCGCAACCGCATCGGGCAGTTTTCCGCGCCCGGCTGCCCGAAGCAAAACGATCGGCGCCGCGGCGCTCCTGAGCCATTCCTCTTCTTCGGGGCCGACAGAGCAGTAGGAGCGGATCATCTCCATGTCCCGCGCCATCAGCGCGAAAGGCTTCGCATCGCGCCGCTTGAGCTGACGGAGCCGGATTACGGCCGTCTCGTTCGTGGCGTCGCAGGCAAGGTGATAGCCGCCCAATCCCTTGACCGCGATAATCTCGCCACTCCGGATCAAGCGCCCTGCCAACTTTATATCGTCGATCCCGGTTTCGCCGCCGCATGGTCCCTCGCCCCCATCGAGGCGGATCAGCCGGGCCTGCGGACCGCAAACCCGGCACGCAATAGCTTCGGCATGAAAGCGGCGGTTCCCTGGGTCCGTGTATTCAGCGTTGCATTCGTCGCACAGCGGAAATGGCTCCATCGCGGTTTGCGCCCGATCATACGGCACGCCTGCGATGATCGTCAGGCGAGGCCCGCAATGGGTGCAGTTCGTGAATGGATACCGGAAGCGCCGGTGAGACGGGTCTGCAATCTCCGCCGCGCATTCCCCGCAGATCGCCGCATCGGGGCTGATTTCGGTCCTTATGGCGCCCGAGGCGCTTTGGCGGATGCGGAAATCGCTCGGTAATAAGCCCTCGAAGGGAGCGGTTTCGATGGCCTCGATCCGGGCCAGCGGAGGCGGCTCGTTTTCAATCCGAGCGACGAACGCCGCAATGGCGCTTTCGTCGCCGCTGGCGCGGACCAGCACGCCCTCCGCGTCGTTGAACACCTCTCCATTAAGACGAAGCTCGCGCGCAAATCGCCAGACCGTCGGGCGGAAGCCTACGCCCTGCACTCGTCCGCGTATTCTGATTTCCATCGCGCGGCTCACGACCGGTCACCACGCCTCATTGGGGGTTGGCAAGAGAGAAGCAGCGAACTTGTCTCTTTGTTCCCCCCCAAACGGCGGATGCTTGGGATAGGGGCTGACGCCAAAACGTGGACAATTCCCGTAATTTCCTGCCAGCGCGAGCCAGGCAGAAAGAAACAAAAAACTGCAAGACGTCAGGTTTCAACGGGAACAGGCTGCCTAAAACGAAACTTATTTCCTCCTAGGCGGAGCACCGAGAAGAAGGGGAGAAACTGGCGGCGGACTAGGGAGGCTTTCGTGAACGATAACGCTGCAGGCAGTGCGGCAGGGTCGCCGTATGGGAAAAAGATGCAGCCCAAGCCCGGGAGGATGACGGAAAACAAACCCAAGCTCGCCGAAGTTCACATTCTCTGGATAACAGGCGGCCTCGGCTGCGACGGAGACACGGTGTCGATTACGGCGGCAACCCAGCCGAGCATCGAAGATGTGATCCTCGGCACGATCCCCGGCCTTCCCAAGGTTCATCTGCACAATCCGGTCCTCTCCTACGAGGTCGGCGACGAGTTCATGGCGCCCTTCCACGCAGCGGCGCGCGGCGAGCTTTCAAATTTCGTGCTCGTGCTCGAAGGCTCCATTCCCAACGACAAGCTTAGCGGTGAAGGCTATTGGGCCGCGTACGGCACCGATCCCCACACCGGCGATCCGATCAAAATCACCGAATGGCTGGACCGGCTGGCCCCGAAGGCGCTGGCCGTCGTCACCGCAGGGACGTGCTCGGCCTATGGCGGCATTCATGCCATGAAGGGCAACGCCACCGGTTGCATGGGCGTCGCCGACTATCTTGGCTGGGATTGGAAATCGAAGGCGGGGCTGCCGATCGTGAATGTGCCCGGCTGTCCCGTTCAGCCCGATAATTTCATGGAAACCCTTCTTTATCTCCTGCGGCAGCTCGCTGGTCTTGCGCCGATGATTCCGGTCGACGAAGCCGGGCGGCCGAAGTGGCTGTTCGAGAGGACGGTGCACGAAGGGTGCGATCGCGCCGCCTGGTATGAAACGGCCGAATTTACAAAGGAATACGGCTCGCCGAAATGCCTCGTGAAAATCGGCTGCTGGGGGCCGGTCGTGCAGTGCAACGTTCCGAAGCGGGGCTGGATGGCCGGGATTGGCGGATGCCCCAATGTGGGCGGCATCTGCATAGGCTGCACCATGCCGGGCTTTCCCGACAAGTTCATGCCGTTCATGGACGAGCCGCCCGGAGGCGTCTTCTCGTCGGCGCTCGTCTGGCCCTACGGCGTGATCGTGCGCTCATTGCGGCGTCTGACGCAAGCGACAGTGAACGCCGAGCCCAAATGGCGTCACAAGGGGGACAGGCTGACCACCGGCTATCAGGCGCCCCGCCAATAAGCACGCCATTCATCCAATTTGGAGACAGCCCATGTCCATGGAAGCACCGGTTATCAAACGCACCGAGAAGCCCTCGCAGATCGTCGAGATGAACTGGGACCCGATCACGCGCATCGTCGGCAGCCTCGGCATCTACACCAAGATCGACTTCGCCAACCGCGTCGTTTCGGAGTGCCACGCCACGTCGTCGATCTTCCGCGGCTACAGCATTTTCATGAAAGGCAAAGACCCGCGCGACGCCCATTTCATCACGAGCCGCATTTGCGGCATTTGCGGCGACAATCACGCCACCTGTTCGGTCTACGCGCAAAACATGGCCTATGGCGTCCGGCCCCCAGCCATAGCCGAGTGGATCACCAATCTCGGCGAGGCGGCTGAGTATATGTTCGACCACAACATCTACCAGGACAACCTGGTCGGCGTAGATTTCTGCGAGAAAATGGTCCGTGAGACGAATCCGAGCGTGTGGGAGCTGGCCAAGCGAACGGACGCCCCGCATGCGGCCGATCACGGCTACCGCACCATCGCGGACATCATGACGGCGCTCAATCCGTTCACGGGAGAGTTCTACCGCGAAACCCTCGTGGTCAGCCGTTACACGCGCGAAATGTTCTGCCTGATGGAGGGACGTCACGTTCATCCCTCGACGCTTTATCCGGGCGGGGTTGGCACTGTGCCGTCGGTGCAGCTCTTCACCGAATATCTTACGCGGCTGATGCGCTACTGCGAGTTCCTGAAGAAGTGCGTGCCGTTGCACGACGATCTTTTCGACTTCTTCTACGATGCGCTGCCGGGCTACGAAGAGGTGGGCCGCCGCCGCATTTTGCTTGGCTGCTGGGGCTCTTTCCAAGACCCGGATGTCTGCGATTACAACTATAAGACCATGACAGACTGGGGCCGGGCCATGTACGTCACCCCCGGCGTTGTCGTCGATGGCAAGCTCGTTACGACCGACCTCGTCGACATCAATCTCAACATCCGCATCCTGCTCGGACATTCCTTTTACGACGGCTGGGACCAGGGCGAAACCTTTGTCAAAAGGGACCCGCTCGGAAACGTGGTCGATCAAAAGCATCCTTGGAACCAAACCACGATTCCCCGGCCGCAAAAGCGGGACTTCAACGGCAACTATTCCTGGGTGATGTGTCCGCGCTGGCTCGACAAAAGAACCGGCGATCACTTGGCGCTCGACACAGGCGGCGGCCCGTTCGCGCGGCTTTGGGCGACTGCGCTCGCCGGGCTTGTCGACATGGGCTACGTCAAGGCCACCGGCAGCAGCGTCATCATCCATATTCCGAAGACGGCGCTGAAACCGGAAGTCACGTTTGAATGGAAGATCCCCAAATGGAGCAACGCCATCGAACGCGACCGCGCCCGGACCTACTTCCAGGCCTACGCCGCGGCGGCGGCCCTCTATTTCACAGAGCAGGCGTTTACCGAAATTCAGGCCGGACACACCAAGACTTGGACGCCGTTCAAGGTTCCCGACGAGGCGATCGGCTGCGGCTTCCACGAAGCCGTGCGCGGGGTGCTTTCGCATCATCTCGTCATACGCGGCGGAAAGATTGCGAATTATCATCCTTATCCGCCAACCCCGTGGAATGGCACGCCGCGCGACATGTACGGCACGCTTGGGCCTTATGAGGATGCCGTTCAGAACACGCCCATCTTCGAGGAGAACGGGCCGGACAATTTCAAGGGGATCGACATCATGCGCGCGGTCCGCAGCTTCGACCCATGCCTGCCCTGCGGCGTTCACATGTATGTTGGCGGCGGCAAGACCATCGAAACCGTGCATTCGCCGATGTTCGGCGTAGGGCGCACATGAGCGGGGTAAGCGGCGGCAAACGGGATGCGGACAAGGCTCTGGCCCGGCTCGAAGAGTTGATCCAGGCGCTTGAAACCCATCCCGGCCCGGCAGGGACAACCGCGCGCGAGCTTGTTGCGCTTGTGCTTGAACTCCACGGTTTGGGCCTTGCCAAGCTCATGGCGATCCTCGCTCCGGCGCAGGGTGGCGCGCCGGTCGTTGAGCGCCTCATTCAAGACGAGCATGTGCGGGCGATGCTGCTTTTGCACGGGCTTCATCCCGAGGACCTGGAAACGAGGGTGCGGCGCGCGGTGGAGCGGCTGAGGCCGCATGTTGGCGTGCATGGCCTGCGACTTGACCTCAAGGACGTTTCCAGAGGCGTTGTGCGGCTGCGGCTTTCCGGCCTTGAGCCGAGGACGCCATCCCCGCTCTTGTGGAGTTTGCCGGCCGAGATCGAGCAAGCCATTTTCGAGGCCGCGCCGGATACAGAGAAGGTATTGATCGAGGGCTTGGACTTTCCAAGCGCGGCCGCAATCGGCCGCGCCGCGGAATAAGTAACCCAGCCCGAAAGGCAGCCATGGACGCGATGCACGCAACCGGGCGCTCCGGTCCGCGCAATTGGGTGGCAAACCTGCATAGGTTCGCGCGCGAATCGAAAGCCGCGGCGGCGACTGAGGCTTGTGAACTTTGCGCGGCGCCTCTCGGAGCCATTCACCCGCATCTCGTCGAGCCTTCGCGTGGCCGCCTCCTGTGCGTCTGCCGGAGCTGTGCAACGCTGCTTGGCGACAGAGATGACAAGAAATACCGGGCCGTTCCCGAAACCGCGCACAAGCTTGAAGACTTCGATTTGAGCGACGCCGAGTGGGAAGCGACCGGCATTCCCGTCGGCCTTGCCTTCTTTTTCTTCAGCACCGTCCGGGGCCGCATCGTCGCCTTTTATCCAGGACCTGCGGGTCCAACCGAGTCCCTCCTCGATCTTCACGCGTGGACCGCGCTCGCGGAGCGCAATCCGGCGCTCATGGAGATGGAACCGGATGTCGAAGCGCTGCTCGTCAATCGTGTGAACGCAGCGCGCGGCTATTACAGGATGCCCATCGACCGGTGCTACGAACTCGTGGGTCTTATTCGTTCGCATTGGCGCGGGGTTACCGGCGGCGCCGAGGCGTGGAGCGCGGTCGACAGCTTCTTCGCGGGCCTTGGCGGTGGCCCAGGCAGGAGCCGGCTGCATGGTTGATCTCGATTTTGCTATCGATGGTGTTGAGATCGAGCGCTATGCGGCGGCGCCGTCGATTCTCTTCACGCTCCGCACCGGGAACCGCACGCCGGGTACAGCCATTCAGAATGTTGCGCTCGCCTGTCAGATAAGGATCGAGGCTGCGCGGCGACGCTATTCTCGCGAGGAGCAAGAGCGCCTCAGCGAGCTTTTCGGCGAGGGGCATCGCTTCGAGAGCGCGCTGGGAAGCATGCTATGGACGCAAACCAGCCTCCAGCTGCCCGCCTTCGACACCGAAAGCATCGCAAAAATGCCAGTCGCCTGCAGCTTCGATCTGGATGTGGCCTCGGCGAAGTATTTCTACGGCCTGGAAAACGGCGAAGCGCCGCTCTCATTTCTGTTCAGCGGCACGGTTTTCTACCTAGACCCGGATGGTTATCTGCAAATGGAGCCCATCCCTTGGAGCAAGGAGGCCAGCACCCGGTTTCCTGTAGCGATCTGGCGCGAAGCCATCGGCCTTCATTATCCGAACAGCGTCTGGCTTCGCATCGATCGCAGCCTGTTCGACGAGATTTACGGGCTCAAGCGGCGTCATGGCTTCACAAGCTTTGAAGACACAATCCGCTCGCTCCTGCATCCCAGGCAACGGGAACGCGTGTCATGAATTTCGCTTCCGCCGAAGCCATCGTCAAAGCCGTGCTCTACGAAGGCTACATCCTCTACCCCTACCGGCCGACGAATGTGAAGAACCGGCAGCGATGGACCTTCGGCGGCGTCTTTCCAGAGAGCTTCGCGGCCTCGGACCGGAACAACGCATCCAGCTTGCAGACCGAATGCCTCGTAAGAGGCGGCCCGGAGACCGGGATCGAAGCGCAGGTCCGCTTTCTGCATCTGGTGATGCGCGAGATCGGCCAACTTTCCACCCCCGTCGCCACCCTTCCCGCAGACGAACCGGGCTTTACCAAGGCTGCATCCTTGGAACTTGGCGGGCAGGTGTTCCACACCTGGGAGGAAGCCGTTGAGCGGCGGATTGCTTCGCCTCGGTTGACCATCGCCGCTCTCACGCGTGCAGAGACTCTGATTCCGCTGAGCTTTCCAGGAGAGCGCACGCTGGAGCCTTTGCGCGGACCGGACGGAACTCGTTGAAGCGCTCTTCGTCCGCACAAGCCAAAGCCTTAAAGGCGAACTCGCAATCTCAGCCAAAGAGGTTGCGCCGTCCACTTTCAAGCTGACAGTGAGAGTTCGCAACACAACGCCCTGGAACGCGGAAGTTTTCGAACACCGGGCCGCCGCCCAGCATCTGGCTTTTGCTTCGACCCACACCATCCTTGGAGTGGAGGGCGGCGCCTTCATATCGCTCTTCGATCCGCCCGAAGACGTGAAAGATGCCGCAGCCGGATGCGTGAACGTGGGGACCTGGCCTGTGCTTGCGGGCGAGCCTGGAAGCGCAAGCACGATGCTGTCCTCTCCCATCATCCTTTACGACTACCCGCAAGTCGCTCCCGAAAGTCCCGGCGATCTCTTCGACGGCACGGAGATCGATGAGATCCTGACTCTGCGCATTCTGGGCATGACGGATGAAGAAAAGCGGGAGATGGCCGTAGCCGATGTTCGCGCGCGCGCCTTGCTTGAGCGAACCGAGGCTTTGAGCGCGCCGCAAATGGAGAGGCTGCACGGCGCGCTGCGCGACCCCCACTTAGTGGCGGCGCCGCCAGAGGTTCGACCGCCGCCGCAAAAGCCCGGACTGGCTTTCTTGCACACGGGAGGCAGAGACTTCACGGTGGGCGATCGGGTGCGGCTGCGGGCGAAAGGCGGCGGCGATATCATGGACATTGTGATTAACGGCGAGGTGGCCATCATCGAGGCTATCGAGCGCGATTTTGAAGATCGCGTGCATGTGGCCGTGGTTCTCGAAAAGGATCCTGGCCGCGAACTGGGATTTGAGCGAATGCCCGGCCATCGTTTTTTCTTTTCGCCCGAGGAAATCGAGCCAGCCGGGGAGGAAGCCGGGCCATGAACAGGATCCTCGTCGCAGGGATCGGCAACATCTTCAAAGGCGACGATGCTTTTGGCGTTGAAGTCGCGCAAGAACTCGCAAAAAAAACGTTGCCCGCGGGCGTACTGGTCCGCGATTTCGGGATCCGCGGGATCGATCTCACCTATGCGCTTCTCGATAGCTATGACGCAGCCATTTTGGTCGACACAGCGCAGCGCGGCCTCTCGCCCGGAACGATCTCCATCATCGAGCCGGAGAAGCCATCCGAGGCGGACCTTGGCGCCCAGGCGGCGCTGCTCGAACCGCATAATCTCGATCCTGCAAAGGTCCTGGCGCTCGTCTCCGCCCTCGGCGGGGGCTGTCTGCGCATTATTCTCGTCGCGTGCGAACCGGAGACGTTTGGAGATGAAGAACTGGGCGCGATGGGCCTGAGCCCCGCCGTCTCGGCTGCCGCAAGCGAAGCCGTTTCCGTGGTCGAGCGGCTGATTGGGCAACTTCAGAAGGAGATGGCTCAGACGGAAGTCTGAATCAAATGGAGGATAACAGCATGACCGGATGGGAAGTCATAGGGATCGTCGTCGCCCTGTTCATCGTAATCGGGTTGGTGACCAATCTGCGCGACATTATCCGGTATTTCCGGATCAGATCGATGTAAAGACACCCGCATTTTAGCGTCTAATTCTTTTCCAACTGCTCGTAGACTTGCCTTGTGCCGAAGTAAACGCCCTGAATCAGAATAGCACAGCCAATTATATCGAGCACAAGGCAAGCGATCAGAGACCAGCGCGCGCCGGGCAGGAAAAAAGCCGCTGCAACGGCCCTGAACGCGAATATGCTCCAGGCGAGAGCGGTTCGTGTTCCATGCCTCGCAGCGAGACGCATGTCGATTCCGGCAAGGGAGGGCTGCATATACTCGAGCAGTCCGGTAACGACCGCGGCTGCGCCTATGACAACGCCTGCAACCGTTGCTCCGAGGGCCATGGCGATCCACGGCTCGCCTACAAAAAGGGCGCCAAGGTCGAACAGCGGCGTTGCGAGCCAAAAAGCGATCGGAAAGTGCACGAGAAGCGGATGCGCGGGAACCCCGAGTGCTCGTCTTTGCTGTCTCATCATGGCCTCAATAGCAGTTCCGGTGGCCAAGGTGAAAATCCGCCGGGGTAACGCCCAATTAGGCGCTTTGGTCATGGGCGGGATCGCGCCGGCGTTTCCGGATAAGCCCGCATTGAGATCCCTTAGCCGGCTTGGCCCGCATGGGATCGGGACGGAAACCCCGACTTGCCCGTTCGGAGCATGAGCGCGTCCCCTCTTCCCGGTTTTCGCACTATCCAACGGCAAGCAGGCTGTGGATCTGCGCCACGACGGCGGCGCCCTCTCCGACCGCTGCCGCCACACGTTTTGTCGAACCCGCCCGCACATCTCCGATCGCGAAAACGCCGGGGCGGCTCGTCTCAAGCGGCAGAACTGGGCGGGAGTTCGGGCCGGTTCCGTCAGCGCAAGCGGCTCCAGTGATCACGAACCCTTTCCTGTCCACCGCGACGCAGCGATTGAGCCAGGAAGCATTCGGCTCGGCGCCAATGAACAGGAACAGATGACGCAAGGGACAGGTCCGGCTTACCCCGGTCGCGCGCTCACGAAACACCGCTGCCGTGAGGCCTGTGACCTCATCGCCTTCCAGCCCGGTCACCTCGGTTCCGGTATGCAGTTCCACATTGGGCAAGGCGGCGATGCGATCGATGAGATAGCGCGACATCGAGGCTTCCAAGCCCGGCCCGCGGACCACGAGATGCAAGCGCTTCACCTTCGGGGCAAGGAACGCGACGGCTTGTCCCGCGGAATTGCCTCCGCCCACCAGCGCCACCTCCTCACCTTCGCAGAGTTTCGCCTCCACTGGGGAAGCCCAATAGGAAATGCCTCTCCCCTCGAAGGCGCCAAGGTTCGAGATCGGGGGCCGGCGGTAACGGGCCCCGGAGGCAATGACGACGGTTCGCGCCCGTACTCCACCGCCGTCCGTGAACTCCAACCGCATCGGAGCGCCGGCCGGCTTCTCGTTATCGTCGCAATGGAGCCGCGCGACCTCGAGTGGAATGGCGATCTCCGCGCCAAACTTCAGCGCCTGATTGAACGCCCGTCCGGCAAGCGCCATGCCAGAGATGCCGCTCGGGAAACCAAGATAATTCTCGATGCGCGCCGAGGCGCCCGCCTGCCCGCCGAAGGCGCGCTCATCGAGCACGAGAACCGATAACCCTTCGGATGCTGCGTAGACCGCCGCTGCGAGCCCCGCGGGCCCCGCGCCTACGACGGCCACGTCGTAGACGCTTTCCGGATTAAGCTCCGGCGTCATGCCAAGGCAGAGGCCGGCTTCGGTATTGGTCGGACGCCTGAGAACCGTGCCGTTCGGGCATAGCATCAAAGGCAGTTCGTTCGGGAGCACGCCAAACCGCTCGATTACGGCGCGTCCGTCTGGATCGTTGGCTGCGTCGAGAACTGTATGAGGGTAGCCGTTGCGCCCTAGAAAGCCTTGCAGCCGGACGAGATCGGGCGCTCCTGGATTGCCGACGAGCACGGACCCCGCGCCGCCTTCTTCGATCAGCCCCACCCTGCGCAGAATGAAGGCGCGCATCATGATCTCGCCCACTTCGGCGGAGCCGATCACCAGGGCGCGCACATGCGCCGCGTCGAACGGAAGCGCGGTGCACCCCTCGGCGCCAGCGCGGCCAGCGGCAAGTGATTCCCGTCCCGAGAGCTGGCTGACCTCGCCCGAGAATTGACCGGCGCAATGGCTCGTTATAGCCGCCTCGCGACTAAGGCCGTCACGGCGCACGACATCGATCGACCCCCTTAACACGAGCCAAGCAGGGGCGTGGCGCTCACCCGCGTCGAACACCACTTCGCCGGGTGCGAAATCCATCGCCTGCCCGCTTGCGAAGCGCCTTGCCGTCTCGATTTGAACGGCATCGAGCACCGGAAACAGCTGGTGAGCGCGGTTCGCGACGAGGTTCATCGATCCTCCTGCCGGTGTGATCTTCGTTCGCTCGAAGATCGGGGCAAAGCGGCCTCCTTTAAAGAGGGCGCTCCTTCCTGGACCTTCCGCCGCTACGCCCACGCATGTTGAATCGGCGCGCAATCACCAAGTGAGAGCCCGGCGGCTGATCGCCGCCATAACCAGAAAGCGAGGCGTACATGGCGAAAGCACATTACGAAATCGTCGAGCATGACGGGGGCTGGGCCTACCGGCTGAAGGGCACATTCTCGCAGACTTTTTCCACCAAAGCCGCCGCGGAAGCAGCCGCTCATCGTGCCGCAGCCGAGCAAAAGCTGCCGGGCAAATCCAAAGATATCGAGTTTGAGGACAGCAAGGGCCGATGGCATACAGAGCACTCGGCAGGCGATGACCGGCCTGACACGGATGTGGCCTAGAGTGCGTCCGGAAAAGTGTGAAGCGGTTTTCCGACAAGACGCACGATAAAACAAAAACTTAGAGCCCGCATCCGATGTCAGCCGGGCACGCACGAAGATTTCGAGACGGCCGCTCAGGCAATCCGCCACGGCCTGCCTGAGCAGTTCCGCACGGTGCTTGGCAATGTGACGGGTGGCCGATTTCGCCGGTAAGCGGGAAGGCGGCGCAAGGCCGAGGCGTGTAAGGCCGGTCATCGCCTGCACGCCTCGTACACTGCCCGCCGCGGTCCCAATCCGCGTCGAGCTTGAGGCCAGCGGGAACAATTTTGGAAAGCCTGGCATTTCAAAATGCTCTCGAATCCCGCCCGCCGTAGTCCAAAAGGGGCGGAAGCCGGCCATCGCGGCGACGGGAAATGACATATCCGAATCGGAGACGTCTATGAACCAAGTCCAGCCGGCGCCTTCGCTGCGGGACGAATCATGAACCCAAGGACGGCCCGCAGCCAGCTCATGGGCGGGATGATCTGGGGCGTTTCCTCGGCGTTGCACGAGGAGACAGAGATCGACGAGCGCAACGCCCGGTATGTGAACGACAACATCGCCGAGTATCTCATCCCGGTGAACGCAGACATTCAGGAGGTGAACGTCATCCTCGTGCCGGAGGTCGACGAAAAGGTGAACCCGGCGGGCGTAAAGGGGCTTGGCGAACTTGGCAATGTCGGCACGAACGCCGCCGTCGCCAACGCGGTCTATCGCGCGACCGGCAAGCGCATCCGAAATCTTCCCATTCGCATCGAGGATTTCTTTGCTTAGCTCCGCCGCCGGCCGCCTCGGCGCCGCCGGTTCCATTCCGGCGCTGGGCGCCATTCGCTCCCCCGGCAACGTTGCTTCAGATCGCTTTTGACTGAAAAACTCCGCATTTCACCATCATTTTGATGCTTTCTGCCGTAGAAGAGCTAAGGGGAGCGAGATTGAGTCGCGCAAACCGCTCGAACACGGGGCTTTGGAGCAAGATGAAATGAGATTGCGATTTGCCTGGCAGACGGTGCTTGGGTTGGTCATCGGAGCTTGCCTCGCCGGCTGCGGATCGATGGGGTCTCTCTTCGGCAACGACGATGCAGGCAAGCTCGATTCGCGGGCCCCGGATGTTCTCTGGAACGACGCCCAGGAGAAGATGGCGAAAGGCAGCAACGTCAAGGCCGCCGAACTCTTCGAAAGAATCGACCAGCTCTACCCGTATTCCGAGGAGGCCAAGAAGGCCACGTTGATGGCGGCGGTCGCCTACCAGAAGGCCGGGAAGGGCCAGGAGGCTGTGGCCGCGGCGCGCCGCTACTTGCAACTGCATCCCGGCTCGAAAGAGGCCGCGCAAGCGCAGGAAATCATTTCAACCGCCTACTTCGATCGCGTTTCGGCGCCGTCGCGCGACCAGGGCGAGACAAAAAAAGCCATTGC
The DNA here is from genome assembly GCA_963727795.1 of uncultured Alphaproteobacteria bacterium. Lineage (GTDB taxonomy): Bacteria > Pseudomonadota > Alphaproteobacteria > Rhizobiales > Rhodomicrobiaceae > Rhodomicrobium. The sequence continues at coordinate 206,326 of CAVSHC010000014.1, forward strand.
GGAGCTGGAGACGCTCCTCCGGCGGTATCCGAACAGCGACTTTACAGAAGACGCCAAACGCCGGTTGAAGCTTGCGCGCGACACGCTTGCGGCAGCCGAGATGAATGTCGGCCGCTACTGGCAAAAGAAGGGCAACTATCTGGCCGCCGTCAACCGGTTCAAGACCGTCGTGACGGATTATCAGCAGACCGCGCATGTGGAAGAGGCGTTGATGCGCCTGACGGAGTGCTATATGGCGCTCGGCATCACAAGCGAGGCGCAGACGGCGGCCGCGATTCTTGGGCATAACTTCCCGGACAGCCAGTGGTACAAGGATGCCTATGCGCTGCTTCAGTCCGGCGGAACGGCGCCGCGCGAGGACTCGGGGTCTTGGATCAGCCAGGCCTGGAAGACGACCGTCACCAGCGTCGCAGGTTGATAGCTGGGAGGCCCGCGCTGTCTTGGAGGCGCGAGGCGCGCCGTGAAAAGCCATGCTAGTACAGCCCGAGGCAAGTTCGCGCCCCATTCGCTGCAAGCGCTTGAGCGAACTTGCCTGTGATAAGCTGCACTAGAGCCTATCCGCATTTTGATGGAATCAAAAGCGGGCTCTAAGTTTTTGTTTGGTCGTGCGTCTTATCGGAAAACCGCTTGGCGCTTTTCCGGTCGCACTCTAGCAGGATGATGAAAAAGCCGGAAATCCTTGCTCCATCCTTCGACAAGCTCAGGATGAGGCCGAGCGATATCGACGGCATGGACCTCATGGTGAGCTTGCCGAACTATGGGCCGCATGGTTTTGCAGCATCCTGCTAGAGTTTACGGGTTGCTAGTGTGGCGTCTCGCAATTGCCGTACGAGCCCGCTGCAAGCCCAAGCGGCGATTCGGAGACGGGACACTAGGACGCCTATCCGAGGGATAGTCCTTTCGACGGGAGCAGCACATGGGTCAGGACTTCCCGCAGGGCGTACTGGTGGCTCTGTCTATCCGCGATGTCGTTCTGATCGATCATCTCGATCTTGCCTTTGCCAGGGGCCTGACCGCGTTCACGGGCGAAACCGGGGCGGGCAAATCGATCGTTCTCGACAGCCTGAGTCTCGCCCTCGGCGCGCGAGGCGATGGAAAGCTCGTCCGCAAAGGCGCGCAATCCGCAAGCGTGACGGCGTCATTCGATCTTCCTCCCCAGCATCCGGTCGCGGGCCTGCTCCGCGATCAGAACCTCGACGGTGAGGATGTCCTTATCCTGCGGCGCGTCCAGTACGAGGACGGACGCACGAAGGCGTTCATCAACGACAGGCCGGTTTCAACCGCTTTTTTGCGCCAGCTTGGCCACGCGCTCGTGGAAATCCACGGGCAGCACGACGACCGTGCGCTCCTCGATCCGGCTACCCACCGGCATCTGCTCGATCAGTTCGGCGGGCTTGTGCCGGAGGTGCAGGACATTTCGCGCTTGTGGGATGAGTGGCGCGCTCGCAATCAGACCGTCAAGGAGCTTGAGAAAGCGCTTGAGCTTGCCGAACGCGAAAGAGACTACCTCAACGCCGCCTGCGACGAGCTGAACGCCCTTGCGCCTCAGCCCGGCGAGGAAGAGGCGCTCGCCACGAAGCGGCAGGCCATTTTGTCATCGGCCAAGCTGCGCGAGGATCTCGAAAGCGCCTCCGACGCGCTCTCCGCGCCCGTTTTTCCCGACGGCAAGCTCAACACCGTGCTGAGAAGGCTCGAGCGCCAGCCCGCCCTGCCGGAGCGGCTCAAGCCAATCCAGGCGGCGCTGGAGCGCGTTCTGATCGAAGCCGAGGAAGCGCGCTCGCTCGTCGAGGCGCAACTCCGCGCGGAGGCCGAAGGCAATGTGGAGGCCATCGAGGAGCGCCTGTTCAAGCTGCGCGCCGTGGCCCGCAAGCATCGCGTACCCGTGAGCGAGCTGCCTTCGGTTCATCGGCGCTTCCTCGACGAAATGTCGAAGCTCGAAACCGGCGCGGAACAGCTCGAAGCCGCGCGCAAGGCTGCCGGGGCGGCGGCCGCTGTCTATCGCAACGCTGCCGAGGCGCTCAGCGAGAAGCGAAGATCCGCCGCGTTCCTGCTCGACCGGGCGGTTCAGCGAGAGCTGGCGCCTCTGCGGCTTGAAAAAGCACAGTTCCTTACCCAAACTGAAAAGCTCCCGGAGGACAAGGACGGCGTCGCCGGCGGTCCTTTCGGGCGCGAATCGATCATGTTTCATGTTCAGACGAACCCTGGCGCAAATCCTGGCCCGTTGATGAAGGTCGCCTCCGGCGGCGAGCTTGCGCGCTTTTTGCTCGCCCTCAAGGTCGTGCTCACCGAGAAGACCACCGCGCCCGTCCTCGTGTTCGACGAAATCGATACGGGCGTCGGCGGCGCGACAGCCTCCGCAATCGGTGAGCGTCTCGCCCGGCTTGGCGATCGCGCGCAGGTGCTCGCGGTGACGCATTCGCCGCAAGTGGCGGCGCACGCGGACGCGCATTTCCGGCTTTACAAGACGCAGCGCGGCGAAGGCGGCGATGTCTCCGTCGCGACTTACGCGGAACCCCTCGACATCGGCGGGCGCCGCGAGGAGATCGCGCGCATGCTGTCCGGCAAAGAGGTCACGGAAGAGGCCAGAGCCGCCGCCGCGCGCCTGATCGGAGCGAAGTATGAGATCGCCTGAGTCGCGGGCGAGCGCAGCAGCCGATTCAGCGGGATTGCCGGGGCCGGTCGAGACCTTGACGATCGAGGAGGCCAAGGACGAGCACGACGCGCTCGTCGCGGACATCAAGCGGCACGACCGCCTCTATTACCAGGACGCCCAGCCCGAAATCTCCGATGCGGATTACGACAAGCTCCGCCTGCGCATCGAGGCGCTGGAGGCGCGCTTCCCGTCGCTGATCACGGCGGAAAGCCCGACGCAGCGGGTCGGCGCGGCGCCGTCCGAGAAGTTCGCCAAGGTCCGGCATTCGGTGCGGATGCTGTCGCTCGGCAACGTGTTCAGCGACGAGGACGTCGAGGACTTCGCCGCGCGCGTCCGCCGCTTCCTGAAACTCGGCGCGGACGCTCCGCTCGACTTCACCGCCGAAAACAAGATCGACGGCCTTTCGGTTTCGCTCCGCTACGAGCGCGGCGAACTCGTGGTCGCGGCCACGCGCGGCGACGGCTCGGAGGGCGAGGACGTGACCGCGAACGTGCGCACCATCGCGGACATCCCGAACGCGCTGAAGGGCCGGAACGCGCCTTCGCGTGTTCGAGGTGCGCGGCGAAGTCTACATGTCCCACGCCGATTTTTCCGAGCTGAACCAGCGGCAGCTCGCGGCAGGCGGCAAAATCTTCGCGAACCCGCGCAACGCGGCGGCGGGGTCGCTGCGCCAGCTCGATCCCGCGATCACGGCGTCGCGGCCCTTGCGCTTCTTCTCCTGGGGCTGGGGCGAGGCCAGCGAACTGCCCGCCGGAACGAACCACGGCGTGCTTGAGGCCATCGCCTCGTGGGGCTTTCCCATGCCGCCGCTCACGCTGTGCAAGACGGTCGAGGAGATGCTGGCCGCCTATCGCGCCATCGAGCTGAACCGCGCCTCGCTCGGCTACGACATCGACGGCGTGGTCTACAAGGTGGACCGGCTCGACCTGCAGGAGCGGCTCGGCTTCGTCTCGCGCACGCCGCGGTGGGCCACCGCGCATAAATTCTCGGCCGAAAAGGCGATGACCGAGTTGCGCGACATCGAAATCCAGGTGGGCCGCACGGGCGCGCTCACCCCGGTGGCGAAGCTCGCGCCGGTCACGGTCGGCGGCGTCGTCGTGCAGAACGCGACGCTCCACAACGAGGACGAGATCGCGCGCAAGGACGTCCGCATCGGCGACACGGTCATCGTCCAGCGCGCGGGCGACGTGATCCCGCAAATCCTCGGCGCGGTGCTGGAGAAGCGCCCCGCGATCGCCGTCGCTTCGTGTTTCCCGGCGACGTGCCCCGTGTGCGACAGCCACGCCGTGCGCGAGATGAACCCCAAGACCGGAAAGCTCGACGCCGTGCGCCGCTGCACCGGCGGCCTCATCTGCCCCGCGCAGATGGTGGAGCGGCTCCGGCATTTCGTCTCGCGGCTCGCCTTCGACATCGAGGGGCTCGGCGAAAAGCACATCCAGGCCTTCTTCGAGGAGGGCCGCATCCGCGCGCCCGCCGACATCTTCACGCTCGCAGGCGCGCGACGGCGTTTCGCTGCCGCGCGCTCGCGCGAAAAGGAAGGCTGGGGCGCGCAATCCGCCGCCAACCTGTTCGCGGCCATCGAGGCGCGGCGCACGATTTCGCTCGAACGCTTCATCTTCGCGCTCGGCATCCGGCATGTGGGCGAGACGACGGCGAAGCTGCTCGCCAAAAGCTTCGGCTCGCTGGACCATCTGCGCGAGGCGATGGCGGACGCGCACGCGCTCGACCGCCTGAACGAGATCGACGGCATCGGCGATACGGTGGCGCAATCCATCCTCGACTTCTTCCAGGAGCCGCATAACCGCGAGGTCGTCGCGGCCCTTGAGCGCGAGCTGACCGTCGAGGACTACAAGCCGGACATCGTGTCGTCGAAGCTCGCGGGCGCGACCGTGGTGTTTACCGGCAAGCTCGAACGCTTCACGCGCGACGAGGCCAAGGCGCAGGCCGAGCGGCTCGGCGCGAAGGTGGCGGGCTCGGTGTCGAAGAACACGCTGTATGTGGTGGCCGGGCCGGGCGCGGGCTCGAAGCTGAAGAAGGCCGAGGAGCTTGGCGTGAAGGTGTTGAGCGAGGACGAGTGGCTGGAGCTGGTTGCGGGGGCTTGATGCGGCATCGCTTCGAACCTGCGCCTGCGGCCCCTTTTTGAAATCCGCCGCCTTTCCGGCTCAGCAATATCCTTTGACGCAACTACGTTAATTCGGTATATTTATGAATGAGAACGGTTTTGAATGGGATGATGACAAAGCCGCGAGCAATCTCAAGAAGCACAAAATCAGCTTCGAAACGGCAAGCCGCGTGTTCGAGGATGTCGATTTGTTCGTCGCTTCACCCGGGCCCTGACGAGCGACTGTACCGCCGGGCTTGCGGAAACTACAAATATACAGCGCTTTCGGGCCGTCGGCATCGTCAATGCGCTGCTGATCAGTGTCTTCTACACCGAACGCGGTGACAACATTCGCATCATTTCAGCCCGTAAGGCGACCAAACATGAGCAGAAAACGTACTATCAAAGCCAAAAGACTTGAAGCCGGCGAACTGGTAGAGATATTGCCCAGTGGCGAAACACGGCCCTTCCCGGCCGATCAAACCGATTGGGCCGCGCTTCGCGCCATGACCGACGACGAAGCTTACACCGCGGCGCTCGCCGACCCGGACGCCCCGCCGCTTACCGAGGAGCGGCTTCAACGCATGAAGCCCGTGCCGCGCATCAAGCTGATAAGGATAAGACTAAGGCTCACGCAGGAGAAATTTGCCGAGCGCTACGGCATTCCGCTGACAACCTTACGCGATTGGGAGCAGGGCCGCACCGAGCCCGACCAAACCGTGCAATCCTACATCCAGGCCATCGATGCCGACCCCGAAGGTGTCGCCAAAGCCCTCGGCAAACGGCGTTGCCGATAGTTCCGCTTGGCAAGCTAGTCCAAAGTCAACTAAAATTGGACAGCTAAGGCAATAGTCAGACTTCTGTTGCTTAAAGAGATATTCGAGATTGCTTCCTCGAATATTGCTATTGAGGCGTTGGCTATGATCAATATATTTATGGCAATAATTGTGTGCGTGGCTTTCTATATATTTGATGGAACCTTGGGTAGTGTCTCAGGTGTTTTTTCTCCCTTCACTTAATCTCGTTAAATGCGCACAGCTCAAAACGGCCGCCTCCTGGCATTTTCCTGTGCCAAGCGCATTTTTGCTCAATTCTCTTTATTTCCGCCTCGCTCAGATCCTGAGGCGGCCATCCCTTATTCCTATTAAGCGCATAATCAGAAATTGTTGGCGGTGATGAAGGCGAGGAGGGTGATGACCGCACCCCCAAAAGATCGGCAACAAAATATCCGAATGCTACAAACGCAACCACGCCCGCGATTGCTACAAGCGTTTGATTTTTATCATATCTTGATCGGTAAAGAAGAGCGCTTGAACCAATAAATAGGATGATTGATATAATGATAGATACAAGTTCGAAGAGCGCAGGAAGTTTCGAAATTGGCATCTGCATTCATCCTGTGGGCCAAATTAGATCCGGCTCAAAAGGAAAGTCTGGAATTTGTTGGAGGCAAACCGTATATGCTTAACGTGAAGCATCGTGGTGAAAAAGTAAATGCCCAAAGGCCCTAAAGGCGAAAAGCGGTATCGGCTTGCTCAGAATGAAGGGTGGGAAAAAGAGCTAGAAGATATTCTGACATTTATACCACTAATTATCATGGATCTTCGATCATCTAGCGCAGGGCTGAAAACAGAATGCGCGCTCATTAACCGAAATCGATGGCATTGGAAAGTTGTCGCAATACATTCTGCAAATTCTAATACTGATAAAATAGCCTACGATATATTTAAACTCAGCAACAGGGAAAAAGACTTGGTTTTCTGGGTCAAGGCCGCTGATTTGCCGAAAACAATTGTACATTCATTCGTCGTCGAGAAGCGGCTACCCGGGATCGGCCAACCCGCGGGCCGTATGTTTAGTACCCCAAAATACGATTACGAAAACTGGCGCTTGGGAGAAGATAAGCCGAGACCGAAGCTTAACTAACAATTCTTGGGTATTGTTGCAAGCTGTTGGCGGTAGGCTGCGGGCGATCATGGAGATGACGCACTGACGGGCACCGTTGACGCACAAACCGGGGACAGGCACGTTGCCTTTATGGACTACCGCGACATCATCACCATCGAGCCGGGCAAGCGCAGCGGCAAGCCCTGCGTTCGCGGGCTTCGCATCACCGTTCGCGATGTGCTCGAATACTTGGCTTCGGGCATGTCCGAGGCTGAAATCCTGGAAAACTCCCGGAGCTTGGCGTGAATGTGCTTTCCGAGGATAAGTGGCTGAAGCTGATCGCGGGCGGTTAATGTGGCCTTCGCAGCGGATCCAATCGCGCCTCTGCCGAGCAACATTGACGCCGCCGCGGAGATAAGCTAGATGTAAGCTAGATTAAGCCGCGCGGGACACCATGAAAGAGATCGGCGCTTTTGAGGCAAAAAATACGCTGAGCGCCTTGCTCGATTTGGTCGAAGCCGGCGAGGAGGTCATTATCACGCGCCACGGCAAGCCCGTCGCGCGGCTCGTGCCCCCTCACAGGGCTTTCAACCGTGAAGAGGCCCGCGCCGCCGCCGCCGCCATCCGCGGCATGAGCGAGGGCGCAACGCTTGGCGGCCTCAGCATCAAGGACCTCATCAATGAAGGCCGGCTGTGAGCCTGGTTCTCGACGCCTCGCTGACGCTAAGCTGGTTCTTCAAAGACGAGCGGACGCCGGGCGCGGATGCCGTCCTCACTGAGGTCACCGAAAAAGGCGCCGTTGTACCGGCGCTGTGGCGCCTCGAAGTCGCGAACGCCTTGCAGATGGCGCTCAGGCGCAAACGGATCGACGCAGCTTTTCGCGATTCGGCCCTGACACAGCTCTCACGGCTCTCCATCACAGCCGATCCGGATACGGATACGTATGCCTGGACTGTCATCTTGCAACTTGCCGACCGCTTCCAGCTCACGCTCTACGATGCCGCCTATCTGGAGCTGGCCGCGCGCCGCCGTCTGCCGCTTGCCACGCTTGACCGGGAGTTGCGCGATGCTTCGGCGGCCCTTGGCGTTCCCCTTCTTGGCGTTGACCCAACCAACTAGCCCGCTGGCGCATTGTCAGCTCAGAAACTCATAATAGGTAAGTTTTGGCAGATCTAAGCAAGTCTTGCGAAAGGCTTGACCTTGGCCGCAGCCCAGGAACTGCACGTTCATGTGATTGATGGTGAACGATTTTGTAGTGAAGCCGCGCTCTTCGCGCATTAACGTCGGCCTCACCAAAGAAAACTTCACTAGGAGAACTGAAAATGGCTGAAACCGATGGGCAACATGGCATCTGGCTGGTCGTCCCCCCCAAAGTCGGTCTTCCTCTGCTCCTTGGCTCGGTCGCGGCGATCGCGCTTATCGTGCATGCCGCTATTCTGACGCACACGACGTGGTTTTCTGGCTATTGGGAGGGCGGCAAGGGCAAGCCCGCAATCAGCCTGCCCAAGTAGCGGCGCCTGCCGCGTTAGCGCCCGGCGCGCAATCCGATCCGCACGACAACAGCTCCATTTCGCGCCCGGCCGCTCATCCCAGAAACGCACAGACCCTGCTTCGCGGCAGGGTCTTTTTTTATCCTACATCGCCGACGCTGCGCGCAAGCAGCGGCCGATTTTCGTAGCGCCGATTCATGGTTAAAACCGCGATGGTTAACGGCGGCGCGCATGGATTTATTTCCCGCCAGAATTTGCGCTGAAAAGACCCGAAAATGAGAGCGGCGCGCATCCCATTGGCGGAGAAAACTGCCTTACGGACTGAAATCAAACAGCTTTCCGTCCCCAATCAAAAAGTTAAGAGATTGTATTTTTTCCCAAAGTGGGACGCGCAAAAGTCCGTTAAAGATATATAATTGCGCGCGTTAACCGAAAATAGCAATCTAGGATTGCTGCGGTCATGGTTGCTACCCAGTGGGGAATTTGGGCCGCGCGTGGCAAACAGACAGTAAATCCGCGCCATGGAGGCCGCTTGGAATCCCTCAAGGCGCCCTCCCTTAAAGAGGCGCCGTCGGAAACTTGAGGGTAACCCTATGAAGTTAACGGCGGCGATGCCAGGATCGGCCTGAAAAAGCAAAACGCCGGTTAACGAGGGCTTAGCAGGCGGCGGCGCCGCGATGCGCCTCGGCGGCGATCAGCCTTGCTCTTCCCGCGCTGCGCCTCCGGCCTCGAAAGACCAGTTGAGAGACGCGGTCAATTCGCCAAGAGCGGTGACGGCGCCCGCCGCCGACCGGCGCTCGACCGACCGGAACAGCGCGACGAGGCGCTGGCCGAACACGGTGACTTCCGAGCCGCTGCCGCGCCGTCCGGGGAAGGTGTCGATCACCTTGGCTTCGAACGTGCGGTTCAGGGCCTCGACCATGAGCCAGGTCTTGCGATAGGACAGGCCGGCGATCTTGCTCGCGCCGAGGATCGAGCGGCACTTCTGGATGATCTCGATGAGCGCCACATCGGCCTCGTCGAGGCTGCCGCCGTTCGGCAGCGAAAGCCGCACGTGAAGGCGCGCTTGTTTCTCCCGGCCCATCGATTGTCCCCCGCCCCAGTGTTATGTTTATTTAGATATAGCACAGTGCCTATATGAGGAAAGCGGCCAAAAATGGGATCGCGTGGATAAGCGTCGGGCCGGCAATTCGATTTGAGGCTTCATCCTTCGACAGGGTCAGGATGAGGCCGAGTGTTATCAACGGCTTAGCCCTCATGGTGAGCTTGTCGCGGTTCGGCAGGCTCACCATGAGGCCATGGGCGGCATCGGTAAGATCGAGGAGAGGGCGACTTGCGTATATCCTGCAGATTTGAAGGCGCATTCGGGAGCAGGCGATGAGCGAAGTGGAAGCGTTGATCTTCGACGTGGATGGCACGCTGGCGGATACCGAGCGGGACGGCCATCGCGTCGCGTTCAACCGGGCTTTCGCCGATGCGGGCCTGGATTGGGATTGGTCTGTGGAGCTGTACGGGGACCTGCTTGCCGTTACGGGCGGGAAGGAGCGGATTCTCTATTATCTCGACACGCGCCGCCCGGATTTTCCCCGGCCGCGCGATCTGCCGGGGTTTGTGGCGGGCCTGCATGCCGCGAAGACGAAGCATTACCTGGAGCTTCTCGACCGGGGCGGCATTCCGCTTCGTCCCGGCGTCGAGCGCCTTCTCGGCGAGGCGCGGGAGACGGGATTGCGGCTCGCGATTGCGACGACGACCACGCCCGCCAATGTGACGGCGCTGCTGACAAGCCTTCTGCCCGGCCGGCTTTCCTGGTTCGAGGTCATCGGCGCGGGCGATGTCGTGCCCGCGAAGAAGCCCGCGCCGGATATCTACCGCCATGTGCTGGGCGAGTTGCGCCTCGGTCCCGGCCGGTGCGTCGCCTTCGAGGACTCGGAGCTGGGCTTGCGCTCCTCTCTGGGCGCGGGCCTGAAGACCGTCGTCACCGTCAATCCTTACACCGAAGGCCAGGATTTCACCGGCGCGGCGCTCGTGGCGGATAATCTCGGCGAGCCGGGACAACCATGTCGCGTTCTTGCGGGAAGCGCGTTCGGCTCTGCGTATGTGGATGCCGCTCTTTTGAATAAATTGCTCAGTAAAGATTAATCGATACTTGAGCATTCCGCACCGTTGTCTCGCCTTTTCCTCAGAGAAGCTTAAGTAGTTCTCATCTTTCGTTAACGGGATCGGTGATGCAATTGAGGCAGCGAAAGCCGTCGCATCGCTCCGCCTGGAGCGCGTGCGGCCATGCATGCAATGCCTCAAAGGAAAGTGCACACAATGAGAGCAAAACAACTCTGGATCTCGGCTTTGGCAGCGCTGGGATTATGTGTTTTCGGGCTGCCAGCCCAGGCTAACGCGGCCTTGCTGACGGCCGCGGGCGCCGGTCACGATCGCATGGCGCAGCCCAAAAGCGATGTTACGCTCGTTCGCTTGGGCGGCGGTCGCGGAGTGGGCCACATTGGTGGGGTTGGAGGCGGTCCTCGTTTTGGGATGGGCCGTGTCGGTTACGGCAGGGGCCTCTATGGTGGCTACGGTTTCCGCCGGGCTGGTTATTGGGGTGGCCGTTGGGGCTGGCGCCGTCACTTCTATGGCGCCGGCTTGGGCTATGGGTATCGCTGGCGGCGTCCCTACTATGGCTTGGGCTTGGGTTATGGGTATCGCTGGCGGCGTCCCTACTATGGCTTGGGCTTGGGCTATGGGTATGGCTGGCGGCGTCCCTACTATGGCTTGGGCTTGGGCTGGGGCGGCGGCTGGGGATGGCCGTTCCTTGGCGTTGGCCTTGGCACCGGCTGGGGCGGCTACGGTTGGGGAGGCGGTTGGGGCTGGCCCGGCTACGGATACCGTAGCTGCGGCTACTCGGGCTGGGGTTTGGGCTTCGGCTTCTGACACGATAGCTGGCTAAGCGAAAAAGGCTCCGGCGCTATCGCGCCGGGGCTTTCTCCTTGGCCCTCCGAGGTATTTTACGCGTTTATGGGCAGGGCTTCGTCTTCAGGAATTCGATGGCCGTGAGTTCGCCGTTCAAAGAGAAGGTGCCGTAATCGAGCTGCAGCTTGCGGCTGACGCCATTGGCGTACATGCGAAAAGAGACTTCGTAGGATGGAAGCCCATCCTTCTTCTGGTTTTGATCGTAATAGCTGACCACGACAGGCCAGGATTGGATCGCGTCCAGGAGTTCTGAATTCTTCACCGGCAGGCAATTGCGTGTTGGCGGCAAGCTCCAGCGGCGCGCCGATCACCGTTGTCGTCTCGTACACTTTCGTGCCTTTCTCGGAGCCATCGTAGATATCGGCCTGCAAACGGGTTTGGCCTGCGAGCGCCGCCTTCAGAAGGGTGAGAGAGTGCTGTGTTGGGAAAGTAGATATTGCCGGATAGGGTCAGCGTTCCCCTTTTCGGCTTTTCAAGTTCGACAGCGACGGTATCGTGCGAGCGGCCCGTTCGCGTAGCGACGCCTTTTGTGCTCTCGCTCAGCTTGTTGTTGACATGTTGAGATGGTGTTGAAGCGGAACCGCCGTCCCTCGGCGTCCTCCTGGCTTTCCGACCGGATATCGGTGGTGCTTGGCTTGCCTTCGCGATCGAAAATCTCGGTGATGAGGCGCGTGTCGAGCGTATAGCCCTGGCATGCCGATCCCGAAGAAATCGTAGGTGAGCTGGCCTCGGATATCGCTGACGTTCGATCCTGCGCCGGTGCTGTCCAGCGTCAGGTCGTAAACAGCGCGATGGGAGACGAGCTGCGCGGCTTTGCCTGGGGCAAGTTGCGCGAAGGAAGCTGCGGACGACTGCAACACAGCCACGCTCGCCGCAAGAAGGAGCCATGCCGCCTGTGGCAAAGAATGATGCTTCATCGGAGATCCGCCTTATTATTAGGCGTAGTGATAAGCGATTTCATGAAAAATTACAGCCGTTATCGTCAATTTAATTGTCTTCTCTCTTACCGGGCCAGCATCGGGAACGTCACGCCGATGGCCCAGGCGAAGGCAAGCGCATTTGCTGCTCCTGCGACAAGGGGATTGCCCGTTCGCCGGTACGCCCAGCCGCTGAACAACCCGTAGATGATGAAGAATGTCAGGATGACGGGGATGATGAAAATAAGGAAGAACAGCTTCTTGAAGTTGAGCGCGGCCGCGAGCGCGATCGATAGCAGGAAAAGAAGCTTCGTCAGCAGGTAGCCTCCGCGGCGCGCGCGCGGCTCCGCGCGTTATCCATTCGTCCGCCATAAAAAACGATAGCGTTCCACAGGCCACCGCGAGGAGCAGCGGAATCCGTTCGGCGATCGGGAAGAAAGGAGATCGCATACCGGTCGAGAGCCAATCCGAAAGCAAAGATGCTGTAGGCCGCCGTCAGCAGCGCCGCCGCAGCAAAAGCGACATAACTCGTGGTAACGTTGAAGGGCTTGTCTTTGCTGCCGCTGCGTCACGATCCAAAGCGCTGCAAGCGTGAGAAGCCCATAGAGCTGCGAAATGCACAGCTATGTAGTCCGCCACCACCGTCGGCAGGAAGTTGGTCGGGAATTTTCCAGAGAATGAGAGGCGTCAGGATTGCCGGGGCGACGGCGACGGGGAGGAGCTTGCGCCATGGCAGGCTTGCGCCCGTTGGCGGGAACCGACACGCGGGGAAGAAGCGAGGCCAGCGGCCAGCCGAGCAGGATCAGCCCGAAGAACAGAGAGGCCGAGATAAGGGCCGCGCGCATCGAGATAGCCGCTTCCGTTATGCAGCCCGAACGTCCGGTCCAGCCAATCTCGCGCCTCAGCCATGCTTGCGGGGCTGTAGAGGACGCCGAGATGCTCGACGCCCGGCGAAAACGTCACGCGACGCGCCGTGCCGTCATCGAAGCTGCCATAAATGACGCCCGGCGACGGCTTCGCCGCCTGCAACGAGGCCGACAACGCGGAGGCCTTCGTTCTTGAGATGGCTGAATTCATTGTCGCCATCGATGACGGCGAGGTTCTTGGGGCTTGTGGCCGTGACGGCGGGAGAAAACAGGGAGACGGCGACGGTGGCCGCCACTTCCGGGTGCGCCTCTGCGTAGCGAACCACGATGTTCGTCGTCATGGAATGCGCCAGGATGGCGATGCGGCCGTCAGCGCCCGGCAAGCTCTTGGCGAAGTCAACGACGCGGCCGAACTCCGCCACCAGCAGCGGCGTCGGTCCCTCTTTCTCCTTGTCGACATCGCCCCGCATGGGTTGCGGGTTGCGGCCGTGACCGAGGCAATCGTAGGTCACGGCGATGAAGCCGTTGCGGGCGAGCGTGGCGGCGAAGGGCTGCATGAGCTGCTGCGAGCCGGCGAAGCCGTGAGCGATCACCACCACGGGGGCCGGCGCGGCGCTCTTCGGCCTGAAGACCGTGACAGGCGTTTCCCCAGCGAAGGTGTGCGTAATCGAGAGGCCGGCCGTGGCGCTTTCAAGCCGCCAGAGGCCCGCGCCGATGCACAACAGCGCGACCGGTACGGCGAGGATTCGAAGAAGCTTCATTATTTCCCTGGTGATCGGACGGAGGATGGATTGGCAAAGTTGAGCTGCTATACACTTTGCTGATAGTGGAAGACTGCGCTTGGCGCCAGCGGTTCCGCGCTCGACGGTTCATCAAATCGAGGAAAGCGCTTGCGGCATCGGCTTCACGAAGTTGAGACGAAGGCTTGACGGACGCCTGCGGATGGAACAGACACACAGCATGATGCTACCGGCGAGCCATCCCCTGCGCGTCAAGCTGAACGACGAGGTTCATGCCCGTCCGCCAGAGGCTTTGAACGCGCCAAGCTCAATCTCTTATCTGGCTCTTTTCACGGACGAGGCCGACCGCCAGGAAAGCGGAGCGAAGGTTCGCGAACTGGCGAAGCTTTTCAATGCGCCTCCTCCTGCCGAGGGCGCCAGCCATTACAGCGCCGATCTCGGTCCGTTCCGCGTGAAGTGGGAGCGCCACACCGAGTTCACGCGCTATAAGTTCATCCAGGATAAGGACGAAGCGCCGCCGTTCTCCGCCCCGCCGATTCAATCGGCGCCGCAGGATTGGATCGCGACGTTGCCGGGCAAACTCCTCGTCGCCTGCAATATCATGGTCACGCGCGCCAACTCTTCGCTTCCCAATCTCGAAGATATCTCCGCGCGATATTTCGAAGGCAACACTCTCGTCGGATCGACCGTCTCAAGCGGCGCCGCCCGCGCCTTCACCGACTTTCGCATCCATAGCGACGGCTTCAGCCGCATTCTCGTTCAAAGCCTGTCCCTCACGCCGCGTCAGGCGGGGCGCCTCGTTCAGCGGCTGGTGGAGATCGACAGCTATCGCATGATGGCTCTGCTTGCCTTGCCCTTCGCGCAGCAACTGGGGCCAAGCTTGAGTTCCTGGGAAAACGAGCTTGTCAATATCACGGAGGCGATGGTTAAGCCGGGCGAAAAAGAGGAGCCTTTTCTTCTCGATCGCCTGACAAAGCTCGAAGCTGAAATCGAAAGCAAGCGGTCCGCCAGCGCTTACCGATTCAGCGCCGCGGCCGCCTATTACGACATCATAAAGCGGCGCATTGCGGAGCTTCGCGAGGAGCGCATTCAGGGCTTGCAGCTCTTCCAGGAATTTACCGAACGCCGCCTTGAGCCTGCGATGAGCACCTGCGCCGCCGCCACCGCGCGCCAGGAGGCGCTGTCGACGCGGGTGTCGCGGGCGACGACGCTGCTCTCGACCAAGGTGGATGTCACGCTCGAGCAGCAGAACCAGGCCGTGCTCGCCTCGATGGACCGCCGCGCGAAACTGCAGCTCAGATTGCAGGAAACCGTCGAAGGGTTGTCGGTGGCGGCTATCACCTATTACATCATCGGCCTTGTCGGCTATGCCGCCAAGGCGGCGCATGCGGGCGGTTTTGAGGTCAATCCGGAACTCGTCATGGGCGCTGAGCATTCCTGATCGTGGCCGGCATCATCGCCTATGGCCTGAGCCGTTTTCGCGCACGGATCGCCGCCGCCGAAGGGAAACATTAGCAGGATACTGAATTGCGGCCTCATCCTTTGGCAAGCTCAGGATGAGGCCGTGTGATTTCAACGGCTTGAACCTTATGGTGAGCTTGTCGAACCACGGGCCGCATGGTTTTCTCGGCAACCTGCGCACCCGCTGGGCGAACGCCGATTAGTACATATGCGTGGTGACGCGCTGAGTTGGGGCAAATTCCCACCAGAAGGCGTTTGGAGCGGACGGGGGCGGCACGAAGCGGGGGCTGCGCAGGACCCAATACACGGGGCCTCCGTGGTGGGGGGCATAGTGACGCCACGCCCGGTGGCCTCTCGCCCACCTGTCAGCGCTCTGCGCCGCCGAAATACTGCCGGCCGCCAAAGCGGCGAACACGGCGAGCACAATCGTCTTCTTCATTGTCTCTTTCCCCTGTTGACGTGGCCTCGTGTGAGATCCACGGTAACACCGATATGATAAAAATAGATCGGGGGTGTAAAGAGGATATGAATATGATTGCCTGTTCCGGGGAGATGACTGGAGCGCGAAAGACAAGCGTTAGCATCGCGCCTGTGACAGCGAGAAACGTTTTGCCGGAAGATTTCGCTTTTACGGCAAGCACGCGGCGCCATTATGCTGTTTCGTGCGATTTGCGGGGCGCGTTCAAGATCTGGGCTCGATGGTCTGATGCAGACTAATTGGCTGAAAGCGTTTGGAATTTTCGCTCTGGTGGTTGCGGCGCCGTTCCTGATGGAGCGGCTGCTCGGCCGCGGTTCCAAGCTGCCGGGCGGTTCGTGGTTCAAGGGCGTGCCCTGGGACGACGTGATCCTTTGGGGCGTCTTCTTCGTCGTTTTCCTTGCGATCGCCGCTTTTTTCGTCTGGCTCGGCCGCCTTCTTTTCGTCCAGGCCTACGAGATTTCAGATTATCTCACCCTGGCGGAGCGCGAAATGAACGTTCTCCTTCGCGGCTGGGGAGGGGGACTGGCAGCAGACGCACGGAAGAAGATGGCCGAAGAGCGGGCCTCGTGGCTGGGCATGATCCCGAAAGAAAAAGCCGATGCCGTCGCCGCTGTGTTTAAAGAGTTCTACGACCAAAATCAAAAAGAACTGGCGGGTGGCGCACAGGCCAATTCAATGGGAAGGGCGCGTATGACGGCCTTCCTGCTTCGTGAAGTTTACGAGGGCAACGTCGGGCTGGCGCAGCTGAAAATTATCAATGAATTCAAGAATAGCGGCAAGGTTCCCTTTGTTGTTTCGGGCTTGAGACAACTTCTGGAACTCGACTCGTTCGACGAGAAGGCGGGACGTTTCACGAGGCCCGGAATCGGCTGGTTTCCACTCACCGTGGCTGTGAAGCTGCACCGGCATCCACGTCACATCCTCATGGTCAAGCCCGACAAGAGCGTCATCGAAAACTGGGCTGTCATCGACGAGCTGAACAGGCAGCTCAAGCCGGTTTCCTCATAGGATTACATGTCTGCTGGCTCCTCAATCGGAGCCGCTTCATGCTTCATCCACGCGGCGATCAGTTCCCATGTCACCGCCAAGACAATCGGGCCGATAAAAAGGCCGATGACGCCGTGCGTGACCGCGCCGCCCAGGAGACCTATGAAAATCACCAGCATGGGCGTCGTCAAGCCGTGAGACATGACGATCGGGCCGAGCACGTTGTTGAGCAGCCCGACCGGAGCAAGATAGGCGGTCAAACCGAGGGCCGTCGCCGTGGGCATCGAGGTCCAAATCCAGGCGAGGACCGGAATGAACAAAAGCCCCTGGATCTGAAGGATTCCCGTCACAAGCACGCCAAGGGCCAGAAAGCCGCCGCCTGGTATGCCAGCCACGAGGAAGCCCAATCCCGCAAGGATTGCCTGAAGCAGCGCGATGCCGATAACGCCCTGCGATACGTTGCGGATCGTCGCGCCCGCCAGCTTGAGAAGCTCCTGCCCGCGTGAGGGAAGGATGCGCTGGGATGCCGCCCGCACTCCTTTGAGCAACGCGGGAGCCGGCGGAAACAGCGCGCCAGCAACGATCACCGAGACAAGGAAGGTGGGTATTCCGGTGGCCACGCCCTCCGCCACCCTGCGGGCCGTGCTCCTAAGCGGCGTGAGATAAGGCAGCGCCTCCGAAACGGCCCGCTTCAAATTCGTCGAGGCCAGGTCCCAGAAATAATAAAGCCGCTCGCCGACGAAGGGCCATGTCTTGATCTCCTCGGACGGCGGCGGGATCGCGATGTCGCCGGACGTGAGACGGGAGGAAAGCGAGGAAACCCCCTCGATCATGCTTAGTCCGAGCCAGATGATGGGACCGGCTAAGACCAGCAGGCAGATCGCCGTAACGAGAACGGCGGCGAGCTTGCGCCGCCCGCCGAGGCGCCGGGCGGTCCAGGAAAAGGCCGGATGAAGAGTGACCGCGAGGATGAGGCTCCATAAAGCGATCGAGAGAAAAGGACGTAAGAGAACGGCCGACCAGTATACGAGAAAGAAGAAGAGGCCGAGCTTGACCGCCAGCTCGAAAACATCGTCCGCCGACTGAAGAATGGGTCGCCGCTGTCCCGCAGGCGGGCTTTCCCTCGTTATCGTATCGCCCATGGCCGGCCCTTTCCAGTTCATGAAGACAGTGCGGCGAACTCGCCGTGAGAATCGAGCCGTCGCGCCGCCCGGCCTCTCTTCAGGCGGCGCCTAATCAATAACGTGATAGCCGCCGTCGATGAAGAGCGTATCGCCGGTGATGAGCCGCGCCGCGTCGTGGGCGAGGAAGGCGGTTGCAAGCCCCACGTCCATGACGCTGACAAGGCTGCGGGTTGGCGCTTTCTCCTGGGCCTTGTGAAGGAGTTCGTCGAATTCCGGGATGCCGGAAGCGGCGCGCGTCGCAAGCGGTCCCGGCGAAATGGCGTGAACGCGGATGCCTTTCGGGCCGACTTCCGACGCGATATAACGCACCGCGCTCTCAAGCGCCGCCTTCGCCACGCCCATGATGTTGTAGTGCTCGACCACCATCTGGCTGCCGTAATAGGTCATCGTGAAAAGCGCGCCGCCCTTCGGCATGAGCGGCTCCGCGAGATGCGCCATTCGGATGAACGACCACACGGAGACGTCCATCGTCTGCAGGAAGCCCTCTCTTTGCACATCGATCACGCGGCCGCATAGCGTGTCCTTAGGCGAAAACGCAATGGAATGGACGACGAAGTCGAGCGTTCCCCATTCCTTGGCGATACGGTCGAAAACCGCCTCCATGTCACCCGGCTTGTTCACATCCAGAGGCATGAAGATCTTCGCCTCAAGCTCCTCCGCGAGCGGCTCCACAAACTTCTTCGCCTTGTCATTGAGATAAGTGACCGCAAGCTCCGCTCCCAAGCCTCGGAACGCGGCAGCGCAGCCCCAGGCGATCGAATGTTCGTTCGCGATGCCGACGACCAGGCCCCACTTGCCTTCATGCAGCTTGGCTTTGAATGCTGGGATCATTGGGCGCCCTTTCTTTCTCCAAGTCTGGTTTCAGCGCGCTCGAACCAACGCAAGCGTATGTTGCGCGATCATCAATTCTTCGTCGGTGGGAATGACGTAGACGGCGATGGCGCTATCCGGGGCCGAGATCGACTGCTTTCCGCCGGCGTTCGCAGCCTCGTCGAGCTTCACGCCGAGCCATGACAGCTTCGCCGCAACGCGCGCCCGAAGCGGCTGAGAGTTTTCTCCGATGCCCGCCGTGAAGACGAAAGCATCGAGCCCCCCGAGCGCCGCAGCGAGCGTTCCCGCGAACAGCGCGATCCGGTAGACGAAATAGTCGATTGCGAAGGCGGCGCGCGGGTCTGAGCTCGCCTCAAGCTCGCGCATGTCGTTGCTGATGCCGGACAATCCTTTGAGTCCGCAATCGTGATACAGCAGCTCCAGAACCTCGCGCGCGCTCATGCCTTTTTGCTCGATGAGATAGAGCACGACGCCGGGATCGATCTGGCCCGTCCGCGTTCCCATCGGCAGCCCGTCCAGCGCCGTGAAGCCCATCGTGCTCTCGATGCTCTGCCCGGCGCTCAGCGCGCACATGGATGCGCCGCTGCCGAGATGGGCGACAATCACCTTTTTCTTCGCAATGTCCGGCGCGACTTCGGTCAGGCGTCCCGCGATGTACTCGTAGGAAAGGCCATGAAAGCCGTAGCGGCGGATGCCCTCTGCATGAAAATGTTCGGGAATGGCGTAGTAGTCGGCGACCGCGGGGTGCTTCCGATGAAACGCGGTATCGAAACAGGCGACCTGGGGCAGCCCCGGCCGGTTGACCATGATCGACCGGATGGGCTCCAGGTTGTGCGGCTGATGCAAGGGCGCGAGCGGGATGTACCGCTCAAGCCGGTGCAGCACCTCCTCCGTCACGAGAACCGGCTGATCGAACTCCGGGCCGCCATGCACCACGCGATGGCCGACGGCTACAGGATGAATGTTAAGTTCGTCGCGCAGCCATGAGCCCGCGGCGTGCAATGCGGCGGGAACGTGGGGTACTGCTTCGGTGGTATAGGTTCGCTCGACCAGAACCTTGCCTTCCGCCGACTTGGCGGTGAGGTGCGGCTTCGTCCCGACCCCCTCGATCTTGCCTTCGAGCTGGCCAACGAGCGCGCCGGCCTCGTCCACGCCGAAGACTTCGAACTTGACGCTTGATGACCCGGCGTTTGCGACAAGGATGATGTCCATGGGTCACGCCGCCGGTAAGCTTGTTTGACGCCGCCGCGCATCGGCGGCAAGAGCCGCCACCGCGCAAGACGCCATGCGCGCCCGGACGGAGTCCGCGCGCGAGGTGAGAATGACGGGAACCCGCGCGCCCAGCACGATGCCGGCGGAGTCGGCCTTCAGGAGGAAGGTGAGGTTTTTCGCCAGCATGTTGCCGGCTTCCAGATCGGGAACGACAAGGATTTGCGCCCGCCCCGCGACCTCGGACTTGATGCCTTTGATCGCCGCCGCTTCGGGATCGATGGCGTTGTCGAAGGCGAGCGGGCCGTCGAGAACGCCGCCGGTAATCTGACCGCGGTCGGCCATCTTGCACAGCGCCGCCGCGTCGATGGTCGAAGGGATCTTCAGCGTTACGGTTTCAACAGCGGAAAGAATGGCGACCCTGGGCCTCCCTGGCCCTATGTGGTTATAGAGGTCGATGGCGTTCTGGACGATATCGCGCTTGGCGTCGAGGTCGGGGAAGATGTTGATGGCCGCGTCCGTGATCAGCAGCGTTTCCTTGTAGGCGGGCACATCCATGATGAAGGCGTGGCTGATCCGGCGCGCCGTCCGAAGGCCCCCCGTCTTGGACGTGACGCTGCGCATCAAATCGTCGGTGTGGAGGCTGCCCTTCATCAGGACTTCGCCTTTTGCCTCGTGGATGAGCTGGACGCCTTTCGCCGCGGCCTCTTCGCTGTGCTCGGCCTCCACCATCTCGCACCGGCTAATGTCCAAGCCGAATTTCTGCGCGACCGCTTTGATCTTCTCTGCTGGTCCCACGAGCACGGGCTCGATCAATTCGGCTTCCGCGGCCTCCAACGCGCCCCGCAATGAGCTTTCATCGCAGGGCCACACGACGATCGTTCTTGGCGACTTGACCACAGCCGCTTGCGCCATCAGCCGGGCATATTTTTCGTGCGCGGGTCTTTCCTCGATGAAGCCGGTCATGCTTGGCCCTCCTTCCTCGGAATGGCGACGGAGCTTTGCTCGTCTCCCGGAGCGTCCAGCCTCGGCACAAGCTTCAAGGACTCCCCCCGCAATGCGGGTCTTGCCCCTGCTTCCCCGAGCCCAAATAGGTCTCTGATCATTTTCAGCCGCTCAACTGCGTCGCCGGTCAGCTCTCCGCTTGCCTCCAAAACTCTCTTCATGGATTCGAACGCTTCCTGCCGTTGATCCATGTTGCCGGGGAGAAGCGCCGAAATTGCCTCGATCGTTGCTTTCGGGTCGATCAGTAGCATGAAGAACTGCTCGCGCGCCATCGCCTTGAATTGTGAAAGCGTAAGGCGAGGCATGCCAGCCAAGCCTCGGATATCTTTCAACGCATTCATTCCGCGCTCATCGACACGGCCCCGTGCGAGGCCCACGTAAATGAGGCCGCGAAGAGTGCATTCATGCAAGCCGCCCTTTCTGATGCCTGACTTCAGCTCGGCAATGCGGCTTTGAATGAGCTGACGGTGCAGCGGAGACTTGGGCGCCTTTCGCAGAGGATCAGCTGAAGCCGGATCGACGCCAGTGGCGGCCTGCACCATCGGCGAGCCGTAAATTGAAAGGAACATCGTCTCCATGAAGCTGTCGCGGAACTTGCCCCAGCTTTCGAGCGCGCTCACAATCTGCTCCGAGGCAGCCTGCTGCGCGACGACGAACGGATTGTCCTGAGATACTGGCGTCCTGTTTTCCCGGACCCTGTCAGCGACTTCCGCGAGCATCTTCGAGAAAGGATTGCCGTCGCTCACCATCTCATATTGCAGGCGCAGGGGATGCATTCTCCGCATCCAGGCGGCGAGCGCCGGTGTAGCGGCCGCTTTCACGAATGGCTGCAGGAATGTGCGATAGAGCGCCAGATTGGCCGCCGAAATCTGGGCGGCGGCGGCAAACTGGCGCTCATCATCCGGCTCGTGGCCGCCAAGCGCGCGGATGTCGTCCAGCGTCCGCGGCTCGCAGTGCATGACCCAATCTCCCGATACGAGATCGGCCCCCTGCGTGCTTCCGGACTTGCGCTCCAAGGTGGCCTCGTAAAGTCCCGGAGGCAGCACATCGAGAAGATCGATGTTGCCGGAAAATTCGGCGTGCTCCTTCCTGGCCACCCCTCCTGAAACGAAAATGCCGAGATGGCCTATCGTCTCGTGGATGGTGTAGACGATGGTCTGCCCGAAGGCCTTGATTTCATCGACATCCTGGTAGAGATCGAGAATCCAGCCAAGCGCCTGTTGCGGCGGGGTGATGTTGTCGCCCTTCGAGCAGAATATGACGATGGGAGAGCGAATGTTGCGAAGGTCGATCGCCGTGCCATCGGAAAGCTTCACGCCTCCGGCCGCAAGGTTGTTTCCGACGAACAGCTCATCGACGATGAACTGAATTTCCTCCGCGTTCAGATTGATGTGTCCGCCCCACCAGCGCTCGAATTCGAGATAGCGAGGGCCCTCGGTGTCGATCTTCGAAAACAGGTTATATTGCTTGGACCACAGCGTGTTGGCCGGGTTCAGGTTCTCGAAATTCTGCACGAGCCACGCGCCGTCGAACTTGCCCGCGCCCATGTCGCTGGCAAGCGCGGCCAGCCAGCTTCCGCCCAAGAGGCCGCCTGTATAGCGCATCGGATTAACGCCGCGAACGCCCGCCCAGTAGGACAGCGGGGAGCCTGCGATGATGAGCGGCCCGAAAAGCTCCGGGCGGATGGCGGCAAGCATCATGACGGCCCAACCCGCCTGGCAGTTTCCGACTACGCATGGCTTCCCGTCGGCTTCGGGGTGCAGCGCGATGACCTTTTCGAGGAAGAGGGCCTCTGCGCGCCCGATATCCTCAATCGTTTGACCGGGCATCGGGTCGGGGAGAAAGCCGACGAAGTAGCAGGGATGTCCCGCCTTCATAGCGACGCCGATTTCGCTGTCCGCCTTGAAGCCGCCGATGCCGGGACCGTGGCCCGCGCGCGGGTCGACGATCACGAAAGGCCGGGCTGCCGGGGCGATCTCGACGCCCTCCGGGGGTATGATGCGAACCAGGACATAATTGACCGGGCACTCAAAGGTGCGGCCATCGGCGATGATTTCGAGCGAGTAGTTCAGGACGTGAGGGGCGAGTTTTGCGCTCTGCTCGCGGTAGGAATTTCCGCGTTGGCGCATCGTGTCCCAAAACAGGATTTGTCGTTGGACCAAATCCGTAGCGTACTCGATTGCTGGGCCGAATAGCACAGGTGAAGCTGTCCAGCCGGCAAGTGTTGTCTTTCGATCCTTCGCGATCGCTCATGGCGTTACTCCTTCGCGCATGGCAAACTCGTTGATTAGCTGAACTATATATATTAAAATTGCTTGATCATTGACTGATATCAATGAGGCTATTCATACGAAAGGCAATATTAGAGGACCGAGCGCAAGCACAAACGAGACTGTATGGAGTAGGAACAAGGGGCTCTTCATGACTGCGGATAACGAAGATATTCTCCCTAAGGCATCGGACGTTATGATGCGCATTGCGGAAGCCGAGGCGGAGAAGGCCGCCGCACACGACCGGCACAAGGCGGCTGAGCAGGCCGAGAAGGACGCCCTGACAAAGAAGCTTAGTGAGCCTTCCGGGATGACCGAGGAAGAGAAAGTCAGGCTGGCGGCCAATGTGATCAAGCGGGCTATGGACAACGGCTTGCTGGAAGTGCAGGTCTATCGTTTCCCCAACGCCATGTGCACCGATCATGGGCGCGCCATCAATCAGGCGGAGCCGGGCTGGGAGAACACGCTTACAGGAATCCCGAAGGAGGTCTTTCACCTCTGGCGTGACCACCTGCAGGCGAAAGGGTACAAAATCCGCTATCAGATCCTCGAATTTCCGGGCGGAATGCCGGGCGACATCGGCATAACCTTGAGCTGGCACTGAACCTCAAGCGTTGGGAAGCTTGCCGGAATGAATAGCCGCAAACGCTCAAGCGAACTTCCGGCCGTAAGCTGTACTGGATACTTAATGAGTTGGCGGTACGCCTTATCCGCGGGAAGTCCTGTCACGCTCGCTGCATGTATGTCAGAACTTCCCGTGTGGCGTGCTAGTCTATCATTTGTAGACATCCGAAAGCCGGATACCGGCCCGCGCGGCCGGTCAGGCTTCCACCGAGGAAAGGGCCGCGCATGCGTAAGCCAGTTTGGCTTGTCCTGCTTCTTGCCATCCTAAGCACTTCCTCCTTCGCTCAGCAAACAGCGCCGCAGGCGGCGCCGGTGACAACCGTCATTGCACGGGAGCGGCCCGTGACCCAGAGCAAGGACTTTGTCGGCCGCGTCGAAGCCATCGACCGCGTCGAGGTCAGAGCGCGCATCACCGGCTTTCTCGAAGCCGTGCTGTTCAAGGAGGGCGAACTCGTCAAAGAAGGACAGCCGCTGTATCGCATCGAGCCGGATTTGTACAAGGCGGCGGTCGAGCAGGCGGAAGCCGCGCTGACGGGGGCCAAGGCATCGAAAATACTCAGCAAGGTTGAACTCGACCGGGCCAAAGAGCTTTTGCAGAAAAGCTTCGGAACGCCTCAGAAGCGCGATCAGGCGCAAGCGGCGGATGAAAACGCGGCGGCCAATATCCTCAAGGCGCAGGCCGACCTGGACACAGCCAAAATCAACCTTGGCTATACCGACATCCGGTCCCCGATCACGGGAAAAATCAGCCGGACAAAGATCACGAAAGGAAACGTCGTCTCCCCTGACAGCGGCGTCCTGACGACGATTGTCAGCCAGGATCCGATGTACGCCGTCTTTCCCGTAAGCCAGCGCGAGTTTCTGGCTTTGCGCACGGAGGGGAAGCCCGTCGACCGCAAAAGCATCGGGGTCACGCTGCGCTTCTCCGATAACACCGTCTATAACCAGAAGGGGCGCATCAATTTCGTCGATGTCACCGTCGATAAGCTGACCGACACCGTGACGGTTCGCGCCACGTTTCCCAATCCGGACGGCGTTCTGATGGATGGCCAGCTTGTCCGCGTCAACGTCGATACGGGATCGCCGCAAGAAAAGATCGTCGTCCCGCAGGCCGCGCTGATCGCCGACCAGCAGGGCACGTATGTCTTTGCTGTCGAGGACGGGAAAGCTGTCATCCGCCGCGTGAAGACCGGCGAAGAGATTGGCGCGGGCGTCGCCATCAATGCGGGATTGAAAGCCGGCGAGCAGGTCATTGTCGAAGGAATACAGGGCGTCCGGCCGGGCGCGCCGGTCATCGCCTCGCCCATGCCAGAAGCAAGGAGCTAGCTCGTGCTGTCCTCCGTCTTCGTCGATCGCCCGAGGCTCGCGATCGTTATCGCGATTGTCACGACCATCGCAGGCGTTGTGGCCCTCCTTTTCATTCCGGTGGCCCAATACCCGGATGTCGTGCCGCCGCAGGTCTCGGTCACGACGAACTATCCCGGCGCGTCCGCCTCCATCGTGGACGCCACGATCGCCCAGCCGATCGAAGCCCAGGTCGTTGGCGTCGACAAAGCCATCTACATGAAGAGCGTGAGCGGCAACGACGGCAGCTACACGCTGACGGTCTCGTTCGAACTCGGCACCAACCCAGATATCAACACGGTCAACGTCAACAACCGCGTTCAGGTCGCGCTTTCCAAGCTGCCGCAGGATGTGCAGAAGCAGGGCGTGACGGTAAAGAAGAAGTCGTCCGCTCTGCTTGGCGTGATCGCGGTCTATTCCCCGAAGGGCACGCACGATCCGCTCTTCATCTCGAACTACGTCACGATCAACATACTCGACCAGATCAAAGCCACGTCCGGCGTCGGCGACGCATCCCTTTGGGGACCGCAAGACTATGCGATGAGGGCCTGGGTCCACACGGATAAGCTCACGGGGCTGAACCTCACCACGGGCGACATCATCAACGCCATCCAGGCCCAAAACGTGCAGGCCGCCGTGGGCCGCATCGGCGCCCGCCCCGTCTCGAACGATCAGAGGCTGCAGCTCAACATCCAGACGAAGGGCCGGCTCTCGTCTGTCGGCGACTTCGAGAACATCGTCATCCGCACCAACCCGGACGGCTCCATTCTCCGGTTGAAAGACGTGGCGCGCATCGAACTCGGAGCGGCCAACCTCGACCGCGAAACGAGGCTGAACGGCAAGGCCGCGGCGGCGCTTGCGATGTATCAGACGCCCGGCGCGAATGCGATCTCCACCATGAAGGCCATCCAGGCCCAGATGACGGAGCTTGCCAAGTCCTTCCCCGAAGACCTCGACTGGAAAGTCACGTACGATCCCACGGTCTTCGTCAAGGAAACAGTTCATGAAGTGCAGAAGACCCTGGTCGAAGCCTTCATCCTTGTCGTTCTTGTGGTTTTCCTGTTCTTGGGAAGCTTCCGCGCAACCTTGATCCCCTCCATCGCGGTCCCGGTCAGCCTGATCGGCACGTTCGTCGTCCTCCTGGCCATCGGCTATTCCGCGAACTCGGTTTCCCTGCTTGCCGTCGTGCTCGCCATCGGCATTGTCGTCGACGATGCGATCGTTGTGGTCGAGAACGTCGAGCGCGTCATGGAGGAGCATCCCGAGCTTTCTCCGGCCGACGCCACAAAGCAGGCGATGCGCGAGATCACAGCGCCGATCATCGCCATCACGCTTGTGCTCTTGTCGGTCTTTGTGCCGGTCGCCTTCATACCCGGCATCTCGGGCGAGTTGTTCCGGCAGTTCGCGGTTACGGTCGCGGTCGCGATGTTCCTGTCGGCCATCAACGCGCTGACGCTGTCGCCTGCGCTTTGCGCCATTCTCTTGAAGCCGCATCACGGACCAAGAACCGGCATAATCGGGCGCGTGATGGCCTTCATCGATCGGGTGCGCGACGCCTATGGCGTCGCAGCGGCGAAGCTTGTTCGCATCTCCATCATCGGGCTTGCGTTCGTGGCCGCCTCCATGATCGGCGTTTTCGGGCTTTCGAAGATCACGCCCACCGGTTTTCTCCCCGAGGACGACCAAGGCGCTTTCTTTATCGTGACGCAGCTTCCAGGCGGCGCCTCCGTTGCGCGCACGGAAGAGGTCGTGCAGAAGGCCGAGAACATTCTCGCCGAGGAGCATTCCATTGCGGACTATACCGCGATCATCGGCCTGAACTTCATCGACAACTACTCGCAGTCGAATTCAGCCTTCTTCGTCGTGACGCTGAAGCCGTTCGAGGAGCGGAGAGGCAAGGCGGAAAGCGTAAACGGCATCATGGCGCGCCTGAACAAGAAGCTGCGCGAGATCCAAGGCGGCACAGTTGTGCCCTTGCCGCCTCCGCCCATCATCGGCCTCGGCACGGGCGGCGGTTTCACCTATGTCCTGAAGGACTTGAAGGGCGGCGATCCGAAAACGCTTGCGCAGGTGCTCCGCGGCTTGCTTGTGGCGGCGAACCAGGACCCGCAGCTCAACCGCGTCTTCAGCACATTCTCGGCGACCGATCCTTCGATCTATCTCGACATCGACCGCGACAAGGCGCAAGTCCTCGGCGTTCCGCTCAGCACGGTTTTCCAGGCGTTGCAGGCCTCTCTTGGCGGCTACTATGTCAACGACATGAATCTCTTCGGACGGACGTGGCAGGTCCAGGTGCAGGCCGAAGCCTCCGACCGGTCGGGCATCGACGACATCTACCGCATCAACGTCCGCAACAAGGACGGCCAGATGATCCCGCTCCGCAGCCTCGCCGAGCCGCACGTCATCGTCGGGCCGCCCGCGCTGATCCGCTACAACAACAGGCGCGCGGTCACGATCCAAGGCACACCCGCCGCGGGCGTTTCATCGGGCCAGGCGCTCTCCGCCATGGAGGCGGTGGCGGCGAAAACGCTTCCCGATGGCTTCGCAGGCGAATGGACCGACACGTCCTTCCAGGAGAAGCGCGCGGAGGGCAAGACGGGCATCATTCTCGGCTTTGCGCTGCTCTTCGCCTATCTGTTCCTCGTCGCCCTTTACGAAAGCTGGATCATCCCGGTCCCGGTTCTGCTTTCCGTGTCCGTGGGCGTGCTCGGCGCCTTCGCGGCGATCCTTTTGGGCGGGCTGACCCTCGATCTTTACGCGCAGATCGGCATGGTCGTCCTGATCGGGCTCGCGGCCAAGAACGCGATCCTGATCGTCGAGTTTGCCAAGGAGAAGCGTGAGCACGGCGTGCCGCTGCTTGAGAGCGCGATCGAGGGCGCGCGCTTGCGCTTCCGCCCCGTCATGATGACGTCGCTCGCCTTCATCCTGGGGCTTTATCCGCTGGTCGTCGCGGAGGGCGCTTCGCAACTCGCGCGGCGCGATGTGGGCACGCCTGTGTTCGGCGGCATGATCTTCGCCTCGTTCATCGGCATCTTCGCAATCCCGCCCCTTTACGTGACCTTCCAATGGATCGCGGAGAAGCTGAAAGCGGGCGGGACCGGTCCAACGAAGGCTCCCGAAGAGAAGAAGGCCGAGGATGCGCATGCATCCAAGGAACTTTCGCCAGGCCCGGCGGAGTGAGCCTCGGCTCCGTCCGAGCGCCGGTCCAATCGCAGTCTTTGGTAGTTACAAGTCCCGAAAGCGAATATTCGGCAGGCTCGCCGCACGCGTTTCGGAGCGTTCGTGCGAGGCTCCCTTTACGATCTCGAGAGACGCAATCAGGTCGCCGGCCTCGTCGTGCAGCGTGTGCCTTCCAGATTTGATGCTCCTGATCATCCAGGTGTCGTAGTCGGCGGCGAAGGCGCGCAGGACTTCGGCAAGTTCGTGGTTGTCTTCCTGGTCCGGCTCCAAAGTGATTTGTATCTGCATGGCGTTTTCTTCTCGCCCTTTATGAGTTTATCGATTTCGTACGCCCCAGCGCGCCCCCACAGGCGGCGCGTCAACAGCCCCCGCAATTTTCGACATGAGTAAGCGTGTTACAGAACCGTCTGGCCCCTGAAAAAGTGAAGCTGCCCATGGTTCGACAAGCTCACCATGAGGGGCTGTCATTCCGAGCCCGTCGAAGAATGAGGCTCGATTTGAAGCCTTTTCAGAAGCAAAAACTGCTGCATTTGTAGCTCCTTGCAGCAAAAACAAAATACTTCTTCAGAAAGTTCCTTGCTAACAAATGATTGAACGCAGGCATTAACCGCCTCAGATCACGATTGACTTAACATCCCTTCAATCCCCGCGCATTGAAACCTGTTGGGTTTACCGGGTGTTTCGATACATCCATAAACTCACCAAGGGAGTACACATGAAAAGTTTGACGGCTGCCGTCCTGGGTGGCTTGTGCGCGCTCGGCCTGAGCGCGACATCGGCATCGGCTGAAGTTGTCTGCAACCGCGATGGCGATTGCTGGCACGTCAAGACGAGGTACGACTATCGTCCTGACCTCGGGCTCAAGGTTCATCCCGACAGTTGGAGATGGGCTGACCGCGATCAACAAAGGTATCGGTGGCGGGAGCACGACGGGCGCGGTTACTGGCGCAATGGCGTCTGGGTGCAATTCTAAGCCATACGCGGCGGCTGGCGACAGAGTCAGCCGCCGCTGCTTTGCTGTCGCAGGCCGCTGCCGCCGCGCCGGCTCTCCAAAGATGATCGCGCCGCATCTGTGGCATAAGGAACACAACTTTGCACAACCTCAGGTAGAAATTTAGCGATGTTTAAGTTAGAATCTCGAATCATTCCGCCTCTAAGTTGAAATCGGAGATTGCATCGCATGCATAAGATCCTGGCATCATCCGTTTCTGTCCTGGCCCTTGCCATCTCCAGTTGTCCTCAGGCTTTCGGCGAGATTGCTGGGGTGGACGTGGCTCCGGGCGGCGTTTACATCAGCATCGAGGGAGGGCCCCAGGGAATGAGCGCCCCCGAAGTCGCGGCGCATGGCGCGATAAGCACGACGCAGGCGAGGGTCGACGGCGGCTATGCGGGGGTCTTCGCTTCAGCCGGATACAACGGGGGTGTGTCCACCGCGCAGGCCACGTCGGTTGCTGTTGCGACTAACGGGACTTTCATCACGGCAGCGCAGGCAATCTCGCCGCCGCCTTCTGTGGCGGCCTATGCCCAGAATGGAAGCGCCTCCCAAACCGCATATGCGGAGGGCGGCAATTTCATATCGGTAGACGATGGGCCTTATGCCGGTTTCTCGGTCGGTTACGTTTTTTACCAGCCTTTTCTTCGGTTTTTCCAGCGAGCTGAACTGTACGGGAGCTTTACCACCACTTCCTCCAGTCAAAGCGTCGCCGGCGCCGCTTCGGGCTTTAGCGTCGACGGGAATACAGCATTCGCTTCGGTAAGCCTGGGCTGGCCTCTGGCTGTGTCGACCTATGTAAAGCAGCGCCTCGACCAGGACGACTTTATACTGCGCCTGAAGACGGAAAACTTGCGTCCGGGAAGGCCTTTAGCAATTTATGCGAGCTTTGAGCCTTTTTACAAATACCTCGACCAGGATACCGCGATGGCGGCAAGAGTTCCGCTCGCTGGCTGTTCGTGTTCTGACATCACGGTTCCGTTCCCCAGCTTAGCGTCTCGATCCGCTGGCGTGAACGGGAACCTGTTTGGCGCTCAACTTGCTCTTGAGGCAAGCTATCCGGTGATAGAGAGAGTGAACTGGATCGGACGTGCTTCGGCTGGCGTGTATGTGCTGGACGCCGAGGGCGCCTTCAAAGATAATTTCGGCACAAACAACTCCATCACGGATGATCTTCAGTCGCTGGGCGTGCGGCTGGGCGCTGAAAGTGGATTCCGGTTCACCCTTTCACCTCGCGCCTGGCTGTCTGCTACAGGGAGCGTCGATTATCTCAGCGACGTTCCCACGGCTGTGCTGCCCCGGCGCCCGACAGATACGCCCGCGCACGTAGGAACGGATGAAATGACCGTCTACAGAGCGACGGGACGGCTCACTCTTGCCGTCCAGTGACTTGAACTCATCCCTGGATCAGCGGCGCGCCGCCGAACACTGCGTTTGGCGGCCCCTCCGGCGCTTGGTAAAGCCTGAGGCAGGTTGGCGCCCCAATGGCTGCGAGCGCCGCGAACGCCCAGGCGCCGGAGCATCCGCCCCTTTTTAGCGCCCGCATGATGATGGAATTGAACGTCTGAACCGGGTCTCGCTCAGGCTCGCCGCGCTTTGAGGGCGCCGCCTGGAACGCCTCGACGGCGGTCGACCGGACCCGCTCAGTCAACTGGGTCAGCACAGCCGGCCTTCCAGAAGCCGGTCGCCTATGCACCACCGAAAAACTGATTTGGGAATCCCACTTGCCTTCGACTGGCGCCATTCCGCCCACAGGACCCTGGCAAAAACAATAAGGGAGTGTGGCGTCTCCCAATTACCCATGAAAAGCTTGCCGCGAAGCTGGTAGGCAATTGCTAGACGCCACACTGGATTGACTACCGGCTATTTGATGACGTACGCGGAAACTACCTGCGCCTGAGACACGATTGCGGGTCCCTTGAAAGCTTGTGCCGTGCCACATTGTATGCCGACGGCCGTCGCACTAGCAGTAGTAGTAGCCTTGCCAAAGGCGCCGCCTGCCACAAAGCCAATCTCTTCAGCGGTGAGGAGCCTAACGCCCGTCCTGCGCTCAAGGTCAGTTACACTCGAAGCCATTTTTGCTCTCCTTAGGTTCATGCGAACCAAGACAGTGAATGTAGAGAAGCTGGCCACGGCCCCCCTCCGGGACCGCGGACCTTCTCGCCGAACGCAGCACGCTTCGTGGGAAGTCCCGATGTTACCAAAGCGGGTAATTACAGAACCTCGCTCGCATAAGATGTACAGAGAATTGCTTAGTATCTCGTAAAGCATAAGGCCGGAAATGCGATTGAGCGTTGCGGCTTGGGAGGGCGAAGGCGCCCCCGGCTGCGCCAGCTTGGTCAACTGCCTCTGCTGAAAATTCGCCGACACTTTCCCTGGGAAGGCGAGTGGGAGACTCGCGGTCGCGGCGCCGGAAACTCAGCCTGCTGCGATGGCGGTCAGTGGACGCAACTACGCCGTGGAGTTGTTTCACTGGCGATGGATGGGAGGGTCAGCCTTCTCTGCTTGAGAGGCAGGCTGACCGAACTCAAAACGCGATTAAGCCGCGGCTCCGGGAGCCGCGGCGGCTTGCTGGCGTTACGCTTTCGCTGTAACGGTTTGGTTCTGGATGATGCCGGAGTTGCCATCGGCACTGTTGTCGACGGGCGACAGCGATCTCGACGCCGATGGCCACGGCAAGCTTGTTGTTGCTGAGGACGTCGTGCGCTGGGCGTGGGCGCCTTAGCGCCAGAGACGAGTTCGATTTCTTGAGCGGTCAAAGCGCGCATGGTGAATTTCCGTGAGATTGGGGCAAGGCCCCGTTTTTGGTCCGGTCTGAGCCGCAGCCCGATAGAGCAGCGACCGTATAACCACGCTACGCTATGGTAGTTACTACTTGGTTGTGGATGACACTCGTATTGCCCGTTAAAATTGATGATGGCGAGCCCGGCCTGGACGCCGGCGGCCATGGCAGTCTTGTTGTTGCCGAGGACGCTGGTGTAGCCCTGTTGCGGGAAACAGGTTCGAGGCCTGAGCCGCAGCCCGGTGAGAGCTGCGGCTGATTTCCGATGCTACGCGATCGCTGTAACGACCTGGCCCTGGATGACGCCTGCGTTGCCAATGAAAGCACGGTCGCCGAGCGCGACGCCGGCCTGAATGCCAACGGCCACGGCGGTCTTGTTGTTGCTGAGGATGCTGGTGTTGCCCGGCTGGGGCTGGGGTTGGTGATTGCCGGCGCCGGAAACGAGTTCGATTTCGTGAGCGGTCAAAGCGCGCATGGTGGCCTCCTCGATTGCGTGGTGGGGCAATGCCCCTTGGGGTTGTCTTTACCGGTCTGAGCCGCAGCCCGGTCTGAGCTGCGGCGGATTGCTGGCGCTACGCGATCGCTGTAACGGCCTGGCCCTGGATGACGCCGGCATTGCCAAAGACAGTGCGGTCGCCGAGCGCGAGGCCGGCCTGGACGCCGATGGCCACGGCGGTCTTGTTGTTGCTGAGGATGCTGGTGTTGCCCGGCTGGGGCTGGTGATTGCTGGCGCCGGAAACGAGTTCGATTTCGTGAGCGGTCAAAGCGCGCATTGTA
Source organism: uncultured Alphaproteobacteria bacterium (assembly GCA_963727795.1). Taxonomy (GTDB): domain Bacteria; phylum Pseudomonadota; class Alphaproteobacteria; order Rhizobiales; family Rhodomicrobiaceae; genus Rhodomicrobium. The sequence goes on from CAVSHC010000014.1 coordinate 239,064, forward strand.
GGTCTCCTCGATTACGTGGCGGGGCAACGCCCCGTGGGGTTTTTTCTCACCGGTCTGAGCCGCAGCCCGGTCAGGGCTGCGGCGGATTGCTGGCGCTACGCGATGGCTGTAACGACCTGGTTCTGGATGACGCCCGCGTTGCCAAACATGGTACGGTCACCGATTGCGACGCCGACCTGAATGCCGACGGCCACGGCGGTCTTGTTGTTGCTGAGGATGCTGGTGTTGCCCGGCTGGGGCTGGTGATTGCCGGCGCCGGAAACGAGTTCGATTTCGTGAGCGGTCAAAGCGCGCATGGTGGGTTTCCTTGAGGTTGGGGCGGAACTTCGTGGGGTTGTTTCTTGCCGGTCTGAGCCGCAGCCCGGTCTGGGCCGCGGCCGTTTGCCGATGCTACGCGATCGCAGTAACGACCTGGCCCTGGATGACGCCGGCGTTGCCAACGAACGTGCCGTTGAAGATAGAGGCGCCGGCCTGGACGCCGACGGCCACGGCGGTTTTGTTGTTGCTGAGGATGCTGGTGTTGCCCGGCTGCGGCTGGGGCTGGTGATTGCCAGCGCCGGAAACGAGTGCGATTTCGTGAGCGGTCAAAGCGCGCATTGTGGGTCTCCTTGAGGTTGGGGCGAGGCCCCGTGGGATCATCCCTTACCGGTGGGTCTTCTGTGCATGCCCCGGTAAGTGATTGGATAATTCCCGTTTTTTGGAGTTCCCGAAAGCTGGCTGCATGGCCTAGGCAACTGTCTTATCCGGTAGTACTATCTGACATATGAATTTGAATTGAATTGTCTTGTTATTGGATTCTCAGCCCATACAAGCATAAGCCTGTTTGGACAAAGCTATGAACGGTTACGGCGTAAATCTATTATTTGAATACATATTTATATAAACGCTTATTCCTATTAACAAAGTATATATTAATATGCACTGCCCAATCGGGAAGCGTGCTCTAATGCAATGAAAGCAGACACGCAGTTGTGGAAGTCATCCAAATGGTAAAAGCTGTTATGGGCGTTAACGAGTTACTTGCAGCCGCTGTTCTCATCGCGCCGTTTGTCGTCAGACAGCAACGAGGAGTAGAGGTTGCGCCCGTAACGGCTGTAAAAAAACAACAACAAGCCTGGAAGCGCTTCCTCGATAACTCTGCAACGGCGCAGCTTCAAGGTGCCACAGCCCCCATTTGCGGCCGGCAAAGATAAGCGCCAGCCCGCACAGCATCAGTTTCGGACCACACAGACGATTGCCTGAAAAGCACAGGCAGGAGACGCCGTATGTTACGTTTTCTTTTCATCGGCCCTGACGCATGCCGCTCAAATCTGCTCACGCTCGTGAGGAGCCGCTTCTCGAAGGTGATGATCTCCACGATAGATGATCTTGATGACGGCCTCTCCTTCATCGAGCAGGACCGCTTTGTCGACCTCGTGCTTGCGGATGCCGGCTCCTCAGGCGCGCACGCTATCGATGCGCTGAAGCGCTGTTGCGGGAGCCATCCCGGTATCCGTTTTGCGGTGATGTCAGATCTGGACAGCCGTGAATGCGTCTTTTCAAGCCTGGCGGGCGGTCTTCACGGGTTCATCTCGAAACGGCAGTCGGACGAGGATATCGTTGCGGCCCTCAAGGTGATCCTGTCCGGCGGCACTTACGTCCCTTGGTCTTCAGTCAAGGCGTCTGCACACGCTCAACAGCCCCTTCAAACGGATGCGCAGGGCGGCGGCGATCCAAGGCTGACGCCCCGGCAGGAGCAGGTGTTGCGGCTGCTTTCGATGGGCATGTCGAACAAGGAGATCGCGCGCGCTTTAAATATCGCCGAGTTCTACGACGAAAATTCATACATCCATGCTCATGCGCGCGTTGGGCGTGCGCAACCGCACCGAAGCCGCGTTCAAGGCCGGAAAAATTCTGGCTGCGATGTCTAACGCCTCCACCGATGCCGATCCGGCCAGGTATAGTGCGCCGGGCCCACAATCTAACGCCACCTAAGGCGGCATGACCATGCGAAGGCGGCGGGTGGCTGACTTTCTCCATCCGGGGTGACCTGAATGTCAACGCGGACGTCGCCTCAATGCTTATCTTGACCGCTGCTCAGCCGGTCTGCGAGCGCCAGCAGGAGCGTCGCAAAAGCGAACGCCAGCAGGATGCCAACAACCCAGCCCAACTTCGTGCTGTCGACACTCCTGTCGATATCCATGAACCACTCCAGCACATTGACGGCGGCAATCGCAATGATGGAGCCGAGCAGTTTCTGTTTGAGCGCGGAAAAACCGATCCCGACAAGCCCGGGCGGCCAGTCGTCCTCTTGTGCGCCCCGCAGCGCGACGTAATTCATGTAGCCTGCGCTGATCACGATCAGCAGAAGATTCGCGGTGAGCGATAGATCGACCAGCTTCAGCAGTCCGACAATCACTTCCTCTTCGGGCGCGGCCTGCAGCAGGTTCAGAAAAGACCCTAGTTTGAGGACGAATTTATAGAGAAGCCCCATCAGGCCGATGACAAGCCCGATCAGGAACGGCGCGATCAGCCATCGGCTTTGCGCGATGATGAGAGCGACGGCGCGTTCGATCCGGGTCATATGCGGCCTCTCCTCATTGCGATGATCCGATGGAACCGCGCCCTCCCGCGCCCTAGTGGCCGCCTCCATTGTCTTCGCCGATAGACCAGGTCTCTCCCGAACTGAGAAGCCTCTGGAGATCGGGGACTTTGTTCGCCACGACCTTTTGGCGCTGGGCTTCCATGGCGTCGTCGAAAGCCGGCATCGGATCGCAGTAGAGGACGCCGAGCGCGAGAGGGAAACCGGCTGCCGGCATGTCGATAAGAAGCTGCGCCGTTATCTTGCTGGTTTCATCGTGAACGAGCACATCGGCCGCCTTCCAGTCGCCGCCTGCGACGTCGACGACCTCAAGCCGCAACTTCTCCCGGTCGAGCCTCAACCCCTTCGCGCCTTTGGCGAAAAGGAGGGGCTTCCCATGCTCAAGCCAGACCGCATGATCGGGCTGCGTTTTTTTGTTCGCGACGGCCTCGAACGCGCCGTCATTGAACACGGCGCAATTCTGATAAATTTCGACGAAGCTCGTTCCCTTGTTGGCGTGCGCGCGCTTCAGCAGCGCAAGCAACTCCTTCTGGGCGATATCGACGACGCGCGCCACGAAACGGCCGCCGGCGCCGAGCGCGAAACTGGACGGATTCGTAGGTTGCTCGACCGAGCCGTAGGGAGTCGAAGGCGAGCGCGTGCCTTTGCGGCTGGTTGGCGAGTATTGCCCCTTTGTCAGGCCGTAAATCTCGTTGTTGAACAAGAGGACCTGGCAATCGAGATTGCGCCGCAGCAAGTGAGCCATATGGTTGCCGCCGATGGACAAGCCATCGCCATCGCCGGTCACGATCCAGACATCGAGGTCGGGATTGGCGAGCTTGATCCCTGTGGCGACCGCGGGCGCCCGGCCGTGGATCGTGTGATAACCGTAGGTTTCGATATAATAGGGAAAGCGGCTGGAACAGCCGATCCCCGATACGAAGACCGTGTCCTCCGGTTTGGAGCCGATGTCGGCCAGCGCGCGCTGAACGGCTTTGATGATCGAATAATCGCCGCATCCTGGGCACCAGCGCACTTCCTGGCTGGAAGCGAAATCGGCGGGGGTAAAGGTTCGGGGAGCGATCGCATCCATTTTAGTTTGCCTCTTGTGCCAGCGCCTGATGAATCGCCGCTTCTATCTCCGCGATGCGGAAGGGCTTGCCGGAAACCTTGCTGACGGACTTGGCGTCGATGAGATACTGGTCACGCAAGATTGTTTTCAGCTGGCCCGTGTTCATTTCGGGAACGAGGACCCGTTCGTAGCTCTTGAGCAGCAATTCTAGATTGCGGGGCAGGGGCCAAAGATGACGGATGTGGATGTGGCTGGCGTCTGCTCCGGCGGCGCGGGCGCGCTGCACGCCTTGCTGGATCGCCCCGAATGTCGAGCCCCATCCAACCACGGCGAGCTTGCCGCCAGGAGCGCCGACCTCGACCTCCTGCTCGGGGATGAACTTCGCGATGCCCTCGATCTTCGCTTTTCGTGTGTCCGTCATTTTCTGGTGGTTTGCCGGATCGTAGGAGATTTCGCCGCTCCCGAAGCTGCGCTCGATGCCGCCGATCCGGTGGGTCAGGCCGGGGGTCCCTGGCTTGATCCAGATGCGCTTCAGGGTCTCGGCATCGCGCTCATAAGGATTGATCCGGCCTTCGGCGGGAATCTGACTGTAGAATTCGGCCGGGAAGCTCTTCAGCGCCGAGAGATCCGGCAGCCGCCAGGGCTCGGCGGCGTTGGCCATGTAGCCATCCGTCAGCAGGATGACCGGGGTCATGAACTGAACGGCCAGGCGCACCGCCTCGATCGCGGATTCAAAACAATCGGACGGGCTCCGCGCGGCGATGACGGCCAGCGGCGCGTCCCCATTGCGGCCGTACACCGCCTGATAGAGATCGGACTGCTCGGTTTTGGTCGGCAGGCCGGTGGAAGGGCCGCCGCGCTGGCAATTGACGATGACCAGCGGCAGCTCCGACATGATGGCGAGCCCGATCGCCTCGGTCTTGAGCGCCATCCCCGGCCCGGATGTCGACGTCACGCCGAGCTTGCCGGCGTAGGAGGCGCCAATAGCGGCGCAGATCGCCGCAATCTCATCCTCGGCCTGGAAGGTGGTGACGTCGTGTTCTTTCAAATGTGACAGATGGTGGAGAATGCCGCTTGCCGGGGTGATAGGATAAGAGCCGAGGAACAGCGGCAGCGAGGAAAGCTCGCTTCCGGCGACGAGGCCGATCGCGGTGGCTTCGCTGCCCGTGATCGTCCGGTAGAGGCCGGGCGCCATGTCGGCCGGAGCGATCCGGATCTGGCTCAACGGCAGTTCCAGTTCCGCGATCTCGGGGTAGGAATGGCCAGCGTTGAGCGCCGAGATATTGGCGCTGGCGAGCGCTTCGCTTTTTGCTCCGAACTTGCTCTTGATCCACTCCACAACCGGCTCGCGGTCGCGGTCGAACATCCAGAGTGAAAGGCCCAGCGCCCACATGTTCTTGCAGCGCAGCGCCTCGGTCGAGGAGAGACCGTGCGGCTTCACCGCGTCGAGGGTAAGCTGGGAGATGTCGAGCGGGACCACCTCGAACGGCGCAAGCGAGCGATCGTTTAGAGGGTTGGCGGCATAACCCGCTTTCCGGAGGTTGCGCTCGGTGAAGGCGCCGGAATCGACGACGATGAGGCCGCCCGGCCGCAAGTCGTGTAAGTTGACCTTGAGCGCCGCCGGGTTCATCGCAATCAGCACGTCGGGTTCGTCGCCCGCCGTTTCGATGGACGACGAGCCGAAATTGATCTGAAACGCCGACACGCCAAAGGTCGAGCCCTGAGGCGCGCGGATCTCTGCGGGAAAATCGGGAAACGTGGCGAGCGCGTTTCCTGCAAGAGCGGTCGATAGCGTAAACTGGGTTCCAGATAGCTGCATACCGTCGCCTGAATCGCCCGCGAAACGAACGACAGCCAACTCACGCACCGCTGCATGCGATAAGGGAAAAGCTGCAAACTCCGCGACATCTAGGGGCATGATAACCTGCTTTTCAAAGTGGCGGCAAAGCTGGCCGCCGGCGTAAACCTCATCGACTGCCTAAGCGCGGCAGGGTGACGACGCCAGCCTTCTTGATGAGAACGGGTAGGTCATACCCAGCTTCTGCCAAGCCCGCAAGGCCTTGTGTGATAACCGGAACGTGTTTTTACCGCAGAACGGCGAGGAAGCGAAGCCGTCACAAAGGATGACGTCTGCGCGCTGGCGCCACGCTGCTGCGGAGAAGTCCCCGCGGCTCTTGCCGCTTATCGCAACCATCACCTCTCATCAGGCAAGGGCGCGTTTTCGACGAGGCTCTTGGCGGCGCGGCCGCGCGCGCTCCTCTGCCAATTGTCGAGCCCGGCGCCCTCTTCCTCTGCCGTGAGGGTGGGAAGATCTACAAGCAGAAACTGCGCGAGGGTTGCGGCAAAGGGATCATAAGTCGCCATGAACTCCCTCAAGACCTGCTCGGCAGTCTCAGCGTTGGCCCACGCGAGGCCCGCAAATTTCAACTCCTCGTCGAGACTGGCGAAGCCGCGGCTGGCGACCCGGTCCGGGGGATTGGAAAGAGGGGCTTGGTGAAACACACGGCACATCTCCACCATCGCAAGCCTGGCCATCGAGAACGTCATCTTGGCCTGGAACGATGGAACTCCCTTCAGCCCCACCATGACGATCGCGCAGCAATCCATGATGGCGGTGAGCGCCGCGAGCCAGTTCTGGTTTGCATGCTGCGAGCGGTAAAAGCCGAGCATGGGATAGGAAAGGTGACTTTCGGCCAATTCGGCGCACCAGCGTTCCCAATCGCGCAGGAGACCGTCCAGCTTGGGCATTGCGTTGTTGGATGCATGCCGGGACAAAAGCGTTCCCGCCGTTGGAGGCGTGCTGGCGCGAGCGTCGAGTTGCATGATGTGCGCCTCGCGCCGCGAAACGAGCTGGTAAAGGACCGGAAGATAGGAGATGACCACCGCCAATAAGCCGAGCCCCGTTCCCGCCTCGACGACCGACATTGTTTTGGTGATGCCTGTTTGCGGAGCGAGATCTCCGTATCCGACGGTAAAAAAAGTGACGCCGCTCAAATAAAGGTAAGTACTGAGATTGTGATGGCTTGGCAGCCATCGCTCCAGGCTCCATAGCATGAGGCCGAAGCTGACGATCAGTGTCGCGGCCCATACCACAAATAAGACTACGATTGAAATCGGCCCGAACAGGCTCAGAAAACGCTCACGCTTCGGCAGCGACATGGAACGCCGGCCAAGCGAAGACCAAAGGCGCCAGGACGCCCTGAAGTAGAAGCTTACAAGGCGGGTTCGCCGCTGCACACGGCGGGGCAGCAGCATCACTTCGAAAGCGTCCTGAAGCACGAGGGAGGCCAGAATCAAGCCTGTAGCAAACGCAAAAAGCGTTACGAGCCGGTCCATGGCGAGAAAACACCGAGGCCAGCATTGCGGGGGCAACGCGGAAATCAGGCGCAGCCGCTTGACTTAGCCGATGCCGCCCATCTTCAAATAGAGAGACCGGGTCCACTCTTTGCCGATGTCTTTCGCTGACGCAACAGGGTATGCTCTCGCTGCATGGAGGCGCGCCGCATCGTTCGCCGGCCAGCCATGCGCCTCATTGAAGATATCGCATGAAACTGATCGCCAGAGTTGGAGGTAAGCTTTGTTGACCATCGACGCCCGGGCATCGACATTGCTCCTGATAGACTTCCAGGCCAAGCTTATGCCGGCCATCGATAACGGCTCGGCCGTCATCGCGAACGCGAGGCGGCTTGTCGAGGCCGCGGCGATGCTTGGCGTCCCAACGCTGTTCACCGAGCAGAACCCGAAGGGCCTCGGGCCGACGGCGCCCGAGCTGGCTCCGGATCCCTCGCTTGTCGTCCACAAGATGACGTTCGACGCCTGCCGGGAGCCGGGATTCCTTCCGCGCCTGCCCGAGGGCCGCAGTCTTGTCGTGGCCGGCTGCGAAGCGCATGTCTGCGTGCTTCAGACGGTGCTTCAGCTGATCGAAAACGGCCGCCAGGTCTTTTTCGTGTGCGACGCTATCGGATCGCGGCGGCCGGAAAGCAAGGAAATCGCGATCCGCAGGATGGAGTGCCACGGAGCGGACCCAGTGACGACGGAGATGGTGTTGTTCGAGTGGCTTGAGACCGCGCAGAACCCCCGGTTTCGCGAGGTCGCCGCCCTCATCAAGTAGCTTCATGCAAAGAAGCAGGGGTTGGCCCTGCTTCAGTTTCAGACCCTCGATGGTTTGAACCCCCTCACCCTGTCCCTCTCCCTCAGAGAGAGGGGACGCCGCTGCAACGTCCGCGGCCGGACTCCCTCTCCCATCTACATCCGCTTGCGGATGCGGACGTTCTAGAGTGGCAAGCTCGCCAAGGCGAGCTTGCGTGGGAGAGGGCTGGGGTGAGGGGATGCGCCGTTAGGGAGCTGGGAATTCTTGCTAGAAGTCGCCGTTGCTCAAGCTCTCCTGGTCGAGGATACGGACGCTTCGCAAGTATGACTCGTAGGCCTTTTCGTCCGTGTCCCCGATCGCCAGCACTCCCAGCTTGCCGAACTCGGAAAGCGCGCCGATAAGATGGAAAACCACGCCCTCCTGGGTCGCTGCGTTGAAATGCAGGCCTTTCGTGGCGGCGATATCGATGAGGTCGGACGGCGTTAAACCCCGATAGCGCTCTTCGTGCAGATTGTCCGAGGCGTAATAGCAGCACGGCCTGCCGGCAGCGGTCGAAAACAGTCCGGTTTTGGCATCGTAGCTGCCGGCGGTCAGGAACTGGAGCATCAGAAATGGATGGGTCGTTCCGCCCTTGCGCAGATTGATCTCGATCGCGTAATGCCGCCAGCCGCCATCCTCGGGAACTGATATAAAATCGATCCCGAACCGCCCAAGCACGCCTTTCGCCGCCAGGGCCTGTCCCGCGCGGTAGCCAAGCTCCTGAATGACCAGCCGGTACGCGGCGTCGGCCGGAAACCGGCAGCCGAGGAAAACCTGGCTGTTATTGCCGCCGAGAACCTGATCGTGCGTTGAGATGGCTTCGAGCCTTCCCGAAGGGTCCACCCGGAACTGCGCCGACGGCGAGCGCTTGGACTTCCCTTCCACGAATTCCTCGACGATGCCGCCCATAAGCTCGATCTTTTCAAGATAAGGGTCGAGCGTCATGCCGCGGGCCTCGAAGGCAAGGCCGGACAGCCTCTCCCCGATCCAGGGCTTGAGCCCGCTCTTCGGCGCGCCGCTGAAATTGAACAGCGCGTTGCCTTCGCCGGAGAATCCCTCATTGAGCTTCACCACCGCGCGCCGCAGTTGCGGCTTCATGGCCTTGAGTTGGGCGAGCGCCTCCGCGATGTCCTCGCCGTCCCGCAAATCCTCAAACCCGGCCGGCATATCGATCCCGGCTTCCCTGAAGATTTTGCGCGATCCGCTCTTGGAGCCCCAGCAGGCGAGATCGGGGTCGCAGCCGTAGATCGGCAGGTCGAGCTTAAGGGCGAGCTTCTTCTCAAGGGAGGTGACCGTGAAGAAGGTGATATGCGCGAACTCCGGATCGGCGATCAAGTCCTTGATGGTCTTCAGCAGGCGCGGCCGCGCGAGGATCTTGGCGGTCAGGGGCATGTCGGACCGGTCATAGCAGGACAAGAGTTCGAGACGCTTGCGGGCGTGCTGCCCTGGTATGCCCGGAAGCAAATGCAGGTAATAGTCGATGATCGGTTCGGCGATAGGCGTGCTGGTTACGTAGATGACGCGCGTTCGCGGGAAGCGGAGCAGGAGGAGGAGGCAAAGCAGGCGCTCCTCGTAATGATGAACGCCCGCCACCCTCGACATCACTTCGCGGTCGAACGTGATGCTCGGGACGATGACGACGGTTCGCGGCGCTCCTGGATCGCCGAAGACCTCAGGGAAAGTCACGCGGAACCGCTCCTGGAGCGCCTGCGAGCGGGCAAGCTCCTCCGGCCCGAACGTTACGAAATCCGCCTCACTCAAGGCCTTCGTCCCGCAGTTACGCTGATCATCAGGCGTTCCAATATATTGATTTTGAAGCTAGCGGGTTTGCTTCCAAGTATCAAGCAAAGCAGCCGTGCCGTTCTTAAGCTCGTTAAGGGAAAGACAAGATCATGAAAGCCGTTCCTTCCCCGGAGAACCTCGCTGCCGATGTCCGGTCTCTCCTGGCCGGGTTCGGCCTCACGCCGTCCGCCGCTTCCGCCGGGTCAATCGAGGCGCGCTCCCCCATCTCGGGCGAGACGATAGCCCATGTTAGCCCTGCGAGCGCCGCCGAAATCGACGGCGCGATCAAGGCCGCCCATGCCGCCTATCTCGAATGGCGCAACGTTCCGCCGCCGAAGCGCGGAGAGCTTGCGCGGCTGCTCGGCAATGAACTCCGAGCAAACAAGACCGCGCTCGCCAGGCTTGTCTCCATCGAGGCTGGCAAGATCGTCTCCGAGGGCCTCGGCGAAGTTCAGGAGATGATCGACATCTGCGATTTCGCCGCCGGCCTCTCACGCCAGCTTTATGGCCTCACCATCGCCAGCGAGCGCGGCGAGCATCGCATGATGGAGACGTGGCATCCGCTCGGCGTCACCGGCATCATCTCCGCTTTCAACTTCCCGGTTGCGGTCTGGGCCTGGAACGCGGCGCTCGCGCTTGTCTGCGGCAACGCCTGCGTGTGGAAGCCGTCGGAGAAGACGCCTCTCACCGCGCTCGCCGCCCACTCGCTTTTCGAGCGGGCCTTGAAGCGCTTCCGCGAGGAGGGGAACGCGCGCCCGATGGCCTTTCTGCCGTCATTGTTGGCGGGCGTGAGGCGGGAGAGGCGTTGGCCAGTCATCCCCTCGTCCCGCTTGTCTCGGCGACCGGCTCGACAACGATGGGCCGCGCCATCGCCCCTCGCCTGGCGCAACGATTCGCGCGAGCGATCCTCGAACTCGGCGGCAACAATGGCGCGATCGTCTGCCCGTCGGCCGATCTCGACCTGACCTTGCGCGCCGTCGCTTTCGCGGCGATGGGAACCGCGGGCCAGCGCTGCACCACGCTCAGGCGGCTTTTCGTCCATGAGAGCATCTATGAGCGCTTCATTCCCTCGCTCAAAAGAGCATACGCGTCCGTGAAGATTGGCGACCCTCTCGACGAGGGAACGCTCATCGGCCCGCTCATCGACGGCAATGCGTTTGCCGCCATGCAGACTGCTCTTAGCGAGGCGAAGGCCGGGGGCGGGGCGGTGACGGGCGGCGCGCGCATCAGCGAAGGTTTGCCGCCAGCGGCCTTCTATGTGCAGCCCGCCTTGGCTGAAATGCCAGCGCAGGCGGGGCCGGTGCTGAAGGAAACCTTCGCGCCGATCTTGTACGTCATGCGCTATCGCGACCTCGACGACGCCATCCGGCTGCACAACGCCGTGCCTCAGGGGCTGTCATCCTCGATCTTCACCAACGACCTGCGCGAGGCGGAGGTGTTCCTGTCGGCGCACGGCTCCGATTGCGGCATCGCCAACGTGAATATCGGCCCGTCGGGCGCCGAAATCGGCGGCGCTTTCGGCGGCGAGAAGGAAACCGGCGGCGGGCGCGAATCCGGCTCCGACTCCTGGAAGCTTTACATGCGGCGGGCCACCAACACGATCAACTATGGCGCGTCGCTGCCGCTCGCGCAGGGCGTGACCTTCGATCTGGAAACGCTCGGATGATGCCGCACCCCGGAGGAAGAGTCTCGAACTTCTCGCCAATCTCGAAATCGATGTGCGGCCGAGCTCCATTGACGCGAGCAATTCATCGTCGCTTGCGGGATTCTACTTTGAAAAGTTCATCCGCGACTTTGCTTTACAACCTACCCAGCATTGAAGTGTGATCGTTTATTCCTATCAACCGGCGGCACGGCTTTATTGATTTCGGCCTTGTTTTTCTGTTTCATTCAAAAAAAGAGAGAAGGATGGGGAGAGAACGTGACCGAGGATGTGCTGGCCATTACGCGATCGATTCTTGAGCGTCATTCCACGCAGGAAGGCGCCTTGATCCCGATCCTGCACGATCTGCAGGAGGCATTCGGCTACCTGCCGGAACAGGCGCTGCCGCTCGTCGCAAGCGCGCTGAACCTCACGCGCGCAGAAGTGTACGGGACGGCCAGCTTCTACCACGATTTTCATTTCGAGCCGCGCGGCGAGCATACGATCACGCTGTGCCGCGCCGAGGCGTGCCAATCGGTGGGCGCGGTTTCGCTGGCGGATCGCGCAAAGCGGAGGCTCGGGCTGGACTTCGGGCAAACCTCCGCCGATGGCCGCGTCACGCTGGAGCAGACGTTCTGCCTCGGCTTGTGCGCCTGCGGCCCCGCCGGGATGGTCGATGGAAAGCTCGTGGCGCGCCTCACCCCGGCGAAAATCGACGCCATGATTGCGGAGGCAGGCGAATGAGAGTGTTCGTGCCGAAGGACGCCGCCGCCATCGCGCTCGGCGCGGACGATGTGGCGGCGGCCGTGCGCGAGACCGCCGGGGCCCGCGGGATCGCGCTCGATATCGTGCGCAACGGATCGCGCGGCATGTTCTGGCTCGAACCGATGATCGAAGCCGAGACGCCGCAGGGACGCATCGCGTATGGCCCGGTCGAGGCGGCGCATGTGCCGGGCTTGTTCGATGCGGGCTTCCTGACCGGCGGCGAGCACGCCTTGCGCGTCGGGCAGCCGGAGGAGCATCCGTTCCTGAAGCGGCAGACACGGCTGGCTTTCGAGCGCTGCGGCATCACCGATCCGCTCTGCCTCAACGATTACCGCGCCTACAAGGGGTTTGAGGGCCTCAAGCGAGCGATCGCAGATCGGGCCAGCCGCGACGATCGAGGACGTGATCCTCTCCGGCCTGCGCGGCCGCGGCGGCGCTGGCTTCCCGACCGGCATCAAGTGGCGGACCGTCGCCGAGACGAGCGCGCGCCAGAAATACATCGTCTGCAACGCCGATGAAGGCGACAGCGGCACCTTCGCCGACCGCATGATCATGGAAGGCGATCCCTTCTGCCTGATCGAGGGCATGGCCATCGCCGGCCTCGCGACCGGCGCGACGCAAGGGCTACATCTACATCCGTTCCGAATATCCCGCACGCGGCCGAGCATGAGCGAGGCCATCGTTCTGGCCGCGCCAGGAGGGTCTGCTCGGCAAGCGCATGCTCGGCTCGGAGCATGACTTCGACATGGAGGTGCGGATCGGCGCCGGCGCCTATATCTGCGGCGAGGAAACTTCCCTGCTCGAAAGCCTGGAAGGCAAGCGCGGCAGGTGCGCGCCAAGCCGCCGCTTCCGGCGCATCAAGGGCCTGTTCGGCCAGCCGACCGTCGTCAACAACGTGCTGTCGCTGGCCACGCGTGCCTATCATCCTTGCGCGAGGGCGGCGAGGCCTATCGCGATTACGGCATGGGCCGCTCGCGCGGCACAATGCCGATCCAGCTTGCCGGCAATATCAAGCATGGCGGCCTGTTCGAGACGGCGTTCGGCATCACGCTGGGCGAGCTGGTGGACGACATCGGCGGCGGCACGGCGAGCGGCCGGCCGGTTCGCGCGGTGCAGGTCGGCGGCCCGCTGGGCGCCTATTTCCCGCGCTCGCTGTTCGACACGCCCTTCGACTACGAGGCGTTCGCCGCGCGCGACGGCTTGATCGGCCACGGCGGCGTGGTGGTGTTCGACGACACCGTGGACATGGTGGAGCAGGCGCGGTTTGCCATGGAGTTCTGCGCCCTCGAAATCCTGCGGCAAATGCACGCCCTGCCGGATCGGCTCCGTGCGCGGAGTCGAAGCGATGGACCAAGATCGTCGCCGGCATGAACGCCGCGACAAAATCTCGCGCTCTGCGAAGATCTTTGCGAGACGATGAGGTTCGGCTCGCTTTGCGCGCTCGGCGGCTTGGCTCCGTATCCCGGTCATCAGCGCGCTCGACCATTTTCCCGAAGATTTCGTCCATCGGCCCCGGCTGGAAGCGGCGGAATAGGAGGGTCTCCATGTCTGCGATCAACGAGATCGGATTACGGAACGCCGCCGTCGAAGGCCGAGGCGAAGGTCACGCTGACCATCGACGGCATGCAGGTCACGGTGCCCGCCGGCACGTCGCATGATGCGCGCCGCCGCCGAGGCCGGAAACATGATCCCGAAACTGTGCGCGACGGACATGCGTGAAGGAGTTCGGCTCTTGCCGGCTGTGCCTCGTCGAGATCGAGGGCGCGCAGCGGCACGCCGGCTTCCTGCACGACGCCGGTCGCGGAAGGCATGGTGGTTCGCACGCAGACCGAACGCCTGAAGCGCATCTCGCCGCGGCGTCATGGAGCTTTACATCTCCGATCACCCGCTCGACTGCCTGACCTGCGCCGCCAATGGCGATTGCGAGTTGCAGGACATGGCGGGCGTCGTGGGCTTGCGCGAGGTGCGCTATGGCTATGACGGCAAGAACCACGTCCGGGCGGCCGAAGGATGAGTCCAACCCTTATTTCACCTACGATCCGGCGAAATGCATCGTCTGCTCGCGCTGCGTGCGCGCCTGCGAGGAGGTGCAGGGCACATTCGCGCTGACGATTCGGGGCCGCGGCTTCGACAGCCGGGTGTCCGCGGGCATGGCGGAGCCCTTCCTGGCAATCGGAATGCGTGTCTTGCGGCGCCTGCGTGCAGGCCTGCCCGACCGCGACGCTCATCGAGAAGTCGGTCGATCGAGATCGGCACGCCCGAGCATTCCATCATCACCACCTGCGCCTATTGCGGCGTCGGCTGCGCGTTCAAGGCGGAGATGCGCGGCGACGAGCTGGTGCGCATGGTTCCCTACAAGGACGGCAAGGCCAACCGTGGGCATTCCTGCGTGAAGGGCCGTTTCGCCTGGGGCTACGCCACGCACAAGGACCGCATCCTGAAGCCGATGATCCGCGAGACCATCACGACCCGTGGCGGGAAGTGAGCTGGGAGGAGGCCATCGGCTACGCGGCGTCGGAGTTCAAGCGAATCCAGGCCAAATACGGCCGGGGCTCGGTGGGCGGCATCACGTCCTCGCGCTGCACCAATGAAGAGACGTTTCTGGTCCAGAAGCTCGTCCGCGGCGGCTTTCGGCAACAACAACGTCGACACCTGCGCGCGCGTCTGCCACTCGCCGACAGGATACGGCCTCAGCACCACATTCGGAACCTCGGCGGGCACGCAGGACTTCGACAGCGTCGAACACAGCCGACGTCGTGGTTGTGATCGGCGCGAACCCGACGGACGGCCACCCCGTCTTCGCCTCGCGGCTGAAGAAGCGGCTGCGGGAAGGCGCAAAGCTCATCGTCATCGACCCGCGCCGCATCGATCTCGTGCGCACCCCTCATGTGGAGGCGGCCTATCATCTGCCGCTCAGGCCCGGCACGAACGTCGCCGTCTTGACGGCGCTCGCGCATGTGATCGTAACCGAGGGCCTTGTGAACGAGGCATTCGTGCGCGAGCGCTGCGACTGGAGCGAATACGAACACTGGGCGGCTTTCGTTTCCGAACCCCGCAACAGCCCCGAAGCGGTGGAGGCGCAGACAGGCGTCCCGGCTGAAAGCATGCGCGGCGCGGCGAGGCTGTACGCGACCGGCGGAAACGGCGCGATCTATTACGGCCTCGGCGTGACGGAGCATAGCCAGGGCACCACCAGCGTCATGGCCGTCGCGAACCTCGCCATGGCGACTGGCAACATCGGCAGGCCGGGCGTCGGCGTGAACCCGCTGCGGGGGCAGAACAACGTGCAGGGCTCGTGCGACATGGGCTCCTTCCCCCACGAGTTGCCGGGCTACCGGCATGTGTCCCAGGATGCGACGCGGCAGATGTTCGAGGCGCTGTGGGGCGTCACGCTCGATCATGAGCCTGGCTTGCGCATCCCCAACATGCTCGACGCGGCGTTGCACGGCACCTTCAAAGGCCTCTACATCCAGGGCGAGGACATCCTGCAATCCGATCCGAACACGAAGCACGTGTCGGCGGGTCTGGAGGCGATGGAATGCGTTGTGATCCAGGATCTGTTCCTGAACGAGACCGCGAATTACGCGCATGTCTTCTTGCCCGGAAGCACCTTCCTTGAGAAGAACGGCACATTCACCAATGCCGAGCGCCGCATCCAACTGGTGCGCAAGGCGATGGCGCCGAAGAACGGCAAGGAGGATTGGGAAATCACCGTGGAACTGTCCGAGGCTCTCGGCTATCCCATGCGCTACGATCATCCGTCTCGGATCATGGACGAGATCGCGCGCCTCACTCCGACATTCGCGGGCGTCTCTTTCGAGAAGCTTGAGAAGCTCGGCTCCGTCCAATGGCCCTGCAACGAGAAAGCGCCGGAGGGCACGCCTGTGATGCATATCGGCGGCTTTGTGCGCGGCAAAGGCAAGTTCATCATCACCGAATATGTGCCGACCGGCGAGAAGACAGGCCCGCGCTTCCCGCTGATCCTCACCACCGGCCGGACGCTCACCCAATACAACGTCGGCGCTCAGACCCGGCGCACCGCGAACGTGGTCTGGCACGAGGAGGACGTTCTTGAAATCCACCCGCACGACGCGGAGCAGCGCGGCGTCCGGGACAAGGACTGGGTGCGCCTGATGAGCCGTTCGGGCGAGACCAGCCTGCGCGCCTGCATCACGGACCGCGTCGCTCCCGGGCGTGGTCTACACCACGTTCCATCACCCGATGACTCAGGCCAACGTCGTCACCACCGACTATTCCGACTGGGCCACCAATTGCCCCGAATACAAGGTGACCGCCGTGGAGGTCCTGCCGTCCAATGGCCCGAGCAACTGGCAGGAGACCTACGGCGCCTTCTCTGAAAAGAGCCGCCGCATTGCGGTGCTGGAGGCTGCGGAATAATGGCTTGGCCGCTGGCGAATTGGGTGACGCCGCTTCGCTGGCGCAAGGGGGTGACGAGCGCCGGCCGCCGGGCTATCCCCGAGGAGGTTCCGGTCGCCTTGACTTATAACGGGTCGGCTTATGCAGTCATGATGGTGACGCCGGCGGACCTCGCCGATTTCGCGCTCGGCTTCAGCATTTCCGAGACTGTCGTCGAAAGCGCATCCGAGATCGAGAGTCTCGAAATCCTCGATGTCGAGGGCGGCATCGAGGCGCGCATGTGGCTCAATCCGTCAGCAGCCGCGCGAAACTCAAGCCGCCGCCGCAGCATTCTCGGCCCGACGGGCTGCGGATTGTGCGGCGTAGAGAGCATCGCGCAGGCGCTCAAGGCCATGCCTCCGGTCGCGACCGCCGCCGCCAGCGTTTCAGGAAATGAACTCGTGGCGGCGATGGCGGAGCTTGAGAAACATCAAACTCTGAACGCCGAAACCCGCGCCGTTCACGCCGCCGGCCTCTGGCTGCGGGGGCGCGGCGTTCTCGTGCGGGAGGATGCGGGCCGTCACAACGCGCTCGACAAAGTCATCGGCGGGGCGGCGGCGGCGAGGCTGCCGGCGGCCGAAGGCGCGGTTCTCTTGACCAGCAGGATTTCCGTCGAGCTTGTCCAGAAGACCGCCAAGCTCGGCGCATCCATCATCGCGGCGGTTTCCGCGCCGACAGCCTTGGCAGTGCGCGTGGCCGGATCCGCCGGGATCACACTAGTCGCCGTAATGCGCGGCGAGGAATTCGAGATATTCACCGTTCCAGAACGTATTGCCACGGAGGGCGCCAGCCATGCGGCCTGAAAAGCTGGTCACGATGGCCAATCAGATCGGCGCCTTTTTCGCCAGCCAAAAAAGCGAGGACGCCGTTCAGGGGATCGCCGATCACCTCAAGAAGTTCTGGGATCCGCGCATGCGCGCAGCGATCATCGAGCACCTGAGAGCGGGCGGGGAAGGCCTTGATCCGAAGGTGCGGCTTGCGGTCGAACAGCTGGCGGGCGAGACTGCGTAGCGGATCGCAGCGCCGCCTCTCCCAGTGGGAGCGGTCGGATCGCTTGCGATCCGGGTGAGGGGTAACCACCTGATTATTCGGGTTAAAGCCCCTCGTCCTGTCCTTCTCCCCGTGGGAGAAGGACGCCTGATCGCGATCAATAGACAGGTTTTCCATGTCGCCCCTGCTCCCAGATTTTCGCAACCCTTCGCTCGGCGAAGCGCAAGTCGGTTACATGCTCGGCCTTCAGCCGCATCCCGAAGGCGGCCATTACCGCGAGGTGTGGCGGGACAAACCGGCGGGGGGCGGCAGGGGGTCGGCAAGTTCCATCCTGTTTCTTCTCGCGGCCGGGGAGCGATCCCACTGGCATCGCATCGACGCGACGGAAATCTGGATCTGGCAGGCGGGCGCTCCTCTCCTCCTCGAACTTTGCGAAAGCGACGATAGCCGGAAAAGGATCAGGCTCGGGCCTGGCGCGACAAGCGGCGAGGCATTCCAGGGCGTCGTCCCGTCCCAGGCGTGGCAAGCGGCGTCGAGCCTCGGCGCCTGGACGCTGGTGAGCTGCGTTGTCGCGCCTGCTTTCCAGTTCGAGGGATTTGAGCTGGCGCCTGCGGGCTGGTCTCCTTAAGCGCAGCCGCATCAAAAGATGACGCTTTGGAGCAAACCGAACGGCGCGCGCATTGATATAGCGCGCCAGTCACCGGATTCGTGACCGGCGGGCGTTGCTCAGTCAGACCCAAGGGTCGCCGGGGATGGATTCGATCGTTGAAAAGGCCGCAGTGCGAGTTCGGGCGCAGGGGGGCTACCTTAAGCCCTTGTTCCTCTTCGTTCTTTTTGTTTCAGCCTTCCTCTTTCTCTACATCTTTTTCGAAGTCTTCGTTCTGGTTTTCGGCGCCGTTCTTGTCGCCGTGCTCCTGACTGTCATCGCCCGGCCCCTGAAGAAGCGGCTCAGTCTCCGGCATTGGGCCGCGCTCTCGCTCGCCGGGCTTTCGATCCTTGGAGTGGCCGGGACAACGGGATACTTGTTCGGGACGAGATTGGCGCTCGACATCCAGGATGTTGTCGCCCGGATGGAAGCCGCGCAGCACAGCATAAGGGTCCAGCTGGAAAGCTCACCGCTTGGCAATCTCATGCTCTCGCACCTGGGCGCCAACGGCATTCCCGTGACGCATATCATAGCCAGCCTTTTCAGCATCAGCACGAGCGTGGCCGCCGGCGTCGTTGTCTCCGTTATCGCTGGCGTTTATCTGGCGGCCCATCCATCCATGTATTTGAGCGGGTTCTTGACGCTTTTTCCCCGCGAACGCCGGGCAGATGCCGAAGAGACCGTGAAGGACCTCGGAAATGCCCTGTGCCTCTGGCTGGAGGGTCAGTTCATCTCCATGGTCCTGATCGGGTTGCTGTCCGCTTTCGTGACCTGGACAATCGGATTGCCCTCACCTGTCGCGCTTGGTTTGATTGCCGGCGTCACCGAATTCATTCCCTATGTGGGACCGATCCTTGCGGCCATTCCCGCGGTTCTCGTCGCCGCGACCCAGGGGACAGATCCAATCTACTGGACCCTTGCCGCCTATCTCGGCATCCACACCCTGGAGGGAAATTTCATCGCGCCCCTCATCCAGCGGCAGATGGTTTACATTCCGCCCGCTGTCATGGTCTTAGGGATAGCCGGCATCGGCTTCATCTTCGGCACCGTCGCCATTATATTCGCGGCGCCGATGACGGTCGTGATGTTCGTGCTCATAAAAAAGCTTTACGTGCGCGATGTTTTGCACGAGCCGACCCATATCCCCGGAGAGACATAAGCGACACGGGCCGATGCGATGCGCGTTCTTCTGACAGGAGCAGCCGGCGCCATTGGCTCGAGGCTCAGGCGGCTGCTGCCTCCGCTCTACGACCTCGTGTTGACGGATCTGACGCCGCCTGCCGATCTGCAGCCGGGCGAGACCTTCCTCGCCGCCGATCTCGCGGACGCAGCGTCCGTTGAAAGGGCGGCGGCTGGCGTCGATGGCATTCTGCACTTTGGCGGCCAATCCGTGGAAGCTTCCTGGGAGACGGTCCTCAGGTCGAACATCATCGGAACCCACACTCTTTTCGAGGCCGCTCGAAAGCAGGGCGTGCGGCGGTTCGTGTTCGCTTCGACAAACCATGTGGCGGGCTTCTATCGCCGCACCGAAACGATCGGGCCGGATGCGCCGCCGTTGCCGGACTCGCGCTATGGGGTCAGCAAGGCGTTTGGCGAGGCGCTCGGCGCGCTCTATGCCCACAAATATGGCTTGAGCGTTTTCTGCATCCGCATCGGGCACGTTTCGGACCGGATTGCGGATGAGCGGCGGCTTGCGATCTGGCTCAAGCCGGAGGACCTTGTTTCGCTCATCCGGATCGGGCTTGAGCGCGACGGCCTTGTTTATGAGGTGGTCTACGGCATGTCGGACAATGCGCGGGCCTGGTGGGATAACAGCCGCGCGCTCGAACTCGGATACAGACCTGAAGGTCAATCGGAAACGTTCGCGATGGAGGCGCTTGCAGCCCAAGCGCTTCTTCCGGCCGATGAGATTGGCGGTGTTTTCCAGGGCGGCCCTTTCTGCGCGGAAGAGTTCGAAAGGCCGGCGGACGCTGCAAGAAAACCCTGACCGGGGCGGCTTTCTGGGCGCGATGAGGCGCCCGGCCGCTAACAAGATCCTCGCGCCAACCCTTCGAAAAGCCTTTCCAATGCAGCCACCGTTGCGTCCTTCCCGCCGGAAGCGTCCACCTTGATCCAATCCTCGGGCGGCTCGATTGTTTTGAGCTGGCTTTCTATGACGGCGCCATCGGCATCGGAGGCGTCTTCTCCCCGCGCGGCGACGCGCTCCGCCAGGAGCTTTGCATCCGCCTGAAGCCAGAGCCCGAGAAAGCCCGCGCCGGTTCTTTGGGCCAGATCTCAAATCTGAGCGCGTAGCGCCGCATCGGGAAAGACCGCGTCGACAATAACCGAGCAACCGGCGTCGAGCGCGATTTCAGCCTTCCTGAACACAGATTTGTAGACTTCGTCACGGCTTTCTGGAGTGTACGCCGCGCGCGGCAAGCGATGCGTGAGAGCGACGCCATGCATGATCTTTCGCTGCACGTCGGTCCGGATATGAAGCGCGCCCGGAGGCGAGCCTATGGCGGACGCAATCTCCCGCGCCACGGACGTCTTTCCGGCGCCTGACAGACCTCCAATGGCGACGAGTTGAGGCCGGCGCGGCTCGAGCACGCTGGCTGCGAATGCGGCATAGCCTTCAATTTCCGGCACGAGGCTTTCGCACTCGGCCTGGCCGCACACCGCAAGCGCATGAATTCCGGTCATGGCGCGGATCGCAGAGCGGAACGAGAGAAAGAGCGGCAGCAGCGCGAGTCCCTCGATCTCGCGGATCGACGCCGATTGCAGGTAATGGTTGAGGATGACGTTCGCCTTCCGCTTAAGGCCGCGATGCCAGAGATCCATGAGAAGGAACGCGAGATCGTACAACACGTCGATCGTGGCGAGCCCGTCGTCGAATTCGATTGCGTCGAAAAGCTTTGGCTTGCCCTCCCAAAGAACGATGTTCTTGAGATGCAGGTCGCCGTGGCACCAGCGAACGAACCCCTCGCGCTCGCGCTCCTCGATGTATGCCGCTTTCGAGCTGAGTTCGCGCCGGAGGTTTTCGATGGTGGCCTCAGCGCTCAGTCCGCGCGCTTGCGCCACCGGCCCGCACAAAGATGCATCCAAAGTGGCTACGATGCGTCCGAGAGAAACGGCGAAGCCGGCATTTTCCACAACGGGAGCGTGGCGGTGGAAATGCTCGATGACAGTGGCGAGATCGACGACGATCTCGCGGGTCAAACGCCCTTCGCAGGCCATCTTATGGAGGAGGGTGTCCTGGCCGAACCGGCGCATCACAAGCAGCCAATCCACGGGTTTCCCCAAGCCGCCGAGTTGCAGGCGTTCCTCTCCAGGGACGAGAGTGACCGGCATCGTCGAGAGATAAAGCTCCGGCGACGCCCTTGAATTGATTTCCAGCTCCCGTTGGATAACGGCCCTGCGCTTCTCGAGTGTGGAGAAATCGAGATACGGAAGCTTCACCGCTCGCTTGAGCTTATAGGCGCGGTCCCCCGCCAGGAAAACGATGGCGGCGTGCGTTCCCACCAGCTTGACGATATCGGCATCGCGGTAATTTGTCGGATTGGAAAGAAAGGCGATGACGGCTGACTGGTCGCCGCCGCTATCCTCGCTGCCCAGATGTGTCACGCCAAAAAGCCCTCGCGCCTGCAAGTTCCGGCTTGCCCATCATCCCCGGCTTCAGCTGCAAGCGCAATTGCAAATCCGAGGAATGCAGATGTCAAGGCGCCGGAAAATCGAAAGGATTCAGCAACACGAGGGGAAAACTTCGTTGGCGAAAAGCCTTACCATCCGTTCTTCAGACCCGAAGCGCTTGCGGCGCCCAAAGGCGCCGCTGCCGATCCCAAGAGGCGGCGTCTATTTCAAGGGCGTGTAGAAAGTGCCGCCCCAGATATAGTTGAGGCCAACCGTAACCGTATCCGCATCGAGGGTCTGCTTGAAGCGGCAAAGCCCGGAAACTGAACTGGTCGAATCGCAGGCAAAGCCCACCGGGTAAAGTGTTTCGGTCACATTGCCGAAATCGAAATGGCGATACTCGCCCTTGACGCTCCAGGCGGACGAGAGCTTGTACTCGATGCCGCCGCCCAAGGTCCATCCATCCGCGCTGGAGTGCGAAGCAGCGTAGCTGTCAACCGCGTCGACGAGGCCCAGGCCCCCATCGAAAATGGCCCAGCCGCCCTTGAGGTAGAAGAGAGCGGGCCCCGCCGCGTAGCCCAAACGGCCTGTAACGTCAGCATAAAACCCGTCGTTGACGCGGGAGTAGTAGCCGTAGCCTCCACCAAAGGCGCCCTGGTTGTGCGCCACGCCGAGGCCGCCAAAATCGGCTTCAGGTCCGAACACGATGTTCCCGTATTGGAAGTTGTATCCAACCTGGCCGCCGCCAACGATCCCGGTAGCCAAATTATTGAACGTATCGCCGGCGTATCCGGCCCACGAGCCATCGATATCGGTCGTCTTCATATCGGTCCAGACGCCACCGACATGCATGCCGAGGTAAAACCCGGTCCAGGCCGGAGCCGCAACATAGACGGGCGCATCCTTGTAACCGCGTCCAGCGCTGAAGTCCGCCGCATTGACTTGACTGGCAACGGCGAGCGCGCCGACCGCGACGGCGCTCATCCGCGCGAATTTCCTGAGAGTCATTATCCTCTCTCCTGTTCTCGCAAGTTGTATCCTTATTGATGATGCACGCAACTGAGCGCCTTGATTGCATGAAGAGAAGATGAACTCAAGGTTGCATAAAAGATCTATTACACTTTATGGGAGAGGTCTTCTGCTGGCGACGGGCTGAAGCCAATGCTTCCAATGATTTAGACCCCCGGTCTACCCGCCGATGTTGCCCTTTCGCAACAGCGCAGATATCAAAGGGGCTACCTCTTACGGTCTACAAAGGGGGGAATAATGCCAAAAAAGAACGGATTCGCCGCAGGGATGATTACATGACGGCGCACTAAACCCAAGGTAGCATTTCTCGGGCCTATCGTTTTTCATCTTGCAACCAAAGCCATTTCTAAGTTTACACTTATGTTTTTCAACGGGTTGTGCGGGTCTCATCGAAGGTAGTGTTGATGTTACGCAACAATAGCGTCTCTTGACTTCTTGATTTTCGTTCGTTTTTTTGCCGAAAGACTTCCCCGTATCGCGCTCTTCGCAGGCAGAAAGTGAAGAACCAGCCTTTCCGCGCAACTTCACGAAACAAAGCCACTCGCCATAAAGTCGTCGAAGACCCGCCAGGCCAGACTTGCAATGGCGGCGCCAGCGGCCGCCTGACCTGGTTCCGCCTGCCGTGGAAGAGGCGAATCAAGAAGCCTCGCCGGCGCTCCCGAATGGAACAGCTCCAGCAGCGCGCTTGCTTTCGGCGCCGTATGAGCTATATCAGGCGCTGAGCGGGTCACCCAATATCAGCGGCAATCTGGCGTCGGAACGCGCTCATCTTAGATGTGCGCGCAGCCATGTTTCGTGGCGCGCACCCGAAACAGAACCGGATTGGAATGATGGGCGTGAAAACGGAAGTCACCCAAGAAAAAAAAGAGAGCAGCGCTTTCGATCTCGCCGTCGTGCTGTTGCAAGCGGTGGCGATTGCGATCGTCATCCGGATTTTTTTGTTCCAGCCGTTCAATATTCCTTCGGGATCGATGATTCCGACATTGCTCGTGGGCGACTACCTCTTCGTATCGAAGTATAGCTACGGTTATAGCCGGTACTCCTTTCCTTTTGGCCTCGACATGTTCAAAGGCCGCGTTTTGTTTTCCGACCCCGAGCGAGGCGATGTCATCGTCTTCAAGACGCCCCGCGACAATTCGACCGACTACATTAAGCGCCTCGTCGGCCTGCCCGGCGACAGGATCCAGATGATCGGCGGGGTCTTGAACATCAACGGCGAGCCGGTAAAGCGCGAGCGCGTAGCCGACGTCGTCGAAGATACGAAATGCGGTCCGGGTCAGGTCGTGCATCAGTACCGTGAGACTCTCCCGAACGGGCGGTCCTACCTCACTCAGAAGCTTTCTGAGACTTGCCGGTTTGGCCGGTTTGGAGCGGCCGACGATACCGACGTGTTTGTCGTGCCCCCTCATCATTATTTCATGATGGGCGATAACCGCGACGATTCGGCCGACTCACGCTTTTCCGAAGGCAACGGCGTGGGCTATGTCCCTGAGGAAAACCTCGTTGGACGAGCGCGCACCCTCTTCTTCTCAATCGACGAGAACGCCAGCTGGCTTGCGCCGTGGCTCTGGCCGATGGAAATTCGCTGGTCGCGCATAGGGACCGTGATCCACTAAGTGGCTATAAAGAAGCCTCACATCGAAGAGCTTGAGACTCTTCTCGGCTATCGTTTCGAAGATAAGAGCCTTCTCGAAGAAGCGCTGACGCATTCGAGCGCGCGAGTCGAGCAAGGCGGCCGGGACAATGAGCGGCTGGAATTTCTGGGCGACCGCGTCTTGGGTCTCTCCATCGCGGCGCTTTTGTTCGCCCGCCTCCCGGCGGCGCGCGAGGTCGAGCTGGCGCGGCATTTCAATGCGCTCGTTTGCAAAGAATCGTGCGCCGAAATCGCCCGGCGGCTCCAGCTTGGACCATACATGGTGATGGCGGCGAGCGAGGCCCGGTCCGGCGGCCGCAGGAAGGAAGTCATTCTGGCGGACGCCTGCGAAGCTTTGCTGGGCGCCATTTGCGTGGATGGCGGTTTTGATGCGGCCGCGGCGGTCGTGCAGTCGCCTGTGGACGCCTCTCATTGCAACGGCGGAGCCTCCCGCCCCGGATGCGAAGACGGCTTTGCAGGAATATGCCCAAAGTCACAGGAAGGGGCTCCCGGAGTACAAGGAAGTCAGCCGAAGCGGAGCCGACCACGCGCCGAGCTTTACGGTCGAGGTTTCGGTCAAGGGCCTCAAGCCCGAACGGGGCGCGGGGCCATCGCTGAAAAAGGCTCAGCAGGCCGCGGCGGAGGCCCTTTTGAAGCGCGAAGCAGTTTGGCCAGCGGAACGAGAGCATGCCTGAGAAGAAACCGGCCGCAGCCAGCACTCGCTGCGGCTTCGCCGCCGTGATCGGCGCCCCGAACGCGGGAAAATCCACGCTTGTCAACGCGCTCGTGGGAGCGAAGGTGTCGATTGTCACGCACAAGGCGCAGACCACGCGCGCCCGGATCCGCGGCATCGCCATCGCCGGCGAGAGCCAGATCGTTCTCGTGGACACGCCTGGGATTTTCACTCCGAAGCGGCGCTTGGACCGCGCCATGGTCGAGACGGCCTGGACGGAGGCGCGCGAGGCCGATGTGGCCGTGATCGTCGTCGATGCGGCCCGCGGTTTCGACGAACTGGCGGAACCCATCCTTGAGCGAGCCCGGGAACTCGGCATCCCCCTCGCGGCCGTTCTCAACAAGATCGACAAGATCGACAAGGCGAAGCTGCTCGCGCTTGCAGCGGAGGCGTCGAAGCGGCTGTCGCTCGACCGGCTGTTCATGGTTTCCGCATTGTCGGGCGACGGGGTGGACGATTTGAAGTCTTACCTCGCCGGCCGGATGCCCGCGGGTCCCTGGCTCTTTCCCGAAGACCAAATCGCGGACGCCTCGTTGCGTCAATGGGCGGCGGAAATCACCCGCGAAAAGATGTTCATGCGGCTTCACGAGGAAATTCCTTATTCGTCGACGATCGAAACCACCGATTGGAAAGAGCGGAAGGACGGCTCGGTCCGCATCGACCAGACGATCTTTGTGGAGCGGGAGAGCCAGCGCAAAATCGTGCTCGGCGCCAAAGGCCAGGCGATCAAACAAATCTCGATGGAAGCGCGCCATGAGATCGCAGAAGGGATAGAAGCGCCGGTCCATTTGTTCCTGTTTGTGAAGGTGCGGGAAAACTGGAGCGACGATCCCGAGCGCTACAGGGAAATGGGGCTGGAGTTCCCGAAGACATGACGGCCAGGATCGCCGCCCCGGACATGCTTCATGCGATGGTCTGACGACGGCATTTTTCTGGCCGGCCGTCCGCACGGCGAATCGAGCGTGATCGCGGATATCTTCACCAGGGACAACGGACGCGCGCGCGGCCTCGTGAAAGGCGGGCGCTCCCGCCGGTTCCGGCCCATCCTGCAAACCGGCAATGGCTTGAGGGTGGAATGGCGCGCGCGCCTTGAAGATCAGCTCGGCGTCTACACGGCAGAGTTGACGGAGGCCACGGCCTCACGCGTTCTCGACGACAAGCTATCGCTCGCCGGGGTGACGGCCCTTGCGTCGCTGTTACTGGTCTTGCCTGAGCGCGATCCGCATCCCAGGCTATTCGACGCGGCACAGGCCTGTCTCAACGCCGCCGGCGACGATAGCTTCCCCGCATCGCTGATCCGGTTCGAGCTCAGATTGCTGGATGAACTGGGATTTGGGCTCAATCTGACCACATGCGCGGCCACTGGGCGGACCGACGATCTTGCTTACGTCTCACCGAAATCGGGGCAAGCCGTAACCCGGAAAGCGGGAGAACCCTACTACGCCAAATTGCTTCCGCTGCCCCGTTTTCTGACTGGCGCGGCCGGCCCGGAGCCGCCATGTCATGAAGAGATAACGGCCGGCTTCGCGATGACCGGTCATTTCCTGGGGGCGCATGTGTTCGCCGAGACAAGCAAGCCCCTCCCGGAAGCCAGGGAAGAGTTTACACGTCTTTTGCACCGGAGCCGCAATTGAATCAATCCAGGATTGAAGCCCGGCCGCCGCCAGCATAAACTTAATTTTAGACGCCCGTTTTAGATTGCGGAAAAGCGCCGCTTTCGTCATTTAGATGGGCGCATGCAAGCGGCCGGGTGGCGCATTCCTAAAGCGACACACTTAAGTCTTTTTAGAATTTAAGAGGTTGCGGCAGTCCGGCGGAAGACCATCTCCCATCGACCGCCGAAGTAGAAAGGGTTCTCGTGGACGTCGCCGAAAGCAGCTTATATGTCAGCATAAAGGACAGCATCGAAGCTTTTCTGCTTATGCATCGGGATATGGCGGGGCCCATTCTGGGCGCCATTGCTTTTGGGGAATCCCTCGTTCTCGTCGGCCTCTTCTTTCCAGCGACGGCGCTCATGCTCTTCGCCGGAGGCCTCATCCAGAAAGGCTTTCTCGACCCTTTCACGGTGATCTTTTGGTCCGTCGTGGGCGCCTCGATAGGCGATGCCGTCACCTATTGGATCGGCAAATGGATCGGCCCCAGGGTCGTGCATCACTGGCCTCTCAATCGTGAAAAAGAGGCCGTCGCGCGGGCAAGGCTCTTTTTTCGCAAATACGGATTCCTCTCCATCTTCATCGGCCGCTTCCTGGGGCCTATCCGGCCGACTATTCCCCTTGTCGCGGGGATCATGCGGATGAAGCACGTCACCTTCCAGATTGCGAACGTGACGTCAGCGATAGCCTGGGTGCCCTTCATGCTCGCTCCGGGCTATTTCTTCGCCAGATCCGTCGGGAATTTCAGCAGCTTGAGCATTACGCAGTGGATTTTCGTTATTGGGTTCATCCTGTTGCTGACGGCGCTTTTCACGCTTGTGGGCGTCAAGATGCAGGGGACGAGCGCCAAACAGCGCCGCCGGCGGCGCGACAAGCCGATGCCTGAGCCGGCTGCGGGAGCCGCCGAGTAGCGCCAAGCAGCCAAGACCATGCAGGGAGTCGAGATCGACACACGCGGCCTCTCATGCCCGCTGCCGGTGCTGAAGGTGCGCAAAGCCATGCGGTCTATCGAACCTGGAACGCCGGTTCAAATCCTCGCCACCGATGCGCTTGCGGAGAAGGATTTCCGCGACTACTGCGAAGCGTCGGGATGCGAATTTCTTTCAGCCAGCACGCTTGATGGCGGTGTGCTCAGCATCGTCATTCGGAAAGGTCGAAATCCGGCCTCAGCCGGGCGATGAGATCGGCCTTGGCGAACCTGAGAAGGGCCTCATCGGTCGAACTCAAGACGAGGCTGGTCCCGTAGCGTCCATCTTCGAAGAACGGATAGCTTCCCATCGCCACCTCGGGAAAAGCCCGCTGGCAGGCGGCAAGGGGGGCGGCAATCTGACCTTCCGGAGCGTGCACGCGAACTGAGGCGGACAGCAGCTTCGGACCGGTCTGCAGTCTCGGCGTCACGGCGAGAAGCATGGCCTGCATGATCGCGGGCACGCCCGCCATGACAAGCACATTGCCGATCCAGAAACCGGGTGCCTTCGAAATGGAGTTCTCGATCAATTCGGCCCCGTCGGGAATGCGCGCCATGCGCAGCCGCGCCGCTGTCAGATCGGCGTCGTCGTAGCGCTCCCGGAGCAGCGCGACCGCTCTTTTGTCGACATCGATCTTCACGCCGAATGCACGCGCGATGGCGTCCGCCGTGATATCGTCATGTGTCGGGCCGATGCCTCCGGTCGTGAATACATAGGTGTAGCGCCGCCTCAGCGCGTTCACCGCGCTGACGACACAATCCTCATCGTCGGCGACGACCCGGATTTCCTTGAGACGGATGCCGATTTGCGTGCAGTGTTCGGCGACAAAACCGATATTTTTGTCCTTCGTCCTTCCGGACAGAATCTCATCGCCAATCACCAGAAGCGCGGCTGTAATCTCTTCCTGAGGCATGACCGGTCTTTTCGCGAAAGATAACACGGTGACATTCATGTTGTTGTCTTTCGTGGTTTTGCAATTTCCATTCGCCACCCCGTATGGGAGTCTCATGTCAATAAGCCATCCGCGCCATGTTCATAACTATCAACCTTGACAGGCGTTCAAGCACATCCAACAACGAGCAGGCAGGCGACTTATTCCAATCTAGATATTGTCTTTTGTGGAATAATTGAAAATTTGCGCCTTAGCCGGTATTACTCGATCGAACACAAAAAAGAAGTGTATGTTCAGGAGACAGGCGCCTGGGTCCGGACGGCAAACCAATCGCGTCGAGCAGCCGCCCGGGAAAAGCGGGCTCCAGGTTAATGATCCGTTTTTTGGCGCGCAGGATACATTTGCATCTTGCCAGTCAACAACCACGGCCGGGTCACTCTTCGAAATTCCTGGGAAGACGCCGCAGAGTTCCGGCGCCGATTGGAGACCGCCTCAAGGCTTTTTCTCCGGCGGCGGCATCAAGTGTTGAGACTTCAATCTTTAGCTGCCATATTTCTCTTTCGGGCAGGACTGGCCTGTCGCCCACTCATAACTAGAGCGCGCCGCGCGCTGACGGCATAACCATGCACGGAACGGAATATGGCGCGCCGTTAAGGTTCGCGAACGACGGTAAAATCAGACTCCATGGGCCGGATGCCTTCGAAGGCATGCGCCGCGCAGGCTCCCTTGTCGCCACCGCTCTCGACCTCCTTGTGGATGTCGTCCGGCCTGGCGTGACAACGGACGCCATCGACGAAATCGTCTTCGACTTCGCCATGAAGCACAATGCGGTGCCTGCAACCTTGAACTACCGGGGCTACCCGAAGTCCTGCTGCACTTCGCTCAACCATGTTGTCTGCCATGGCATACCGGGTCCTCGCATGCTCGTCGAAGGCGACATCCTCAATGTCGATGTCACGCTCATTCTGGACGGCTGGCATGGCGAATTCGAGCCGGATGTACACCGTCGGCCGGGCGCCCCGGAAAGCCGAACGCCTAATCGAGGTGACATACGAGGCCATGATGCGCGGCATCGCGGTGATCAAGCCGGGAGCGAAGGTCGGCGACATCGGCTACGCGATCCAGAAATACGCGGAAAGCGAGCGATGCAGCGTCGTTCGCGATTTTTGCGGCCACGGATTGGGGCTTGTTTTCCACGACAAGCCGAACATTCTGCACTATGGCTCCCAGGGCGAAGGCGTCACCCTCGAAGCGGGCATGCTGTTCACCGTCGAACCGATGATCAATCTCGGCAAGCCGCACGTAAAGATGCTCTCGGATGGCTGGACAGCCGTAACTCGCGACCGCTCGCTGTCGGCGCAGTTCGAGCATACGGTCGGCGTCACCGAGACAGGCGTGGAGGTGTTCACCTACAGCCATATAGGCATGCACAAGCCCCCTTATGGGCAGGTCTAGCCGCAGGATGTCAAAAAGCCGGAATCCTTGCTCCATCCTTCGACAAGCTCTGGATGAGGTGGAGCGATATCAACAGGTTGGACCTCGTGGTGAGCTTGTCGAACCATGGGCCGCATGGTTTTAAGACATTGTTCGCTCAGGACGCGCCGTTTTTTCGGCGATTGTCTCCCCTTCCGCCCGCCCGGCGCGCTCGGAAGCGTCGCTGCGCGGCGGCCTTACAACGGTCACGGTGCAACTCGCTTCGGACGCCACCCTGGCGGACACGCTTCCGAGAATGGAGCGCCGCAAGGTGTGCTCCCGCGCGCCGATCAGGATCTGGTCGACCTTGTTCTGCTCCGCATAAGTCAGAATCGCCGAGGCCGGGTCGATCGCTTCAAGCACGTGATAGGTGATGCGCCCTTCGCCGAGCTTCAGCGGCTCCGCCCAGGCCTTGAGAGCCACTAGGCGATTCACATGCTTGTTGTGCCCTTCCTCGTCGAGGGTGGTGTCGCGAGTGCCGATGTAGCTCTGTTTCAGCACGTTGACGCAAGCGAGCCGGGCAGAGGGCAGCAGCCTTAGCGCCCGCGCGGCCGCCTCGCGCACGGCTTCGGTGGTCGCTGTCGAGCTTTCACCCGTATCGACCGCCACGGCGATGATGGGCGCGGCCGGAAGCGGCGTCGAGACCGTGCGCGGCGTATATTCCTGCTTGAGGTCGGGGTTCAGGCGGCGCTTCATGCGCGTCCAGAACGAGTTCGGCCTGAAGGCGCTCCGAACGGGCGGTCAGCTTGATCTGGTCGTGATGGCTGAGTTCGAAAGCGAGTTGCGCCGCGGAAGGATATCGCCATGCGGGCTCCACCTCCAGGCAGCGCAACACGATTTCCTGGAGCCAGAGCGGGTAGTCCTCCCGCAGGCAACGCGGCGGCTTCGGATCCTGCCAAAGCCGCTTCTTCATCACGCCCAGGCGCTCGCTTTCTCCGAAGGGCCGGACGCCGGTGGAGAAGAAATACAGGAGCACGCCCAGCGCGAACTGATCGGTGCGCGGATCGTGGCGAGCGCCCATCAGCTGCTCGGGCGCCATATAGGGCGCGGTGCCGTAGGGCAGGCGGAATTCCTCCTGCATGAGATCCGGGAGCTGCAAATGATGGGACAGGCCGAAATCGACAAGCACGGCCTCGCCCGTGGGCCGGACTATGATGTTGCTCGGCTTCACGTCGAGATGGATGACGTGCTGGCGATGGATGTCGTCGAGCGCTGTCGCGATCTTCCAGCCGATATCCGCCACCTCCTCATAGGACAGCGGCAGATCCTGGAGGCGCGGCAACAGCGATTTGCCCGGAACGCGTTCCATGACGATGTAGGGATGCACGGAGAAGTCTCCGGCGGCGACGAACTGCGGCACATGCGGGCCGCCGATCCGCGGCATGATCATCTGCTCCATCTCGAAGCTGACGATCGCCGCCGGGTCCTGGCCTTCGCCGAGCACCGGCACTTTCATGAGCAGCGGCGTGTCGATGCCGGGCTTCGACACGCTCCAGAGCCGCGCCATGCCGCCCCGATGAATCAGGCCCTCCATGACGAAGCCGTCCAGAACGCCGCCTGGTTCCAAGGTGGGCTTCGCCATAACCCGTCATCTCCCCATGAACAGCCTGTCGGCAAAGAACAGCGGCAGCCGCGCTTTCCGGATCGCGTCTGCTGCGCCTTCGATATCATAAGGCACGCGATGGAAGGTCATCTCTTTTTTCACGGTGTCGAACATGGCGTATGACGCCGCAGGGTTGCCGTCGCGCGGCTGGCCCACCGACCCGAGCACGACAAGCCAGCGCCGGAGCCCATGCAGCGGCACGGCTATATCCTTAACCGGGCTGAACGCCGTCATCTTCGCCGCCGTGGTGATGCTGAAGATGCCGGGCTTGTGCGTGTGGCCGCAAAACGTAACCTGCGCCTTCGTCGCGCGGAGGCTTCGCGCCGCTTCCTCGACCGTCAGCACATAAATCCACTTGGCGGGCGCACTTGCATCGCCATGCACGTAAAGCCGGTCCTGCTCTGGGATGGTGAGCGGCAGCTCCGCCAGAAACCGGCGTTCCTCCACGCCGAGCAGCCCGCGCGTCCAATCGATGACGAATTGCGCTTCCGGATTGATGCGAACGGTTGGATCGTTCACCGCCGCGTCGTGGTTGCCTCCGATGGCGACGGCGCCGCGCGAGATCAGCTCCCTCGTCTTGTCGAGGCACCACACCGGATCGGCGCCATAACCCACAAAATCGCCGAGCAGCACATACCGCTCCGCGCCTTTCTCCTCGGCATGCCGCAGACATGCGCTGAACGCTTGCCGGTTCGCATGCACGTCCGACAGCAGGGCGATTCGCATTTCAACTCCCCAAGTTTGATTGTTTTCCGCCACATTACCGAAAATGGGGCGCGCGGTCTTGGGAATTAGACACAGCGGAACGCTTTGCCGTATGCCTTTCCACCGGGCGGCCGCCTTGTTATAGGTGGCGCCGTTGAAGCATTTTTGACGGGGGTAGATATGACGCCGCTCAAGCTGGGCCTTGCCGCTCTCATGCCGCTGTTTTGCGCCGCGCGCGCAAACGCGGGCGAGATACCCCACTACGATCATATCTTCGTCATTGTCGGGGAAAACAAGAATTACGAGCACATCATCGGCAGCGAGAACGCGCCGCGGCTGAACAAGCTCGCGAAAGAGTATGGCCTCGCGACGAAGTTTTACGGCGAGGTTCACCCAAGCGAAGGCAATTACGTCGCGATGCTGGGCGGCGACACCTTCGGCATCAACGACGACGACGCCTGGTTCTGCGAGGCGTTCAAAATCTCAACCGCATGTCCCTTTTCAGCCTATCCGAATTATGTTTCCCACTCGATTTCAGCGCGCAGCCTGATGGACCAGCTTGCCGAGGCGAAATTAACCTGGAAGGGATATTTCGAGGATCTGCCCGCGCCCGGCTCGCTCGCCGTCAACAACCCGAGCGAAGAGAGTCCCGGCCCCAGTCGCCCCAATTATCTTTATGCCTCCAAACATAACGGGTTCATAAACTTCGAGCGCGTACGGCACGACCCGGACATCGCCGGGAAGATGGTTCCGCTGAGCCAGCTTCGCGCGGATCTTGCGACGGGCGCGCTGCCCAACTATGCGCACATCATTCCCAACCAATGCAACGACATGCACGGCCTTTACGCGTCCCAGCCAAGCCCGCCCGAAGACTGCGTCATTGATCGCAGGCCTGAGAGCCACGCGGCGCTGATTCGGCGCGGCGACACGGCGATTGGCGGCATCGTCGACGAGATCATGGCGTCGCCCGCATGGTCTGCGCGGCGCAACATCGCCATCGTCATCACCTTCGACGAAGATTCCTACCGTTCGGGTGGCCCACAGGGCTGCTGCGGCTTTGAGCCTCAACTCGAAGGCCAATTTCGGCGGCGGCCATGTCGCGACGATCGTAGTGACGAACCACGGCCCGCGGCATGTCGAAGACCCAACGCCCTACAATCACTATTCGCTTCTCCGCACAACGGAGGACGCCTTCGGGATCGGCGAACATCTTAGGATCGCGGCTGCGAAAGGCGTGACAACGATGGCGCCTCTTTTCGAGGTCACGGAAACTTCTGCAAACGCGAATGAAGCCGGCATTGCGGCGCGCTGACGACAGCCAAGGATGGGGAATTATGGAGCGCGACAAATCGAAGCAACGGGACTTTCAGCGCGGCAGGCGTTCGGGCGATCCCCGGAGCGGCGAGGGGCAGCCGCGATCGAAGCCTGCTTCGCTGCCGTCTGAGCAGGTTCTCTTCGGGTTGCACGCTGTGGAAGCCGCCCTGGCGAATCCGAAGAGGATCGTCATTCACGCTTATCTTACGGACAACGCCGCCGCGAAGCTTGGGTCGCTGATCGGCACGCGCAAGGTTCCGGTGACCTCCGCCCTTCCGCCAGACCTCGACGCTCTCGCGGGCGGTGGAGCGGTGCATCAGGGGGCCGTGTTGCATGTCGAGCCGCTGGCGCAGCCAAGCCTTGACGAGTTTCTCGATGGCCTTCCCGACGATGCTCCGGCGGCGCTTGCCCTGCTCGATCAGGTGACCGATCCCCACAATGTGGGCGCGGTCTTGCGGTCGGCCGCCGCCTTCGGCATCGCAGCGCTGATCGTGCAGGACAGGCACAGCCCTCCGCTGTCGGGAACGCTCGCAAAAGCGGCGTCGGGCGCCATCGATCACGTCCCCGTGATCGCCGTTGTCAATCTGGCGCGCGCGCTGGATCGTTTGAAAGAGAGCGGCTTTTTCTGCCTCGGATTCGACTCGGCAGGCACCGATCGCTTTACGCAGAACGCCGCGGCTGCCCCCCGCGCCGTGTTCCTCTTCGGCGCCGAGGACAAGGGTTTGCGGCGTCTCATCCGGGAAGGATGCGACGCCGTTTGCGCGCTTTCAGCGCCAGGTTCTATCAAGAGCCTGAACATCTCCAATGCCGCCGCCATCGTGTTCTACGAGGCGGCAAAGGCAAGAGGCGCGTAAAGCCGGCTTCAGTTGCTATGGCGCGAAGCTTCCGGCATCCGGCCGAGAAGCCAGTCGAGGCTCACGTCGAGCGCATCCGCGACGTAGCATAGCCGGTAAAGCGGAAGATGAATTGCAGTCTCGGCAAGATCCCGCCCCGCATCGGCTGGAAGTCCTGCACGCTGCGCAACGTCCCACGGCGATATTCTTTTCGCCCTGCACGCATAGTCGAATCGGGAAGAAAATACAGACAAATCCGTCATCGCTTTGTACGCCCCCTAACTCGGTACAAATTCACACAATGATGGCCCCACTAGCGGACATTTTTACAGGATCGCCTTCGCCATGGGTAGCCGAATCGGCGACCTGTGGGCAGAATGCGGATAATGTGTTGCCGCCGGTCCGCAGTTTGGCCGTGTGCGCGTTTCTGCTTGAAGCGGCCATCGCGTTCAGACCGCGGATCTGAACGAGAGAGTGCGGCTTTCGGGCGAGATCCATCGGCAAGTGCGCATCTCGCCAGACTTTCGCCGCATAGGCCGCTTCCATATCGCCGGTAAGTCTTGACACAATCGCTCAAAAAACTTGTGGCAGGCTCGGGCCGCGGCTACGGTCCGGCCGTGGGCCGTCCGCAAAGTTTCACCGTATCGGAATGCGTCATGAATGCGCGAAAGATAATGCTTTCGATTTTGCCCGCGTTCGTCGCTTTCCTTTGCGTATTCACCGGCGGCGGCAGTCAGGCCTTCGCTGAGAGGATCTCAAATGCGGTGGCCGTGTTCGCCGCGCTCGACAAGGTGACCGGGCGTGTGTCGCCGCTGGAAATCAAGCTGGGCCAGACGGTGACTTTCGGCGCGCTGAAGGTGACGGCGCGGGCGTGCTATACCCGCCCCGTAACAGAAACGCCGCTCACAAGCGCCTTTATCGAAGTTGATGAGATGCTGCTCGACGGTTCTGTGAAGCGTATTTTCACCGGATGGACCTTCGCGGAAAGCCCAGGGCTTCACGCTGTCGAGCACCCGACATTCGACGTCTGGCTGACAAGCTGCAAAATGCCCATGGCGGAGGCTCCGCTCGGAAGGCGTCCGAATTCTCCGAGGCCCTGAAGCGCCTGCTCAAGGCGGCGATGGAAAGCGGCCCGGCTGATTTCCTGAGCGCCGAACTGGCGTAGATGCTCCGTGACGAATTGTGTGTCCAGCAGGCAAAAGCCGCCATATTTGAGCCGGGCGACGAGGTGGATGAGAGCGACCTTGCTTGCGTCCCTCTCGTAAGAAAACATGCTTTCGCCGAAGAACGCGCGGCCAAGCGCCACGCCGTAGAGCCCACCAACGAGCTTGCCGTCCTGCCAAGTCTCGACCGTATGGCAAAACCCCATCTCGAACAATTCGGCGTAGAGTTCGCGGATGCGCTTGTTGATCCAGGTGGTGCGGCGACCCGCGCGCGACGAGGCGCAGCCTTCGATCACGCCTTCGTAGTTGCTGTCGACGCGAACCTCGAACTTGTTCTGCTTGATGATGCGCGCCAGCCGGCGCGGCACATGCACATGTTCGAGAGAGAGAATGCCCCGGCGCTCAGGCTCAATCCAATAGAGGGTTGGATCTCCGGCGCTTTCGGCCATGGGGAAAATCCCACAGGCATATGCTTTGAGCAGCACCTGGGGCGTGATTTCAATCGTCAGGTTAGAGGGCGATCCCATATTTTGCGGGCTGGCCTTTTCTTCGCTCGATGATCCTCAGCTCCCTAATCTAATGCTTTTGGAGATATTTTTCGAGCCAATGAATGTCATAAAGTCCGTCGACGATATCGGGCTGCTGTATCAGAGATGAAAACAGCGGAATGGTTGTTTCGATCCCGTCGATCACGAACTCTCCCAGAGCCCGGCGCAGCCGCATAAGGCATTCGTTACGGTTCTTCCCGTGGACGATGAGCTTTCCGATGAGGCTGTCGTAGTAGGCTGGGATCGTGTAGCCCGCATAGACGCCCGAATCGACGCGAACGCCCAAGCCGCCGGGCGGGTGGAAATAAGAGATTTTGCCGGGAGATGGACGGAAGGTCGTCGGATTCTCCGCATTGATGCGGCACTCGATGGAATGGCCTTCGAACCGCACGTCTTCCTGCCTGAAGCTCAGGGCCGCGCCCGCCGCGATCTGGATTTGCTCGATCACGAGATCGATCCCCGTCACCATTTCGGTGACAGGATGCTCAACCTGAAGCCGGGTGTTCATCTCGATGAAGAAGAACTGGCCATCCTCGTAAAGAAATTCGACAGTGCCGGCGTTGCGGTAGTTCAGCTTGCGCATTGCGGCGGCGACAGTCTCGCCGATTTCCCTGCGCTGCGCTTCGTTCAAGGCGGGGGATGGCGTTTCTTCGAGGATTTTTTGGTGGCGGCGCTGCAAGGAGCAATCGCGTTCGCCCAGATGAACGGCGTTGCCCCGACCATCGCCGATCACCTGGATCTCGATGTGCCGGGGCCGCATAAGATAACGTTCGAGATAAAGCGCATCGTCGCCGAAGGCCGCTTTCGATTCGGCGCGCGCTGTCGAAAGCGCGATCGGCAAATCCGCCTCCGTTCGCGCGATCTTCATGCCGCGCCCACCACCGCCGGCCGACGCCTTGACGAGCACTGGAAACCCGATTTCGCGGGCGACCCTTACCGCTTCATCGTTGCTCGTAACCGCGCCGCCCGAGCCAGGCACGACAGGAATGCCAGACTTCTTCGCCGTTTCCTTCGCCTGAATTTTGTCGCCCATGATCCTGATATGTTCAGGGGTGGGGCCGATAAAGGTGACGCCGTGTTCCTCAAGAATCTCCGCGAACCGCGCGTTTTCGGAGAGGAACCCGTAGCCGGGGTGCAAAGCGTCGGCGCCGGTTATCTCACAGGCGGCCATAAGCCGGGGAATGTTGAGATAGCTCTCGCTCGCCGCCGGCGGGCCGATGCAAACGCTCTCGTCGGCAAGGCGCACATGCATGGCGTCGGCGTCCGCCGTGGAATGGACGGCGACGGTCTTGATCCCCAGTTCCTTGCAAGCGCGCTCGATGCGAAGTGCGATCTCCCCGCGATTGGCAATCAGGATCTTATCAAACATAAATAACCGCCTATTCGATAATCATGAGCGGTTCACCGTATTCGACAGGCTGGCCATTTTCCACAAGGATGCGTTTGACCGTACCGGACCTCGGCGATGAGATCTGGTTCATGGTCTTCATCGCCTCGACAATCAGGAGCGTATCGCCCTCCCGGACGACGGAGCCGACATCGACGAAATTCGAAGCGCCCGGCTCGGGCGCCCGGTAGGCCGTGCCCACCATCGGGGACGTGACGACGCCCGGGTGATTTTCGAGGCTCGACGCGGAGTTCGCCGGAGACACATTTGCCGTGGCCGGCGCATATGTGGGCGAAACGAGGTGGGTCGGCATGGTCATCGTCCGGGCGACGCGAACCCGCAGACTGTTCTCCTCGATCTCGATCTCCGTAAGCCCCGTCTCGTTCAGAAGCTCCGCGAGGCTTCGAATGAGGTCCTCGTTGGGCGATTTCTTTTTGGCCGTCTCAGGCGTTGTTTTCTTGGCCGCTTCAGGCATGAAGACCCCGGGTCGATGGAGCGGAAGATTTTAGGATTTCGATCATTGCAGCGAGCGCCAACCTGTAGCCTTGCGCGCCGAACCCGCAGATGACGCCGGTTGCGGCAGGGGAGACATAGGAGTGATGCCGGAAAGATTCGCGCTTGAAGATGTTGCTGAGGTGGACTTCCGCGACGGGCAGCGAAAGAGCGCGCAGCGCATCCAGGATCGCAACGGATGTGTGGGTATAAGCCCCTGCGTTCAGGATAAGCGCGGACGCCGCATGGCGCGCCTCCTGAATCCAGTCGACCAGCATGCCCTCATGATTGGTCTGGCGAAAGACGATCTCCAAGTCTGCGCCCGCCGCCTGTTCACGAAGACCCTGCTCGATGCCGGCAAGCGTGCCCGCGCCATAAATCTCAGGCTCGCGTTCGCCAATGAGATTCAGGTTGGGGCCATTAAGGATGAATATTGGCTTCATTGGCGCTAACGGGTGGTTCTTCCGCTGAAAACGAGACACTCCGCAGCCCAAAACCTGGGCTGGGGGGCCTCCTCTGGAAACGAATCAACGTTCAGCACATTGCCAAAACGGTGTGCCGCAGCGAAGCGGCCGCGGCTCTCTGTTACCAGTTTTTATGACGCAGCGCAAAAAAACGTCAGGACTTTTTCTCGTCTTTTGCACCGGCAGGCGTGGCGGCCTCACATGCCTTGCAGCCATCCTTCCGGATTTCCTCAACGGATTGCTTGAGCTGATCATAGTCTACGGCGCCCGGATTAGTCTTCTCCCCGATGACAAATGTCGGCGTTCCGTCGACGAACAGACGCTTGCCAAGCTCCGAAATCTTCGCAATCAAGGCTTCTGTTTCGGGCGATGCGCTATCCGCTTTCACCTTCTCCATGTCGAGGCCGAGCTGCTCGGCAACCTTAAGCGCGGTTTCCTTCGATGCGCGTCCAGCGGCGAACATGGCTTTGTGAAATTCGAGGTACTTGCCTTGCTTGGCTGCCGCAATTGCGATTTTCGAAGCTTCGGTGGAGCCGGGAGCGAGGATCGGAAACTCCATGAACTGAACTTTGACCTTCTTGTCGGTGTCGAGAAGCTTTATCACCTCGGGAAGAGCCTGCCGGCAGTAGCCGCAATTGTAGTCGAAGAATTCGACAACCGTGACATCGCCATTGCCGGCGCTGAGCGGGGCTAACTGGCTCTTCATGCTCGAAAGGCTGCTGTAAAACTCAGGCATGCGCGCACGCGTGGTTTCGCTGCGCTCCGTCTCGGCCTTTTTCTCGTAGGCATCCCTCATTTCCAGCAGCAATTCGGGATGGGCGACAAGATAGTCCTTAACGATCTTTTCGATCGATTTAACCTGCCCTTCGCTAAAGTTATCCGACTGAGCGATCGCCGGAGCGCCGCCGCGGTGAAAGGCCAAGGTCAAACCCGCAGCCATAACAACAGCGGCCGCCACTTTCGTAACTTTATTCATTTTTTTCTCCGGAATTTCGACCGTTCAAGCGGTTAGCTGAGTTTGAGCCGGCTAGAGCTTATCCGCTTTTGATGGAATCAAAAGCGGGCTCTAACATTTTGTTTTGTCGTACGTCTTATCGGAAAACCGCTTGGCGCTTTTCCGGACGCGCTCCAGTGTCGCGTGTTGCAATTGCCTGCCAACTTCGTTGCACGTTCTCATAGGCAATTGCGAGACATGAGCCACACTAGAAACTTGTTTTTTGCCAGTGTCCCTTGTGTCTCCGAATTACCGTACGAGGGCGGTGCAAATTGGGCGGCAATTCGGAGACGGGACACTAGCCACGCACCTTTTCCATTTTGAAGTTCACAATATCATCAGCCTTGATCCAACCGGGAGTCCCCTGCGGCAAGCCGTTCTTCGCGCGCTCGGCCAGCATCTTGGCATTCTTGATATCGCCTCGATGGAAGCTTGCCAAGGCAGACGCAAGATCGGCTTCCGGCAAGCGGTTCAACTTTCCATAAGCTTCAGACTCGAGCCGATAGCCGAGATAGGATTGGTCTTCGTCGACAAGGGCGACCCGCAACA
The DNA here is from genome assembly GCA_963727795.1 of uncultured Alphaproteobacteria bacterium. GTDB lineage: Bacteria > Pseudomonadota > Alphaproteobacteria > Rhizobiales > Rhodomicrobiaceae > Rhodomicrobium. Next base: position 279,107 of record CAVSHC010000014.1, read on the forward strand.
GCTGCAGCGCTTCATTTGGCGTGCCGCTTCCGCTTTCCAGGATCGCTTGAGCCAGCTCGATACGCATGAAGCCCGATTTCGGCACGAGAGCCACCGCCTTCCTGAGCGGCGCAACGGCGTCTTTCGCATTTCCGCTTTCCATTAGAAATGTGCCCTTCAGCTCATAAAACCAGGGGTTCTGCGGCTGAGCGGAGATAAGTTCGTCAAGCGCTGGAGCCGCAGCTTGATAACCTCCGGTGTGGAATTTCTGGATGGCCCGGGCGTAGCGCGCCGGCAATCCATTATCGGAGTATTGCCGCAAAATGCGCTGCGGATTGTTCCTGTAGGTGTAAGCGGCGATTTTCGCGCGCACCAGATCGTGGCGCAGCTGAAGCTGAGCCGAATCTTTCTCGTTAAAATAGGGGCTGCGCTGCGCGATTTCCTGAAGCTGCGCGATACGCTCCACGGGGACCGGATGCGTCTGAATGTAGGGATCGACTTTGAGCGAACCGACCGATTGATCCGCAAAAAAACGGAAGGTCTTCAGCATGCCCGCCGGCGATTGATGGGACCGCGTCAGATATTCGACGCCCGCCTGATCGGCCGCAAATTCCTGGGCGCGCCGATAAGACAGAATGGACCGCAGGAGCACCTGCTGCCCGCCGAACATCATGGCCATTCCTCCCTGCGCGGCGTCGCCGCTTCCCGTCGCTGCGCCGCCAACCACGGCGCCGAGGCTCAGCACCTGAAGCATGAGCGCAGCCGTCTGCATTTTCGCGATCTGCTGGCGGAGGCTTGTGATGTGGCCGCCTGTGATATGGCCAGTTTCATGCGCGATCACGCCAATCAGCTGATTGGGCGTTTCGGAGAGCATGATCGAGCCCGTGTTGATGAACATGTTGCGGCCATCGACCACGAAAGCGTTGAAGCTCGTATCGTTGATCAGATGGACCTTGATGTTATTGCTCGCCACGCCGGCCGCGCGGAAAATCGGCATTGTATAATCGGCGATGAGCGCTTCAGTCTCCGCATCGCGAATAAGGCTCAGTTCCTGAGCGGTCGCTTGCCTCGCGGGCAAGAGAAATGAAAAAAGCGCAACAACGGCGGCCGTCAGCACCGATAACGGCTTGGATGGACGCCCGATTTGCAGCGTCATTGCTGATGCGACCGCGCCTGCCGAGCACGCTCTTGTCTGTCGTAAAACCATCGGATGATCTACTCCGGCTAGCGCCGCTGCCCAAAACGCGCCTTCGAAGCGTCGTAACATCGCATGCAAGCGAAGTCTCCCGCGAAAGCAAGGCTATGCAAATCGGGCGTAAGAATGACCATGAGCGGTGGCGGGCTTAAGCGGCGATCACGAAACCGCGCATCGGCTCGTGCTCAGTTCCGGGCGGCGAGCTTGGGGGCTTGCACCACGCCGATGCGTGTCACGTCTTCGCCCCGGCATCCGTTCTTCGGGCAGAAATGCACGCGCCGGCACTTCCTGGTTCTGTCCTCAAGATAGTCGGCATCGCCGCGCACGAGGATTCCAACGAGCTTCCTGGTGGCCTGATCGTAGACGCCGGAGCCGGAATTGCCGCCGAAGGAATCGAGGTTGGCCACGAAGAACCCTGGGTTCGAGTTATCGCGCACATGCGCGCCCGGCGCGTATTTCAGGGGGATGCCGCTCGGGTAGCCGATCACGAAAACGCCCTGGCCTATTTGAACCGGCTCCCTCGCCCAATCGGTGACGGGTTTGGCGACCGTCTCCGGAACGGCCCTGTCCAGGCGCACAAGGGCCCAGTCCCGCGTATCGTTCATCTCGCCGCCTACCACGTCCTGGCCGGTGAACACCTGCGCTGACGGAAGGTCCGCCGATGCGGAGGTCTCGTTCTCCATCCAGTAGCCGAAAACGAATTTCACCGTGGAAAGCGGGCCGATCTCGTCATCCTTGGAGATTTCATGAATGCAATGGCCCGCCGTCAGAACGGTGTCGGGGCCGACGAGCGTGCCGGAGCAGAAAGCGCCGCTCGGCTGCGTGTCGAACTTCTCGTTTGGGCACAGCTTCTGCGCATCCTTCAGCAGCTTCGTCTTAAAAGCGACCGTCTCGCCCGAGGGCTGCGTCTTCTCGGCCCGAAACAGGGCCACCGAAGCCCGCGCCAGATCTTTCACATCGCCTTCGGGGATATTGTAAAAGTCCACGCGGGTGTCCGCGCCGTAGATGGTGCGGGTTTGTCCGCGAGCGGCCGTCAGCAGGTCCAACTCGTCGATCCCCGAAAAAGGGGAGTCCTGGCCGCGGGTCGAAACCAGCGAGCGCGTGGCGGCCGGAGGGCGCTTCCGTTCGTCGAACCGGCGCTGGAACTCGGTGCGAAGATCCTCGTTCGTGGCGTTTTTGACGGCCTCGTTCGCCCGGTCGAGATCGCCCGCGAGCACGGGCGCGGCTCCCATCGCGAATGCGAGCATCGCGGCGGCAAAACTCAATCCCTTCATCGCGCGCTTCCCTGTCCATTCCAATTCAACTTCAAAAGCTTTGTCTCCTCGATATAGCCGAGCAGGGCGCCCTCTTGTGCAATTTTTGCATAGCCATCCTCGATCTTCACAACCGTGACAAGCTGGCCGGCGCCGATCTGGCGCTTGGCCGCGCCTCGGACCAGGGTTTCGTAGACGTCCGCCGCCTCCTTCACGGCGTGCGTCGCCTTCAGCGGGATCGGGCTTTCATCCGTCTTCGCGGGCGCGCCCAGCATGGCGAGCGCTTGCGGATAGCGGGGCGCGACCGGGCGGGAGGCGATGCCCCCTGACCCTGTCCCTCTCCCGCCAGGGGAGAGGGGACGCAAGGAATAACCCTCTCCCCTTGCGGGAGGGTGGCGGCCGGCTTCGCTGGGCGCCGGGTAAGGGGTGTTTGCGCTAAACCCCGGCGCGCGACAGCAGCCCCTCGACCATGCCGCGATAGCCCCTGCCGAAGAGGCGCAGATGCACGAGCGCGGGCCAGAGCTGGTAGATGATCAGCCGCTCCTTCCAGCCGGGCTCCAGCGCGCCGTAGGCTTCATAGAACGCGGGCGACGGGTGGTCGAACAGGTTGAGCATCGCGATGTCCACCTCGACATGGCCGTAATAGCAGGCGGGGTCGATGAAGGCGGTGACGCGCGCGCCCGATGCGAGGATGTTGCCGCCCCAGAGATCGCCATGCAGGAGCGATGGCGCGAGCAGTTCCGGCAGGCGGTTCGCCATGTCCGCGGCGAGCGCCTCGATGCGGCGCGCGAGGGTGGACGTCACATGTGGGCACCCCGGCAGCAGCCTGCGTTCGGCCCAGAAGGCGGGCCAGCTTTTCATCCGGCCATTCTCGATGGCCACGGAGCTGAAGGCGTAATCGTCCGGCCAGCCGCAAGCGTTTCCCTTCGCCGCGTGGAGCGTCGCCAGCGCGCGCCCGAGGCTTTCCCAGGCGCTCGACAAGCCGCCATCCGCCGGCATCGCCTCCATGACAAGGATGCCGTCGACGGCCGCGTAAACTTCAGGCGCGGGCGCGCCGGTGGCCGCGATGACCTTCAGCATGGCCGCCTCGATGAGAGCAGCGCCGCCGCCTTTGACAATTGCCTCGCGTCCATCGGCGAGCGCGATATAAACGATCTGCGAAAGGCAGCCCCCGTGAACAGCCCCGGCGTCGCGCAGCGCGCCGCCCAGCAAGGCCGCCGCGGCTTCCGCGAGCTGCTTCATCGCGCTTCGGCGATCCGGCGGGCAAGCGCGCGGACGCCCGCCGTCACGTCCGCCCAAGTGGCGTCGAAACCGGCGTCTTCGCCATAATAGGGGTCGGAGACAGCCTGGCCTTCCCGCCCTTCGACATAGTCGAGCAGGAGGCTTAGCTCGGCGGTCGCATCCGCCGGCCTCATGGCCTTGAGCACCGCGAGGTTGTTGCGGTCGAGCGCCACGATATGGCTGAAGCGCTGGAAATCCTCCAGCGTCACGAGCCTCGCGCGATAGCCGCTGATGTCGACGCCGTTCCGCTTCGCGACCGCCTGCGCCCGGCTGTCGGGAGCCTCGCCCACATGCCAGTCGCCTGTTCCGGCGGAATCGGCATCCGCTTCCAGGCCGACCGCCCTAAGCTCGCGCCGGAACGCCGCTTCCGCCAGCGGCGACCGGCAGATGTTGCCGAGACACACGAATAAGACCGCGGGTTTCTCCGTCATCGTTTCCCTGTCCCCAGAACGCCGCGCATTTTTGCACGCACACTACAGCAGAGTATGTATTCCCGTGGAGGGACGCAAACAAGTTGAGTGCTTGGCTCATGCCACCTTCGGCGTAAGCGGAATTTGCGCGACGCTTGCGGGCGACGCCGCATGTGCGTAACTAACACTTGCGGCGGCGAAAAAACTGCCGCATTCTCCGGTTTCAAATCGATCCGGCCATCACGCCTGTAATGGCGCGGCGGGCGGTTTGGGGAATAGTTTAATGGTAGAACAGCGGACTCTGACTCCGCTAGTCTTGGTTCGAGTCCAGGTTCCCCAGCCAGCGGGTGTTATTGTAATGCCCCCTCCAAAATGGACTCCGGTCTTGTAAGCCGGTCGGCTATAGCCACGCCCAAGGTTGGCCTGCACCTTCCAATTAACTAGATATTTAAGCTTCGCTTGTCGCTCCAAACGTCTCTTGCCAGAGGGCGAGCCGTAATGGTGGTTGAGGCCGTTAGCTGCTGTTCGACCTGTTTGCAAGAATGTCTGATGCTGAGTGCAGAACGGCTCTGCCCAACCGCCGCGGTGCCACGCTGGAAGGCTGCGCCCGCTAGTGGTCTTGTGCTCTCCCCGATAGTCTATGAGACTTTGCGATTAGGTGGTCGATCATTGCACCCGCGACGTCGATTCCCGCAACGATTTGGGGTTGCCCAAAGAAACAGGGGAAATTCGATTCTAACAAATAGATTTTGCCGCTCGGGTGTTCAAGGATGTCGACACCGCCGAATTCAAGGCCAAGGACTTGGACGGCTCTAATTGCTAGTTCAGCCATTGCCGTAGGCGGGTTGACGAAATCCGCTCTGTCAGTGCTGGCGTAAGTGCGGAAATCGTCCTCTTCAGAAACATTACGGTAGCAAGCGACGACGCGGTCTCCGACCACGATCAGGCGCCAATGAACTGCCTCATCGATGAACGCGCATACCACCGGCTGTTGTTTTTGAGAGAAGAGAAGATCCAACAATGAAAATAAGGCTGGAAGCGTCTCAACTTTCATCGTTCCGATCCCGCCGGAACCAGGAAGCTTAATAACCACCGGGAGCCCGCCGAGCGCCTTGATGTGGCGGCGTATCAATTCTCTATTCGGAGCCGCAAGAGGAAATCTACGCGGTACGGGCAGACCGGCTCGCTGGAATAAAAGCGGCGCGTTGGTGTAACCGAAGAACACTCCTTCGGGATGAGCATAAAAAGTTGCAATGCCTTCGGAGAACAGAAATTGCTCGACGCGCATCGACGCCAGCGAAATTGCGGCTCGGTAGAGTAGATCGCCATGCACGAGCTGGCTGGCTGGATCAAATAGAAAGGCGGGAGCATATACTTCGATAAACTCAATGCCCCGCACGATGCAGGCGCCCTTAAGCTGTTCGGTGGTGATTTCAGGCACATCATCGTTGACATAAAACAACCGCATCTCTTGCCCCATCAGACGCCTCTGCGCCAATGCGTAACAGGACCTCCATCTCGCGGGCGTCAACAGTTCTTAGTCTTTGCCTCAAACGCCAGCGTTTCGCCGCGCTATTTATTCTTCCCTTTCATCAGTTTTTCAGCCTCCTTACCAAGCTTCTCCTTGGCCTGAGATTCTTTCCCGGAGGCTTCCTTCGCTTGATCTTCTTTTCCTTTGACTTCTTTTTCGAGCCGCTCAGCACCTTTTTGTATCTGTTCTTCCATATCACCACCGATTACGCCCGCAGCGCTTATAAGCGACGCTTTAACCGGACCAGTCTCAACGGTCATCTGTAGATGACGGCCGCGTGACATTGCGACGCTTCCCGACGGTGGAGTAATTCGCTCTAAGATAAGGTCCGAATCAGCAAGCCGGTCGAGTGCTGCCCAAACTGCCTCATTATCTGCGGCGATGTCGAATTCCGTTGAAATTTTACGAGCAATATCTCCTACAGAAGTCTTGCCGTCGGCAAGACGCCACACAAGGCCCGCAAGTCTATCAAGTCGGACTATTTCGTGGCCATCTGTTGCTTGCACAATTAGGGTGCCATCGAGGTTCAAAGTAACTAAACCGTGGACTTTTTCCTGCGGAAATATAGCCATATAATCTCTCCAGATTTCTAGGTTTTAAGCTAGAATTGAGAATCATAGTGTCGCATGAACTCTTAGCTATCATACAAGCGCCGAGCGAACTACAAGCTTGTCGCCGTTAAACATGCAATGGCAAAAATTGGCTCGGTGCCTCAGTGCATTCTCCTGATGCTTAAGCATAACGGAAGAGAGTGGATTGGGCAACACTCAGGAGCTGCTTGCGCCATGGCTCACTGGTGCGCCTGCGCGTCGCATGGGAGGACCGCAGGTGAGGCTTTTCCCAGGATTTCCGCAGTTCGAAGTCAAGCAGTCGCGACATTCTTTTAACAAAAAGTCGGGATTCGACCCTGAGCCACCTCACCACCGGGCTTTCATTACCGCTCATAGTCGAGGCTCAAGGGACACTGGGTTTGTAAGGCATTTAGTTCCCGATGGCACACAATCGCAAGCAAGTATCAAAAGATGCAGTATAGTTAGACAGAAATCTTCGAAATCCGCCGTTCCCTACTGGCTTCTAGTGCATCCTGCAATTGTCGTGCTTTGATTGCTGCAATTGCGTCACCCTTAGTCTTGTAGGAACGTTTATACCCTAAGAATTTTTCGGCAATATCGGAGACGTGTGCTTTTGTAAGCTTCGAAAGCTCACCCACAAGATGGTCGAAGCGTTCATTGTCATTGGAAACTGTGGTTAAATTATCAGCAATTGACAGGACATCTACGGTTTCTGCCTTGCTCGTTTTTGGCTTGCGGACCGGCGCGGTCAGTGCATCCGCAAGTTTTTTGGATAGCTCGGTGAGCGGGATCGCGTCGCATTCATCGAGTAGCCTGCCCAAACCCGCAAAATCCTTTGATGCGGTCGCCGAACCGGAGGCTTGAAAGGCCATCGAGATGCGATTTATAAATAAAGCTGAAGGCGACAACCGACGGGCGTCCGAACTCGCAGGGAATTGTTTCTCAAACTTCTTTATGGTTGAGGCAACGGTGGCCGTGCCTGCCTTGTTAAGTCCGTCAGCCAGTGTACGAAGCAGCGCGGCTTGCGCGGAATTCTCATTCTTTTCCAGCAGCGGCGCCAGATGATGGAGTGATGCGGCCATTTGTTTGGCTTGCATTTCAATTACTCCTTGTTGGAACACGTTTCGCTATGGCTCTGCCTATGACTTCGAACATTTCACGCGTATTCGCGTCTGCTTTCAAGTATGCAATTCCTTGCTCTGTGGACCACGAAATCCTCGTGGTCCTCACAAGCGGGGCGTCGGTCATGAAGTAATCCTTCTTGGTCTTGAACACCTCCTGAGCACCCCGATTGGCCCTGCTTACGGCCTCACTTGCGGCTTGCGGCAGTTTTGGGGATGCCGTCATCGTCCCAATGATCCCTGCCAACTCTATAACAGTATTTGCGCTGTCACTAAGCTCCTTGAGCTGTCTTGCAAAAGTGCCTACCGCGGAGGCTGAGACACGATCAACGACCGTTGGGATAAAAAGATGCGTGCTTGCGCAAACTGCGTTTATGAAGCCTGTTGTCATTCGCGGTGGAGCATCAATGAAAACCCGCTTGTAATTATTTTGCACGTAAGGGGAAAGAACCGCTCGCGCGAGACGAAAACGAACATCGTCTCCTGCTTCGTCTGCTGCCCACAGAAACTCAAGATGACGCTCCAGCTTTTCGAACGAGTACCAGCAGGAGACATAATCAAGATTTGGACAACCAGCCACTTTTTGTATGGCCGTGCCAGCCCACAGATCATTGAGGGTGTCCGCAAAAAGCAGATCGACCATCGACGGAAACTCTTCGGGGCGTTCCCCAGATTGAGCAAGCATAAGGCCAGTTGTAGATCCCTGATAATCGACGTCGATAACCAATGTTTTCTCACCCTGCGCGGCAAAATACGCTGCTAGGTTGGTACTGAGAGTTGTCTTTCCTACCCCACCTTTCTGATTGGCAAAAAGTATGATTGGGATACTGTTGCGAAGGCGCTTCTCGTAGTCCGTCGGGCGTTTCGCGGGGTCAACGCTTCGAGCCCAGAAATGTGCGCCGTCACCCGAACTGGATGAGCGGAGTATCTCAAGCTTACCCGTTAGACGTGCATTTTCTTCTTGAAGATGAAAGAGCTGCAAATTCAGAGGGGCTTTGCTACTCGCTAACTGCTCTGCTAGAAGACTTAGGTCACGACGAAGGCCACGCTCATTTTCCTCTGCATCCTGACGTGCATCCAAAGCCTCTTTTGCAACGGCTCGTAGCTCGCTCTCTGCTTGCTGGTGCTTTCGGATTTCACCTCTGCTGTGCTTTAACCACCAGGTAAGCACGCCGATTGAAATCGTGCTACCGACACCCAAAAGCCCCATCCCAAACTCTATGAATGGTTTGATGGAGTAAATCCAATCCCTGGCTGTGGTAACGCAATGAGTTGTGTCATCAACACTTGAAAAGCAATACATTTTCGGCCACCAAAAGTTCGAAGCAGGAACCTCTAGCAGGGGTTGGACTCTTAGTAAATAAGTAAACAAGTCGCTGGGGGGGAGTGGCAGGCGCGCCGTGGACCGGGACTTTACCCGGTAGTCAACGGCAATCGTTGATCCGATAAAATTTCACGAAGGTGCTCATTCTTATTAGACGCTCTCGCTAATTTGCGCTCCCTTTCCAGCGCCTCCGCAATCGCCTTCTCCTCTGGCTCCTCCAACTCCGCCCCTCGCATAAATTGCGCCAGCCGTGCAGCAATTTCCTTCGGCTGCTTTGAGGAAGCAGTGAGGCGGGCGATGATGCGAGCCAAGCCCGGTGACTTGCGGCGCAAGTCCAACCCTGTCTCTCGGCCCGATTCGATGGCTTTGCAATGCTGAGCAATGGACATTGGATCACGAAGCTCAGAGAGCGATTTGATCGCCTCACGAAGCTGATCTTGCCGCTTGCGCCGGTCGAGCTTTTCATCCTTGAGGGGGGTCCCGTTTTGGATGTCCTGAATGCCGTGCACAATTTTCGCGATAGCCTTGTGCGAGGGTTTTTTTCCGCTGCGATACTCGCTCAGATGATTGGCAGCTATTTTCGTTCGGGCTGCAAGCTCCCGCAGATCGATGTTGTTGAGGATTTCCGCGTTGAAATCCGTCGCCTCCTCGAAAGTCTGGGTATCAAGGCCAGCCTTCACACCTGAGGCTTCAGAGGCAAGATCGTCGCGAAGCTCATTGCCCTGTTTTCCGATGGAAACTCTTCCGGCAATGATGAGGGACTTTCGCTTCAAGAGTCCCGTTCCATCGGGCTTGTCGGAGGTATGTTCCTGCTTTTCGAAATAACCACGTTTGCGGGCTTCGAGAAAGCCTGTGCCGGTGAAGAAATCCCGGAATGTGCGGAACCGGATGTAGCTGCGTGCGCCCGTTCCTGATTCTCCATCCAGGCGTTCAAGCTCGGCGTTGATGCTGGCGAGGCTGAATGGCGTATGATCCTTGGCGCTTCGAAGCTGCGGCTCCAAGTCCGCGAAGGTTTTCGCGTTGGGACCATAAGTCAACACATCAGCACGCTCGATAATCTCAGTATAGGCGCTGCTACAGTCCTAAATCGCAATAATGGGCTTTGGCATGGTTGAGAAGAACATGGCGGGCCGTCTGTCCGGCAGGCTCGCAAAATCCTCCCAATAGCCTTTGGACCGCAAGGAAACGCTCGAGATAATTGGCTGGTCGAAGGCTGCGCTGGTCAGCACGAGCTTTTTATCGTTCTCTGTGGCGAGTACGAACTTCCGCCAAACATCGCGCAGCATTTCCTCGCAATGAACATTTGAGGCGAGCAGCTTGCCCTTGAGCTTGCCGCGCTTGTTTCGCACCCGCCAGGCCAGCTCCAGCGAAGGCTTCGGCATGATGTGTTCATAATCGCCAGGCTGCTCCAATCCACCTGTGCCATGCGCCGAGATTTTTCGGAACAGGGGATAATATTCCGAGTCCTGTCCCTTAAGACAATCGCGAATGAAGGCAGAGCAATGCGTCCGCTCAGGTTCGCTTGCCGTCTCCAGCACTTCAGCCATGGGAACGCGGTGATAGAGCACGTAACGCTTGGATGCGAGGCCCAGAAAATAGAGCGGCTCGTATTCACCCTTTTTCCCGCCGGGACGCCAATTCGCCTTCTCATATTGCAGGATCGATAAGGGTTTGCCGTCCTCATCCTTGTCCAGCGTATACGGCCAAAGCGGCGCGAACCAGGTCACAATCTCATGCACACGCTTTCGAAATTCTTTGCGCTCCATGCCGTGCGGCCGTGCGAACGCCATGCTGTCGGTGTCGCAAAAAGCGTAGGTTGTGCCGCGATCAGCGGCGAGGCGCTCGCAAATGCTGAGAAGAAGGCGGCCAGCCGCGGTGATGAAGCTTGCGAGGTGCGGGGCGAAATGCTGGCCCGGCTCTTCGAGATGGGCCACGCGCATGCGCGTTGCCGTTGGTTCGCCAGCGTATAGATCAACCTCAAACCCCTTTTTCTTATTCCGCTTCCGGGCTTCCTTCGTGGTGCCAGCGTCATTCTCTTCACTGGCCAGAATCTCGTCATCATCCGGGTCCTCATCTTTGGATGAGTAGTCGCCGGTTCTCTCATCGACGTTGATTTCGGCGTGGATGCCAAAAGCTGTGGAGCTGGCGATGAGTTTCAGGCCCAGTTGCTGTCCGTCGAGAGCATCGTAATCCGGCCCTTTCGGCAAGTTCTCCATCTTTTTCTCGATGGCGATGCGCCGGTTGATGATGGTGGTCGAGAAATCTTCAGTCTTAAGATCGATGCCGGATTTCGGGGTGGTCTCGCCCGTCCAAGCCGCACTATCGTGATTGCATCCAGAACCTCGGGCGTTTTTCCGGTTTTCAGTTTTGAGCTGATTGCATCAAGGATCGTGCACCAAACCGGCTTGCCCTTCCTGCACGCGTTGTCGCCGATATTGGTGGAGGAGCCTCCGTAATCGGCGTGGAACGGCAGAATGCAGCCAGCCGGGTTGATGAGCACGAATGTCTTCATGACAGGAAGACGCCACGTTTCGCGCCATCGCAAATCATCGAGAGTTATATCCTCAAGAAAGGTGCGAACCGCTGAGAGATGCTCGTTTGGCTTGGCTTCACACCGGCGACGAGCCTCTTCAGCAACTCCCCTCAACTCGCCCCAAGTGGCTGCTGCGGATTGATCCGCTTCGTCGCTTTTCTCGAGTGACTGATGCAGGATATGTGTCTGCACTGTTCTCGCCCAATAAACTGCTTGCGCCTTGACTCGTGTTAGCTGCTCTGGGGTCCTGAGCTTGGGATCATTCGCGCAGCGCAGAATGTCATGGAGGAAATGCGGCGTGCGTCCCCACCGGATTTCGTATGTCTCCGGCAAGAGCAAATCCTGCGTCCCAAGCAAAGCATTGCAGGTTGAATATTGCGACTTGCAATCCGTATCGATTATTTCAACCGGCAGATTGCGGATGCGATCCTCCGTGCGCCCGCCATAGAACGAGACCATGCCAATCCCTAAAATGGACGGCGGGAAATCGGGATGCGCTTCCATAAAAAGCGGCACGCCCATATCGTCATAGAAGCCTTTGCCAAAACTCGCCGGGCTGAACACATTCCAAACTGGCTTGCTGATGCCGAGAGCGCGATAACGCTCGCGAAGCCTTGTCCAAATCTCAAAGGTAACCTCAACGTCATCAAAGCAATAAGCCAGCGCCTCGCTCGTGATCGGACCGTCATAGTCTTCGAAATAGCCTTTTTGCGTTGGCGTCTTCAAAACAGCCGCCAGTGCTTCCATCGAAGAATGACCCGGACCAAGCAGCGCTGATCCGAGTTGAGAAACATCGAGAAAATGCGATTTCAGCCTTTCGGCATTTCTTACTTCTGAAGCAGCCCAACCGAAATTGCTGCGCTTCATGCCAAGCGGCTTATAATAAATGGCGGGATAAAAATAATCGCGCGCGGTCGCCTTTTCTCCTTTCGGCTTATAATGATTGAGCCG